>NZ_CADCSU010000140.1 GCF_902804475.1 Flavobacterium bizetiae
TTTTACATTATACATTGTCCTATATTTATAAAATGACAGTAGGTTTGCTGGAATAAAATAAATAAACATGGCAAAAGTATTTACTTCAAATGGAACTTGGAATAATGGTGTTTTTATTATCCGCATAGCGGTGGCTTTTTATATATTCAGACATTCTCTAGAATTATTTGATATACATATACTCATTAAGTTTCTGACGGAAATAAATTTTCCGTTTCCAGTTTTTTCTGGATACGCTGCCAAAATCATTGAGTTTGCAGGCTCAATATTACTTGCTGTAGGTCTTTTTACTAAATTTATTACACCATTATTAATTACTATAATGGTTGGTGTTATTTATACCATGAGTCAGGGAGATATTTTTAATGGAGAACTTCCTTTTTTATTTGCTTTACATTTTGCTTTATTCTTTTTTATTGGACCGGGAAAATGGAGTTTAGATTATTTACTATTTGATAAAGGAAATAACAAAAAGTTATAATATTTTTTAAAAGACGAATTGAAACAAAATAGGTATTTATGAAAATAAAAAATAAGCTCCTGAAATATATAATTCTATTAACAGCATTCAATAATCAACTTTTTTCACAAGATACTATTAATAAAAAAATTCTTTGGACTACTGATTGGAGTTCTGATGGTAAATTCATGGCTATCGGTGGAAACTTAGACACGTTGAAAATTTATAGCGAAAAGAATTTAAAATCATACAAATCATTTCCAATAAAAAGTACAATAACTCGCATAAAATGGCATCCATTAAAAAACAGTATTGCAGTTGCAACACAACTATCGGAGGATAAATCATGCATCATAAATTTGGATACTGATGAGAGAATTGAATTGAACGGAATTTCACCAGGGGGAGCAAGAGGAATAGATTGGAATTATACAGGTGAATATTTAGTTGTCGCTGACAATGATGGACAAATATTAATTTACAATATGAAAGGTACTTTAATAAGGAGTTTTAAGAATGAAAATAGCAAAGGTGTTACTGCGGCTGATTGGCACCCCAAAAAGAATATATTAATTACTGTTTCAGATAAAATACGGTTATTTGACTTTGAAGGAAATTTGTTAAAATCAATTAAACATAGACCTGAAGAAGTGATGTTGTTGAGTGTTGCTTGGCACAAATCGGGTTCTTTTTTTGTTACAGGTGACTATGGTGACAAACAAGATAAATCATTACTTCAATATTGGAATGAACAAGCAGAACTCTTAAGGTCAATTGATATTAGCAAAGGTGAATACAGAAATTTAACATGGAATACAAAAGGAAACAGATTAGCAACAGCTAGTGATGCATTGAGAGTTTGGAATAGTAAGGGCAAACTTATTTCAGAAGGAAACTCGAAAGACTATTTATGGGGTGTTTCTTGGAATAAACAAGGAAACAGAATTATTACATCAAGTCTGGAACAAAATATAATACTTTGGAATGATAAAGCCGAAAAAATATTATTAATAGAATAAAAGTAGTTGCCGACACATATTTCAAGCAATTTATAAGTTTGATGTATTTTTAAATTATAAAAACAACACAATGAGAGTAAAATTACATTGTCAAGACTCATTTATTCTTTATTACACCTTTTTGATCATTGTAATAATCTCTTGTAATAATAAAAGTCAACCATATGAGGGGAATAATATAGTAAACTCTTAAAAAAGTATTCAACACCTTGATATAGAAATCAACACCGTAAAGTTAAAATACACAATAGGAGTTCGTTCAAGTTTGGAAGATAGTAAAAGTAATACTTGGTTTGGTAGTTTTAATGAAGGTGTATGTTTGCTTCATAATGGGGAGCTTCAATATTTTACAATAGAAAACGGATTGAGCAACAATCAGTAAGGAATACATCGGATTTGGGCAATGGCATTGTACAGTGACGTTGGATGTACGATAGCATTCCAAAAGAACCTAACGGGACTCGAACCAATTTTCCTTGAAAATACTGACAGTTGTGCTCTATTTAAAATTAAACAACATTCTTCGAATCACAAAAAAGCCTGAGAAATCTAGATTTCTCAGGCTTTTAATTTTTACTAGTAGCCCTAAAGGGACAATTTTCGAACCATTTTCTGGATGATTTAAAAATATTGAAATGGGGAAAATGATACTGATTCTTAAAGTGTTAAAAATAAGAAAGAAGCAAGGAGAATATTAAATATAATACAATAGTTGTATATTTGTAAAATGAGACCAAAAGTCAACATAGTGGACGTTTTTCCTAAATATTTATTTTGGGATATGGATTATAGTGAGCTTGATATTGAAAAAGATAAAGCTGTTATAATTCCAAGGGCATTGTATGCCACTACTTCGGAAACTTTCGAAGCAGATATTCAGCTTCTAGAAAGGCTCTATACTTCTTCTGATATTGTAAAATATCTAAAACAGACAAAAGAGAATATAAGTAATAAGGTATGTCTGAGTGTTGCTGATCGATATCACGTGAAGCCTTTTCAGCGTTTTGTACTGCCAATTTAATATCCTTTATAAATGAATGCTGTGTCTTCGGAAATATTAAAAACTATTTTGGAATTGCAGAGTTTGCCTTCACTCAGAATTTGCCTTGGGAGGAGGGACCAATCTTGCTATGCAGTATAATCATAGAGTATCTGATGATATTGATTTATTTTGTCCCGATATAATTGGAAGAAGAGGTTTTAATAGAATAAAAGATGAAGTGTCAATGTTTTATGGTGATAAAGCTATTCGATTTGATAATCCCTGTGATATTGACGACCAGTTTGTTTTTATGAGATTTTTTATTGTGATTTCCAAAGAAACAGTTTTAAAAGTTGAACTTCTTCAAAATATGAAGAACCTTTATCCAATTGAAATTAAAGAAGGTATTCGGTTATTGTCAAAGCTGGATATTGGATTGTTCAAATTGGTCAGTGCAGCAAATCGTGCGACAAAAAAAGATATTTACGATCTTGATTTTATAACAAATGAAATTCCTTTGGTAAAACTCTATGATGAATTAAAAATAAAAATATCCAGATACAGTAACGAAAAAGACAGGACTATTTTTGATTTAGATAAAAACCAGTCTCCAATTGATAATCCTCAACTTCTTTTAAAATTTGATGATGTTCAAGATTCAATGAAAATGCCCTCTCATTCGCATGATAATCTACATATCGTAGGAGAAAATAAACAATGGGTAGTATCAAAAATTGAATGGAGAAGTAAGGTAAGGGGATTATATTCACATTTAGGCTTGACTTTTCCAAGGCCTAGGGGAATGAGAATCAGATAAAAGTTTAGGGGATAAATTTTATGAAGTCCGGGAGCTTACAATCTCATATGTTGATTTCAAATGAAAATAAAATTATTAGCTAAAGTAGAGAAGTTGGAGAGGTGTTTTTCTTATATCTATTATATTGTTTTTTTGTAGTTTCCCGTGGTTAAGCCAAGAACCTGTGTTTTCGGCGACGGGTATGATTTCGACGAATATTGAAGCGTGCACGTAGCCGGGATACTTCGGACAGTATTGAACTTTTAGAAATGTTTTTTGTTCTTAGAAGATTCGAAGAAGTGCTATTTTGGAAAAATTAAAGCACTATTTTTTGTAAATCGAGAATTTCGATGATTATCAACAATGAAATATTAACCGCATTAATTCACTGCAATTATAAAGCCTATTTAAAAGGTTTGAATTCTCAGTCCTTAAAAACTGATTTTGAAAATGTTATAGATGAACTACGGAATATTAAAAAACAAAATTACATTGATAAAAATTCGATAAAGCAAGAGTTTAAGGGACAATTATTCAAGGATAAAAATCATTATGAGGTAAACCAAATTTACATAGATACAGTATTTAGCAAAAACAAAATAAACATTAAGGTGGATGGATTGTATTTTGACGAAAAGAAGATGTATGTTATTCTAATTAGTCCGTTAGAAAAAGTAACTAAACTAGATAAGTTAACTGTTGCACTTCAATCATATTTCATTGAGTCTGAATTTAAACTGAAGATTGATTTCGTTAAAATAGTGTTTGGAAAACAATTTAAAGAAGCAAAATTAAAACTCTCCAATTTTCAAAAGGAAATAAGCAAAATTATCTCTTTACTAAGAAATCTTGAAAATGCAGTTAATCCACCAGTTTTTTATAAAAATACGCATTGTCAAGTTTGTGAATTCAGTAAAGATTGTCTTGATAAGCTTCGTGAGAGAGATGACTTGAGTCTTTTAGGTAATTTGAAAGAAAAAGAGATACAACTGAAAAATAATAGGGGTATTTTTTCTGTGAAACAATTATCATATATATTTAGGGCTAAAAAAAATCCATATATCAAGAGAAAATTTTTACCAGAATTAAAAGCATTAGCGATTCGGGAACAAAAAACGTATATCCTTGAGAGTGTTGATTTGGAAAAACATGATATTGAGGTGTTTATAGATTTTGAAGGTATTCCCGACAGAAGTATAAATTATCTAATTGGTTTAATTATAAGAAATGGTGATATAGAAAATAAATATTCATTTTGGGCTAATACTGAAGAAGAAGAAACTAATATTTTTATCGAATTAATTAAGGTACTAAAACCTTTCAAAAACTTTGTGTTGTACCATTATGGCACTTATGAAATTCAGGGATTAAAAAGGATTTTAAAAAAGATGAGTCCTGAAGACCAGAATTACATTAACACCTTAATTGACAATTCATTTAATCTTTTAACTATTTTTACTAATTGCATTTATCCACCAACTTATACCAATAGCCTTAAAGATATTGCTCATTTTTTAAATTTTGAATGGTCAGATAAAAATGCATCAGGTTTACAAAGTATTTTTTGGAGATATAGTTGGGAGCTTGATAATCAAGCTAGCTATAAGGATAAATTAATTAGATATAATATTGAAGATTGTACAGCCCTAAAAGTTATAAAAGATTGGATTTGTAGTATTCCTGAACTCGATAATGAAAATTTTGAAGATGTTAAAAATTTTAAAAAAAAATCTGTGTATAAGTGGGAGAGAGCAAATTTTCTAGTTCCAGATTTTCAAATTATTAATAGTTATGCTTATTTTAATTACCAAAGGGAAAAAGTTCTAATAAAGACTTATCCTAAAATTGGATTGCAAAAGACCACTAGAACTAAGTCAATAATTTCACTGCGACCAAATAAGATTATTACTTCTCAACGTCCTAAAAAATGTGAATCGTGTAATTGTGAAAAAATGTATAGACACAGCATTGAAGATAGGACAGTTGTAGATTTAAAAATAACGAAAACAGGAATTAGCAGAATTATTATTCTCTATAAAAATGCAAGATACAAATGTGATAATTGTAAGAAAATAGTAAGGCCCACAGATGAGTTTAACATCAGAAGCAAATATGGACTTCAATTACAGAATTGGATTATCAATCAAATGATTCAATACCGAATTAGTTACAATAAGATTTCTGAACAATTAAAAGAAAGTTTTGATATTGATTTTATCCATAGCAATATAATGCGCACTAAAGTGCAATTTGCAAACAAGTATAAAACAACATTCAATGAAATTATCAATATAGTTAAGAGTAGTTCTGTTATTCATATTGACGAAACAGTTTTTCATATCAGGAATGAATCTTGTTACGTATGGGTATTCACAAATATTGATGCTGTTTTTTATTTATTTAGACCAACTCGAGAAGCGGACTTTTTAAAAGAATTTTTATGTGATTTTAATGGCGTTCTGATTAGTGATTTTTATGCGGGTTATGACGCAATGAAATGTGCAAAACAAAGATGTTTAATTCATTTAATACGGGATCTAAATGACGATTTGGTTAAGAATCAATTTGACGTTAGTTTTAGAGTTATAGTGATGAATTTTTCCAAATTATTAACCAATATTACAACTACAATTAACAAATTTGGGTTGAAGAAAAGAAATTTAAATAAGCATAAAAAGGAAGTTGATTTTTTTTTCAAAATGTTGAATAAAACTGATTTTGAAACAAATATTTGTTTAAAATGGAAAAAAAGATTTAACTCAACTAGAAACGAACTTTTTACTTTTTTAAATTATGATGGAGTACCTTGGAATAATAACAATGCAGAAGCAGCTATAAAAGCCGTTGCATTGTATCGTAGGGAGTATGATGGTTTGCCGACAAAAAAAGGGATTCAAGATTATCTCACTCTTTTAAGTATTCAGCAAACGTGTAAATATCAAGGGGTGAATTTTTTTGAATTTCTAAGTTCGGGAAAAATAAGTATTTATGATATGTGAAAAAATAAAATTTTTTAGACAATGTATCGTATAAAATTTGTGGTTTAATAGAAAATCTATGATTTTAGTGAAAGAAAAATAATCATATATTGTATTATCTCGTCAAAGAAATCAAGTTTAGATTGCAGAAGTATTAAAGTTAAATTAGTATTGTCATCTCGTTTTTTAACTTAACGGGACTCGAACCAATTTTCCTTGAAAACACTGATAGTTTTGTGTTCTTTTTAAAATTAAACAAAATTTATCGAACCACAAAAAAGCCTGGTAAATCAAGATTTATCAGGCTTTTACTTTGTCTTAGTAGCGGGAACAGGACTCGAACCTGTGTCCGCCGAGGCGGATATGAGTCCAACATTTTAGATTTTAAAATAAAAAAAAACAACATCTTTTTTAAGTGGTGTTTTCTCTTAGTAGCGGGAACAGGACTCGAACCTGTGTCCGCCGTGGCGGATATGAGCCCGACGAGCTAAATTTTAGAAATAAGATTTTTAATGAATTCTCTTCCAACTCCGGTTTTTAAATATTTTTCTCTTTTCATAGCTTCGGATTTTGAATTAAAAAATTCAATATAAATTACTTGCCAAGGTCTATATTTTGGAGTATAGCCTTTTGTTTCGAGAAAATTATGAGATTTAAATCGTTCAATTAAATTGGAAGTAAAGCCAGTATAAGTTTTCTTGAATTTTTCTGAATAAAGAATATAGACAATAAATTCATCCATAAATGCAAGGTGATATAAACAAAAAAAAACACCATCTTTTTCAGGTGGTGTTTTTCTCTTAGTAGCGGGAACAGGACTCGAACCTGTGACCTTCGGGTTATGAGCCCGACGAGCTGCCTACTGCTCTATCCCGCGATGTTTCGGGTGCAAAGATACGCCGATTTTTAAGAAATCCAACGAAAACTTTAAAAAATGTTTTATTTTCTGTATTGAGTTGATATGACTACCTTTGCAAATTAAATAATACACAAATGTCACATAAAGCAGGTTTTGTAAACATCATCGGGAATCCAAACGTTGGAAAATCAACATTGATGAACGCCTTTGTTGGAGAAAGATTATCCATCATTACATCAAAAGCACAAACAACTCGTCATCGTATTCTTGGAATCGTGAATGGTGAGGATTTTCAACTTATATTATCGGATACTCCCGGAATCATCAAACCAGCCTATGAGATGCAGGAATCGATGATGAACTTTGTAAAGTCAGCTTTTGAAGATGCTGATATACTAGTTTATATGGTCGAAATAGGAGAGCAGGATTTAAAAGATGAAGCTTTCTTTAATAAAATCATCCATGCAAAAATTCCGGTTTTATTATTGTTGAATAAAATCGACAACTCAAATCAGGAACAATTAGAAGAGCAAGTAGCATTCTGGACTGCAAAAGTGCCAAATGCTGAAATTTTCCCAATCTCGGCTTTACAGAATTTTAATGTACCGGAAGTTTTTGGAAGAATTATCGAATTGTTGCCAGAATCTCCTGCCTATTATCCAAAAGATCAGTTAACTGACAAACCGGAACGTTTTTTCGTAAACGAAACGATTCGTGAAAAAATCTTATTGAATTACAGTAAAGAGATTCCATATGCGGTTGAAATCGTAACGGAGGAATTTTTTGAAGACGAAAACATTATCAGAATCCGTTCGATCATTATGGTAGAGCGCGAAACGCAAAAAGGAATCATTATTGGACATAAAGGTGCAGCTCTGAAAAAAGTAGGAACTGAGGCTCGTGCTGATCTTGAGAAATTCTTTGGAAAACAAATTCATATTGAGTTGGTTGTAAAAGTGAATAAAAACTGGAGAAGCAACGCCAATATGTTGAAACGTTTTGGTTATAACCAATAAATTTTCCAAAACTTCAAAATAGTAATTTATGCAGGTTTCAACGAAGTATTCAATACCAATATGTTGCGGACTTATATTGATTGTGGGTATAAATTACTTTTTTGGTTCGAAGGAAAAAGCGCTTCCAGCTCAACCTGAAATCAAAAAAACGCAAGCTATTGTGCAAAAAGACTCTGTAGTTTTTGATACAACGGCGTGTTCTGATAAAGAGGTAAGATTGTTTTTAAGTGAATTCATAAAGCAATTCAATACCAATAAAGCTGCGAATATTAATAAGTTTATTGATAAAAACGATGGATTGGCCATATTTGTAAAAGATGGTTATTATCCTATTTTAAGTTTTCCGAATAAAATTGATGACTGGATTGAATGGTTTGATTTTAAAATCTATGATAATGTAGAATTTGGAAAATTTCCTGAATATCTGGGTGATGGAGAATTTAAAAAGACGGGTTTTTATTATGTGAATTATCAAAATAAATTCCGTCTGGATGATTTTGATGATACGTATAGTAATCGGTCAGATGAAGATAAAAAGCCTTTTCGAAAGCTTGAAAAAATATGCAATTACAGAGCCGATGTAATGTCTAAAGATAAAAGCAGGGTTTTGACATTGTACTTTGGTATTTATAAAAACAACAAACATTTGGTGGGTATTACTCAGGATGTTGTAGATGATGTTTTGTACACAGACCCGGAAAAAGAGTTTGTGCCAATAGATACAGAAGCGCAAGTCGAAGAATTTTTATCGCATAACAGAAGGTTTTGTGATGCAGAGAATAAGGCATACGTTGATTTTGATAAAAAAGAACTGATTTACTGGGATTTTGGCGATAAACCTTTTCCATTTAGTAATTATAAAATAGGTCCTGTAAATGTTATTTCGGGAAAAATTAAAATTCGGGATATTAAGTTTTTTAATTCAGAGGAAGAGGAAGGATTTACTTTGAAGTTGTCTAATAAAGGTGATTTTAGTTCTTACAGAATGGGAGCGAGACCTCAATATATTTATGAAAAGTGTAAATAATTGAAAAACAATTATTAAAAATCAAGAAGGTTAAAGGTTTGTAATCAGGTTGATAAAAGGATTTTTAGATAATACAAAATTATAATTTTTGATATTGACTGAAGTTCTTGTAAGTCTGAAGCCCTAGCCCTGATAGAAGTGGAAATCCTTTTGTGGCGCTTCTTTAGCGACACAAGAGATTGTAACGGATAGCAGGAAACAGGAAACAGCTCCTGAAAAACAGGCTGAAATAATAAGAAAAATAATAAAAAACTTAGGTACTTAGAAACTTAGCGACTTAGTCACTTTTTTAACTACCTTTGCAAAAAATTAAAATAAAGCATTTTGGATAACAAGTGATTAGGTTTTTAAATCTAAAATTTGGAATCTAAAATCTAAAATTCAAAAAAATGAATAACATTGTTGCGATAGTAGGAAGACCTAATGTAGGGAAATCAACCCTTTTTAATAGGCTGATACAAAGAAGAGAAGCTATTGTAGATTCGGTTTCTGGAGTTACCAGGGATAGAAACTACGGTAAAAGCGAGTGGAACGGAAAAGAGTTTTCTGTAATTGATACCGGTGGATATGTTCGCGGTTCTGATGACGTATTTGAAGGTGAAATTCGTAAACAAGTAGAGCTTGCTATCGATGAGGCTGATGTTATTATTTTTGTAGTTGATGTAGAAGAAGGTATTACACCAATGGATGAAACGGTGGCGAAATTGTTGCGTAAAGTAACTAAGCCTGTTTTATTGGCTGTAAATAAAGTAGATAACGCAATGCGTGAGAAAGATGCAATTGAATTTTATAATCTTGGTTTAGGAGATTATTTTACCTTTGCAAGTATTTCGGGTAGCGGAACAGGAGATTTATTAGATGCATTAATCGATGCTTTTCCTGAAAAAGAACCAGTTGAAGAAGTGGCTGAATTGCCTCGTTTTGCAGTTGTAGGACGTCCAAATGCTGGTAAATCTAGTTTTATTAACGCACTTATTGGTAAAGACAGATATATTGTAACGGATATCGCGGGTACAACTCGTGATGCAATTGATACTAAATTTGACCGTTTTGGTTTTGAATTTAATTTAGTAGATACTGCGGGAATCCGTCGTAAAGCAAAAGTTAAGGAAGATTTAGAGTTTTACTCAGTAATGCGTTCTGTTCGTGCAATTGAACACGCAGATATTTGTATCTTGGTTATCGATGCAACCCGTGGATTTGAAGGTCAGGATCAAAGTATTTTCTGGCTGGCAGAGAAAAACCGTAAAGGTGTTGTAATTCTGGTAAACAAATGGGATTTGGTAGAAAAAGATACCATGTCGACTCGTGATTACGAAGAGAAAATCAAAAAAGAATTAATGCCTTTTACTGATGTGCCAATTTTGTTCGTTTCGGCTTTAACGAAACAACGTTTATTAAAAGCATTAGAAGCTACGGTTACTGTTTTTGAAAACAGAAAACAAAGAATCCCAACTTCTAAATTCAACGAATTTATGTTGAAGGTGATCGAAGCTTATCCGCCGCCAGCAACAAAAGGTAAATATGTAAAAATTAAATATTGTATGCAGTTGCCAACTCAAACGCCTCAGTTTGTGTTTTTTGCCAATATGCCACAATATGTTAAGGAACCATATAAGAGATATCTTGAAAATAAAATTAGAGAAAATTGGGACTTTTCAGGAGTGCCGATTGATATTTATATCAGAGAAAAATAAAAGTAAAAGTCCTCAGAAATGGGGACTTTTTTTATGCATTTTATCATTCGAAAAAGTTTTTGTTGGCTTTAATGGCACACTGTTTGAACAAATGTTGAACTTGCCATTAAACCATTTGACGCTATTGGGGTCTAACTATTTCTAACCAACCATTTTATGACCAAAATTTATTATTTTATACTTTTTTCTCTCTTTTGTTATTCGGCAAGTGCCCAGAACGACATTGTTATTAAAGGAACCGTTGTCGATATTAATACGCAATTACCGCTGGAACTGGCAACAGTTTATTTTACAACCGTAAAGGATTCGACTGTAATTGAATATGCTACAACCGATAAAAACGGATCTTTTAGCATTAAAACCAAAAAATACGATAAGCCTGTTTTTCTAAAAGTAAACTATATGGGCTATCAGCCTTATTTTGAAGAAGAAAAAGGACTTCTTGAAAGCAAAGATTTTGGCAAATTGTATTTGCTAGAGGCTGCAAATGCTTTAGATAACGTGGTTATAAAAAGTGAAGCTCCGCCTATTACCATCAAAAAAGATACTCTGGAGTTTAATGCCGCTTCGTATAAAGTACGGCCAGATTCGAATGTAGAAACGTTGCTGAAACAATTGCCTGGTTTTGATGTAGGTACTGATGGAAAAGTAACTGTAAACGGGCGGGAAGTAAACCAGGTTTTGGTAAACGGAAAAACTTTTTTTGATAAAGAAGGTGCCATTGCTTTAAAGAATCTTCCGGCAGAAATTATCAAAAAAATTCAGGTTTCTGATTTTAAAACCAAAAAAGAAGAACTTTCTAAGCAGGAATCGACTTCGGATTATTCGAGCATCAATATCACCATTGACGAAAAGAAAAACAAGGGGTATTTTGGGAAAATTCTGGGAGGATATGGATCTGATGATCGATATGAAAGCAGTTTGCTTTTGAATTTTTTCAATAACAAACAAAAAATAAGTGTTTTGGCATCATCTAATAATATTAATTCTACCGGTTTTGCGATGGATGAGGTATTTGATAATATGGGAGGCGGCCGAAACGCAAAAGGGAATAGTGGCGGCTCCGGCGGTGGTAAAGGTATTACGCAATCTAATTTGGTAGGGCTTAATTATTCTGATGACTGGACCGAAAAATTGATGGCAATGGGAAGTTATAATTTTTCGAATTCCATTAATAATAACGATAGTAAATCTGATCAGGTTAGTTTTTTGCCAACCGGAAATATTGCCACTTCATCTGATTCTAAGACAAGAAATGAAAGTACAGGAAATAACGCAAATTTTGAATTAGAATATAAAATTAATCCGTCAACTCGATTGGTGATTTCTCCAAAAGTGAATCAATCCCGATCGGATACTAATACGTCTTCGTCAAGTTTCTCTGAAGATGAAAACGGAAACTCTCTGAATGAAAGCACTGCTAAATCCTATTCAGAAAGTACAAATACGAGTTTAGGAAACACGATAAACTTCAATAAATCTTTTAAGAAAGAGGCTCGTAATTTTAATCTTTTCTTTGATGGTAATAGTACCAATACAGACTCTGAAGCACAAAATCTCTCTCAAACTATTTTTTATCAGGATAGCAAACCCAATGATGATAGAAATCAGAAAAGTATAAACAATAATAGCAACGACACTTATTCGCTTGCGCTTGAATATACAGAACCGGTAACAGATTCTTTAAGAATAAGATTTGGATCTAATTTTGATTGGAGCAAAGAAATAAAAGATGCAAAAACATTCGATTTTGATGGAGGAACACAATCGTATTCAGATCTTAATGAATCGTTGACCAATTATACAACATCAAAACAAAATTCGTTCAGTCCGAAAATTGGAATAACCTGGCAAAAGAGTAAATATACAGTCAACCTGAATTCGAGCACAGCCATTGTAGAGTTTGATAATCATTCATTATATCTTGATAAAGCAACTGATTTAAACAAACGATATGCATTGCCGTACGGAGATTTTCAGATACGATATAAGTTTAGCCGTTCTAAGAATTTATCATTCAAATACAATTATTCAAATACGCTTCCTACAGCGGTTCAGTTACTGCCGGTTCTCAATTTAACCAATCCGTTAAATACCATAACAGGAAATCCTAATTTGAATCCTATCGAAAAAAATAGCGCTAATTTTAGTTTTAGAAATTATGATTTCCGCACACGTTCCGGTTATAATTTGTTTGTAAAAGGAGATTATTATAATAACGACGTAGTTTCTACTTCGATTTATGATGATAGCGGAAAAAGAACTACAACTTATGTGAATATTTCAGGAACTTATATCGCGACAATTGGAGGAAATTGGAATCAGTCAATAAAGAGAGATGCCCATGTTTTACGCTATGGTTTTGGGTTAAACGGTAGTTATGCCTTCGATAAAGGTTTTACAAATGCAGTTTTGTACAATGCAAAATCTACCGCTGTAACGCCAAAAGTAAATTTGACTTACGAATACGGGGAACTTCTTATTATTTCGCCATCTTATAGTTTATCGTACAATCAGACCAATTATGAAAATTCGTCAAGAGCTGCCAGTTCGAATGTAGTGCACCGAATCAATTTGCAAACCACTAGTTATTGGCCGGAGAATTTAATTTTCGGAAATGATTTTGGATATACTTATAATTCCAGTATTTCGAGCAATTTCAAAAAAGATTTTTATTTATGGAATACCAGTTTGTCTTATGGATTTTTCGATAAAAAAGTCTACGCCAAAGTAAAAGTGTATGATGTTTTAAATCAAAATCAAAGCGCTACCAGAACGATCTCTGCAACGTCTATTCGTGATGAAGAAAATACCGTACTGAAGCGTTACGTAATGTTTTCTGTAAGTTATAAAATAGGAAATTTTGCAGGTGCCGAAAAAGGAGGGAAGAGAAGGCAGAGGATGGATTAATTAAGGTTCAAAGTGGCAGAGGTTCAAAGGGACAAAGAATTTTACGTAGAGACGCACAGCAGTGCGTCTTTTTTTATAGCTGCAGATTTGCTTCGCTTGTTTGCTATTGCCTGGCTTACGGATGGAACTGGTTTTGCCTGAGTTTTTTGTAATGGAATTTGGAATTTTTATATTGATTTTTCTTTCTAAATCCTTGGTTTCCGATTAATTCTGTGATAGACCGTAAAACGAATAATATCACGATCATAAAAATCAATTCCGCTGGAACGTCTTTGAAAACTTTTTAGATAACCTAATTCAAGTCCAATATTGGGGTTGAAATGATAACGTAATGCAGCATAAATTCGATTTTGATCGAAAGTATTTTTTTTATTGTCTTTTCCGAAATTGAACATCACTTCGTCAGAAATTGTTCCCTTTAGGCTTTGTCTTTCTTTTTTCCAAAGATCAAATGTTGCTTGTAATCTGTATCTAAATCGATACGCAAAAGAAAAATCATCCAATAATGCTGTTTTATTTGCTTTTTGAATGAAACGTTCTTCGAGCTGAAAACGGTTATGAAAAGTAACTTTAGCAATATCATTAATAAAGGTAACATCTTGCTGAGCACGATACTCAGGAATAGAATAATCAGGATCAATGTGAGGATCTTGTGTATTCACATTAAAATAAGCGAAACCGCTGCCCAGATCAATGTTTTTATGAACCCGGTATCTTCCCTGAATTCTTAGAGCAAATAAATTTTCATTAACGGGATTCAAAAAACTTCTGTTGTCAATCTCAGAATGAATGGCCCATTTTTCGGTGACAGGTAAAATATTGTAATATCTTATCCAGATTAAGGTTTGCTGGTCAGTATTTTTTATACTTTGTGCAGATAAAAAAGGAGTGATGAAAACTAAAAAAACTAATAATTGGAGAACTTTCATTCTTTATATAAATTCAAGCTGCGAATATATACAAATCAGGAGAGATCTATCCCGTATTAAAACTTGTTTTAAATGCTATTTTGTTATTTCATTGCATAAAAAAACGAGATAGATTTTAAAAACCTATCTCGTTTCATGTATTGAAACTAACTAATTGTGATTATAGCGAATACTTAAGAGTAACTCCGTAAGTTCTTTGATCACCAATTACTCCAGCGTATTGTCCTGTGTTTCCACCTGCCGGTAATAATTGCTCATAGTAATCTTTGTTTAAAAGGTTACGTCCCCAGAAGTGAACAGATAAACCTTGCGAAGCGCGGAAACCTATACGAGCATTAAAAATAGCATAACCCGGAACAACTAAATATTTTGAAGCTGATGGACTTGATGAAAATTCAGAACGAGCGTAAGAATCTAATGCAATAAAAGCTTTTCCTGTGTTTCCGAAGAATTTTGCACTGTTAGAATATTCACCTCCTAAAGATCCTGCCCATCTTGAAGCACCTGGTAAATCAGTTCCTGAAACATCCTTGAATGCTACCGGAGCTCCGGTTTCTTCTAATGGCAGTGGTGCATTTGTAAATTTAACGTATGTACCTTCTGTATAGGTTGCAGCACCATTTATAGTTAAGTTCTGGCTGATAACAAAGCTGGCATCAAGTTCAGCACCTCTTACACGTACTTTATCAGCATTGGCTAGATATCCACGGTTTACACCCAATTCAGCTGCCTGAACGTTCGTTTGAAAATCTTTTATTTCTGTATTAAAGAAAGCAAGGTTGAATACTGAATTTCTAAACGGAGAAGTTTTAACTCCCACCTCGTAGTGATTTACTTTCTCTGGTTTAATTACAGCAAGATCTAATAACGGAGCACCTTTTGCATCAGTAGGAAGTCCCGCTACGTTTACACCAACCGGTTTGTAGCTTTTTGCATAAGTAGCATAAGCATTAATTTTATCCGAAGCTTTATAAGTCAACGTTAAGTTTCCTGAAAAGTCAGTATTGTCAGTACTAGAATCAAATGCCTGATCAGAATATACTAGTTTTTTCAACGCTAATAATGCAGGATCTGTAGTTTGAAGACCTCCGTATGTTGTACGGGCATAATGCGCGTCTTTTTTATCAAAATTATATCTTAAACCTGGTAAAATGTGAAGACGATCTGTAATCGCCCAGTCAATCTGACCAAATACTGCCGCACTCGAAGATCTGATGTTAGCGTCAGTTTTAATTCCGTATCCTTCAAAAAGTCCCGGAGTTTTCCATAAAGGACTAGTCGTACTTTGAGCAAATCTCCATTGTGCATTACCAGATTCTTCTGTACCGTCTGTTTGAGAAGTCTGATCAATAAAGAATACACCTACAACACCACTAATTTTTTCTGTAAGCTGACCAGCGTAACGAACTTCTTGTGTAAATTGTGTTTGTCTTGTTGGGTTTTGAGATTTAGCCAAAACTTGTAATCCTGTAAAATCCCTGTCATTTGATGGATCCCAGTTCCAGAATCTCCAAGCTGTAGTCGAAGTAAGAGTTCCTGTACCAATTTTGGTATCAATATTAAGAGAGATACCACCCATATCTTGTCCTGAACGCCATGGAGTATCATGATCTATTTTACGGTCAAAAGCATTTAAGCTTGGCAATTGATAGTTTAAGTCCTTAATAATAGCATCAAACTGACGATAAGCAGCTCTTTGCGTAGGTGCAACACCTGCAACAACCTGAGCATATCCGTCAGGACGTTGTGTTGTAATATCTGCTGCTAATATAATATTAGTATTTACTGATGGAGTCCAAAGCAATTGACCTCTAATTCCCTGATTGTTTAAAGTATTCGTAGGTCTTCCTGTAGCAACGTTGTCAATAAGACCGTCACGTTGTGTTCCGGAGAAAGATAAACGACCAGCAACTTTTTTACCTAAAGCTCCTGTTACAGATGCTTTAGCTTGTAGAAAATTGTAGTTTCCGTAGCTTACTTCAAAATCAGCTCCAGAAGTAAAACTTGGTTTACGGGTTGTAATGTTAAATGCACCCGATGTTGTGTTTTTTCCAAACAAAGATCCTTGTGGTCCACGTAAAACTTCTATTTGTTCAACATCAATAAAGTCTAAAGTAGTAGCAGCCGGACGTGCATAATAAACGCCGTCTACATAAAAACCAACTCCGGGATCGATTCCGTCATTCGTAAGTCCAAAAGGAGAACCAAGACTACGAATATTGATTCCGGTATTTCTAGGGTTAGAAGAATACAATTGTACTGATGGAACTAATTCTTTAATACGATTTACGTTAAAAGCTCCTGTTTGTTCTGCTTGTTTACCCGTAATAACAGATATTGCAATTGGCACATCCTGTACTTTTTCTATTCGGCGTCGTGAAGAAACAACAACTTCAATAAGTTCATTTTCTTCTCTAAGAGTTACTTGTAATGGCGCAGTTGGCAAATCAGCAAGTTCGATTTCTGTAGTTTTATAGCCTACATACTGAACCAAGATTGTTAAAGGAAGTTTTCCTTTACTATTGATTGTAAATCTCCCTTCGCTATCAGTAGTAGTGTTAGTGGTAGTTCCTTTAACAACAACGTTAACAGCTTCAAGAGGTGTGTTTTCACTCGTTTTAACTACACCTTCAATGTTTTGTGCAAATGATACAGAGAAAGTTAAAATAGATAGTACTGTAAGTATATTTTTTATAGAATTTTTCATTTTTATATTAAGTATATGTGATTAGTAGAATTTAAATTAAAAATTTTTTTACCAGCACATACACATCATAGAAGAATTGTTTTTCACCGTAGTGAATTGAAGATTTTGGTTTCTTTGCAAAAGATTTTTTGACCCACCTGATCGATTGTAATTTACTTTCATATTGGTTAAATTTTGTAAATTGGTTTGTTGATTTTTTTGCAAATATATGTAAATTCTATAGATTTACTAGGAATTAAGAAATATTTTTTTATTTCTTTACAAGTGAGGCTATTGTGATGCCTTGCATTGCTTTAAGAGTCTCGTCGCGAATGATCATTAGACCATGTCTCAGACTGCATTCTTCCTCGGTTTTACAATCAGAACATGGCTCGTAAAAGTTTAACGAAGCACATGGTAAAAGCGCAATTGCACCATCAAATAAACGGTGAATTTCTGCTAAAGTAATGTCATTTTTGGAGCGTATCAGATAATATCCGCCAAATTTTCCCTGCTTACTGCTCACAAAACGTCCTCGTTTTAGATCTAATAAAATTTGCTCTAAAAACTTTTTAGGAATATTGGCGCCATCAGCAATTTCTATCGTTCTTGAAATGTGATTTTCGTCTTGTTCTGCTAAATAAAGTAAGGCCTTAAGGGCGTATTTTGCTTTATGTGATAACATCTATCTTGAATTATTAATTGTAAATTATAAATTTTTTAAAACTGAAAACTGCCACTAAAAACTGTGACTTTGTTTTACCAGCCTCCGCTAGAACCTCCACCAGAGAATCCTCCTCCGCCAAAACCTCCACCGAAGCCTCCGGCGCCTCCGGATGATCCGCCGCCAAAACCTCCAAATCCGCCACCGCTGCTTCTTCCAAGATTACTTAGAATAATAACATCGAGCAGGCTTGGTCCGCCACCGCCGTTATTATTGCCTGAATTTCCTCCTCCGCCTTTATTTCGAGACAGTAAAATTAACACAATTACGACAATAACAATAAAGGGCAATATAGGAAAATCATTTCCTTTAGCTTGTTTGCGTTCGCCTTTAAATTTGCCTTTAAAAACATCGATTATCGCATCCGTACCTTTATCAAGTCCGTTGTAAAAACTTCCGGCTTTAAATTCAGGAATGATAATATTTCTAATTATTGTTCCGCCAATTCCTGCTGTCAAACGGTCTTCAACTCCATATCCGGGATTGATTGCTATCTTTCTTTCGTTTTTGGCCAATAAAATAACAACACCATTGTCATCTTTTGCAGTTCCTCCAATTCCCCAGGTTTGTCCCCATTTTGTCGCCAGCTGGCTAACATCTTCGCCTTTTAAGCTTTCGATAGTAATGACAACAATTTGAGTTGTGGTCGAATCTGAGTAACGAATTAGTTTTTCCTCAAGCTGAGCTTTTTCAGATGCGCTTAAAATATTGGCATAATCGTATACTGAAGTTTGCAAACTTGGTTTTTCCGGAATTGTAAATTGTGCAAAAATACAATTGGTGGTAAAAAAAGCGATTAGTAAAAAGGTAAACTGAAAAAGTCCTTTTGAATAAGATGTTTTGTTTTTGGAAATTTTCATTGTTTATCCTTTTGAGATTTCGTTTGATAATTCGTTAGTGTCACCTTCAAACCACGGAAAGTATTTTTTTAATTGTTCACCCGCATTCAAAATGCCGTCAACAATACCTTGTTTAAAGTTTCCTGACTTAAATTGGGTAATCATGGCCTCTTTGGTACAATCCCAAAAATCTGATGCAACAAGATCATTGATACCCTTGTCTCCGCAAATTGCAAAAGTTTTGTCTGCTACGGCGAAGTAAAATAAAACCCCGTTTTTTTGCTGGGTTTCATTCATTTTTAATTCATGAAAAACTTCTAAAGCCCTGTCAAAAGGAACTTTAGAAGTAGTTTGTTCTATATGTACTCTAATTTCGCCAGAAGTATTTTTTTCGGCCACGCGAATAGCTTCAACAATATCTTGTTCTTCTTCTTTGGATAAAAATTCTTCTACTTTTGACATCGAAATTATTTTAGAGTTTAGATTGTAGATTTTAGATTGCAGATTAAATCTGAAATCTAAAATCGTTAATCAAAAATATTAAATCTTTAGAATTTTACTTCAACTGGTTTATCGGCACCTGCAACAGCTTCAAAATATGGTTTTTCTTTGTAGCTTAAAAACCAGCTATTTGGAATTGCAAGAACGTAACCATTATAATCTTGTACAGCTTCGTTAAAACGAGTTCTTGCTGTTAAAATTTGGTTTTCTGTACTAGCCAGTTCGTCTTGTAATTTCAAGAAATTTTCGTTTGCTTTTAATGTTGGATATTGTTCAACAGAAACTAACAATCTAGACAAAGATGAAGATACACCACTTTGTGCCTGGTTGTATTGCGCTAATTGCTCAGGAGTTACATTACTTGGATCAATAGTTACTGAAGTAGCTTTTGCACGAGCTTCAATTACAGCGGTTAATGTTGATTTTTCGAAATCTGCAGCACCTTTTACAGTATTTACTAAGTTTCCAATAAGGTCATTTCTTCTTTGGTAAGTAGTACTCACATTTCCCCATTCTTTATTAACAGCCTGATTTTTTTGCAAACCAGTATTTTTAATTCCAATTGACCAAAAAGCAATAATAGCGATTAATACTACTATGATTCCTACAGGGATTAACCATTTTTTCATATCCGTTTTAATTTAAGTTTGTTTCTAATTTTTTAATAAATATACTATAATTCGTTTTTAATTTCGTTCAATTGCGTTTTTATGGTCTCTAATTTACGTATTATTTCGAATTTATCTAATGTTTTCTTCTGACCCTCTTTCAAATGGGTTCTTGCGCCATCAAGAGTAAAACCTCTTTCTTTAACTAAATGATATATTAATTGCAGATTGGTGATATCCTCGGGCGTAAACATTCTGTTGCCCTTGGCATTTTTTTTAGGTTTCAAAATGTCAAATTCGCTATCCCAAAACCGAATCAATGATGCATTGACATTAAAAGCTTTGGCAACTTCGCCAATGCTATAATACCTTTTATCTTTTGAAAGCTCAATATGCATGTTTTTTTAATTTTCTATTTTATCCAAAAATACTACTTTTTGGAGGATTAATCTAATGACTGGTTTTCCTGGTTGGCCATTTGCGAAATAGCAACGTATTCTGCAGCCGAAATATTCCCGTAATAAAAATTCAAAGGATTCACGACTTTTCCGTCTTTATGTACTTCATAATGACAATGTGGCCCTTCAGATCTTCCTGTGCTTCCTACGTATCCAATAACATCTCCTCGTTTTACGTGTTGTCCGGCTCTGCAATTGTATTTGCTTAAATGCGCATACAAACTTTCGTATCCAAAACCATGCCTGATCACAACATGATTTCCAAATCCCGAGGCAGAGGCATCAGCTCTTTCTACAACACCATCGCCTGTGGCATAAACCGGAGAACCTGTATTGGCCGTGAAATCCATTCCGTTATGCATTTTTCGCACTTTCGTGAAAGGGTCAGTTCTATATCCGAAACCCGAAGCCATTCGTTTTAAATTTTCATTCCTGACAGGCTGAATGGCAGGAATTGCCAGTAACAAATTTCCTTTTGTACTCGCCAGTTTCAAAATTTCATCTAATGATTTAGACTGAATAGCCAATTCTTTCGATAATCTGTCAATTCGTTTTGTGGTGTTTAATACCAATTGCGAATTGTTGTAACCTTCTAAATCTTTATAGCGTTTAGGATCTCTAAAACCTGCTTTTCTGATCGAATCCGGAATTTCAGTTTTATTAAAATAAACCCTGTATATATTGTTGTCCCTGTTTTCTAATGCCTCGGTTACATCATCAATTTCATCCATTTTTTTGTTTAAAATGGCATATTGCAATTTCAAATTTTCAATCTCACGTGCTTGTAAGCGATCTTTTGGGGTTTCGAAATAAGGAGTGTTAATTAATAGTACAAAAACTAAAAAAACAAATAATGCCGAAGCCAGCAAAAACAGTAATGCGTAACCGATTTTGATTCTTTTTCTGGTTTTTATTTTCGTATAAGCCAGATTTTCTGAGTCGTAATAATATTTTACTTTCGCCATATTTTAAAATACCCTATTTTTGCAGCTTGTAAAATAAGTTAGTCGAACAAATTTAATAAATGTTTCAGTTGTTCGAAGCTTTTTTTCAAGAATAAAATAATTAGATAATTGAGTCAATTTGATAATTAGATAATGTATTAATTGGGTAGTTTATTGTTTTGAGCTATGAATTTTGAGTTTAAAATTATCTAATTGTCACATTATCAAATTGGCACATTTATTTATTGACACATTTTCAAATTATCTCATTAATAAACATGAAATCACAAGACGTACGTAAACAATTTTTAGATTTTTTTAAAAGCAACGGGCACTTAATCGTTCCGTCGGCTCCTATTGTACTTAAAGATGATCCAACCTTAATGTTCAACAACTCGGGAATGGCCCAGTTTAAAGAATATTTTTTAGGAAACGGAACACCAAAAAGCAAAAGAATAGCCGATACGCAAAAATGTCTTCGTGTTTCAGGAAAACATAATGATCTTGAAGATGTAGGTTTTGATACGTATCACCATACCATGTTCGAAATGTTAGGTAACTGGTCTTTTGGCGATTATTTCAAAAAAGAAGCTATCAACTGGGCTTGGACTTTATTGACAGAAGTTTATAAAATTCCAAAAGAAAATCTATATGTTTCTGTTTTTGAAGGAAGCAAAGAAGATAATGTTCCTTTTGATCAGGAAGCTTGGGATATCTGGAAAACATTAATCGATGAAGACCGAATTATTCTTGGAAATAAAAAAGATAATTTCTGGGAAATGGGAGATCAGGGACCATGCGGACCTTGTTCTGAAATTCACGTTGATTTACGTTCAGAAGAAGAAAAAGCATTAGTTTCAGGAAAAAGTTTAGTAAATAATGATCACCCGCAAGTAGTTGAAATCTGGAATAATGTATTCATGGAATTCAACCGTAAAGCAGATGGATCTTTAGAAAAACTTCCTGCACAACACGTAGATACCGGAATGGGATTTGAGCGTTTGTGTATGGCTTTGCAAGGAAAAACATCTAATTATGATACGGATGTTTTTACGCCGCTTATCGAGAAAGTAGAACAAATTACAGGTTTAAAATATACATCTGACGAAGTAAAAAATATCTCAGAAGAACAAAATAAAACCAATATTGCGATTCGCGTTGTAGTAGATCACGTACGTGCTGTTGCTTTTGCAATTGCCGACGGACAATTACCATCAAATACGGGAGCTGGTTATGTAATTCGTAGAATTTTACGTCGTGCAATTCGTTACGGATTTACTTTCTTAGGTACAAAAGAACCTTTTATCAATAAATTGGTTGAAGTTTTAGCGAATCAAATGGGGGAATTTTTCCCGGAAATCAAATCGCAACAACAATTGGTTACGAATGTAATTCGCGAAGAAGAAGCTTCTTTTTTAAGAACTCTTGATCAGGGATTACAATTGTTAGACAATGTAATTGCACAAACTAAAGGTTTAGAAGTTTCCGGAGCAAAAGCATTCGAATTGTACGATACTTTTGGTTTCCCGAAAGATTTAACTGCTTTAATTTTAAAAGAAAAAGGAATGTCTTTTAACGAAGCTGAATTTGATGCGTCGATGCAGGAACAAAAAAATCGTTCACGTGCAGCATCAGAAGTTTCAACAGAAGACTGGTCAGTTTTGATTCCTGGAAACGTAGAAACTTTCGTTGGTTACGATCAGGTAGAGAATGAGGTAAAAATTACCAGAATTCGTAAAGTTGATTCTAAGAAAGACGGAATCTTATACCAAATCGTTTTAGATAATACACCATTTTATCCGGAAGGTGGAGGACAAGTTGGAGATAAAGGAACTTTAGTTTCGGCAAACGAAACAATCGAAATTATTGATACAAAGAAAGAAAATAATTTGATTTTGCATTTTGCAAAACAATTGCCGGAAAATATTGAAGCTGGTTTTGTAGCAAAAGTAAATACAGATTTAAGAGGTGCAACTTCAAAAAATCACTCTGCTACGCATTTAATGCATCTGGCTTTAAGAAACCTTCTTGGAACTCACGTAGAGCAAAAAGGTTCATTGGTAAATCCAAATTATTTACGTTTTGACTTTTCGCATTTTTCTAAAGTTTCAGAGGAAGAATTACGTCAGGTTGAAGCAAGTGTAAATGCACAAATCGAAGCACAACTACAATTAGTAGAACACAGAAATATCCCGATTAAAGAAGCATTAGATAAAGGTGCAATGGCTTTATTTGGAGAGAAATACGGAGATAATGTTCGTATGATTGAATTTGGTGATAGTAAAGAACTTTGTGGTGGAATTCACGTGAAAAACACAGCAGAAATCTGGCATTTTAAAATCATTTCTGAAGGTGCAGTAGCAGCTGGAATTCGTCGTATTGAAGCAATTACAGGTGATGCAGTAAAGGATTTTTATAAAAATCAGGAGAATACTTTATCTGAAATCAAAGAAACATTAAAAAATCCTCAGGATATTTTAAAATCTGTGGCTTCACTTCAAGATGATAATGCTAAATTGAAAAAGCAAATCGAACAATTACTAAAAGAAAAAGTAAACGCTTTAAAATCTGAATTAGAGAAAGATTTTCAGGAAGTAAACGGAGTAAATTTCCTTGCAAAACAAGTAGATTTAAGCATGGCATCAACAAAAGAGCTGGCTTCTGCTTTAGGAAGTTCGAAACCAGATTCGTTTGTGTTTTTAGCTTCTGTAGAAGATGGTTTACCAAATATTCACTGTTATATCGCTAAAGAATTAGTAGCAAGCAAAAGCTTAAATGCAAATGCAGTTATTAAAGAATTAGGAAAATATATTGAAGGAAACGGAGGAGGGCAACCTTTCTTCGCATCCGGAAAAGGTAAAAATGCTGCTGGAATCGCTGAGGCTTTAGCACACGCAGTTGATTTTGTAAAGTAACGGTTTAAGAAATTTGTAAAACGTTATTTTATATTTCGCGCAAAGACGCAGAGTCGCAAAGTTTTTTTAAAGACTTTGCGACTTTTTTATTTTAGAGAAATTAAATTTGTAAGTTTATACTTTATTTTTAAGTATGACTGAAAACGAAATTTCAGGTATCGTAGTCGATATCTGTTACAAAATGCATGTAAAACTTGGGCCTGGCTTGTTAGAATCGGTTTATGAATCAATTTTATATCACGAATTAACTAAAAAAGGATTATTTGTAGAAAGACAAAAAGCAATTCCAGTTATTTGGGATGAAATTAAACTTGATATTGGTTTTCGAACTGATTTAATAATCGAGAATAAATTGATTTTAGAAATTAAATCAATTGAAAAAATAACAGAAGTTCATGCAAAACAAATTATGACATATTTGAAAATTACAAAAATGAAATTAGGTTTGTTGATAAATTTTAATGTTCCTTTGATTAAGTTCGGTATTACAAGAATTGTCAATAATCTTTAGATTAATCAATAAAAAAACTAGCACAAGATCTTGGAGTTGAGACAAAAACTTTGCGACTCTGAGGCTTTGCGTAATTTTTTCTTCACATTTAGATTGAGATAAAAGTTTATTCAATAAAAAAAGAAAAGCCGCAAAGCTTAAAAAAAAACTTTGCGGCTCTGCGTCTTTGCGCGATTAAAAAAATCACTTTCTTTCCCCAATTTGCTGACGCCACATAGCGTAATACAAACCTTTCTCGACAATCAAATCGTCATGTTTACCTGATTCAATAATTTTACCCTGTTCAAGTACAAATATTTTATCAGCATGCATTACGGTAGATAATCTGTGTGCGATTAAAACCGTGATTCTGTTTTGGTCGGATATGTTTCTTATTGTAGCATTAATTTCTTCTTCGGTAATCGAATCCAAGGCAGAAGTTGCTTCATCAAAAATCAATAAATTTGGATTTCTTAAAATAGCACGAGCGATAGATAAACGCTGTTTCTCTCCACCCGAAACTTTAATTCCGCCTTCACCAATTGTAGTGTTTAAACCATCTTCGGCACGTTGTAGCAATTTTTCACAGCTGGCACGTTTTAATGCATCATATAAATCTTCATCGGTTGCATTAGGTCGCACGAACAATAAGTTTTCACGAATGGTTCCGGAGAATAATTGAGCATCTTGAGTAACGAATCCTAATTGTTTTCTTAGATCAAGTAAATCAATTTCGGTAGAATCAATTTCATTATAAAGTACCTGACCTTCGGCGGGAGTATATAATCCTACTAATAATTTAACCAAAGTTGTTTTTCCGGATCCTGACGGGCCAACAAAAGCAACGGTTTCACCTTGTTTAATTTCAAAATTAATATTTTCAACGGCTTTAAATTTAGCCGTTTTATGCTGAAAACTCACATTCGAAAATAATAAAGACTGAATGGCTCCAACATGTTTTGGATTCTTCGGACGAAATTCTTTTGGAGCACTTAATAAAGTTTTGAAATTCTCCATAGAAACCTTAGTTTCATTTAAGGCAATGATAAAATTTCCTAATTCCTGCAAAGGTCCAAAAATGAAGAAAGTAAAGAAAACCATCGTTAACAGATCGCCTACAATAATTTTATTTCCAAACAAGAAATAGTATAAAGTAAAGACCACGCAAGTTCTTAAAAAGTGAACCGTTGTTCCCTGAATAAAACTCAAACTTCTGATAAAACGGATTTTTTCCAGTTCAAGTTGAAGGATTTTAAACGTATTTAAGTTCAGACGTTTTTCTTCCTGATACGTTAATCCAAGACTTTTTACCAATTCGATATTTCTCAAACTTTCGGTTGTAGAACCTGCCAAAGCATTGGTCTGATTCACAATTTTTCGGGAAACAATCTTTATTTTTTTTCCTAAATACGAACTGATTAATGCGATAATTGGAGCCGTAATCAAAAAGATAATCGAAATACGATAATCGATTCGGGCCACGTACACAATTACAAATATAAATCCGATGATAGTTTGAAAAATCAAAGAGATCGAAAGCGTAATCAGTTTTTCAGAATCAGATCGAACTTTGGTTAATTTACTTAAAGTTTCACCACTTCGTTGATCTTCGAATTCTGCATAAGGTAAATCAAGAGATTTTTTGATTCCGTCAGTATACATCTGAGCTCCGGTTCGCTGAATTACCACATTAGTAAAATAATCCTGAAAGTTTTTGGTAATTCTGGAAATCATTGCAGCACCAAGAGAAAGACCAAGCCAGAAGGATAAAGATTTTATAAAACCAATTTCATTTCCTTCGTATTTGTGTAGGCCAACACCGCAATCCTGCATTAATTTACCGGTAATAATAGAGTCTGATAAACTGAAACAAATGTTTATAGAGGCCATAATCAACGCAAAAAGCAATAGCAATTTGTGTTTGATTATATAAGAATATAATAATTTCATATAGAGAGAATGTTAAAAAAATAGAAGATGCAAAAGTAGTGAATAGTTTGAGTTTGTGAAGTTGATTTATGTTATTAAAAATGTTAATTATTTTAAACTTTTTGTTTTTTATTTTAATCTAAATTTGCCACCACAAAAAAACACCCGCATGAAAAAACTTTTACTTCTTTTTGGAGCCTTTACTTTCTTATTAATATCCTGTTCGAGTGATGATGATACTCCTTCAGAGGAGAATCTTGTTTTTCCTAAAACAGTTTCATACCTGTATCCTAATCCATCTTTAGGAACCAATACTACCAGCACGCTTAAGTTGGATGGTAAGAAAATTGTAGATATAACCGACTCTGATTCAAAAACAATATTTACCTACAACGGTAACATCATAACAAAACAAGAAGTGTTTGATATAGATGAAAAGGGAAATAAAACTCCGGATAAAGTAGTTGAATATAGTTATGAAAATGGAAAATTAAAAACCCGAATTCATAGAATACTTTTTAGTAAAGAATATCCTAATGGAGAATATATTATAAAAACGGTCTATACACATAATTCGAATGGACAAATTTCATATATAAACTATTCGATTAATGCTAAAACGGAATTAGAAATTCAAACCAGCGTAGGTACTCTGACTTATAAAGATGGTAATCTGGTAAAAGAGGAGCAAACATTTAAATCAGTAACAACTAC
Source organism: Flavobacterium bizetiae (assembly GCF_902804475.1). GTDB lineage: Bacteria > Bacteroidota > Bacteroidia > Flavobacteriales > Flavobacteriaceae > Flavobacterium > Flavobacterium bizetiae. Next base: position 27,482 of record NZ_CADCSU010000140.1, read on the forward strand.
ATTGGTTTTTGAATATGACACTAAAAATAATCCCCTTAAAAGTATTTTAGGTTTCGATCTGCTATTCAATGAAGTGAGCTATTTTGGAAAAAATAATATTTTAAAAACAACCGTAACATCTTCTGAGGATACAAAAGTGGCGACGTATTTAACAAGCTATACTTACAATGAGAATGGTTATCCTTTAAGAAGGACTTCATTCGATGGAGGAGGTAAATCAATAGAATACGAAATAGAATATACGTACTAGTTTTAAAATTCAAATAACAATATAAAACCAAATGCTTCTGTATTTGGTTTTTTTTATGGGCAAAATATCAAATTCACTATCATTTATTTTGTTGAAAATTCTTATCAATTTAAATATACTATCCATTATATTTGCCTTCAATTATTAATACTTAACCTCTAAAAAATGAAAAAACAATTATTCCTTTTTGTAGTTGCTGCTTTTACACTTGCTTCTTGTTCTAGTGAAGGGAGTTCTGAAAACGAAGCAAATGCCGTTCTGCCTAAAACTGTTAGTTATAAATATTCTGACTCTCCGGGAGATAATGATTTTGCAACCATGACCTATGACGGAAATAAAATAGTAAGTGCCGCCTATACAGAGAGTGATAAAGAAATATACACCTATACTGGAAATTTTATAACAAAAATCGAAGATTTTGCAGAAGAAGGGAATATTAGTTCCAGAAATGAAATTACCTATGAAAACGGGAAATTAAAAATAGATGTATTGACAGAAATAGCGCCTACTGTAACCTATATTTCTAAAAGAGTTTATACGTACAATGCAAACGGAACAATATCTTTTATAAATTATTCTGTTGATCCGACTACAAAAGTAGAAACAAAAAGGTCTGAAGGAATTTTGACCTATGTAAATGGTAACCTTACAAGTAAAGTAGAAAATTTTGAATCGTATAGCTACACTAAAACATATGAATATGATGCTAAAAACAATCCTTTCAAAAATATTTTAGGATTTAATTTACTTATTGACCATGAAACAAGTGCTAGTTTAAATAATGTAACAAAACTAACTACTGTTTATACTCGCGAGGGGAATGTTACAACTAATATTTTTAATAGTGTTTATGAATACAATGATAAAGCATACCCAACAAAACAAACCCAAACAGATGATTCTGAAAGTGATGAAATAACAGAATACACTTATTAAGCGTTATAAGTTTAAACTTCACCAAAAACCAAATACTTCTGTATTTGGTTTTTTTATTGGTGAAAATTGGTGAAATTCGTATTTAAAATAAAAAGCCATGCAATTCAGAACCCAAATACCAATTTCTAAATCGAATAATCCGATCGATTATAATTCGAAAGTGATTTCTCTTGGTTCTTGTTTTGCCGAAAATATGGCAGAGAAATTTGATTATTTTAAATTTCAGAATGTTACCAATCCGTTTGGGATTATTTTTAATCCCGTTTCTATCGAGAAAATAATTAACCGAATAGTTAGGGAGGAATTTTATACAGAGAAAGATGTTTTCTTTTATAACGAACGTTGGCACAGTTATGAAGTACACTCTGATTTAAGCAATTCAGATCGGCAGGAATTACTGGAAACTTTGAATAAAGCCATTTCAGAAACCAATAAAAAATTAAAAGAAGCCACACACATTATTATTACTTACGGAACTTCCTGGATTTACCGAAATTTAGAAAGTGATGAGATCGTGGCCAATTGCCATAAAGTACCTCAAAAACAATTTTCAAAAGAACTATTGCCCATTGAAGTAATCCAGAAAAGTATTCAAAATACTATTGAGTTAATTCAGGTTTTAAATCCGGACATCAACTTTATTTTTACCGTTTCTCCCGTACGCCATATCAAAGATGGTTTTGCAGAAAATCAATTGAGTAAATCGCATTTATTTGCAGCGGTTCATTTCAATCTAAAATCTAATATCAACAATTTAAAATTAGAATATTTCCCTTCGTATGAAATCATGATGGACGAACTTCGCGATTATCGTTTTTATGCCGAAGATATGTTGCATCCCAATCAGGTAGCGATTGATTATATCTGGCACAAATTCAGTGAAAACTATATTTCAGAAGAAAGTGTTTCAACTCTTCAGGAAGTTTCAGAAATTCAAAAAAGCCTGCGTCATAGAAGCTTTAATCCTGAATCAGACCAACATCAGAAATTCTTAGCTAAACTTCAGCAAAAAATAAGTGCGATACAAGAAAAGTGGACGCACATTAAATTTTAGTTACATTGTTTAATACAGAGTTCAGAAATTGAAAAACTGAGTGTCTTTATGCCTTCACAGTAAATTAAAAGTAAGAAAATAATTATTTCTCAGTAAAATTCTAGAATAATTGCGCGTAATTATGTAAATTGTTAAAGTTTAAAATTCCCAATTTTGTAAACTGTATAAATACAGCTTTATAATAACGCAACTTTAATCTAATCGTGTTTTATTGACTTATGAATAAGAAGCCCATTCATTTTCTTAAAAAAACACTACGTATACTACTATGGTGCGTGGTTTCTATCATTGCACTTTTATTGCTTTTAATTGTTTTAATTCAGGTTCCCTCTATTCAGAATTTTGCCAAGGACAAAGCCATTACTTACCTGCAGGGGAAAATAAAAACCAAAGTTTCATTAGATCATATTTCGATCAAATTTCCTAAAGATGTAGTGCTGGAAGGTTTCTATTTTGAAGATCAAAAAAAAGATACTTTACTGGCAGGTAAACGATTAGAAGTCGATGTAGACTTGTTTAAATTAGTAAGCAGCGAATTAGAAATCAATTCAGTTTCGCTGGAAAATGTTACGGCAAATATTTCCAGAAATAAAAACGGCGCATTCAATTTTGATTATATCATAAAAGCCTTCGAATCAAAAGAACCAAAAGTTGAAGATCCAAATGCGAAACCATTTACAATTTCAGTTGTAAAAGTAAATCTGGATAATATCAAATTCAACTTCAAAGACGATTTTTCTAAGAATGACATCAAAGTAAACCTTACGCATTTCGATACCAAATTCAAAGAATTCGATTTGGATAAAATGAAATTCGACATTCCAAATATCAATCTAAATGGATTGAAATTAGTTTTAGATCAGGATGTTGTCGAGAAAATTGCCGAAGTATCTGTAAAAACTGTTGATACCATTTCGAAAAGAAATGATTTCAACTTGAACTTAGGCAAAATCAGTTTGTCTAAAATTGATATTGCTTATGATAATAAAGATTCCAAACTTGATTCAGGAATTAAATTAGGCAATCTTAATTTATCGGTAAACAAAATAGATCTGAACAATCAGTTGTTGGATTTCGATTCTTTCGAACTAAAAAATCTAAGCGGAAATTTACGATTAGGCGCAAAAGACAAAGAAATTAAAACGCCTAATTTAGATTCAACCGCAATTAAACAAGCAGGTTGGAAAGTAAAACTAAACGATGTCGATATACAAGATGTCGCTTTCAAATTTGATGATATGCAATCGAAACCCGTTTTAAAAGGAATTGATTACAGTCATCTTGATTTGGATAAATTCAATTTTAAGGCAGAGCAACTATATTACGGAAACGATACGATTTCAGGAAACATAAAAACATTAATCGCAAACGAAAAAAGTGGATTAGAGATTCGGTCTTTAAAAACCAATTTCTTTTACGGACCAAAAAATGCCTATCTGAACGATTTGTATTTAAAAACACCGCAAACTTTATTGCAAAACAAAGTAAAAGTAAGCTACAATTCGATCGCAACAATTTCTAAAGAATTAGGAAACCTTTCTTTAGATGCAAATCTAAATCAGTCAAAAATTGGTTTTAAAGATATTTTGCTTTTTGTTCCCGATTTACAAAAAACAAATCCTTTTAAAAGCAATCCAAATGCGATTTTGTATGTGAATACGCGCTTGAGCGGAAAAATAAAAGATCTTAACATTCCGCAATTCGAAATGAGCGGAATAGGAACTACAAAAGTTTCCCTTTCGGGGAAAATTACCGGTTTGCCGGATGCTCAAAAAGCTTATTATGATCTTGATATTAAGAAAGTTTCGAGCACATCAAAAGATATATATTCGTTTGTACCAACAGGAACAATCCCAAAAAATATTCAGTTGCCTTCTCAATTAAATTTGCAAGGAAAATTTAAAGGTTCTGTTCAGAATTTCAAAACTAATCTGGCTTTAAACAGTAGTTTCGGAAATGCCAAAGTCGATGGTTTATTCGATCAGCGCGTTAAGAAAAAAGAGAAATACGATGCAACCGTTTATTTGCTTGATTTTGATTTAGGTCGATTAATCAAAAACGATTCAATCGGAAAAATTACGCTTAAAGCGAAAGTAAAAGGAAATGGTTTAGACCCAAAAACAGCTCGCGCTCAATTTGACGGATTGGTTCAGAAAGCCGTTTTTAATCGATATACCTATAAAGATTTAGCTTTAAAAGGAAATATCGCAAACGGTTCATTCGATGTCAAATCAGGAATGAACGATCCTAATTTAAATTTTGATTTGGTGGCCAGCGGGAATACACAAGAAAAGTATCCGTCTATAAAATTAAAATTAAACCTGGATATTGCCGATTTAGAAAAACTGAATCTTCACGCCGGGCCAATGAAATTACGCGGAAATATCGATGCAGATGTTGCCAATAGTAATCCTGATTTTTTAAATGGAAAAGTATTTCTTTCGAATATTCAGGTTTTGCAAGCGGCAGAACCAATCGTTTTAGATTCGGTAAGAGTTATCGCTTTCGCGGATAATAACCGAAATAATATCAAAATTTCGTCTCAGTTTTTAAAAGCAGAAGTTGACGGAAAATACAAACTAACAACCTTAACTGCAGCGATTAAAAAATCATTATCAAAATATATCGATCTGAAAAATACGAAAGTAAATGGAGAATCAGACGAACAACGTTTGGCTTTTACATTAAAGATCGACAATGACCCGATACTTTTTAAATTGGTTCCAAAATTAACCGGTTTAGAGCCTATTAATATTACCGGAAAATACAATAACGTCGCAGATTCTTTAGAAATAAAAGGAACAATTCCGCGAATCGTTTACGCTGAGAATACTATTTCTGACGGAAAAATCAATATCGAAGGAAAAGAAAATGCTTTAGAATATAGTGTTTCTGTGGCAACGATTGAAAGCGGTTCTTTAAAAATTCCGTTTACGAGTCTATCCGGAAAAGTCGAGAATAATCTTTTGACGTATGCACTTGAAGTGAAAGATGTAAAAGACAAACAACAATATTTTATTGCCGGAGAATTTAAAACAGAAGATTCTAAAAACATCTTTAAAATCGATGCAGAAAACTTTGTGCTGAATTATGATAAATGGGATATTGATCCTGAAAATGCAATCGAATTTGGAGGAAAAAGATTGTACATCAATAAATTTTATTTGGCCAATTCCGGAAACGAATTAAAAATTCAGTCACAAGGAAATCAGGATAATGCGCCATTACGAGTTGATTTTGTCAACTTCAAAATCGAGACGATTATGAACATCGTTAAAAAAGACCAGCTTTTGATGCAAGGTTTGATTAACGGAAATGCGGTTGCAGAAAATGTAATGACGAAACCTACTTTTACTTCTGATTTAAAAATAGAGCAATTTGCTTTTCAGGGACAAGCGGTAGGAGATATAGAAATAAAAGTTGATAATAAAACCGATAATTTACTGAATGCAAATGTGGCATTGACCGGAGAAGGAAACGAAGTAAACCTGACCGGAAATTATAAAATTGATGATGGAAATCTTGATTTCAATTTAGATTTAAGTAAGCTGTATGTCAAAAGTATCCAAGGTTTTACAATGGGGAACGTGACAGACGGAACGGGGTATTTATCCGGAAATTTCAAAATTGTAGGCAATGCGTCAAGTCCAAAAGTTTCAGGCGAATTAAATTTTAATGATACAGGATTTAGAATCACGCAACTGAATTCATTTTTTAAAACAGATCAGGAAAAAATCACTTTTAATAATGATGTAATCACATTTGATAAGTTTACGCTTCATGACGAAAACGACAACGAATTATCGGTTGACGGAACTATTCAATCTCCGGATTTCAAAGCCTATAATTTTGGTTTAGTAATTACAGCTGATGATTTTAGAGCCATACATTCTAAAGAAGTCGATAATGACTTATTCTATGGCGATATGTTCCTGGATACAAAACTAAATATCAAAGGAAATCTGGATAGCCCGGTTGTCGACGGAACTATTAAAATAAATAAAGAAACCAAATTTACGGTTGTATTACCACAGTCAGATCCTTCGATTGCAGATCGTGAGGGTATTGTAGAGTTTGTCGACGAAGATAATATGTATTTGAAACAAACTGTTGATTTACAGAATAAACTCGATCAGTCTGAAGTAAAAGGAATGGATGTAAATGTGGCCATTTCGATTGATAAAGAAGCTGAGTTGACTTTGATTATTGACAAAGGAAACGGTGATTATTTAAAATTAAAAGGTGAAGCTGAATTGGTTGGAGGAATCGATAAATCAGGAAAAACAACTTTAACAGGTAAATATGAGTTTTCTGATGGTGCTTATGAGATGAACTTTAACGGAATCAAAAGAAAATTCGATATCCAGAAAGGAAGTTTTATTACCTGGAATGGCGAACCAACAATGGCAAATTTAAATATTACAGCAATTTATAAAGTAAATGCTGCGCCAATTGATTTATTGGGGAATCAGCTTCCAAGCGACAATTCAGCTGTACGAAATACATACAAACAAAAACTTCCGTTTCAGACTTTATTGAAAATGAACGGAGAATTAATGAAACCGGATATTTCGTTCGGCATTGTACTTCCCGATGGTAACTACGATGTTTCTTCGGATGTTGTGACTTTAACACAAACGAAACTAAAACAATTAGAACAAGATCCGGCAGAATTAAACAAACAGGTTTTTGCCCTTTTATTATTAAACCGATTTGTAGGCGAGAATCCGTTTGCGAGTGAAAGCGGCGGTACAAATGCAGAATCTATCGCCAGACAAAGTGTGAGTAAAATTCTTTCGCAGCAATTAAACAATCTTGCAGGAGAATTAATCACCGGATTTGAAGTCAATTTTGATTTAGAATCTACAGAAGATTACACTTCCGGAACCATGCAAAACAGAACCGATTTGAATGTTGCTGTTTCTAAAAAACTGCTTGATGACAGATTGAAAGTAACCGTAGGAAGCAGCTTTGGCGTTGAAGGAGCAGAACGCGCCAACGAAGAAAGCACCAATATTGCCGGAGACGTAGCGCTGGATTATCAGCTTACAAAAGACGGCCGTTATATGGTTCGTGCCTACAGAAAAAATCAATATCAGGTAGCAGTTGAAGGTCAGGTGGTAGAAACGGGTGTTGCTTTTATTATTACCATGAGTTACAATAAATTCAGAGAGCTTTTTCATCGTTCAGAGCAGGAAAAGGAAATGATAAGAGAAGAAAAAATCCGTAAAGAAAAAAGAAAGCAAAAAGAGAAAGAAGAAAAAGAATTAAAAAAGAATCAAATTGAAGGCAATGAACAAAAAACATAAGTATATAGAAAATTGGTATATAAAGTATTTTGTACTGTTTTGCTTGTTTTTTGTTTTAGGCTGCAGTAATACGAAGTACTTGCCGGAAGGCGATTTGCTTTACACAGGAGGTTCTGTAACAGTGAAAGATTCTTTGATAAAGAAAAAAGAAAGAAAAGCACTCGAAACAGAATTAGAAGGCTTATTACGCCCAAAACCCAACAAACAAATTTTAGGATTACGTCCTAAATTATGGATTTACAATTTGGCCGGCGAACCTAAAAAACAAAAAGGAACAAGATATTGGCTTCGTAATAAAGTAGGTGAACCGCCAGTACTTTTTAGTAAAGTCGATTTAGATTATAATGCTTCTGTACTGCGCAATTTTACCGAAAATCGAGGTTACTTTAAAACCCGTGTCAGTGCTGATTCTACTGTTCGAAATAAACGAGTTACAGCAGAATATACCGTTATACCCAAAAAACAATACATCATTAAAAGCGTGACTTTTCCTGATGATTCATTGGCCATGTCCAGAATCATTGGAAGATCAAGCCGAAGAAGTTTATTGAAAGTTGGAAAACCGTATGATCTGGATGTTATAAAAGCCGAAAGAGAACGAATTGATGCAAGACTGAAAGAGAAAGGTTATTTCTACTTTAATCCGGATTATCTTTTGGCTCAGGTAGACAGCAGTAAAGGCGATCATGAAGTAAAAATCAGGTTGGTAATAAAACCAGATACACCGCCAAAAGCGCTTACAGCCTATAAGATTAATAAAATTTTTGTTTATCCTAATTATTCTCTTTCGAATGATAGTGCCGTTTACAGGCAAAAAAATATAACACAATACAAAGATTTCACGATTATAGATACAACAGAGACGTTTAAACCAAGAGTTTACGATCGAACGATCTATTTTAAGAAAGGAGATTTGTATAACAGGAAAGACCATAACTTAACCTTAAATCGTTTCGTAAATCTGGGGACTTTTAGTTTTGTGAAAAATGAATTTAAACCGTCGGATAGTATTCCGAAGACTTTAGATTCGTATTACTATCTTACGCTTTTACCTAAAAAGTTTATTAGGGTTGAGGTTCTGGGAAAAACAAATTCAGCCAGTTATACTGGAACAGAATTGAACTTAAATTGGAATAATCGAAACTTACTAAAAGGCGCAGAATTATTTACTGTGTCTGTTTTTGGCGGTGCCGATTTCCAGCTTGGCGGTGTTAATAAAGGAAAAAATATTTATAAACTAGGAGCAGAAACAAGTTTAACCTGGCCGAGATTTGTAACGCCGTTTAATATTGAAGGAAATAGCGAGTACGTGCCAAGAACCAAAGTAGCTTTGCGATACGAGTATCAAAAAAGAACACAATTGTATGCGCTTAATTCCTTTAATACCTCTTTTGGATATTTGTGGAAAGAAAATATCAGGAAAGAACATCAGTTAAATGTAATTGATGTTACGTATGTGAGTCCAAATCATGTTACGCCGGAATATTTAGCAGACATTGAAGAAGATCCTGCGCTGGGAAAAGTAATTGAAAAACAGCTGATTTTTGGTCCAACGTATAGCTATACTTATACGAATACGATGCAAAAACGCCGAAAAAATACTTTCTATTTTAATGGTGAATTAGATTTGGCGGGAAATATTACAGGATTGGTTACAGGTGCAAGTTATAAGAAAGACGATGTAAAAACGATATTCGATGTTCCGTTTAGTCAATATGTAAAAATTAGATCTGATTTCAGGCATTATTTAAAACTCGGTAAAGAAAGCGAATTGGCCAGCAGATTAATTGTAGGAGCAGGATTGGCTTACGGAAATTCAAGAACGCTGCCAACATCGAAACAATTCGTAGTAGGAGGAACCAATAGTATCCGGGCTTTTAGAGCCCGAACTCTAGGTCCCGGAAGTTATGTCATTCCGCCAACAGTAAACAACAATTATACGCCTGATCAATCAGCAGATTTAAAATTGGAATTTAATACAGAATACAGAGCAAAACTATTTAGTATTGTAAGAGGAGCCGTGTTTGTAGATGCCGGAAATATTTGGCTTTTACATGCCGATCCTGATAAACCCGGAGCCGAAATTTCAAAAGATTTTATGAAAGAAATTGCAATAGGCGCCGGAGCAGGTTTACGTTTCGATTTGTCATTTTTAGTTTTAAGAACCGATTTTGCTTTCCCGCTTAGAAATCCATCTCTTCCCGATGGACAACGCTGGGTAATTGATGATATTAATTTCGGAAGCGGATCATGGCGAAAAGATAATCTGATATTAAATATCGCGATTGGATATCCGTTTTAAAAAGTTTTTTTGCCACGAATTACACGAATTACACCAATTTTTTGAAATGTCTGAATTTTATTTTTCGAATTTTTAATTCGTGAAATTGTTAAAAAGCACAAAGTAGAGATTAGTGTAATTAGTGAAATTCGTGGCAGAAAAAAAATAATTCGTAGCGAAAAAACTTTTAACCTCTTGAAAAAAGAAGTAAATTGGTCTAATAAAATAATAGAATGCAAAATTTAATAAAGAGAATAATAGTTTTAGCTGCGCTTGTACTCGTGATAGTTCTGGCTTTCAAATATTGTGAGTTTAAGAAAGAAGGCGAGTCAGATATTCAATATAACACCAATTTAATTCAGCAACAAATCCTTAACGTTGGGAAATTGGTGGTAACCGAAGGACATTTCTCCGAAGTCATTACGTATAAAAACCAACAGAAATACCTAATGGATATGGTTTCTTTTGAAAAGAAAGCCCTTGTTGTTGTAAATGCAAATGTTACCGTTGCCTACGATTTGCACAAAATGAAATACGACATCGATGAAAAAAACAAAACCATCACCATTCTAAATATCCCAAAAGAAGAAATCACAATCAATCCTGATATTCAGTTTTACGATGTAGAACAAAGCAAACTGAATCCGTTTACGGGTGATGATTACAATAAAATCAACAAATCGGTAAAAGCCAATCTGGCCAAGAAAATCGAAAAATCGACCCTAAAAACCAACGCACAAAACCGTTTAATTAGCGAATTATCTAAGATTTTAATCCTAACCAATTCAATGGGCTGGAAATTACAATACGAAGGAAAAACAATCGAATCTGATAAGGATTTTAATGAGGATTTGAAATTGTAATTAAAGGTTCAAAGGTTCATAGTGGCAAAGGTTCAAAGGTTTTTTGCCACAGATTAAAGGATTAAAAAGATTTTATAATTTGGATTTGAAAAATAATCTGATAAAGATTTCCATAATCTTGTCATTTCGATCGAAGGGAGAAATCACACTCGTAAATCGACAAAGATTGAAGACTTTCTTTGCGGAGTTTCTAATGTGATTTCTCCCTTCGGTCGAAATGACAAAAATGATGTGAATCTTCACGAGATTAAAAAAAAACCCGCGTTCACCAGTTTAAATCCGTAAAATCCGCGGGCAATACTTTAAACAGCTTTCTTATCAAAAATCAAATCCAAACCACCGGCAATTAAATGCGCCACTTCAGGACGTTTTACTTTCAATTGATCAAGATAAACCAAAACTTCCTGCAAAAGTTGCTCCTCATTCGAATCCTTCAAAAGCTCTGCAATTTCAACAGAAAGCAACCAGTCATTAGCATGATTTTTTTGAAGTTTTTCAAATACAGATTTTAGTTCAGCTTTCGAATCTTTGTTTTCTCTAATCATACGAACCGTCTGATAAAGAACCTCAAGATCATCACGTTCGTCGGTATGTTTAGCTTTTATAGTAGTGGTTTTCGGAACATTATTAATCAGGTCAAAACTATTGACATCGGCTGGACCGGAAAAAGCAGAAACTACTTTTTTACCAATTGCCATATCATAATTTCCCCATTCTGGCTGAAACAAAATCGTTTCGCCATGCGTTACCGTACAATTTCTAAAACTTATCAGGATAATTTCTCCGTGCAAATTTCTGGATCCCGTAATAATTTCACCTTCTACAATAATATTGCCTTCAAACTCCAGTTTTACAGTTTCATTTTCAACAATGCTGTAAGCCTGTAAATCCTTCGGACTCATGTCTTCAATCGCTAAATTAAAGCCTTTCAGTTTTCCAATCGGACTTCCAAATCCTTCCGGATGAGTCAAAGTTCCGTGACCCACCAATTCTTTTTCACGGTACGATAAAGCCGTTTTTCCTGTGGTTTGTATGTAAACAGGTTTTCCTTCTTCTTCGATAACATTCGTGAAAACGCCCGAAATTTGTAAACCTGTACTCAACTCAATTGTTCCTAAAGCATTCGAATGAATCAGTTTCTGAATCCCCGAAAGTCCTCCTGTACGTAAAGCCATTTTATTAGCAAACTCCTCCAGAATCAAACTTAAATAAGAGAAATTTGGCGTAACATAGAGTTGAGGTTGTAATTGTGTAATATCAAAATTTTGGTTGGCAGCCGAGATATCATAAGGAATTTTCTTCACGTTATCCGTCATACACCACGCACTTTCACCAATCGACGAAAGTAATCCGGCACCATATATTTTAGGATTTTCAACCGTTCCAATCAAGCCGTATTCAACTGTCCACCAATGCAGGTTTCGAATCTGGGCCATTTCAGACAATTCCCCCATATTATTTTGTAAATCTGCAACCGCTTTTTCGGCTTCATCTATTTTTTCCTGAGGCGTATCTTCGGCTTCCTTTAAAATCGAAAGCAGACGAATCGCTTCATACATCTGATAATCTTTATGAGAAGAAATCGCTTTGCAGCCAATTTCTCCAAAACGACGCAAATATTCCGCATATTCCGGATTCGCAATAATAGGAGCGTGGCCGGCACCTTCGTGGATAATATCCGGAGCAGGCGTATATTCAATATGTTCTAACTGGCGAATGTCTGATGCGATAACCAAAACATTATACGCCTGAAATTCCATAAACGCATTTGGCGGAATAAACCCGTCAACCGCAACCGCAGCCCAGCCAATTTCAGTTAGAATACGATTCATTCCGTACATGCTCGGGATAGCATCAATTTCGATTCCTGTTTTGCGCAACCCTTCTAAATATGAACTATGAGCAACTTTCGATAAATAATCTACATTTTTACGCATGACATAACGCCAAACCGCTTGATTTATAGGAGTGTAATCGCTATAATCCTGAGGTTTAATAAAATGCTTTAAATGTTTAGGCAATCGCTCTAATAACGGGTTTGTTTCAATACTTGTATTCATTTCGAAAACGTTGTAGATTAGAATGTAAAATTACGAATTAAGACCGCTATTTTTTGCTATTCCTTATAATTTTTTTGTTCGAAATGAATTTTTATTGCGTTTTTCGTGAAGTTTGTCTTGAGGGCTTGTTTAAGTATTAGGAGCTGTTTCCTGTTATCCGCTATAACTTTTCCTGGCTAAAGAAGCCAGAAAAAGGATGCCGCTTCTATCAGGGCTAGGGCATCAGTTTTTAAAATAAAGTTTTTTTAGCCACGAATTCACGAATTTTTGTTAAAGAACAATTCGTGATAATTTATAAATTCAAATTTATTCATTCCAGAAAATTAGTGTAATTAGTGAAATTGCTTCGCCTGTTCGCTATTGCTCGGGTGGTGGCGAAAAAAATTAATGATTCTCAGGATTTCTAAAATATTCAATCTTATAATTAAACATATACGCCATATTAGCAGCGCGAACCTTAGCTTCTTCAGCTAATTTCCCCACAAACAAACTATCAACAACTGTAGTAAAAATTTCCATCCAGCGATCAAAATGCAATTGATTTACCGGTAAATGTTTGTGTGGCGGAAAAGGACTTCCGGAATACGTATGTTCTTCTAAAAGAAGAGTTTGCCAAAATCGATACATTTTTTCTAAATGCTCCGGCCATCTTCCTAACATTTTTTCGTTGAAGATTGGACCAATCAAATCGTCTTTTTGAACTTTATCATAAAAAGTATTTACTAAAAGTTTAATATCATCGAGGTTAGAAACATCCTGAAGTGCCATTTTTTAAGTATTAAATCAATTACAAAAATACAACTTAAAGCCCTTTTTATTTATTGATATTTATCATTTTCAAATTCTTCATTTAATACAAAGTAAGCA
>NZ_CADCSU010000141.1 GCF_902804475.1 Flavobacterium bizetiae
GTCTCTAGTTCCGAAGAACTATACCCCTCGACTTGCATGTGTTAAGCCTGCCGCTAGCGTTCATCCTGAGCCAGGATCAAACTCTTCATCGTATATTTTAATATTATATTGCGATGTTATCTATCGGTTCTTTTCAAATCTCTCGATTCTATTACTCTTATTCTTTTGTTTTAACATCTCTGTTAAAACGGCTGTCAATTCAATATGTCTACGAACGTGTATTTCTTTTCTTTCGCTTGTTTCTCAAAGCGGGTGCAAAAGTAGAAAACTTATTTCTAACTGGCAAATGTTTTTTGAAGTTTTTTTAAGAAAATCTCTTTTCTTTTTCTTCTCAAACCTTACCAATTTATCAATGAACTTTCCGTGTTTTGCGGGGTGCAAACTTAAAACTTTCTTTCTTTACCCACAAGCTTTTTTAAATCTTTTTTCGAAAATAAATTTTCGTTTTGATCTCTTTAGCTTGTCAGTATTTCAGTGAACGTTTATCGTTGTTGCGGGTGCAAAAGTAGGTAGTTTATTCAGTTAAACAATAGCTTTTTCAAACTATTTTCAATCTTTTTCATAAGTAACTGGTTTGATGTTTTTTACAATATGAAGTTTTTTTGATTCTTTTAAAGTTTCGGGTGGTTTAGGCTGATTTTACTACAAAGAAGCCAAGAATTCTTCTCTTTGGATTTGTTTCGCAAAGAACGCAAGGCTATATTTTGAATTCTTTTTAATCTCGCAATCCCGATGGCTATCGGGAGCAAAGGTGCTAAGTTTTGATTTTTGGAGCGTTTTACTTCTCTTTATTATAGTAAACTTCTTTTGAAAGCTGCTCCCCTAGCCCCGATAGAAGTGGAAATCCTTTTGTGCCGGCGTTCGGCACAAAAGATTGGAGTGGATAGCGGGAAATAGCTCCTGATCCTTAAAACCAAAATCCAAAGGCTTCGACTTCGCTCAGCCGGACAAAGCCGCTCCTATTATCTAAACCGTCGGAATTGGGACATGAAACTTTACCTTATATATAGGAGAGAACAAAAACTAATACCCTCCCTAGAAACCTATCTCCAGAATCAATAAACACAGCCTTATATATAGTAGTAAAAAATAGACTTGTGGATAATTATAAATATTACTCTTATATATTAGTATAAACATGTATATATGTATTGTATGTATTTTTGTAATGCGTTATATTTGCATTCACAAAATTATAAACAATGATTAAGATTACTTTACCCGACGGGTCAATTAGAGAGTTTGCTTCAGGTGTAACTCCGATGGAGGTTGCTAAGAGCATTAGTGAAGGATTTGCAAGAAATGTGATTTCTGCGTCTTTTAATGGTACAACAATAGAAACCGAAACTCCATTGACGACCGACGGTAGTCTTATTTTATATACATGGAATGATGCTGAAGGAAAAAAAGCTTTCTGGCATTCGACTTCGCACGTAATGGCGCAAGCACTTGAGGAATTGTTTCCTGGAATTAAATTAACTCTAGGGCCTGCAATTTCGAATGGTTTTTATTATGATGTTGATTTTGAAGATCAGAAAATTACTGATGCTGATTTTAAAAAGATCGAAGATCGCGTTTTAGAGATTTCAAGAGGGAAACACGAATTTAAAATGCGTCCAGTTAGTAAAGCGGATGCACTAGAACTATATAAGGATAACGTTTACAAGACTGAATTGATTTCGAATCTTGAAGACGGAACTATTACTTTTTGTGATCATGCTACTTTTACTGATTTATGTAGAGGTGGTCATATCCCAAATACTGGTATCATCAAGGCTTTTAAAATCATGAGCGTTGCTGGTGCATACTGGAGAGGTGATGAGAAAAACAAACAATTGACTCGTGTTTACGGAACTTCTTTCCCTAAACAAAAGGATTTGACTGAATATCTTGAACTTCTTGAGGAGGCTAAACGTCGTGATCACCGTAAATTAGGTAAGGAACTTGAATTGTTTGCTTTCTCTCAGAAGGTTGGACAGGGTTTACCTTTATGGTTACCTAAAGGTGCCGCGCTTAGAGATCGCCTAGAGCAATTTTTAAAGAAAGCTCAGAAGAAAGCCGGATACGAGCAGGTGGTTACTCCACATATTGGACAAAAGGAACTTTATGTTACTTCTGGACATTATGCAAAATATGGTGCTGATAGTTTTCAACCTATACATACTCCTGCCGAAGGTGAAGAGTTTTTATTAAAACCAATGAACTGTCCTCACCACTGTGAGATCTACAACGTAAGACCTTGGTCATACAAAGATTTACCTAAGCGTTATGCTGAATTTGGTACTGTATATAGATATGAGCAGTCTGGTGAATTGCACGGTTTAACTCGTGTTAGAGGGTTTACTCAGGATGACGCACATATTTTTTGTACTCCAGAGCAATTAGATGAAGAATTTAAAAAAGTAATTGACCTTGTATTGTATGTATTTGGTTCGTTAGGTTTTGAAAACTTTACTGCTCAGATTTCATTAAGAGATCAGGAAAACAGAGATAAATATATTGGTTCTGACGAAAACTGGGAGAAAGCTGAAAATGCTATTATCAATGCGGCGGCTGATAAAGGATTAAATACTGTTGTAGAATATGGCGAGGCTGCTTTTTATGGTCCGAAGCTTGACTTTATGGTAAAAGATGCCTTAGGAAGACAATGGCAATTGGGAACTATTCAGGTTGATTATAACCTTCCTGAGCGTTTTGAATTGACTTATAAAGGTGCTGATAATGAATTACATCGCCCTGTTATGATTCATAGAGCTCCTTTTGGATCGATGGAACGTTTTATCGCAATTTTACTGGAACATACAGCAGGAAATTTCCCACTTTGGCTAATGCCAGAACAGGCTATAATCTTGTCTTTGAGCGAGAAATACGAAATATATGCTAAAAAAGTTTTAGATTTGCTAGAAAATCACGAAATTCGCGCCCTAATTGACAACCGAAGCGAGACTATTGGTAAGAAAATTAGAGATGCTGAAATGCAAAAAATACCGTTTATGCTTATTGTAGGTGAGGAAGAGGAGAAAAACGGAACTATTTCGATCCGTCGTCACGGACAAGAAGGAAAAGGGAATATTACAGTTACAATTGATGAATTTGTCGCTATTGTAAACGAAGAAATAAAAAAGACATTAAAAGTTTTTACAGTTTAACTTAAATTATAAAGTCATAGCAATAAGAAGCAACAGAGGTTACCAACCTCGAGTAGAAAAAAAAGATGCACACAGAATAAATAACCTTATTCGTGGTGTACAAGAAGTAAGACTAGTAGGCGAGAACATCGAACCAGGTGTGTTTAAGCTTGCAGAAGCTTTACGTTTAGCGGATCAATTCGAATTGGATTTGGTTGAAATTTCGCCAAACGCTGAGCCGCCGGTTTGTAAAATCATGGATTACAAGAAATTTGTTTACGAACAAAAGAAACGTGATAAGGTATTAAAAGCTAAGTCGACGCAGGTTGTAGTAAAAGAAATTAGATTTGGTCCTCAGACGGATGAGCATGATTACGAATTTAAAAGAAAGAATGCTGAGAAATTCCTTAAAGAAGGTGCTAAACTAAAAGCATTCGTTTTCTTTAAAGGACGTTCTATCATTTATAAAGATCAAGGACAAATTTTATTACTACGTTTGGCTACAGACTTAGAAGAGTATGGTAAAGTGGAAGCTATGCCAGTTTTGGAAGGAAAGAGAATGATCATGTTCATTGCTCCTAAAAAGAAAAAGTAAAACAGTTTGCAGTCTCAGTTTTCAGTTTCCACACTGTAAACTGAAAACTGAGACTGACAACTAAAAAAATAAGTAAGTAAGAATAAATTAAAACACTAGGAAAAATGCCTAAAATGAAAACAAAATCTAGCGCCAAGAAACGTTTCAAAGTTACTGGTTCTGGAAAGATTAAAAGAAAGCATGCTTTTAAAAGTCACATCTTGACTAAAAAATCTAAAAAACGTAAATTAGCTTTGACACACTCAGCGCTAGTTCACAAAACAGATATGAAAAGCATTAAACAACAATTAAGAATTATCTAATAATTCTTTAGGTTAAAAAATTATTTATTATAACCTTGGAGTATGGCTTTTAAGTTCCTTTGATTTAATTCAGGACGCCTGCTACAAAAACACATTAAAATTATGCCAAGAGCAGTAAATTCAGTTGCTAAAAGAGCAAGAAGAAAAAAAATAATGAAGCAAGCCAAAGGTTTCTTTGGTAGACGTAAAAACGTTTGGACAGTTGCTAAGAATGCAGTAGAGAAAGCAATGTGCTACGCTTACCGTGATAGAAAACAAAACAAAAGAAATTTCCGTGCATTATGGATTCAACGTATCAACGCTGGAGCTAGATTGGAAGGAATGTCTTATTCTCAATTCATGGGTAAAGTAAAAGCTAACGGAATCGAATTGAACCGTAAAGTTCTTGCAGATTTAGCAATGAATCACCCTGAAGCTTTCAAAGCAATACTTAACAAAGTAAAATAAACGTTTTATAAACTCAATTTAGATTACTTACTTATCATAGAAAAACCATCTCGTTTAAACGAGATGGTTTTTTGCTTTTACCGCCTTTTCAAAATTCTCATTTTTAAGATTTGAATTTAAAAAGTACATTTGTAAATAATCATATACATTATGCATAAAGCGCTTTTACAACATATTGAAAAGATCGTAAACTTAGAACCTTCAGAAATCGATATTCTGGATTCTTGTTTAAACGTATCTACAATCAAGAAGAAAGAACTTGTATTAAAAGAGGGTCAGGTTTGTGATACGCTATACTTTATCATTAAAGGCTGTATGAGGCAATATATCATCAACGACAAAGGAATTGAACAAACACTTCAATTTGGCATTGAGAATTGGTGGATTACGGATTACTTAAGTTTTCACAATCACGTGCCTTCTCATTTTTACATACAAGCTGTAGAACAATCTGAAGTAATTGCTTTAGAAAAATCGGCTTTAGAATCAATTTTATTACAGGTTCCAAAACTAGAGCGCTACTTTAGAATTGTTGCTCAAAAATCTTTTGGTGCCGCACAAATGCGAATCAAGTTTCTATTTACTATGTCGGCAGAAGAAAGGTACCATCATTTTAATGATTTATATCCCGAATTTGTTCAGCGCGTTCCACAATACATGATTGCTTCTTATCTGGATTTCTCGGCAGAGTTCATGAGTAAAATCAGAGCAGGAAAAGTCTAGCGATATTTCTTGAAGTAGTTCAAGTTTTTTAAAACAGATATACAAGACCTTTGTATCACACTTTAAAAAACAAGTACAATGAAACCAAGAATTGTTATCCCGACAGTTGCTCCGGCAGCATATGAAGCTTTAATGAATTTAGAGAAGTACAATGCAACTACTTCACTAACTCCTATACAAAAAGAGCTAATAAAAATTCGTGCATCCCAAATAAACGGTTGTGCTTTTTGTATTAACATGCATACGGCAGATGCCAGAAAATATGGCGAAACTGAAAAACGTATTTATTTACTAAGTGCATGGCGTGAAGCAGATGTTTTTACTGAGGAAGAAAAGGCAATATTAGCTTTGACTGAACAAATTACAATGATTAGTAATCACGTTTCTGATGAAGTGTATCAGAATGCCGCGCGTCTTTTTGATGATAAATATTTAGCAGAAATCATTCTTCTTATTATTACCATTAACTCCTGGAACAGATTAGCGATAGCTACAGGAATGAGAGCTATTTAATCTCAGTAATACAAATTCAGCATTATAAAATACGGGCAATATCTCCGAATACTAACATATTGCCCGTATAATACTGAATACCAAGCTAAAGCCAAAAATTAAAATAAAACAAAATACCGTATTTCTACTCTTTTTTAAGAATTAAAATTCTTTATTTTTGGCGCATGATACCAAAGAAATAATGCGCCGCTTTCTATATATAATTTTTACTTTTCTATTTTTATTTTCCTGCCAACAAAAAAGCAATAAAACCACCAAACAAAAGAGTTCAAAACCACAAATTGAAAAATTACTTAAGGCTGCTGATCACTTTTATGACAGTAATTATTTTGACAGCGCATTCTATTATTACAATAAAGTAAAATTTATATGTCATCCTAAAACTGACGCTATACATTATGTAAGCACTTTAAACAGAATGGCCGATATCCAGCAAAGGCACGGTGATTATGCCGCAAGCGAATCGACAGTTACTGAAGCTCTCCCCTCTTTAAAATACATTAAAAGCCCTGAATATGCATGGAATACTTATGTCATTTTAAGTATCAATTATTTAAACACATACGATTATAAAAATGCAGCATTATATAATCAAAAGGCTTTAGAACTACAAACAGAATCTTGGCGAAATTTGGCCGCCAGAAATAATATCGCTGTTATTTTGATTGAAGAGGAAAAATACCAAGAGTCTCTCGATATTTTTCTTTCTTTACTTACACATGAAGAAGTAAGAGATGACGCACTGTTTTATGCCAAAGCTTTAGACAACATTGGATTTTGTTATTTTAAAATCAATGAATTTGACAAAGCGATTTACTACTTAAACGAAAGTCTTACACTAAGACAAAAGAAAAAGGAACCTTTTGACTTAGGAAAAAGCTATCTTCATTTGGCAAAATTCTACGAAAATAGAAATATTTCTCTGGCAAAAAAATATATGATGATGAGCTATGAACAGTTTACCATTGGAAACAATGCTGACGAAAGAATAGCCGCATTAAAACTAATAACACAAAATAGTTCTTCTAACCAAGAGTTGAAAAAATATTCTACTAAATATGTTGATCTCGTTGACAGTATATTTGAAGTGAGACAAAAAGTTAAAAATCAATTTGCACGTGTAAAATACGATTCTAAAAAGGAGAAGGACGAAAATTTAAAACTTAAAACTCACAAGGCCGAAAATGAACTACTATTGGAAAGGCAAAAAAACAAAAATATAATTTCCTATATTATTGTTGCTATAAGTCTGAGCTTAATAATAGTGCTTTATCTGTATCTGACTTCGAGAGGAAATAAAGAAAAAATTGAGGCTACTTATAAAAGCGAAACGCGAATTGCTAAAAAACTACATGACGAACTGGCGAACGACATCTATCATACTATGGCATTTGTCGAAAATAAAAACCTTGCATTAGCCGAAAACAGAGAGCAATTGTTAAATAACCTTGATATTATTTATTCCCGAACGACAGACATATCAAAAGAAAATTGCACTCTTACTACAGATAAAAATTATGCTTTGGTTCTGCGAGAAATGATTCTGGGTTTTACTACTTCAAACATTACTATTAGTATCCACGAGTTGGAAACGATCGCATGGAATACTCTTGAGCGAAATAAAAAAACAACTATTTACAGAGTACTTCAGGAACTTCTTGTAAATATGAAGAAACATAGTAATGCTAATCTAGTGGGGATAAAATTTAAAAAAACTGATACAAATATTAGCATACATTATACTGATAACGGGAAAGGTGCTGATCTAACTCAATTATCTTATAAAAACGGCCTTCATAATGTAGAGAACAGAATTCACTCCATTAAAGGAATAATCGATATCGATTCAGATCCGGGAAAAGGTTTTAAAGTCTTCTTAAAAATTCCTGTATCATGATAAAAAAGACTTTCAGATCATTTCAAAATAAAAAAATCTTAAAATATTTTCTAGCCATCCTATTTTTTTTAATGATAGGATGTGTGACGTATTCATTAAAATCCCCAATAAATGAACTTAATAACAAAAGGAAATATACGAAATCAGAGATTCGAAAAATTCTATACAAAGCCGATGTTCTTTTTGATTCCTATCACTTAGACGAATCTTATAATTATTATAATCAGGCGCAATTACTTTGTGATATTGATAACGATTATATCGATTATGTTTATGCGCTTACCTGCATGGCTTCGGTGGAGCAAATGCAGGGTGACTTTGTTGCCAGTGAAGTATTATTAACAAAGACACTTCCGCATTTAAAAAAGATTAAAAAACCAAGGTTTGCTGCAAATGTCTATGAACAATTTGGTGCCAATTACTATTATACTTACGATTATAACAATGCTCTTTTATATTATCAAAAATCATTACATCTAAAAATAAGTACTTATAGAAAAATTGTAGTGCTTAATAGTATTTCTCAAATCTATTTGAAACAAGGAAAAATAAAGCTTGCAGAAAGTATATTGATTTCGCTATCAAAAATTAAAACTATCTATGAAAAAGATAAATATATAAATGATTACGAATACGCGAGAATATTAGATGACTTAGGGCTTTGTTATGATGAACAAGGAAAACCAGAAGCTATCGAGTATTACAAAAAAAGCCTGGCTATTCAGTTAAGGTTAAAGGACAATTATTCACTTTTATACAGTTATTTACATATTGCCGAATATTTTCAGTTTAGTAATCCTCAAAAAGCACAACATTATGCGAAAACAGCTTACGATATTTCGAGTAAATTAAATGATGCGCCTAACAAACTTCAGAGTTTAAAACTATTAACTAAAACGAGCGAAGGAAAAAGTCTAAAAGAATATTCGTCTAAATTTATTCAGCTTGCTGACAGCATCGAAAAATCAAGAAAAACAGCAAAAAATCAATTTGCCCGAATTAAATATTATTCTAAAAAAGACAGGGATGAAAATCTTCAATATAAAGCAGAGAAAGCAAAAAACGAATTGCAGTTAGAAAGACAAAAGAATAGAAATATTATTTCGTACATCATTCTTTTCTTTACGACTATGTTCAGTTTGTTTCTCTATTGCTACTTAACCATTAAAGGAAAAAAAGAAAAAAATGACGCCATCTTTAAAAGTGAAATACGAATTTCGAATAAATTACGTGCTGAACTTGCGCATGACGTTTACCAGACATTAACATTTACAGAAAATATTGATCTTACGAAAGAGGATAACAAAGAAATATTGCTCAACAATCTTGATGCGATTTATGCCAGAACAAGAACTATCTCTAAAGAAAACAGTGCAATTTCTACCGGAAAAAATTATGCCAGTGCGTTAAAAGAAATGATTTCCGGATTTAAAACTCCCGAACTGAATATTTTACTGAATGGTTTTGATTTAATTTTATGGGATTGTGTCGAAAAAAACAAAAAAATAATTCTTTATCGAATTCTGCAGGAGCTGTTTGTTAACATGAAAAAGCACAGTCAGGCCACTTTAGTGAGTATTAATTTTAAAATAACCGACAAAACGCTGACGATAATTTACAATGACAATGGGATTGGAACGAAAAATAGTACACCAAATTTAAAAAATGGATTGCAAAATGTGGAAAACCGTATTAAAACTATAAATGGAAATATTATTTTTGACAACAATTCAGAAAAAGGATTTAGATTAAGTTTCACGTTTCCTTTGTAAACACCATTATATGTTCAAAAAAGTTTTAGTTGCCGAAGATTTAGACAGTATCAGCATAGCCGTTATTCAAGTACTTGAAGATTTACAAGTTCCTGTAATTGATCATGTAAAATATTGTGATGATGGTTTATTAAAAATAAAAAAAGCATTGCTTGAAAACGAACCTTATGATTTACTCATAAGCGATTTATCTTTTAAGTCAGATCACCGTAATATCACTCTTACCAGTGGAGAAGAGCTTATTGAGGCTGCAAATGATGTTCAGCCAAAATTAAAAAAGATTGTATTTTCTATTGAAGATAAATCGTATCGTATAAAATCTCTTTTTTACGATTTAAGTATTAATGCCTACGTTTCAAAAGGAAGAAACAGTATTTCTGAATTAAGAAAAGCGATTGAAGGAACTTTTAGAAACGAGGAAAAAATTCTTTCTTCGGATTTATCTTTTAGTTTTAATGCTAAAGCGCTAATTGAAATTGAATCTTATGATATCTCTATTTTAAAACTTTTGGCAAAAGGTTATATTTTAGAAAATATCTCAAGTGAGTTTAAAGCTTCGTCAATAACTCCAAACGGAACGAGCAGTATTGAAAAACGCATCAATAAATTGAAAATATACTTTAAAGCCAATAATAATGTACACT
>NZ_CADCSU010000142.1 GCF_902804475.1 Flavobacterium bizetiae
GCTTATTCTTTACATCTTCTAAAACTTCTATAAAATTCCTCTCGCTTTTATTTCTAAATATTTATTGATAGCATCCAAAGTCAGATTTTCAGGTTGAGTTAAAACGGAATGTATTCCGTATTTTTTGAGTTCGTTGGCGATTAATCGTTTTTCGAACATGAATTTTTCTGCAATTACTTTGTCATAAACTTCCTGAATCGTATCGGTTTTTTTGTTGATGATCGTATTTAATTCTGTATTACTAAAAAAGACCACAACTAGTAAATGACTTTTTGCAATTCCTTTTAAATAAGGTAATTGTCGGTTTAAACCGTCCATGGTTTCGAAGTTTGTATATAAAATAATCAAACTTCTCTGATTGATGTTTTTCTTGATATCAACGTACAAACGGCTGTAATCACTTTCGAAAAAATCGGTTTTGATGTTGTATAAAGTTTCGAGAATTTTCTGCATTTGCGAAGCTCTTTTCTCGGCAAAAACTCTGTTTTCTACTTTTTTAGAAAATGCAAAAATTCCGGCTTTGTCCTGTTTTTTCAGAATGACGTTTGATAATACCAAAGTCGAATTAATGGCATAATCGAGTAAACTCAAACCATCGAAAGGCATTTGCATCACACGGCCTTTGTCGATCGCCATATAAACCGATTGTGATTTTTCGTCCTGAAACTGGTTGAGCATCAACGAGTTTTTCTTTGCCGTAGCTTTCCAGTTTAGCGTTCTAAGATCATCGCCCTGAACATATTCCTTGATTTGTTCAAATTCCATCGTGTGACCAATGCGACGGATTTTTTTGATTCCGTACTGGTATAAATTATTCGAAAAAGCCAATAAATCATATTTTCTCAGCTGAATATAAGAAGGATAGGTGGGAACCATTTTATCTTTATCGAAAGAAAATCTTCTCGAAGCCAATTTTAAAGGAGAAGAAACGTAAATATTCAGATATCCAAAATAATATTCTCCGCGTTCTGTTGGACGCAAATCGTAACCAAATTCTTTTTGTTCAGAAGCTTTTATGGTTTTTATAATTTTGAAATCACGTACCTGAAACTGAAACGGAATTTCGTCTATAACCTTAATTGAAATCTTAAATGTATAACGGTTTTTTATGCTAATGGTTATAGGATTTAAATCGCCATTCGAAAGTTTTTCCGGTGTTATTCTTTCGGCTTCTATTCCTGTTTTGGTTAAGTATAAAATTAAAATGTCAAGCCCGAAAAAAGTCACTAAAACCAAGACTACAAACCAAACCGCATTGTATAAGTTTGGAAAAATAAAAGCACAAACAAATAATCCAATAATGCCCAAAAGCATATAGAAGAAGAGGTTATTGAGGTAAAGGCTTTTTATAAATTTCAATTTTATTAAAATTAAGGTTAAAGGTCTTTTTACTATATTTTAGTAAAGCTATTATAATCAAAACCGTCTAAAGCGGCTATTTTCCAGATTCCATTTTCTTTAACTGCAGTTACTTTGTACTTAGGACTATCTTTCCATTCAGTCCAGGTCCAGTAAAATGTAGCTTTGTTACTTTGGATTTTTAAGTCGTTTACTTTTAATGTTTTCCAATACGATTCCGGATTATCCTGACAATCACACCATGGGTTGCTATCGTTACCGTATGGAGGTAATTCGCCAACAAAATATTTGATTTTATTGGTCTTAAGATTCTCGCCAATTTTCAGCCCAATTTTGTTATAATGGTCGATAAATTGTTGTGCAAAAAAGTTCGAGTTTTTAAGTTCTGATACTATTTTGTTGTGTGTTTTTGTATTTAGCGCCACATATTTATCCCCTTTTTTATTTTCGATAACATCAAAGTCGCTTTGAGTTTTTTTGGTTTCGATCCATTCATAGGTTTTCCTGATCAATGTTTCGATTTGTTGCTTGTCGCTCGCAAAATAGATTGATGTGTTGGTCGTATTCGCCTGTTTGATATTCATTGGTTTAAAACTCACCAACGTACTACCAAAAAGAAACAGAAAAAATAGTTTAGAATATTTCATTAAAAAAGGTTTGTTATTAATCATAGCACTGAAAACTGCCACTGCGACTGAAAACTATCTCGGAATCTCGACTGTTTCTATAATTTGTTTAATAATTTCAGAGCTTGTAATGCCTTCCATTTCGCGTTCAGGCGCTACAATTACACGATGTTGTAAAACCGGAATCGTAGCTTCTTTAATATCTTCAGGAGTTACAAAATCGCGTCCGCGAATGGCGGCAAAACCTTTGGCAGCGTTTAGAATCGCAATCGAAGCACGAGGCGAAGCTCCTAAATATAAAAAGGCATTTTCGCGCGTGTTTACTACAATTCTGGCAATATATTCCAATAGATTTTGTTCTACTCTTATTTGTTTTACCAAGGCCTGATATTCTTTTATCTCGGCAGCAGAAAGTATGGTTTTTATCGCTTCTAACTTTCCGTGATCCTGCAATAAATGCTCTCTTTGAATGATCAGGATTTCTTCGTCTAATTTTGGGTAATCAATTGTAATTTTGAATAGAAAACGGTCTAATTGCGCTTCCGGCAAGCGGTAGGTTCCTTCCTGCTCAATTGGGTTTTGTGTTGCAATAACCAAAAAAGGCGTTTCAAGTTGGTAAGCAGATCCGTCAATGGTAATTTGACGTTCTTCCATCACTTCAAAAAGTGCTGCCTGAGTTTTGGCTGGCGCACGGTTGATCTCATCAATTAAAATTAAATTAGAGAAAATTGGTCCTTTTTTAAATTCAAATTCCGAAGTTTTTAAATTAAAAATTGAAGTTCCTAAAATATCCGATGGCATTAAATCCGGTGTAAACTGAATTCGGCTAAAGCCAATATTCAACGTTTTTGATAATAGTTTCGCTGTAATGGTTTTAGCAACTCCCGGAACACCTTCGAGCAAAACGTGACCGTTTGATAAAATGGCAACCAAAAGCTGATCGATCATTTTGTGCTGTCCTACAATTACGGTTTCAAGTTCTTTTTTGATACTGTTTACGTGATCTAAAAGCGGTGATAGATTTATTCTGGTTTCAAAATTCACGTTTTCGTTGGTGATTTCGTTTTCTGTTGTGTTGATATCGTCCATGTTTGGTCTGTTTTCAGGGTTGTTTTTTTTCACTCCCGATAGCTATCGGGATAAAAGATTAAAAATGATTTGTATTAAAATTGATTAATTTTTTCTAATCCGTGTAATCCTTTTAATCTGTGGCAAATATTTTATTTAATTCTGCGTTAATCATGTTTTTTTTGCCACAGATTATAATGATTCTCACAGATTTAAATATCATTTTAATCTTTTAATCTGTGGCAAATATTTTTTTATCTAATGTATAATCTTTTCTATTGCATTATTAATTCGGATTAAATCTTCTTCAAGACTTCCGTGATAGCTATTTCGATGTTCGTTAATCAAAAATACAAGTTCCTGAATATCTGTTTCACTTTTTCCTGTTTTATGATGCATTTTTTGAATAAAAGTATCATCCAGTTTTGTGGTATCAATCAAATATTCAGTTCGTGTTTTTTCTAAAAAGTAAATAATTTTTTTATCAATAATATTGCGATGATCGCCTTCCTGAAAATATAAATTCCCTATTGTTTTGGTAAAATCTACTGTCGAATTGGGCAAAGGTTTCAATATAGGAACAACGCGTTGTTTACGCTTCGCATTAAAAATAATAAAAATCAACATTCCGAATATAAAGAAATACCACGCCCATTTTAATCCGGGCTGAGCCAGGATATAACGCAATGGCGACTGAGAAATAGTTTCATTATTCTGACCTTTGGTATACCAAAAAATATCACCTTTTGGTAAATAAGATAAAACGCTTTCGGCATATTGATAATGATCTGCTTTTAGCAAATTAAGGTTGGTAAATACAACGGGCTGCGTATGCAAATAAAAATAGCCTTGTCTGTAAGGAACTTTTATGAAATTAATGTCTTTTACGTTACTTGGTTTTGCGCCCTGATATCCTAAAACGGTAGTGTTTAAGGTATCAATTTTAGAAAAATAATAGTCTAATTGATGGGCAAAGGTGTATTTTTTATTCTTTTTGTTCGCCAGCCATAGCTGCGTTTTATTTGCATTGAGATAATCTGAATTAACTTCTACTTTCAGGGAATCTAGCAAATATTGCGGGAAAGTTTTCATGCTTAAAAAAGCATTGTTTCCGTGCGATACAAAATAAAAAATTTCTTTAATCGATTGTTCGTCAATTGTATTGTTTTCGGATATGTTTATAAAGGTTCCCTTTATTTTATAATTTTCTACAAGCGTATCTTCATTATACTTTGAATCTAAAAATTCGTACGGCGTTACATCCGGGATTCGTTCGACTTTATGATTTTTAAAAAAGCCATTAATTTCCTTGTCAAAAACATATAATCCGTAAGGAATTTTGTCATTGACAGCATACGTTGGTCTCCAATCGATAGGCTTTGGCTGATCGCGATCTATTACTAAAATCAGGGTTAAAATAAAAACCAGAACAGCAATGTAAATTTTGATGCTTTTATCCATTACTAAAGGTTTTTATGGCATTTTTAAATCGGTTTTCGGCTTTTATAAAGGAGGTTTCATCAATTGCAAATTCGCCGTACCAGATATAATTATACAAATAAGACAAATAGGTAAAATCTTCTTTATGTTCAGGTTTTTTTAGTTCGTATAAATAATCCGAATTGGTTTTTTCGATATCCCATTCGATATAATGATTTTGCGCCATTACTTTTAGTAACCATAAATAATAGTAACGAATTGCGATTCTTTTTTCTCCCGTCTGAAGACTTTCGCCAATTAATTTTTCGAAATCCAAAAGATGAATGTTCTTTTCTATATCAGAATAATAAACATTTCTTTTATTCGAATTTTTACCAAAAATCCATTGTCCTTCTTTATTGATTAATGCTTTTGCGATTAAGTAGATTACAAAAACAATAATTAAAACGGCTATCGTTCTTAAAAATATAGTGACAAAATTTACAGATGCCTGAGCGTTTTGTTCCTTAAAAATACTGCGGTAAATGCCGGCAAGCCATTCGATAAAGCGTTGCCATAAACCTTTTTCGGGCACTTTTTCTTCGTATACAAAATCAGGATCAGTATATTTTTTCTTAAAGTTTTTAGAGAAGGTTTTGGCTTCGACAGTACTTGAATCAACTTGAATATCTTTCTCGGTATATTTTAAAGAATTTATTTTTGGAGGTTCGGCTGTAGCAAAAGAATCCTGGGCATGCGAAATACCGGAAAAAAAGAGAAAAGATAAAATGAGGAGGATTTTATTCATTATTATTTCCAATTGAATCAATTTCAGTCGCCAGAATTTTATCTTCAGCTCCTAAACTATAATAGATAATTCCCTGATTGATTACCAAAATGTTATTAAAAATATTGCTCAATGTCAGAATCAGCACAAATGCAATACTTATCAGGATTAACAATATTGGCGAAGGAGTAAAAGGTGTTTTATCAATGTCAGGATTTGCGATTGCAAAGAAGATAAGGGCAAATATACCTACAAAGTAAAAGAACATCGTAATAGAGGCCTGCACCATCTGAAGCATGATCATGACAATAAAACTGGCGCCTATAGTAGACCAGAAATCTTCTTTAGTTAAAAGATAGGCGTGGTTTAACGATTCGAAAAAACCTTTGTCTTCTGATAAATAGGTATAAAAACTCAAATTGATCCAGGTAAATAAAGTTGGTATTGCTACAATCAATAAAGGAATGCCAACTAAGACAAAGCAAAGAAGGAACAATGCAATTATAACGATGCATAAAACAGGAAAGATGATGAATACGACTCCAATGCCGAACTTAAATATTTTCCAAAGACTTTTTCTAAAAGCGGTTAAGATCTCTTGTGTGGTAAAATTATTGGTGCCTTTCTCAGCTATTAATTTTAAATATAAAATAGGATAGGAGGAATTAAAAAGAGACAGAAGTACGATTACAATTAAAAATAGTATTGCAAAACCACTAATAAGAGGATAGCTGTCAAAATAATTTAAAAAATCATCGGGTGTCGTTTTTTCGAAACTATCACTGGTCAGCGACGTAAAATTTATTTGTAAAAATAAATACATTAATGCACCGGCAATTACTAGCATACCAGCATTTATGGCGAAGAAAATCTTGAAAAAGTGTTTTCCGAAATGTTTGAAAAAAGTAAAGGAATCTATTATATAGTCGCCGAGTTGACGTTTTTTGTAAAGTTCGAACATTATAATGAAGTTATTTTTTTGTGAACAATGAATGGATAAACCAAATAATAAAATGAAATGATGCCTAGTGTAAATAAGATGATAAAACTGCTTAACCAATTGGGCATATCGATAGAATATCGTGTTATAAAACCTTCTAAGAATCCTGCGCTTATGGTAAAAGGAAAGGTACTCAGGAATATTTTGAAACTGTTTTTGAAACCTATTTTAAGCGAATTTAATCTCGAATAAGTTTTAGGAAACAGGATCGAAGCTCCTAAAATAAATCCGGCTGCGCTTTCGATTACAATGGCAAAAATCTCCATAGAACCGTGAATCCAGATACCGCGAACACTTTTCCAGAAAACGCCCTGATCATAAAAAAAGTACTGAAAAGCCCCTAACATCAAGGAGTTCTGAAGGAAAATGTAAAAAGTTCCCAATCCGCCAAATATGCCGTAAATATAACATCTTGCGCCTACGTAAAGGTTGTTCATGGTGATACCAATAAAACTTCCCCAGTTGCTTCCGGTGCCGTAAACCGCCATAGGGTTTCCTTTCTTGATATTGTCTAAAGTCATATTGACATAATGATCGCCTAAAATTAAGCGAACAAAATTCTGATCGTATCTTGCTGAAACAACACCCATTGCCAGCGTGGCAAAAAATAAGATAAAGGCATACAAAAGATAGCGTCTGTATTCGTAAAGTAGCAAAGGAACTTCGGTTTTGAAGAATTCCAGGAATCTGTTTTTTTCGGTTCTTTTGGTTTTGTAAATTTTTTGATAAATCTGCGAAGCGAGGTGATTGAGATACACAACGGTCTTACTTTTTGGGTAATACGTTTGCGCGTAGGACAAATCATTCATCATTTGAATGTACAAATTAGCTAACTCATCAGGATTTTTTTTAGCTTTACCAAAAATAGCGAGTTCAAACTCCAGCCATTTTTCTTTATTTTGTTTTATGAAGGCGACTTCTCTCATTGTAGGCTAAAATATAAAATATGTCAGAATTATCTATTAATACTACGCAAAATGTTAAAATAAATTTTATTGCCGCTTCACCAGGCGAGCGAATAGGATCTTATTTCATCGATTTGGCTATTAAACTGGCCTATATAACCGTGATTTCGCTTGTGTTTTTTTATTGGTTAAATTTCGGTAAATTATTTGACAGATTAGATAACTGGTCCAAAATTTCGATTGTTTTAATTCTTTATTTTCCGTTTTTCATTTATTCGTTAACCTTAGAAAGTATTTTTGAAGGTCAGACTATTGGAAAAAAACTGGTAAAAATAAAAGTGGTAAAAATAGATGGTTATCAGGCCGGATTTGGAGATTATTTAATGCGCTGGTTTTTTAGATTAATAGATATTACACTTTTGTATGGTATAGTGGCTATAGTAAGTGTCGTGTCGAGTAAAAAAGCGCAACGATTAGGCGATATGGTGGCGGGAACTGCTGTTATTACGCTAAAAAATAAAATCGATATTAGTCATACAATTCTCGAAGAAATAGGCGAGGCTTATGTTCCTACTTATCCTCTGGTTATTAAATTGTCTGATAATGATATGCGTATTATTAAAGAAACTTTTAAGAACGCTGAAGCCCGAAATGATCATGAAGTGATTTACAAATTAGTCGCTAAGATTGAAAGCGTAACGGGAATTAAAAATCAAACCGGTAATAGCAGCGATTTTTTGAGGGTGATTTTAAAAGACTACAATTTCTATACTCAAAATATGTAATGGTGTTTTGAAATAAAAATTATTTTGCTGATGATTTATTGCTAATGAAAACGAATCCCTAGCCCCGATTGTACTGGAAATCCTTTTGTTTTTTCTTTAAAAAACAAAAGATTACTTCACTTAGTTTTTATTTTATTTTGTAGTTCAGTGAACTTCGTTTGAAAGGAAAAGCGGGAAATTGCTCCTAAAAAAAATGGTAGTATTAAGGAGATTAAACAAGACGATTTCGTAACTTTATATATGCTTAAAATTTGTGAATTGAAGTAGCATATTTTTTGTAAAAGGCGAACCCGAAAAGCCGAAGAGTAGGGAAATTTAATCTAAATACCATGAACTTTAAAAAAGTTGTTAGCTTAATAATGATGTTGTTTGTTTCTGTTTTTGCATTTGCTCAGGGCGGAAAAAAACTAGATAAAATAATAAAAAGAGATTATCAGATTATTGAATGTACGATTGCAAAGATGTCTGATAAAACGGTTGAATATTCTTTGCCGGGAGAAACACTTCAAATCTCGCTTGATGTTTCTCAAATTGCGAGAATTGATTTTGCCAGCGGCCGTTCTCAAACCTTTGATGTCTCTGAAAATAATACTCCTTCTAATACTAATTCTGTTCAGGTTACTTCCTCAGAAATGAAGCCCAATACGATTGCTGTACTGCCTGTTCCGTATGTGAATTCAGGTACTATGGAAGAGTCTGAAGAAATGGCCAAATTTGCTCAAAATGATCTTTATAATAAATTGTTAGACAAATCGGCGAATCTTTTTCCTTTAACGGTTCAGGATTTAAGGGTTACGAATAGTTTGCTGCATAAAGCGGGAATTGACTATAAAAATATTGATGAAACTCCAATCGAGGATCTTCAAAAAATTCTGGGAGTCGATAATATTATTGCTGCAAAAGTTTCGTTTACCATTACCGAAGGTTCAACGTCTTCGACTTATAACAGCGGAAATGCCAAAGTGAGCGACAATAATAAAAAGGTAAAAACAAACGATGTGTCCACTACAAATTCAAGTAATCTAACGTATTACAATTACATGGTTTATTTTGATATGTACAAAAACGGCACAAAAATTTACTCACAAAGCCGTAAACCGTTCCTGAATATCAAAGACAGCTGGATGGATTCGATTACTTATTTGCTGAAAAGAAGCCCAATTTACGTAAAGAAATAAGCGGTAAATGGAAAAATTTAAATCTAAGATCGACGTCTGGTTTATTGTGCTTTTAGTTTTGCTTTTTGGATTAATCCTTACAAGGCTTTTCTATGATGAAAAGTGGATTGGTTTTGCCTTTATATTATTTGTAGTGGCTTTTATTGCTTATATGTTTTCGACTACTTTTTATATTATCGAGAATAAAAAGGTATTTATAAAATGCGGGATATTCTATAATTTATCAATTGACATTGCGAGTATTAAGCGAATTTCTGATAGTTATAATATCATAAGTTCTCCTGCGCTTTCTTTTAGCAGAATTGAAATTTTGTATAATAAATTTGATACGGTTTTGATTTCGCCAAAAGATAAACTAAGGTTTATTGAAGCTATCGAAAAGATTAATCCTCAGACAGAAATAAAAATTAAAGAAAAAAGTTACAAAATAAATTAAAATAATTGACTTTTTTGAGTCTTTGTGCGTTCGCACCTTTGTACCTTTGCACCTTAAAAAAAATAAAATGTTTCATTTATTAGACCTTATTGGTACAATGGCTTTTGCAATGTCCGGCGCTTTAACGGCAATGCATAAAAAACTAGATCCGTTTGGTGTTTTTATCATTGCTTTTGTAACGGCAGTGGGAGGCGGAACGCTTCGTGATGTTTTAATAGGCAGAACGCCAGTAGGATGGATGCAGGATTTAAAATATGTTTATGTTATTATTTTAGGTTTTGGATTGGCAATTCTTTTTAGAAAAAAGTTTGATAAACTACGAACTTCCTTGTTTTTGTTTGATACCATTGGGTTGGGTGTTTTTACTTTAATTGGTCTCGAAAGAGGGATTATGACAGGTTTGCATCCCGTAATTTGTA
Source organism: Flavobacterium bizetiae (assembly GCF_902804475.1). Taxonomy (GTDB): domain Bacteria; phylum Bacteroidota; class Bacteroidia; order Flavobacteriales; family Flavobacteriaceae; genus Flavobacterium; species Flavobacterium bizetiae. The sequence continues at coordinate 9,983 of NZ_CADCSU010000142.1, forward strand.
TTGCATTGGGCACCATGACAGCTTGTTTTGGCGGTGTAACCCGTGATATTTTGTGTACAGAAATTCCAACAATCTTTAGAAGAGAGATTTATGCTACGATTTGTATTTTTGGCGGAATTGTATTTTTTGCACTAAAAAAACTCAACCTCGAAGATGATATTTTGTATCTCGTAACTTCTGTTGTTATAATTACTGCGCGATTATTGGCAGTAAAATTCAAATGGTATTTACCGGCGTTTGACCATAAATAAGGTTTATTTGCTATCAATTTTACTAATTTTCACGAATCATGTCGACTGCAAAAAATGTGTGCATATTTGTTTTGTATTTTATGCAGAGAAAAATTAGTGTAAATTCGTGCGATTCGTGACAAAAAAAGCAACAATAATAAATGACAAAATACACCGTAAAAAAATACGATCAGAACGATTATACTATTTGGAATGAGTTTCTGGCTCAGGCCAAAAACGCTACATTTTTGTTTCATCGTGATTTTATGGAATATCATAAAAATCGTTTTGAAGATTTTTCGCTTTTGGTTTATCACGACGAAAAACTGGTAAGTATTTTGCCAGCCAATAAAGTTGGGAATTCTGTTTATTCGCATCAGGGACTTACTTATGGCGGATTGGTATATTCTAATAAAGTAAATGGCGAAAAAGTAGAAGCGATTTTAGATGCCGTTTTGTTTTTTTTGAAACAGAATTTGTTTGAAACCTTTTACTACAAACCTATTCCTAATTTTTATTTTCCTGAAGGAAACAACGAAACCGACTTTTTTTTGTTTAAAAGAGGAGCCGTTTTAGATCGAAAAGAAATGAATCTGGCGGTTAATCTTGAATTGCCTTTGCAAATTTCTAAAAGTAAATTAAAACATTTTAGACGCATTGAAGATTTGGATTTGGATATTTTCGAAGAGGAAGATTTTGCACCTTTTTGGGATGAAATTTTAGCACCAAGATTACTGGAGAAATTCAATGTAAAACCTGTTCATACAAAAGAAGAAATTGCACTTTTAAAGCAAAAATTCCCCGAAAATATAAGGCAATATTCGGTTTATCAAAATGATGAAATTATTGCCGGAATTACCATTTTTGAAACCGAAAATGTGGTAAAATCTCAATATGGAGCTACGTCAAAAAAAGGAGAGGAGTTTCGAGCGCTTGATTTTTTATTCATTAATTTGATCGAAAAGTACAAAAGAAAAGGCAAACGCTTTTTTGATATGGGAATCGTAAATGAAGAAAACGAAAGCGGTTATCATGCAGGACTTTTAAAACAAAAAGAAGAATTAGGATGTACGGTTTATAATCAGGATTTTTATAAAATTGATATAAAATGATACCATTTCTGGACCTAAAAAAAATAAACGAACCTTATGAAACTGTATTTCAGGAAAAACTGAAATTGGTTTTAGACAATGGTTGGTATATTTTAGGGAAAGAAGTCGAAACATTCGAAAAGGCTTTTGCCGAATATTGCCAAACTCAATACTGTATTGGAGTCGGGAATGGTTTTGATGCTTTGGTTTTGATTTTTAAAGGATATATTCAGCTTGGGAAGTTGCAAAAAGGAGATGAAGTTATCGTTCCTGCAAATACTTATATTGCTAGCATTCTGGCGATTTTACAGGCAGATTTAGTTCCGGTTTTGGTTGAACCAAAGTTGGAAACCTACAATATAAACCCGGATTTGATTCGGGAGAAAATCACTTTGAAAACAAAAGCGGTTTTAGCCGTTCATTTGTACGGTCAATTGGCTGAAATGGACAAGATCACCGAAATAGCAATCGAAAATGATTTAATAATTGTTGAAGATGCTGCGCAGTCGCATGGAGCTAAGACAAATTCCAATAATCTTAAATTCCAAATTCCAAATTTTGATGATAGCAAAAATGACAATCTAAAATCTAAAATCAACAATCTAAAATCAGCAATCGCTTACAGTTTTTATCCCGGTAAAAATTTAGGTTGTCTGGGCGATGGCGGTGCAATAACAACAAACGATTCTGAATTGGCAAAAGTGCTTTTCTCGCTTCGGAATTACGGTTCTGAGAAAAAGTATTTCAACGAATATATTGGTGTAAATTCAAGATTAGATGAACTTCAGGCGGCGTTTCTAAATGCGAAATTGCCAAATTTAGATGCAGATAATGAAAAGAGAAGGATTGTTGCAAAACGATATTTATCAGAAATTAAGAGCGATAAAATAATACTGCCGTTTTGGGATTTTTCTACTAATCATGTTTTTCATTTGTTTGTAATCAGAACCTCAAAAAGAGACCATTTGCAAGCGTATTTAGCTCAAAATAATATTCAGACCGTTATTCATTATCCTGTTCCTCCACACAAACAAAAAGCATTTTTAGAGTGGAATGCTTTGTTTTATCCTATAACGGAGAAAATTCATGATGAGATTTTGAGTTTACCAATGAGTCCTGTTTTAACAGAGGACGAGATTAGCTTTATTGTTGATGTTTTAAATCAATATTAGTTTGAACGCGCTGAGAAAAATAACTCAAACGACTTTGTTTAAAATTACTTCTTTAAACAGTTTTAGCATTGCCATTAAAATCGGAATTGGGTTAATAACGTCAAAAGTATTGGCCATTTTTGTTGGTCCTGCCGGAATGGCTTTGGTGGGGAATTTGCGTAATTTTTTAACCTCTTTAGAAAGTATTTCGACCCTTGGCTTTCAGAGTGGTATTATAAAATATGTGGCAGAAAATCATAAAAACAAAGCAGTGCTTCAAAAAATAATGGCTACGGTTTTTATTAGTTTGGTTTTTGTTGCCTTTGTTTTAAGTGGTGTTTTATATTTTTTTGCTTCTTTCTGGAACAATACAATTTTAAGCTCAGCTTTTGATTATACTCTTGTTTTCAAAATCCTTGCTTTGGCTTTGCCCTGGTATGCCGTATCTGTTTTTTTATTGGCGGTTCTTAATGGCTTAAGTCAGTTCAAAAGAGTGATTTGGGTTAATATTATTGGAAATACTTTAGGATTATTGTTTTCTCTTTTAATGATTTTACAGTTTCAAACGTTGGGAGCTTTATTGGCAATTGTTATTACGCCGGCTTTATTGTTTTTTGTTACTTTTTATTTTGTACAAAAAGAAATCAATTTTTTGCAGACCATTCGTTTGCATTTATACGATTTTAAAATTATAAAAGATTTATTGCCTTTTTCTTTAATGGCATTGGTTTCATCCGTTTTAGGACCAATAGTTTATTTGGCCATTAGAAATAGTGTTATTGCAACTTTAGGTATCGAACAAGCTGGTTTTTGGGAAAGTATGACGCGTATTTCAACGTATTATATGCTTTTTGTAAGTACAATTCTAACCGTTTATTTTTTGCCTAAGCTTTCAATGGCGCAAGGAAATCAGGAAACAAAAAGTATCTTTTGGCAGTATTACAAATCTATTTTACCCGTTTTTATGATGGGTTTAGTAGTCGTTTATTTTGCTCGTTTTTTTATTGTTCAGGTATTGTTTACCAAAGAATTTTTGCCTGTTGCTTCACTTTTCTTTTGGCAACTTATAGGTGATGTTTTCAAAGTGGCTTTTCTTATTTTAGGATATCAGTTTTTTGCTAAGAAACTGACTAAAGCTTTTATTATTGCCGAAGTAGCTTCTCTTGCTCTTTTGTATTTTTCGAATTTGGTTTTCATGCAGTATTTCGGGATACAAGGTGTTGTAATGGCGCAGGCTTTTGATAATTTTATTTATCTGATGGTTTTGTGTGTGTATTTTAGAAAAAGTTTGTTTTAAAATCTTAACTTCAATTCCAACGGAATATATTTGATAAACAAACCAAAATTGTACGTTTTTTGTGCTTTCACCATTTCCTGATGAACACGTTTTAATACGGCTTTGTTCTCGGCTTTTGTTTTATTTAAGGCAATCGCTTTTTTTATAATAAGGTAAGTCGAATGGTTTATTTTTCTGGTTCGGGAACTCAATTTTCTGTAAAACTGATTTCCTAATGAGTTTTCCAATTCTCTTTTCTGAATTAAAACCGAATCAATAAATTCAAAATTATAGTTTCTGGCAACTCTGATCCAAAGGTCTAAATCTTCGTAAGCCAGATTTTCGTCATAGCCGTTTAGTTCGTCTAAAACTTCTCTTTTTACCATCGAAGAAACAGAACAAATCATACAGCTTTGGCCTAATATAGATGAATAAATATCTCCCGTTGCAGGTTTTTTCAGTACTTTGTTTTCTGTATTAACATCGTAATAATAACGAAGATGCGCATTATTCTCTGAGATAATTTCGGCATTTCCGTAAACAATGGCCAGGTTTTTTATTTCAGAATTTAAAAAAGTGGCAATTTGTTGTTCTACACAATTTGGTAATAAAACATCATCGGCAGCCAAATCAATTACATAATCTCCTTTTGCAAATTTTAGTGCTTTATTAAATGTTTTGGTGTTTCCTAAGTTGATTTCGTTGGAAATGAATTTTATTTCAGGATAATTTTCCAGCCACTTTGTAATCGCTTTTTTCGAAGCATCGTTACTACAATCATCAGCTATAATAAGTTCAATATTTTTATAACTCTGGTTTAAAACGGAATGTAGAGACTCGACCACGAACTGTTCATGATTGTAGCACAAACAAATAATAGAAACTAATGGAAGGTTTTGCATAAATAGAACAGCGTTTGAAACGATCAAAAATAAGAAATATAATAGCGGTTTTTGGGAAGTAATTTACAATTAAATTAAAAAGCAGATTTTTGCAGTATTCTTTTCGTTTACTATTTTTTACATTTGTTTTTATATGAAAGACAAAACAGAACGTTTTTTTCAGGAAACTGATATTGAAATTTTGATCGCTACAATGCATCGGGATTCATTAGACTTTCTGTTGCCTATGTTTCCGTTTTTGCATTTTTCTAATTTCCGAATTTTAATCGTCAATCAAACTGAGAAAGGAATAATTTTAAAATCAGAATATTCGAATATCAGAGTGATAAATTCTTTCGAAAAAGGTTTATCCAAAAGCCGAAATCTGGCATTAGAAAATGCTCTCGGAAAAATTCTTGTCCTTGCAGATGATGATGTAGTATATCAGGAAGGATTTGACTCGACAATAATCAAAGCTTACAATCAATTTCCGAATGCCGCGGCAATTCGATTTTGTGCTGTCAAAGCAAATGGCGATTTAATAAAAAAGTATCCTCAAAGTTCTAAAACGAATTTGAACGTTTTTGATATTTTGAATACCAGCTCTATAGAAATGACTTTCAATACTGCTATTCTTGATCAATTTAAAATTCGTTTTGATGAAAATTTTGGATTGGGAGAAATATTCGAAATGGGAGAAGAAGCCATTTTTCTATTTGATTTAAAGAACAAAAGACAGCAATTGGTTTTTGATTCACAAGTAATTGTAAAACATCAGGAACTCACTTCATCAGACAAAAAAAGCATCAGAGAAAAGTACTTTATTCAAGGCGCATTGTTTACCAGAATTTTTAAAAGCAATTATATTTATTGGATATTTGTGAAGCTTTTTTTCGATTTAAAACAAAATAAGTTACAATTTAGAGAACTCAAAAAAGCTCTGAAAAGCGCCAAAGAAGGTCACGAAAAATTTGAAACAATATCGTATGAAATTAAAGAATAACGGAATACAGATTTTACCGATTCCTAAAATAGAAGATCCCAGAGGAAATCTTTCGGTCATAGAAAATGATATTGTTCCGTTTGATATAAAACGCGTTTATTATTTGTACGATGTTCCAAGTGGTTCCGAACGCGGCGGACATGCGCATAAAGAACTTCAGGAGTTTTTGGTTGCTTTAAGCGGTAGTTTTGATGTTGTTCTGAACGATGGAGAAGACGAACGAATTGTGACTTTAAACAAACCTTACGAAGGTTTATTAATTAATCCCGGAATCTGGCGCGAACTTCAAAATTTTTCTTCGGGTTCTGTTTGTTTGGTGGTTGCTTCAGACGTTTATATCGAAGAAGATTATATTAGAAACTTTGATGAATTTTTAAAATATTCTAATTATAAACAGAAAAATTAATTCCACATTTTTTTAAAAAGCTATTCGATTTAAAAAGAAAATGCAAACAAAAAGGAGGAAGTTTCAATAAAAACCGAATTTTTGAACTGATGTTTTTCTTATCGACATTTTTTAGATAGAAGTCGCTTTTTTCTTTATATCCAGCTACATAATATTTAAAACCATATTCGATTCGATACAAATCCAGAAATTTTTTAAGAGAAGGGTTTTCTTGTTCCGAGGTTTTAAATTGGTCAAAATTCATTAACTGCATCGAACCTATATTCTTTTTGGCGAGACTATCATGAATGGCATTGTTATAAATAGCGGTAATCGTATTGTTTACAGCCACCGGATATTGTATTCCAATTTTGGTCCATAATTCTAAGTCTTGTCCATTTGTTACGCCAGGCGTAAAACTTCCAGCGTTTTCAAGAATTTCTTTAGGTATTGCCAGAGATGAAGTCCAGGTAATTCTAAAAGGAATATTTGATGCAAAATAATCTTTTACAATTCCTCTAAAAGATTGGTTTATTGCGTTGTAATATGGCGTTTGAAAGTGGTTTTTGGCTGTTTTAATTTTATAACGCGAACAATAAATTCCGCAATCGGGAAAGTCAGAATATAAATGAGCCAATTCCCGCAAGTGATTCGGAAACCAATAATCATCAGCGTCCAGAAAAGCAATCACCTTTCCTGTAGATTTTTCAATTCCAAGATTTCGTGCTACAGAAACGCCTTGGTTTTTTTGATGGAAGATTTGAATTCTTTTGTCATTAAATTGGCGTACAACAGCTTCACTTTCATCAGTAGATCCGTCGTTAATAACAATGATTTCATAATCTGTAAAAGTTTGATCAAGAACACTTTTTAAGGTGCTTTCGATATAATTGGCCTTATTGTATAGCGGAATAACAACAGAAAAAAACACCATAACCGATTATCTTTTTAAATTACAATAATAGCCTAATTTATAAAAATCCAGTAAATACAAATTCGGATTTTCTGAAGTTAAATTCGTTAGGATTTGTTTTTTTTTCTTTAGGTAAATTGCCTTTACAATTGTGATAAGATGCAACTTTTTCAAAGTAAGGTGAAATTTGCTCAGTCTAATTTTTTCAGGATCAATTTTATGTAAAGCAATTAAATGGTGTAAGTTTTCAACCGCTCTTTCAGATTTTTTTATAAAAGCAAAACTGTCTTCGTTATTATGATGAATTAAGAAGTTTTCGATATGCATTACAGGAACAGAATTCAATCGTAAATTTTCGATAAAAACCGCGTCTTCATAACCATATTCCTTTATAAATTCAGGGAAAGGAAATTGCGAAAGGATTTCTTTTTTTAAAAATAAATTCCAGCTAAAAACAAAATTATAATTGTTCTTAATCCTTTGATTTATAGATTTAGTTTCCCTGTTTATTCCGTATTTCCAGCGGAGTAATTTTTCTTTTGAAGGAATAGTTTGCGGGTATTTAACACCTCCAAAAATCACGTTAGGATTTGATTTTGAAAGTATTTCGATATAGTTTTTAAGATATGATTTGTGCTCAGGCAAAGCATCAGCTTCCAGAATCAACACTGTATCATACTTCGATTTAGAGCACATTAAATTGATGTTCTTTCCTCTGCCTAAATTTTCAGTATTAATAGCGAAAGAACAATTTGGAAATAAATTGATCTGGGTATTTTCAGTAATAAAATTTTGGCTTACATCGTCTTGTACAATGATTTCATATACAATTCCTAATTCATCAGCTTGTTGCTTAAGCTCTAAAACAAGCGGAACAACATTATAATTATAAGTAGGAATAAGTATCGAAAGCATTACACGCTTCGTTGCACCACTTCAAAAATTCTTTCGTCTTCACATTTTAATGTTTTAGACGGGAATTTTAATAATAAAGCATAATCGTGAGTAGCCATGATAACGGTTTTACCATTAGCATTAATTTTTTTCAATACCTCTAAAACTTCAGAACTTGTTTGCGGATCTAAGTTTCCGGTTGGCTCATCGGCAAGGATAAATTCAGGATCGTTAAGCAAAGCTCTTGCAATCGCAACACGTTGCTGCTCACCACCAGAAAGTTGGTGCGGCATTTTATTAAGGTATTCTTTCATACCCACTTTATCCAGAACTTCATCAATTTTGCGTTCCATTCCGTCTTTGTCAACCCAGCCTGTCGCTCTTAAAACAAAAAGCATATTGTCTTTTACAGAACGGTCCGGAAGTAATTTGAAATCCTGAAATACGATTCCAATTTTACGTCTCAAATACGGAATATCTTTTTCTTTTAAAGTTGCCAAATCAAACTCAACTATGTGACCTTCACCTTCAGATAATGGTAAATCTGCATATAAAGTTTTTAAGAAACTACTTTTTCCAGATCCGGTTTTTCCAATGATGTAGATAAATTCACCGTGGTTAACATCTAAATTAATATGAGATAAAATTTTTCTTCCTTCCTGATATATAGTGACTTCTTTAAGAGATAGTACGGTTTGTGACATAATAAATTGATTTGATTGGTAAAAGTAATAAGATAACGCTTCGATTCAAAATAAATTTGAATCATTTCGGCAAGAATTTTTTAAAAGTGGCCACAGATTAAAAGGATTAAAATGATTTTGTTGTTTTTTCTAAAGAAAAATTGAATTTAATCTGTGCGAATCTTTGCAATCTGCGGCAATAAAAATAGACAGAATTTTTATCTTAAGAAAAGAATTATGTCTCAGAAAGTTTGAGAACCAATATTTTGGAGTCTAATAAGCTGTTTTATAACAAGCATTAAAAAATTTGTTCATAATAAAAGCCTGAAACGTTTCGTTATAAACGGTATAAAATGATACATTTGAATACTAAATATAATTAAAATGCGTAAACTTTCCTGGTTCTTTTTATTACCAATTATCCTTTTTTCGACCATAGTTTCGGCACAAAAATCAGCTATTTATACTTACGATTTAAAGGAATTTGACAAAGCACTGGCTTTATATAATGACAAACAATATGCCTCGGCACAACTTATTTTCGAACATGTAAAAAACAATGCTACCACCGAAGAAGTTCAGTCAGATTGTGCTTATTATATCGCCAATTGTGCCATTAGAACCAACAAAGCGAATGCTGATGCTTTGATGGAAAAATTCGTTACAGATTATCCAACAAGTACCAAACAAAATCAGGCTTATATCGAGGTTGCACAATATTTCTTCGAACAGGGAAATTATCCAAAAGCACTGTTATGGTTTGATAAAGTGGATGAAAGTTACATGAGCAAATCAGACTCGGATAAGTTTAATTTCCAGAAAGGTTATGCTTACTTTAATGCTAAAAAGAAAAAAGAAGCAACTACTTATTTTAATAAAGTGGTGAATTCTGCTGAATTTGGTTCTCAGGCCAAATATTATTTAGGTTTCATGGCGTATGAAGGTGATGATTATAAAGAAGCTACCAAGTACTTTGATGAAGTTTCAGGCGAAGAAAAGTACAAAGAAAAACTGTCTTACTATCAGGCTGATATGAACTTTAAATTAGGAAATTTTCAAAAAGCGATTGATTTAGGACAAAAAGCGATGTCTAAATCAAATGAGCTTGAGAAATCAGAACTAAATAAAATCATCGGCGAAAGCTATTTCAATTTAAAACAATACGACAAAGCAATTCCGTTTTTAGAGCAATATGCAGGTAAAAAAGGAAAGTGGAATAATACAGATTTCTACCAATTAGGTTATGCGTATTATGAGCGAAAAGATTATGAAAAAGCGATTTCTCAATTCAATAAAATCATTGAAGGAAAAGATTTCGTAGCGCAAAATGCGTATTACCATTTAGGTTTAAGTTATTTGAATACAGGCAAAAAACAAGAAGCTCTAAACGCTTTTAAAAATGCATCTGAAATGGATTTTAATGCACAAATTCAGGAAGATGCCGCTTTAAATTATGCTAAAGTGAGTTATGATATCGGAAACGCTTATCAAACTGTTCCGGCAATTTTGCTTGATTTCCTTAAAAAATATCCAAACAATTCTAGCAGATCTGAAGTAGAAAAATTATTGGTTGATTCTTATATTTCGACTAAAAACTACAAAGAAGCGTTGACTTTATTAGAGAAAAACAGATCGGCAGAAAACAAAGCAGCGTACCAAAAAGTGCTTTTTTACAGAGGTTTAGAATTGTATAATGAATCGAATTATCAGGAAGCAGGAAAAATGTTTAAAAGTGCGATCAGCGAACAAAAAACACCTGAATTTACAGCACGTGCTACTTTCTGGAAAGCAGAAACCGAATATGTTACGGCAGATTTTCAGAACGCATTGTTGAGCTACAAACAATTTGCAGGATTGGCTGCGGCGAAAACAACCGACGAATATAAAAACATCAATTATAATATTGGATACACGTATTTTAAACTGAAAGAATACGATCAGGCAGGAAATTCATTTCAGGCACAAATCGACAACTCAAAAGAAGATAAAGTTCGTTTGAATGATTCTTATTTGCGTTTGGGAGATTGTCGTTTTGTAAATTCAAAATACACTGCTGCCAATGAAGCTTACGCAAAAGCAATCGAAGCAAGAGGTGTTGATGCTGATTATGCTCAGTTTCAAAAAGCGATTTCTTACGGATTCATGTCTAAAAATGATAAGAAAATCGATGAGTTGAATAATTTCCTTCAGATGTATAAAAAATCAGAGTATCGTGACGATGCTTTGTATGAATTAGGAAATACTTATGCAGCGGAGAAAAAGAACGATCAGGCACTTAAAACGTACGATCATTTAATTTCTGAATATAAAAACGGAGCCTTTACTTCAAAATCAATTTTAAAACAAGGTTTGATTTATTACAACTCAGATCGTGATGCTTTGGCATTAACTAAATTCAAAAAAGTAGCGGCAGAATTCCCTAAAACTCCGGAGGCTTTAGAAGCAGTTTCGACCGCACGATTGATTTATGTAGATTCAGGAAAAGTAGATGAATATGCTACCTGGGTTCGTACTTTAGATTTTGTTGCCGTTACAGATGCTGAACTGGATAATGATACTTATGATGCTGCATTTAAACAATACAGCCAAAATAACAGCAAACTGGCTATTACCGGTTTTACAGGTTATATCAATAAATTTCAAACAGGATTACATTCATTAGAAGCTAATTTTTATCTGGCACAATTGTATTATGCAGAAGGTTCAGAAACAAAATCAGTAGCTAATTATCAATATGTAATCGATCAGCCTAGAAGTGAGTTTACAGAACAATCTTTAATGAAATTAGCGCAGATTTACTTAAAAGCAAAAGATTGCGATAAGTCGATTCCGGTCTTGAAACGTTTAGACGATGAAGCTGATTCTTCTCAAAATAAAAGTTTTGCTCAGGCGAATTTGATGAAATGTTACTACGACAAAAAAGATTACGATAACTCGGTTGTATACGCAGACAAAGTATTGCAAAATGCAAAAGCAGATGCTAACGTAAAAGCCGATGCGCAAATTATTGTAGCGCGCGCAGCAATGCAAACGGGTAATGAAGATAAAGCAAAAGCAGCTTACGCGAAATTATCAGCAACATCAAAAGGAGAATTAGCGGCAGAAGCGTTGTATTATGATGCTTATTTTAAAACAAAAGAAGGCAAGTTTGATGCATCAAATGTTTCGGTTCAGAAATTGGCTAAAAACTATTCGGCTTATAAATATTACGGAGCGAAGAGTTTGGTTTTAATGGCGAAAAACTTCTACGGATTAAAAGACAGTTATCAGGCGACTTATATTTTAGATAACGTAATCAACAATTTTACCGATTATCCGGATGTTGTCGAAGAAGCTAAAAAAGAATTGAGCGCTATAAAATTAGAAGAGTCTAAGACAAATTCTTCGATTAATAAATAGTTTTTAGTAGTGAAAAGTAAAATGTTTTCTGTAAAAAGAAGCATAGCGAAAAACACATTTTACATCTCACAAAACACATTTTACAAGTTATGAGTTTACCCTTTTATATAGTTGACGTTTTTGCTGATAAAAAATATGCCGGAAATCAATTGGCGGTTTTTTTGGATGCGGGAAATTTAAGTTCGGTAGAAATGCAGCAAATTGCGCGTGAAATTAATTTTGCCGAAAGCACTTTTATCACCAAACTTGATATAGAAAATAATAAAGCCGAGATCAAAATATTTACACCCTCTCAGGAAATGCAATTTGCGGGACATCCGATAATTGGAACTTCGTGGGTTTTGATCAATAAAGTATTTGATAATGCTCCGGAGAGTATAAAATTAAATGTTCCGATTGGGCCAATTTCAGTTCATCAGTCTGAAGGTTTGATTTGGTTAAAAGCTGCTCAGCCTAAGTTTTGGGATATTTTTGCGAAAGAAGATTTTACAGTATTTAGTAATCTGAAAAGTCATGATTTTGAAAACCAATTTCCAATTCAGGAAGTAACAACCGGAAGTGCTTTTGTGATGGTAGGATTAAGCAGTAAAAGAGCTTTAGAGAATTTAGTTTTAGACAAAGACAAAACAGAAAACTGGCTTAAAAAGAATTGCAAAACAGCACATCAGGCTTTGTATTTTTATTATTTAGAAGGTTCAAAATTGTTTAGCCGAATGTTGTGTATCGAACACAATCAATTGGTAGAAGATGCCGCAACAGGAAGCGCGAGTACGTGCTTGCAAGCTTTTCTATTAAAATATCATAAACCTGAAATTGACTTGATTAACTATCAGGGAGACTACATCAACCGTCCATCGCAAATTTATTTTAAAGGAAGTTTAAACGATAACGACTTTGATATTCAAATAGGAGGAAAAGCTCAGTTTGTAGCCAAAGGTGAGTGGGAAGCTTAGTTTAGAGATAATAGAATAAAGAACAAAGAGAATAGAACAAAGAAGAAAGATATTAGAAAATATAATAAAAAATATAGAGAAATTTAGGAATCGAAGAGAAGTCTTGCTTCTTTGCTCTTTTTTCTTATTCTCTCAAAATAAAGAAATATGAGAATTAATTGCCAGAATAAAATCATCATTTTACTAGTATTGTTTGTTGTCCAGGTTTCGTTTGCTCAAAAGAAAAAAGAAGAAACAATTGGTACTGAAACAGTAAATGTGGTAAAACCCTATTCGCCAACAATTTCAGATGCCTTTAAAGTAAAGGAAACGCCTTCGCTTGACGATACTGGAAATCAGCCAAAAGAAACTATTAAATATAGTATTTTGTCGGTTCCTGTGGCTTCGACTTTTACGCCATCAAAAGGAAAAGCAGAAGGTGTTGAGAAATCAAAAAGAGAAAAACTGTTTAATAATTATGCAACTTTAGGAGTTGGAAATTATGGAACTCTAAATGCTGAATTATTCGTGAATCAGGATTTAGGAAACAACGATTATGTAGCGGGAATGTTTCGTCATCACTCTTCGCAGGGCGGAATTAAAGATGTAGATTTAAATGATGAGTTTTATGATACTGCATTAAATGTAGGTTACGGTGTAAACAATCGTGATATGTCATGGAACGTTGATTTAGGATATCAAAATCAGATTTATAACTGGTATGGTTTACCGGCTGATTTTGGATCGACTTTAGCAGGACAAACGCGCGATGATTTAATTAGAGGAATCAATCCAAATCACTCTTATAATACCATTTCTTTAGGTGGAAATATCGAATTTAATGAAGGGATTTTTAGTAAAATATCTACTAAATTCACGCATTTCTCAGATAGTTTTTCTTCTTCAGAAAATCGTTTTTATGTAAAGCCTTCTTTCAGGGTAGAAGTAATGGATCAATCGATAAACACGAATATTATTGTGGATCACGTAAGCGGATCTTTTGAACATAATTATGCTCGTGATAATACAAGTCCATTGAAATACAGTTTGACAAATTTTGGGATCGAACCAAGTTTTGTAATTCTTGAAAACGACTGGACACTTGAGTTAGGAGCTGGATTGTTCTATGGTTTAGATTCTGAAAACAGCGGAAACAAGTTTTTTATCTATCCCAAAGTAAATGCTTCTTATAAATTAGTAGGCGATTTAATGATTTTCTACACGGGAGTAAATGGTAGTTTAGAGCAAAACTCCTACGCTGATTTTGTGAATGATAATCCGTTTTTATCTCCAACATTAAATATGCGTCCAACAAGTAATCAGTATACTGTTTTTGCAGGTTTAAAAGGTAAATTGGCAAACAATATCAATTATAACCTGACAGGTTCGTATTTAAACGAAAAAGACAAAGCATTGTACAAAGGCAATGATTATACAGAGGATTTCTCCAACCAGAATTATGCTTTCGGAAACTCTTTTGGAGTAGTTTATGATGATGTGAGAACCTTCCGTTTCTACGGAGAATTAAAAGCTGATTTTTCAAGAAATGTTTCTTTTGGAATCAACGGAACTTTCAATAGCTACAAATACGATGGTGTAGAAGCATGGAATTTACCTTCAATGAAAATAAGTTCGAATCTTGATGTAAATATTACGAAACAATGGTATGCAGGTTTAAATGTTTTCTTTGTAGGAGAACGTAAAGACATGCAGTCGAACTTAGATTTAGGAACTGATCCTGTTATTACAACATTAAAAAGCTATTTTGATGCCAACGCGCATTTAGGATACAAATACAACGAACGTTTAACTTGTTTCTTAAAACTGAATAATATTGGAAATCAGGCTTACGAAAAATGGCTTAATTATCCTGTACAAGGATTTCAGGTATTAGTTGGAGCAAATTATAAATTCGATTTTTAAGGTTTTTTAACCGCAAAGCGCTTAAAGTTTTTTTTTACGCTAATACATAAAACACAAAGTTCGCAAAGCTAGTTCAACATAAAGCTTTTCGAACTTTGTGTTTTTAAGAAATCTTCTACGTATAAAATCTTTGTGTTCTTTGTGGTAAAATTTTAGGTTCCGGATAGAAAAATAACCGCAAAGTTTTTTTTCTCTGAAAATATTCTAAGCAGAAAATCTTTACCTGCTTTTGGGTAAAATTAAATTGTTATGGAATTCGTTAAATTGGTAGAATTATTTCGCAATAACTATCAGAAACAAAGTTTTTCGAATGACTTTTAAGCTATACATTCCTGAATTAATTTAAATATTTCGGAACTTGTAACTCATGCTTTTTTGGTCGATCTTTGTGTTATTCCCGGACTTAGGGATTGAAAGAATCGAGTACATAATCTCACGCGCTTAACATTTTTATTTAGACTTTAATATAAAAAAAACTTAGCGCCCTTTGCGGTTAGATAAGTTGAATAAATTAAAATGTTTAGAATGGAAATTAAATTAAGACAAGAAACGGAACAAGATCACAAAAGTGTTTTTCAGGTAATACAAAAAGCTTTTGAAAATGAAGAATACAGTGATCATAAAGAACAATTTTTGGTAGAGAGATTAAGAAAGTCAAATACTTTTATTCCGGAATTATCGATTGTTGCCGAAGTAGATAATAAAATTGTTGGACATATTTTATTAACCAAACTTGAAATCGAAAATGATATAGATACCTATGAATCTTTAGCATTGGCTCCGGTTTCAGTTTTGCCTGAATTTCAGGGAAAAGGAGTGGGCTCAAAATTAATTTTGTACAGTCACGAAGTAGCCAAAGAATTAGGCTATAAGTCAATTATATTATTGGGACATGAAAAATATTATCCAAGATTTGGATATGAATTAACCAATAAGTACGGAATCGAAATGCCTTTTGATGTTCCTGCAGAAAATTGCATGGTGGCCGTTTTAGCAAAAAATGGATTATCAGGAGTAAGAGGAAAAGTGATTTATCCCGATGCTTTTTTTGAATAATAAATTACACAAAGAAGAAAAACCTTTGCACCTTTGTAACTTAGAACCTCAGTACCTAAAAAAAATGGAATTCAAACAAAAAATACATTCACATTACCTGCAAATGGTTCAGGACCGAATCGACGTTTTTAGAGACATGATTTGGGCTTTGACCGAAGATTCTAAAAACGATGCAAAAGGTTCCGCCGGAGATAAGCATGAAACTGCTTTGTCGATGATGCATATCGAGCAGGAAAAACTTACCAATAAACTAAAAGAAGCGATAACCCAAAAAGCGATTTTAGATAAAATAGATCCCACAAAAACAACTGAAAATATCATTTCAGGAAGTTTGGTAAAAGCCAACGGAATTTATTTGTATGTAAGTGTGGCGCTTCCTAAAATTACTATTGATGGTATAAATGTTATTGCGCTTTCTCCTCAATCTCCGCTTGGTTCGCATTTGATGGGGAATAAAGTTGGGTTTCAATTTGAAATAAATAAGACGCATTATACAATTGAGAGTGTTTCGTAAATAGATTATTGTCTATAAGACCTTTGTCAAAGTTTTAAACTTTGACAAAGGTTTGCGGGCTAAACACACAATCTTGTCAGACTGACCAAAGTCAAAGTCATGTAGAAATTCCGTATCGTAAACCCGACAGTTTTTTAAAACCTGTCGGGTTTATTGCGTTTAGAAAAATCGCCAGTCTTTATCGAGTTTCTAGTGTGATTTCTCCTTACGTTGAAATGACAAGATTGACAAAAACAATAATTCTTCGACTATTTTCTTTCTTCTCTTTGTGAATGTTTCAATGATTTTGAAATATCATAAAGTTTAATTCAAAGATCTTTTTAAAACCTTGTGATTTGTGCTTTGTTTGAGCCTGAAATTGAAATTTTCAAGTTTGAGCCTTTTTTTAGTGTTAAAATTTTACATTTTATATGTAAAATTAAAATTATGGTTTAAAATTATAACTGAAATTAGTATTTGTGTTTTTCAATCGTAACCGTTAACGCATCTTTGCCTTATCAAAATAAAATTTAAAAATAAAAATATATAGTTATGTGTGGAATCGTATGTGCCTTTGATCTAAAACAAAAAGCCGAAACCTTAAGACCTCAAGTATTAGAAATGTCTAAAATCATTCGTCACCGTGGACCGGACTGGAGCGGAATTTACAGCAATGATAAAGCAATTCTTTCTCATGAGCGTTTGGCGATTGTAGATCCAGCTTCAGGAAAACAACCTTTATTTACAGAAGATAAAAAATTGGTTTTGGCTGCAAATGGTGAGATTTACAACCACAGAGAATTGCGTAAACAATTTGAAGGAAAATATAACTTTCAGACAGAAAGTGATTGTGAGGTTATCTTAGCGCTTTACAAAGAAAAAGGACCTCATTTTGTAGATGAAATGAACGGAATCTTCGGATTTGCAATCTATGATGTAGAGAAAGATGAGTATTTTATTGCTCGTGACCATATGGGAATTATTCCATTATACATTGGTTGGGATCAACACGGAACTTTCTACGTAGCTTCTGAATTGAAAGCTTTAGAAGGATATTGTACAAAAATCGAATTGTTTCCTCCAGGACATTATATGACAAGCAAAGACGGTGAATTTGTACAATGGTACAAAAGAGACTGGACAGATTATGATGCAGTAAAAGACAACGAAACTAGTATTCCAGCGATTAAAGAAGCTTTAGAAGCAGCGGTTCACAGGCAATTAATGAGTGATGTTCCTTACGGAGTTTTACTTTCAGGAGGTTTAGATTCGTCTATTACTTCGGCTGTAGCCAAAAAATTTGCTCAAAAACGTATTGAGTCAGATGATACAACAGATGCGTGGTATCCACAATTGCACTCTTTCTCAGTGGGATTAGACGGTTCTCCTGATTTAGCAGCAGCTCAGGTGGTAGCAAAACATATCGGAACAATTCACCATGAAATCAAATTTACGATTCAGGAAGGTTTAGATGCAGTTCGTGATGTAATTTACAACTTAGAAACGTATGATGTAACTACAGTTAGAGCATCAACTCCAATGTGGTTAATGGCGAGAGTTATTAAATCAATGGGAATTAAAATGGTATTGTCAGGTGAAGGTGCAGATGAGTTGTTTGGAGGATATTTATATTTCCATAAAGCACCAAACGCAAGAGAATTTCACGAAGAAAACGTTCGTAAGTTAGGTAAATTACACATGTACGATTGTTTACGTGCCAACAAAAGTTTGGCAGCATGGGGAATCGAAGGTCGTGTACCGTTCTTAGACAAAGAATTTATGGATGTTGCGATGCGCATCAACCCACAAGATAAAATGATCAACAAAGAACACCCGATGGAAAAATGGGTTGTTCGTAAAGCTTTTGAAGATATGTTGCCGGAAAGTGTAGCATGGAGACAAAAAGAACAATTTTCTGATGGAGTAGGATACAGCTGGATCGATACTTTGAAAGAAGTGGTAGCCAAAGAAGTTTCAGACGAGCAATTGGCAAATGCGAAATACAAATTCCCATTGCAAACCCCAACTTCTAAAGAAGAGTATTACTACCGTTCAATTTTCGCAGAACATTTCCCAAGTGATGCAGCAGCATTATGTGTGCCTCAGGAAGCAAGTGTAGCTTGTAGTACAAAAATTGCATTAGAGTGGGATGAAGCTTTCAAAAACATGAACGATCCTTCAGGAAGAGCCGTTGCAAGTGTGCATGATGACGCTTACGCGAAAGCATAAAAAAGGAATTTTTAGAATTAGTATATATTATATTTCCGAAAGACGTTCTCAATCCTGAGAGCGTTTTTCTTGTCTTATAATGTTAAATTCTGTTATTTCAGTGACTTAAAATTATTTTTCAATAATTATTTAAGTTTCTTTTCTATATTTGGCATTAGCCAAAACAATGTTAAAATCGCTTATATTGTAGCGATATAAATACAAAAAAAGCTAAAACTATAATTTTGTTTTAGCTGAAAATTAGAGGATTATAAAAAGGTTTTATATTGGGCTTACCTCTTTTAGTTGTGAGTAAAACTTAAAAGAAATAAAAAAATAGAATAGTATGTCTGGATTATTGGCTGTTATAGGTAAAGGAAAAGACCCGCAACTCGTAAAAGAGCTTTCTACAAGAATGTCGCATCGTGGTCCTGATGAAAGTGATTTGCATATTATGGAAAATGGAAGTATCATTTGCCATGAAAGTTTATCGATTATTGATCTTAAATCGGGTAAACAACCCATTCAGGGAACAAACAAGGCCTGGATGGTGCATGATGGAGAAATTTATAACTATCAGGAATTGAAAGATACTGTTTTAAAAAACCATACTTTTAGAACAAAATCAGACTCTGAAGTCATCGTGCATTTGTACGAAGAGTTTGGATATAAGTTTTGTAATATGCTTGATGGCGATTTTGCTTTTGTAATTATCGATGGTGATAATTATATTGCGGCAAGAGATGCTGTTGGTGTTAAACCTTTATATTACGGACTGGACGAAAGAGGAAGGATTTATTTTTCTTCAGAAATGAAATCAATCGCAGATCAGTGTAAATCATTTTCTACGTTTCCTCCGGGACATTATTATACCGGAAAAACAGGTTTTGTAAAATATTATAACCCAGAATACGAAGATCATTCTAATGCTAATAAAGCTTTAGATTTTGCTTTGGTACGTGAATCCTTAATCGAGGCAACCCGTAAACGTTTGTTAAGTGAAGTTCCTGTTGGTGTAATATTATCGGGAGGTTTAGATACTTCGTTGATTTCGTCAATTGCTTCGGGATTATTAAAAGATAGTGGTAAAAAGTTGCCTTCTTTTTCTATAGGTTTAGATGCTGATTCGCCAGATAATATTATGGCTAGAAAAGCAGCTGAATTTTTAGGTACAGATCATCACGAAATACATTTTACGGTAGAAGAAGGTGTTGCTGTTTTAGAAAAAGTAATTTACCATATCGAGACTTATGATATTATTTCGGTAAGATCTAGTGTGCCAATGTATTTATTATCTAAGGCAATCGCAGATCAGGGAGTAAAAGTAATTCTTTCCGGTGAAGGCGCTGATGAGATTTTTGGAGGACATTTGTATTTTAGAAATGCACCTTCTGCAGAAGAATTTCAGGATGAAACCATCGAAAGAGTTCAAAAGTTATTTACAGCCGATTTATTGCGTGCCGATAAAACAACAATGGCACACGGACTAGAAGCCAGAATTCCGTTTTTAGACAAAGATTTTTTAGATGTTGCTATTCGTGTTAAAACCGAAGAAAAACAGCCTAAAACATACGATGGTGTCGAAAAATACATTTTAAGAAAAGCATTCGATACTCCTGAACATCCATATTTGCCAGCTGAGGTTTTATGGAGACAAAAAGAACAGTTTTCTGATGGAGTAGGATATAGCTGGATTGATGAATTGATTGAATATTGTGCAACTCAGGTTTCAGATGAACAATTGGCCGGAGCAAGTGCTGAATTTCCGTATAATTCACCAACAACAAAAGAAGCGTATCTTTACAGATCAATTTTTCATAAATTTTATCCGCAAGTTAGTGCTGCGCAAACAGTACGAAAATGGATTCCGAAATGGCAGGAAAATCAGGATCCGAGTGGAAGAGCTAATGCTGCACACTTAAAAGGAAATTTCGAAAGCGTAAAATCTGGAGTAGAGGTTTAGCTTTTTAAATGTCAATTAATAAATTCCAAATTCCAATTTGGATTAAAATAATATAAAATCCGAAACAGCATTATAAGTGTTGGTTTCGGATTTTTTTTGTGCGTAAATTTTGCTATTACGGTTTGCCGTAAATTACTAAAAGTAAGTTAATATTGATGTATTGTGTTTAGGAAAAAAACTATATTTGGTTACCAAAAATTAACTAATCCTTTAACTGTAATCTATGAGAAACTTATTATTAAGCAGTGTCTTATGCTGCTCTCTTGTTTCATTTTCTTCAGTTTATGCACAAAAAAAGACTGAAACCCCAAAGTACATCAAAAATGTCGAAGGCGTAAAAGAATATTCGCTGAATAACGGCTTGAAAGTACTGTTTATTCCCGATGCTTCCCAAAGCAATATGGTCGTGAATATTGTTTATAATGTAGGTTCAAGAAATGAAGGTTATGGTGAAAAAGGTATGGCGCACTTGCTGGAACACATGCTTTTTAAAAGTACCAAAAATTTAGGAGATATTAAAAAAATGCTTTCTGACAAAGGAGGAAATGCAAACGGAACAACCTGGTTAGACCGAACAAATTATTATGAAGTTTTTCCTTCGAATGATGAAAATCTAAAATGGAGTATCGAAATGGAAGCCGATCGAATGATCAACGCGACTATTTTACAAACCGATCTTGATAAAGAATTCTCAGTAGTTAGAAACGAATTCGAAATTGGCGAAAATAATCCGGATGGAGTTTTGCAGGAAAGAATTTTGTCTTCGGCTTATGTATGGCACAATTACGGAAGAAGTACCATTGGTAGTAAAGAAGATATTGAACGCGTAAAAGCCAAAACGCTAAGGGTTTTTTATGAGAAATATTACCAGCCTGATAATTCAATTTTAATAATTGCCGGAAAGTTTGATGAGCAAAAAGCACTGCAATATGTGGGGCAATATTTTGGAGCAATTCCAAAACCTAAAAGAACGCTGGATAAAACCTATACGATCGAACCGGCTCAGGACGGAGAAAAATATGTTGAATTAAACAGAGCAGGAGACAGTAAAAATATTGGCGCGTTATATCATACCGCTGCTTATGTAGATAAAGATTATGCTGCGCTTGATGCTTTAGGAGAGATTCTAACGGCTGATCCTTCGGGTTATTTATATAAAACATTGGTAGAAACCCAAAAAGTATCGAGTATTTATTTTTGGCAGCCAACAACCAGAGATGCTAGTTTTATGTATTTTGGAGTTGCCGTTCCTAACGATAAAGATGTTAAGGTTACAAAAGATATTGTAAGATCTGAACTGGATAAAATAGGATCGACTAAATATACCGATGAAGATGTAAGCAGAGCCAAAGCAAAAATTATCAAACAAATTGAAGGTATAAAAAACAATACAATTTCATTTGCTATAAATCTTACTGAGATTATTGGCGCGGGAGATTACAGATTAGGATTTTTGTACAGAGATGCTGTCGAAAACCTAACAAAAGAAGATATACAAAGAGTTGCTGAAAAGTATTTTAGAAGCAATAACAGAACAGTTGGAGTTTTTATTCCGTCTAAAGACGAGCAAAGAGTAAAACCGGCAGAATATACAGATGAGCAATTACTGGCTTTAACCAAAGATTACAAAGGAAAAGCTTTAGAGAAAGAAGCAGCTGCTTTTGAAGCTTCTATCAAAAACTTAAAACAAAATTTTGTAGAAGGCAAATTGAGCAATGGTACAAAATATGGCCTGATCAAAAAAGAAATAAAAGGCGGAAAGGTTCAGGCTAGTTTTCAGTTTCCTGTAAGTAACGAAAAGGATTTAACCGGAAAATCAGATACTGGAGGAATTTTGGCTCAGTTGTTAAAAACAGGAACGAAAACACGAACTAAAGAACAAATCAGCGATCGCTTAGATCAATTAAAATCAAGTATTTATTTTAATTTTACAAGACAAACTTTATCAGTAAATATTAGTACTTACAAAGAGAATTTTAAAGAAGTAATGGAGATTTTAAACGATTTACTGACAAATTCTACTTTTCCTGAAAATGAGCTGACAAAGACAATCAGTGAATACAACACTTATTTAGAAGCAAATCTAAATGATCCGCAATCAGTTGCTTTTACGGAACTTTCAAGACAAACGACAAATTACCCTAAAGGAAGTATTTTTTATACACCAACGCTTCAGGAACAAATAGATGCATTTAAAAAAATCAAGCAAACTGAAATTGTAGATTTTTATAAAAATATTCTGGGAGGAAATAATGGAGTTGGAAGTGTGGTAGGAGATTTAGAAGGAAAATCTACAGCTGAGATTTTAGAAAATACTTTTGGGAAATGGAATTCAAAATCAAACTATGAATTAGCTAAACCTACTTATTTTGAAACAAAAGTATCAGATAAAGATTTTATAACTCCGGATAAAGAAAATGCGGTAGCGCTTGGTAGAATTGGTTTTAAAATGACAAGAAGCAGTGCAGATTACCCTGCATTTGTAATGGCTAATGAAATAATAGGAAGCGGAGGATTTTTAAGCGCAAGAATTCCGATGAGATTGAGAGAAAAAGAAGGGATAAGTTACGGAGCAGGTTCATTTATTGATGTGCCTATTACAAGTGATGTTGCTTCATGGTCGTATTATGCTTTTTTAAATCCGACTAAAAAGAATGCTGTTGAAACCGCTACAAAAGAGGAAATTGCAAAAGCATTGAAAGATGGTTTTACAGCTGATGAGCTAAAAGCAAACCTGGTGAGTTGGCAAAATGAAAGAAAAACAAGATTGGGTAGTGATGATACTTTAATGAATCTTGTAAACACTTATTTGCAATACGGAATTCCGTTAGAAGATTATGATACATTAGAAACTAAAGTTAAAGCGTTAAAAGTCGAAGAAGTAAATATAGTTTTAAGAAAGTATTTAAGTCTGGATAAAATGACTTCAGTTTACGCAGGAGATTTTAATAAGAAATAATAAAAAAAGGAAAATTTCGATATTGAAATTTCCAAATTCCAAAATCCGGAATGACATTAAATTGTCGTTTCGGATTTTGTTTTTAAAGTCTTTTAAGTGTTGGAATTCAGAATTTATTGCGAGGCTTTGGGATTGAAATTTTCTATTACTATTGAGAATTTTAAAAAATTCCATTTTAAAATTGATTGTGGTTGTTTTATTAGACTTTTTTTGATAATATGTTAATAACTTAAGCGCTTTAAATGGTATTTTAACGGATATATAATTTGCGTTTTTATATATTTGCGTGTTAGACAATAATTACATTTTTTAGAATAAATTATATGAGCGAAGAAATCAAGAAGAACAATTATTCAGCAGATAGTATTCAGGCATTAGAAGGAATGGAGCACGTAAGAATGCGTCCATCGATGTATATTGGAGATGTGGGAGTTCGAGGGCTACATCATTTGGTTTATGAGGTTGTTGATAACTCTATTGATGAGGCGATGGGAGGACATTGTGATACTATTGGTGTTGCAATTAACGAAGACGGTTCAGTAACAGTTGAAGATAACGGTCGTGGTATTCCAGTTGATTTACATAAAAAAGAAGGTGTTTCGGCACTTGAAGTAGTAATGACCAAGATTGGTGCCGGAGGTAAATTCGATAAAGATTCTTATAAAGTTTCCGGAGGTTTACACGGTGTTGGGGTTTCGGTTGTAAATGCACTTTCGGTTCATATGAAATCTACTGTTTTTAGAGAAGGTAAAATCTACGAGCAGGAGTACGAAAGAGGTAAAGCAATATACCCGGTTAAACAAATTGGAGAAACAGAAAAAAGAGGTACACGTCAGACTTTTTATCCTGATGATACTATTTTTACTCAAACTATAGAATTCTCTTATGATACTTTATCAGCTCGTATGCGTGAGCTTTCTTTCCTGAACAAAGGAATTACAATCACGTTTACAGACAAGAGAGAAGTAGATGAAAAAGGCGAATTTAAAAGCGAAGTTTTTCATTCAGACGAAGGTCTTAAAGAATACATTCGTTATTTAGATGGTAACCGTGAGCCAATTATTTCTCACGTAATCAGCATGGATCACGAAAAAGGTGAAATTCCGGTTGAGGTTGCTTTAATTTACAATACAAGTTATACAGAGAATATTTTCTCATACGTAAATAACATCAACACGCACGAAGGAGGAACGCATTTACAAGGTTTTAGAAGTGGTTTAACAAGAACCCTTAAAAAATACGCTGATGCATCCGGAATGCTGGATAAACTGAAATTCGAAATTGCCGGAGATGACTTCCGTGAAGGATTAACAGCTATTATTTCGGTAAAAGTTGCAGAACCACAATTCGAAGGACAAACCAAAACTAAACTTGGAAACAGAGAAGTAGTTTCTCCGGTTTCTCAGGCTGTTGGAGAAATGTTAGAGAATTATCTGGAAGAAAATCCAAATGATGCCCGAATCATTATCCAAAAAGTAATTTTGGCTGCACAAGCTCGTCACGCTGCTAAAAAAGCACGTGAAATGGTACAACGTAAAACCGTTATGGGCGGTGGAGGATTGCCAGGAAAACTTTCTGATTGTTCTGAGCAGGATCCTGCAAGATGTGAAGTTTACCTTGTCGAGGGAGATTCGGCTGGTGGAACAGCAAAACAAGGTCGTGATCGTAACTTTCAGGCGATTTTACCATTACGTGGTAAGATTTTGAACGTTGAAAAAGCGATGCATCATAAAGTATTCGAAAACGAAGAGATTCGTAACATCTTTACCGCTTTAGGAGTTACCGTTGGTACTGCAGAAGATAGTAAAGCTTTAAATCTTGAAAAACTAAGATATCATAAAGTAATCATCATGTGTGATGCCGATGTCGATGGTAGTCACATTTCTACCTTAATATTAACGTTCTTCTTCCGTTTCATGAAAGAATTAATCGAAGAAGGTCACGTTTACATCGCAGCACCACCTTTATATTTAGTTAAAAAAGGAAACAAAAAAGAATATGCATGGAACGATGTTCAGCGTGACCAGGCCAACGAGAGAATGGGAGGAAGTGCTGCTATTCAACGTTATAAAGGTCTTGGAGAGATGAACGCGGAGCAATTATGGGAAACTACAATGGATCCGAGTTTCAGAACTTTACGTCAGGTAACTATTGATAGTTTAGCCGAAGCTGATAGAGTTTTCTCAATGTTAATGGGAGACGAAGTTCCGCCACGTAGAGAATTTATCGAGAAAAATGCAGTTTACGCAAATATCGATGCATAATAAATTTTAATCCTCAATTCGTTTAATTGTTTAAATTTACTTAAACGATTAAACGAATTGTCGATTTTATCAAATAAACAAATTAATTAATAACCGATAAAGTATAAAATATGAAAGTTACCATTGTAGGAGCAGGAAATGTTGGAGCTACATGTGCAGATGTTATTTCTTATAGAGGAATTGCAAGCGAAGTAGTGTTGTTGGATATTAAAGAAGGCTTTGCCGAAGGAAAAGCGTTGGATATTATGCAATGTGCGACAAATACAGGTTTTAATACCAAAGTATCTGGAGTAACCAATGACTATTCTAAAACTGCCGGAAGTGATGTAGTAGTAATTACATCAGGAATTCCAAGAAAACCAGGAATGACTCGTGAAGAATTGATTGGTATAAACGCAGGAATTGTAAAAACAGTTGCTGAAAATGTATTAAAATATTCTCCAAATACTATAATTGTTGTAGTTTCTAATCCAATGGATACTATGACTTATTTAGCTCTTAAAGCTACAGGATTGCCAAAAAACAGAATTATTGGTATGGGAGGAGCGTTAGACAGTTCTCGTTTCAGAACGTATCTTTCTTTAGCTCTAGATAAACCTGCAAACGATATCTCGGCAATGGTTATTGGAGGTCATGGTGATACTACAATGATTCCTTTAACGCGTTTGGCTTCTTATAACGGAATTCCGGTAACAGAATTTCTTTCAGAAGAAGTATTGCAAAAAGTAGCTGCTGATACTATGGTAGGCGGAGCTACACTTACAGGTCTTTTAGGGACATCAGCCTGGTATGCGCCGGGAGCTTCTGTTGCTTTCCTAGTTGACAGTATTTTAAACGATCAGAAAAAAATGATTGCATGTTCTGTTTTTGTTGAAGGAGAATATGGGCAAAACGATATATGTATAGGAGTACCATGTATAATTGGTAAGAACGGAGTAGAAGAAATTTTAGACATCAAATTAAACGATCAGGAAAAAGCGTTGTTTGCTAAAAGTGCAGATGCGGTTAGAGGGATGAATGATGCTCTAAAATCGATTTTAGTATAACGAATTTCGTAAAAAAAGGAAAAGACTGCACTTTTGCAGTCTTTTTTTTAAGATTAATTAATAAATAAATTGGTTAATCTTTTCGTTAATTATATATTTGCTCGGTTTAAAAAAAATGTTGTAATTCGTGATCTCGATTTTTTAGTTTTAAAAACTCATGTCAGGGCTTATTTTATGGGACTTTAAAACAAAAATAAACAATAAAACATAATTAATTTTTAGTAATAATGCAGAATAAAGGACTTATTAAATTTTTCGCAATTCTATTTGCATTGGTAAGTATTTACCAACTTTCTTTCACTTTTGTGGCAAATAATGTCAAAAGTGAGGCTAAAGCCTTTGCAGGAGATAATCCTGATAAGGAATTAAAATATTTAGATTCTATTGGTAAAGAAAAAGTGTTCAACCTTGGTTTTTCGGATTTTACTTATAATGAAGTAAAAAACAAACAACTTAATAAAGGTCTTGACTTAGAAGGAGGAATCAACGTGATTCTTCAAATTTCTATTAAAGATGTTTTGAAAGGTTTAGCTAACAATTCTAAAAATCCAGTATTTAATAAATCATTAGCTGATGCATCTGCAAATTTAGAAGGAAACAAAACGTATTTAAATAAGTTTTTTGAAGCTTTTGAAGCGAATTCAAATGGAACAGTAAAATTAGCTTCGCCTGATATTTTTGCAAACAGAAGTTTACAAGGAGAAGGTGGAATCGATTTTCAAATGTCTGATTCGCAAGTTCAAAAAGTAATTAAAAGAAAAGTTGATGAGTCTGTTGAAAGTGCTTACAAAGTATTAAGAGAGCGTATCGACAAATTTGGTGTTACACAACCAAACATCCAGAAATTAGGAGAAACAGGAAGAATCTTAGTTGAGCTTCCAGGTGCTAAGGATGTGGATAGAATTAAAAAATTATTAGGTGGAAAAGCTCAATTAGAGTTTTGGGAAACTTATAAAATTGAAGAAATCGGTAACTTCTTAGTTGCTGCAAATGAGGCTTTAAAAAAGACTGAAGTTAAAAAAACAGAAACTAAAACTGTTGCTAAAGATTCATTAAATGCTTTATTAACTGATGCTAAAGATTCAGTTGCTACTAAAAAAGGAAACAATCCATTATTTGACAAAATTGTAGGTCAGGGTGGTGGACCAGTTTTAGGTTATTTTGCACCAAAAGATACAGCTGCTGTAAACAGCTATTTCAAAAGAGCTGACATCAGAGTTTTATTAGGAGCTGATCAGCACAATGCAAAATTTGTATGGAGTAAACCAACGACTATAAAAGATCCTCAGGCAAAAGATATCAAAACTGCTAAAGATATTGAAGTAGTTGAATTGTATGCTTTAAAAGGAAACAGAGATAACATTCCTGCAATGAGCGGTGGTGTTGTTACTGATGCAAAAGATACTTTTGACCAATTAGGAAAACCAGCTGTTTCTATGCAAATGAACAGCCAGGGTGCTAAGGTTTGGGAAGAATTAACAGGTAGAGCTTTCTCTCAAAAAGGTTATATCGCAATTGTTTTAGATAACATCGTATATTCTGCACCGGGTGTTACTAGCGGACCAATTGCTGGTGGAAGATCTGAAATTACAGGTTCTTTTGATGTTGCTGAAACAAAAGATTTAGCTAACGTATTAAACGCAGGTAAATTACCGGCTTCTGCTGATATCGTTCAATCAACTGTTGTAGGACCATCTTTAGGTCAGGCTGCAATTGATGCAGGTACTATTTCATCTGTATTAGGATTTTTATTAGTTTGTTTATGGATGGTATTCTATTATGGTAAAGCAGGTTGGTATGCTAATCTTGCATTATTATTGAACTTACTTTTCTTATTCGGAATTATGGCAAGTTTTGGTTTTGTATTAACATTACCA
Source organism: Flavobacterium bizetiae (assembly GCF_902804475.1). GTDB lineage: Bacteria > Bacteroidota > Bacteroidia > Flavobacteriales > Flavobacteriaceae > Flavobacterium > Flavobacterium bizetiae. The sequence goes on from NZ_CADCSU010000142.1 coordinate 38,610, forward strand.
GGTATTGCAGGTATCGTACTTACATTAGGTACAGCGGTAGATGCGAATATTATTATATACGAAAGAGCAAAAGAAGAATTACGTGAAGGTAAATCATTGTCTGAGGCAGTTGCTGCTTCTTACGGATGGCACGGAGCAATGCGTTCTATTATTGATGCGAACGTAACACACGTTTTAACTGGAGCTATCTTGTTTATTTTTGGAACAGGACCAATTAAAGGTTTTGCTTTAACTTTACTTATTGGTATCGTAACTTCTATGTTTACGTCAATTTTTATCGCTAGAATTTTCATCGACAGAAATATTGCTGGAAAAGGTGATTTAACTTTCTCTACAAACATTACTAAAAACTGGTTTACTAATTTCCACTTTGACTTTATTAAAATCAAAAAATTCACATATATCTTCTCTTCTATTGTAGTTGTAGTAAGTTTAACTTCTATCTTCTTTGTGAACGGATTAGATGAAGGTGTTGATTTTGTTGGAGGAAGAACATTTCAGGTTAAATTTGAAAAACCTATTGATGCTACAACTGTTTCAGATGAGTTATCTGCAGCTTTTGGAACTCCTGTTGAAGCTAAAATTTTAGGTGATGATGATCAGTTAAAAATTACAACAAAATATAAGATTAAAGAAGATGGTGTAGCTATCGACGAAGAAGTGAATCAAAAATTATACAATGCATTGCAAAAGTATTATCCAAACACTTCTTACGATAAATTCATCAACTCATTTGACGGAAAAAGAATCGGTGTATTGCAAGCTTCTAAAGTTGGAGCTTCTATCTCTGAAGATATCAAAACTAACTCATATTGGGCAGTTCTTGGAGCAATGGCAGCAATTTTCTTATACTTAATGGTTTCTTTCCGTAAATGGCAATATTCATTAGGAGCGATCGCAGCTGTAGCGCATGACGTTATCTTTGTATTAGGAATCTACTCTTTATGTTATAAATTCATGCCTTTCCACATGGAAATGGATCAGCACTTTATCGCTGCGATTCTTACTGTTATTGGTTATTCTATGAATGATACCGTAATTGTATTCGACAGGGTAAGAGAGTTTATCATCGGAAACCGTAAAGGTAGTTTCGAAGATATTGTAAACGCTTCTATTAATACTACATTATCAAGAACGTTAAATACGTCATTAATGATGATCATTGTATTATTGACGATGTTTATCTTTGGTGGAGAATCTATCAGAGGATTTATCTTCGCGATGTTAGTAGGTATTGTGGTAGGAACTTACTCTTCATTATTTATCGCTACACCAGTATTGGTAGACACGATTTCAACTGATGAGAAACACACAATTGAAGAAAAACACAAACAAGCATAATTGCAAGTTGATATAAATTAAAAAGGATCCAACGGAAGTTGGATCTTTTTTTTGTGCTATATTTAAACTTATAAAGATTGCTTATGAGTAAAAAATTACTTTTGGTTATATTGTTCCTTTGTGTTGTATTTTTCGTTGCTGCGCAAGGTAAAAATGATAAAATTGCAATAGGTTTTAATTACGGTTGTGGAAGTGAGTTCAATAATAGAAACTACACTTTTACCAATCACTTTTATAAAGCTCAATTGTATTATCGAATAAAAGAAACGAAACACTTTCAGTATGAAATTCTAATTCAGCCCGAAATTAATTTTGCCACACATCAATTGCTTAATTTTTATTTTGTAAAGCCTGAAACGCCAGATTATATCCAAAAAAGAGAAGAATATACAAAGTTGAAGAATATACATGAATATGTTTTAAATCTGGGATTTCTGGTAAGAAAACCTATTGGTAAAACATTTTCGATTTATGCTTTGGCGAGTATCGGGCCTATGATTACAGATACTGAAACCGAAAGAATGTCTGATGGATTCGCTTTTTCGGATGTTTTAGCTTTAGGAATTTCGGCAAAAATACATCAGTTTAGTTTTGATATCCGATCTAGTGTCCGGCATGTATCTAATGCAGGATTAAATAGCGAAAATGCCGGCTATAATACGAAGAATATTGAGATAGGTGTTTCGGTATGTTTGTAAAAAGAAAATGCCCAATATTTTAAATATTGGGCATTTTTTATATAATGAAATGTTTTTTTAAGATGCTGATAAAGGATTTCTTTGTGCTCTTATGATAAAGAATAATCCAATAATGATAAAAGGAATACTTAACCATTGTCCTGTTGAGAAAATGCCTAATTGATCTTCAATACCTCCCTGGCTTTCTTTTACAAATTCTACGATAAAACGAACTACAAATAAAAGAACTAAAAACAATCCGAATAATAATCCTGATTTAAGTCTTGCATTGGTTTTCCAGTACAAGAAATATAAGGTAGCAAAAACAAATATATAGGCAATACCTTCGTACAATTGAGTAGGATGTTTAGCAGGAACTTCTGCCAATAAACTAGCAAATTTAGGATCGTTTATAATTGCATTGTAAGCTTCTTTAGGATTTGCAATTCCGGTTTTTTGTACCACTTCGTTTTTGCTAAAAGCATCATGTAAAAATCGAATTCCGAATGCTGAGTCAGTTTCTTTTCCGATGATTTCAGAATTAAAAAAATTTCCCAAACGAACAAATATAGCACCGCTCGCTACCGGAATTACTACACGGTCTAAAATCCATAATAACGGACGTTTTAAAATCTTTTTGCTGTAATAATACATCGCGATTATAATCGCGATTGCAGCTCCATGACTAGCTAATCCCTGAAAACCGGTAAATTCGAACTTAGGCTCAAATCTAAATGGTAAGAAAATCTCTAGTAAATGATTTCTGAAATATTCCCAATCATAAAATAAAACATGTCCAAGACGCGCTCCTATTAAAGTAGCTAAAACAGTCCAAACAAATAAAGAATCTAATTTCTCAAGTGATTCATTTTCGCGTTCGAAAATCTTCTTCATGATTAACCAGCCTAAACCAAAAGCGATTACGAACATTAAACTGTAGTAACGAATCATAAAAAATCCTAAGTCGATTCCTTCTGAAGGATTCCAAATGATATTTGAGGAAAGTGTCATATATTAAATTGTTTTTTTATGTTGTAAAAATAAATATTTAAAGAGTCGTTGGTCTTTATAAAAAGTTAATGTTTATGTGAACATTTCTTTTCCGGAACAGGATCGTAGCCCGTTCTTCCCCAAGGATGGCAACTCAAAATTCTTTTCATTCCCAGATATCCTCCATAAAATAATCCATGAGTCTGCAAGGCCTGAATCATATAGGTCGAGCAAGTCGGTTCGAATCTGCAGCTTGCCGGTGTAAAAGGCGAAATGGCAGTTTGATAAAAACGAACTAATAAAACAAATGGAGTCGTTACTTTCATGATTTATTAGAAAATGAATTGATTATATAGAGAAGCTGGTTCCTTCTTTCCCGTCTTTCAACTGAATACCTAAAGCGATCAACTGATCACGAATCTGATCAGAAAGTGCAAAGTTTTTATCGGCTCTTGCCTGATTTCTCATCCCGATAAGCATATTTACAACCCCTTCTAATTTATCATTATTAGCATCAGCTCCTTTGTCATCACTTAAACCTAAAACGTCAAATACAAAAGCGTTAATTGCAGTTGTAAATGAAGTTAAATCTTCGGCAGAAATGGTTTCTTTGCCTTCCTTCAATAAATTGATATAACGAACAGCTTCAAACAATTGTGCGATTAAAATAGGAGTATTAAAATCATCGTTCATCGCGTCGTAAGACAATTGTTTCCAGGAAGCAATATCTATAGAACTTGTTGCGCTTGCCGAAATATTTGGCAAAGCATCAACCGCTTCCATTAATCTCTTATATCCCTTTTCTGCAGCTACAATAGCGTCATCAGAAAAATCAAGAATGCTTCTATAGTGCGCCTGTAACATGAAAAAACGAGTTACAGATGCAGAGAAAGGTTTGCTTAAAATTGTATTGTCTCCGCTTAAAATCTCTCCAGGCAAAATATTATTTCCGGTCGATTTTGCCATTTTTTTACCATTTAAGGTAAGCATATTAGCGTGCATCCAGTAATTTACCGGAGACTGACCTGTACAAGCTTCGTTTTGAGCGATTTCACATTCATGGTGCGGGAATTTCAAGTCCATTCCGCCACCGTGAATATCAAAATGATTACCAAGATATTTGGTACTCATCGCAGTACATTCTAAGTGCCATCCCGGGAAACCGTCACTCCACGGCGAAGGCCATCTCATAATGTGCTCCGGTTCTGCTTTTTTCCAAAGTGCAAAATCCTGAGGATTTCTTTTGTCAGACTGACCATCAAGATCACGGGTATTAGCCAGCATATCTTCGATATTTCGGCCGCTTAAAATTCCGTAATTATGATTTTCGTTATATTTTACAACATCAAAATAAACAGATCCGTTGGCTTCATAGCCAATTCCCGTATCAATGATTTTTTTGATGATTTCGATTTGTTCAATAATATGTCCTGTTGCTGTAGGCTCGATACTTGGCGGTAAAAAGTTAAAAGATTTCAGAATATCATGAAAATCTACCGTATAGCGCTGCACAACCTCCATAGGTTCTAGTTGCTCTAAACGTGCTTTTTTTGCAATTTTATCTTCACCTTCATCAACATCATCTACAATATGCCCAACATCTGTAATATTACGTACATAACGAACTTTGTAATCCAAGTGTAAAAAATACCTGAATATCACGTCAAACGACATAAAAGTTCTCACATTTCCTAAGTGTACATTGCTATAAACCGTAGGTCCGCAAACATACATTCCAACATTTCCTTCATGGATTGGTTTGAAATTTTCTTTTTCACCCGAAAGCGAATTGTATATTTTTAGTGGCTGGGTTGTATATAATGGCATTGTATAAATGTTTGTTGATGTTTTAGGAGCTAATCCTGCTATTCGCTATATCTTTTATGGTGAACCCCACCATAAAAGGATACCGCTGCTATCAGGGCTAGACCATAAATATAATAGAAATATTGTATAAAACTAGAACTGAGTGTCTAATTTAATATAGTCTAAAAATTCTCTCTTAGTTTGAGGATCTTTGAATTTTCCACCAAATTCAGACGTTACAGTGCTGCTTTCGATATCTTTAATTCCTCTTGAGTTTACACAAAGGTGTTTTGCGTCGATAACGCAGGCAACATCCTCAGTACCTAAAGCTTTTTGTAATTCCTGAACAATTTGCATCGTTAAACGCTCCTGAACCTGAGGTCTTTTTGCATAATACTCTACAATTCGGTTCATTTTTGATAAACCAATCACTCTTCCGCTGGAAATGTAAGCAACATGTGCGCGTCCGATAATGGGTAATAAATGGTGTTCGCAGGTAGAATAAACGGTAATGTTTTTCTCTACTAACATTTCACCGTATTTGTAATTATTATCAAAAGTTGAAGCTTTTGGTTGTTTTGAAGGATTAAGACCACCAAAAATCTCCTTTACAAACATTTTTGCTACTCGGTTTGGAGTACCTTTTATGCTGTCATCCGTTAAATCCATTCCTAAAGTCTGTAGGATGTTTTCAACGTCTTTTTTTATTTTTTCTATTTTTTCGTCATCACTTAGATCAAAAGCATCCTGTCTTACAGGGTTTTGTGCATTGCTGCTAAAATGATTGTCTCCTATTTCGTCTAAAAAATCTTCGTTATTTATCATTAAAAACTACTATTATAATGGGTATATCTTTTTAAGGCGGTAAAGATAATTAATAAAAAGGAAACCTTTTCTATCGTTTTTACTATTTAATTGTTCCATTTTGGATATAATTTAAATTAAAACCAAAATGGTATTTTTTTAAAAGACAAAAGACAATAACATAAGGTGTTATTGTCTTTTGAGAGTTTTTGTTTTTTGTTGTTATTTTTTGTTGTAAACCAGCAACGCTTCTTTTAAAATGTTTACAGCAGTTACTAAATCTTTTTTGTTTAAAACATAAGCAATTCGTACCTGATTCAATCCCATTCCCGGGGTCGAATAAAATCCTGCAGCAGGAGCTACCATAACCGTTTCTCCGTTAAGATCATAGGTTTCAAGAAGCCATTGTGCGAAATCATCAGCATTGTCTATTGGCAATTGTGCGATGCAATAAAAAGCACCTTTCGGTTTGGTAACAATTACGCCTTCAATTTTATTCAATTCTGCAATTAAAGTATCGCGACGGCCTTTGTATTCGGCAATTACATCATCAAAATAACTTTGTGGCGTATCTATTGCAGCTTCGCAGGCAATTTGCTCAATTGTAGGGGGACTCAAACGCGCCTGAGCAAATTTCATAACCGTTGCCAGAACATCTTTATTTTTAGTAACCAGACATCCAATTCTTGCGCCACACATACTGTAGCGTTTTGAAACTGAATCGACCATGATTACATTTTGCTGTACATCTTCAAGATTCATTACAGAATAATGAACATCATCACCATCGTATAAAAACTCACGATAAACCTCGTCAGCAATTAAATACAAATCGTGTTTTTTGATCAGGCTTGCCAATTGTTTTATTTCGGCTTCTGAATATAAATAACCTGTTGGATTACCAGGATTACAAATTAATATCGCTTTAGTTCTTGGTGTAATCAATTTCTCGACAGTCTCGATGCTTGGTAAAGCAAAGGCGCTTTCGATAGTCGAAATTACCGGAATTACAGTTGCACTCGTAGAGGATGCAAAGGCATGGTAATTAGCATAAAAAGGTTCCGGAATAATAATTTCATCTCCCGGATCTGTAATTGTGGCCAATGCAAACAATAAGGCTTCAGAGCCACCAGTAGTAATAATGATGTCTTCTGAGTTAACATTTACGTTTTGACGTTGGTAAAATTGAGCTAATTTTTTTCTATAACTTTCATATCCGGCAGACGGACTGTATTCGATAATAGTTTTGTCAATATTTTTTACCGCCTCGATGGCCACTTCGGGTGTCTTGATATCCGGTTGACCAATGTTTAAGTGATACACTTTTTTTCCTTTTTGTTTTGCAGCATCTGCAAAAGGAGCAAGTTTACGTATCGGAGATTCGGGCATGTTTCTGCCTTTGTGTGAAATTGTTGGCATGAGTTTTATTATTGAAGTGCAAATTTGCATTTTTTTTTCGAATTTAACGTAAACATTACGGGTACTTATTAAAATGTAACAATTATCAATATTTTTAGTAATTTTATCATAAAATATTATCAATGAAAAAATATTTCATGTTGTTTTTTGGGCTTTTAGCATCTTTATCACTTCTGGCACAGGGTGATTTTGAGATCGAAAAGCACAGTAAGAAGGTGACTATTCCCTTCAAACTGATAAATAACCTTATTTTTATTCCAATAAAAGTAAATGGTATCGAACTAAATTTTCTCCTCGATTCCGGTGTCGAAGAAACTATTTTGTTTAGTATGGAAGAAAAACAAGAAGTGAGTTTTCATAACATTCAGAAAATAAAATTGCGAGGCTTAGGAAGCGAAGATGAAATAGAAGGCTTAAAATCGACGAATAATGTTTTAGAATCACACGGGTTAAAATCCAGCAATCATTTAGTATATATTATTTTAGATCAGAGTTTTAATTTGTCTTCGCATATTGGGATTCCTGTAAACGGAATAATAGGCTATAAGTTTTTTAAAAATAATATAGTCGAAATCAATTATCAAAAAAAGAGAGTCGTTGTACATGTAAACGATAAGTCAACACATGAAAGGCTCAGTAAGAAATTTAATGAAGTTCCTATAACTATCGAGAGATCGAAGCCTTATATTTATGCTACAGCAGTGGTAAATGATGATAAAATACCCGCAAAATTACTCATTGATATAGGCAATAGTGATGCCTTTTGGATTTTTGAGAATAATAAAATAAAATTGCCTAAAAAGAATTTTCCTGATTTTTTAGGCAAAGGATTTAGTGGTGATATTGAAGGACATCGGGCTAAAATCGATAATTTCTTAATTGATGATTTTAATTTTAAAAAGCCAATTGTTTCATTTCCTGATTCTACATCTATCCGAAATGTAAAAATGGTTCCCGATCGGATAGGATCTGTTGGTGGCGAAGTTTTAAAGCGCTTTACTGTAGTTTTAGACTATGCAGATAAAAAAATGTATCTCAGAAAAAACAGTAAATTTTCTGAACCCTTTACTTACAATAAAAGCGGAATCACCGTTCAGCACAATGGTTTGCAATGGGTTCAGGAAACGGTGCATTTAGAGATGGTAAAAGTAGCTTCAACATTAGACGAAGTTACAAAGAATGAAGTAAAAGATGGTAATTTCAGATACAAGTTTTCATTAAAACCTGTTTATGAAATCGTTAATATTCGGAAAAACTCAGCTGCCGAAAAATGCGGATTACAAAAGGGTGATATTATTGTAAGTATAAACAAAAATGCACCTTACAAATACAGTCTTCAGCAAATAAATAACCTTTTAAAATCTGAAGAAGATATCTGGATAAATCTCGAAGTAGAAAGAAACAGTCTTATTTTAAAATTTAGATTTAAGCTGGAAGATGAATTATAAAAAGCTAAAAAACAATTCGTTAAAAATCTAAACAGAATTGAACTTTATTGCTGTATATTTTTTGATTTGTTTGAATTTTGTGAAAATTTAACTATTAAATCAGGTTTTTTGTTTAAGGAACGTTATTATTTTATT
>NZ_CADCSU010000143.1 GCF_902804475.1 Flavobacterium bizetiae
GTATTAATTATCACAATTGGAATTTGGAATTTAAAAAAATTGGAATTTTAAAATTTTATTTCTTTAAAAAGTTTTCCAAAATCTTTTCCCCAACCGCTCCACTTTTTTCAGGGTGAAATTGCGTTCCGTAAAAATTATCTTTTTGTAAAGCCGATGCGTATTCTAACTCGTAATTCGTTGTTGCAATGCTTTCAGCACAATTTGGAGCGTAAAAACTATGCACCAAATACATAAACTCATTTTCCGGAATACCTTTAAATAAATCCGATTTTAAATCATAAATCTGATTCCATCCCATTTGCGGCACTTTAACTTTCGATGTGAATTTAATTACATCAACATCAAAAATCCCCAAACCTTTCGTATTTCCTTCTTCAGATGATTTGCACATCAATTGCATTCCCAGACAAATACCAAAAACTGGTTGTTTCAAAGTCGGAATCAAACTATCCAAACCACTTTCACGAAGCTTAAGCATAGCCGAACTCGCTTCTCCCACTCCTGGAAAAATCACCTTATCTGCTGCCTGAATTTCGGCTGGATTATTACTCAAAACAGCTTTAAAACCAAGCCTTTCAATCGCAAACATAATGCTCTGAATATTTCCTGCTCCGTAATTTATAATTACTATTTTCAAAATTATTTTAGATTTTAGATTTTAGATTTTAGATTTTAGATTTCTCTAAAATTGAAATCGTTATTACTCTTTATTTTTGTTTGGTTTGTTTAAAATTTCAGTTTCAAGCCACTTAACTTTGAGCATACTTTTACCGCAAAGAACGCAAAGTTTATTTCTTGTAACCTTATCAGAAAAAGTTCGCAAAGCTTGGCGCATAAAACTTGCGTACCATAGCGTAAAACCTTGCGTACTTTGCGGTTAAAAAAACTTGAAACTTTAAACCTGAAACAAAATTCTTTATAACATCCCCTTTGTCGAAGGCAAAATCATTTTCTCTGTATCTCTTTTCACCGCTACTTTTATGGCTTTCGCGAAAGCTTTAAAAATCGCTTCAATTTTGTGGTGCTCGTTGGTTCCTTCCGCTTTTATATTGATGTTCGCTTTGGCACCATCTGAAAATGATTTAAAGAAGTGATAAAACATTTCTGTTGGCATTTTACCTACCATTTCGCGTTTAAATTCGGTTTCCCAAACCAACCAGTTTCTACCTCCAAAATCAATTGCAACCTGCGCTAAACAATCGTCCATTGGTAAACAAAAACCGTAACGTTCGATTCCTAATTTATTACCTAAAGCTTTCGCGAAAACTTCGCCTAAAGCAATTGCAGTATCTTCAATCGTATGGTGTTCATCAACTTCAAGATCACCTTTTACAAGAATTTCTAAGTCCATTTGGCCGTGACGTGAGATTTGATCCAACATATGATCAAAAAAAGCAATTCCCGTTTCTATTTTACTTTTTCCTGTTCCGTCAAGATTTAAATCGATAAAAATATCCGTTTCATTCGTTTTACGTGTAATCGAAGCCGAACGTGCTTCCAATTTTAAAAACTCATAAATGGCCTTCCAACTCATAGTTTGAAGAATAATCGTTTCGTCTAACTCTTCACGTTTTGATGATATTTCATTACTTCCAATTCCGTCATTATCATTGATAAAAATCGCTTTTGCACCAAGATTTTTCGCCAATTCAACATCCGTCAAACGATCTCCCAATACAAACGAATTAGCTAAATCATACTCCGGATTATTCAAATATTTCGTCAACATTCCTGTTCTTGGCTTACGCGTTGGCGCATTATCTTCCGGAAAAGATCTGTCAATAAAAATTTCATCAAACAAAACTCCCTCATTTTCAAAGGCTTTTAAAATAAAATTCTGCGTTGGCCAAAACGTATCTTCCGGAAAACTATCCGTTCCTAATCCGTCCTGATTGGTCACCATCGCCAATTCGTAATCTAATTCATTGGCAATTTTAGCCAAATATTGAAAAGCTTTTGGGTAAAATTCTACTTTCTCCAAAGCATCTAATTGATAATTTTCAGGTTCTAAAACAATCGTTCCGTCACGATCGATAAAAAGTACTTTTTTCATATATTTTATTTTTTCTGCCACAGATTAACACAGATTAAAAGGATTTTTTATTCCTTGTGCTTAATTTTCGCCACGAATTCCACAAATTAGCACGAATTGAATTAGTGAAAATTCGTGAAATTCGTGGCAAAAGAAAAATCCATTCAATCTGCGCAATCTGTGGCCTATAATTTTTACTTCAACAACTTCAATTCTTTAATCAAAACTGCATTTTCCTGTGGAATTCCAATCGTAAAACGAAGGCAGTTTTCGCATAATGGCTGAGTCGTTCTGTTACGAATTACAATTCCTTTTGCAATTAACTGATCGTATCTTTTATTAGCATCATCTACTTTAACTAAAACAAAATTAGCTTCTGTAGGATATATTTTCTCTACAAAATCAACTTCAAGTAAAACTTTAAGCAATTCTTCTCTTTGCTCAATAATAGCAGCTATTTCCTCTTTTATTTTATCCGAATCATTCAAACGAGTAATCGCTCTTTGCTGCGTTAATTCGTTAACATTATACGGTGGCTTAATTTTGTTCAGAACCGAAATTACAGCTTCAGAACCATAACAAATCCCTAAACGAATTCCAGCCAAACCATATGCTTTTGATAAAGTTTGAGTAATAACTAAATTTGGATATTCATCGATTTCTGTCAACCAGCTTTCTTTTCCTGAAAAGTCAATATACGCTTCATCAATTACAACTAAACCTTTGAAGTTTTGAAGCAATTTCACCACACTTTCATCCGAAAAAGAATTCCCTGTTGGATTATTTGGTGAGCATAAAAAGATGATTTTTGTATTCTCATCTACAGCGTCCAAAATCTTCTCAACTTGTGGCTGAAAATCTGTAGAAAGTAAAACCTCTCTGTTTTCAACCGCATTGATATTAGCCAAAACGCTATACATTCCGTAAGTTGGTGGCAGCGAAATAATATTGTCAATTTTTGGTTCGCAGAAAGCTCTAAAAAGCAAATCTAATACTTCGTCACTTCCGTTTCCTAATAAGATCTGACTAGATTTTACATTATTATTCTTCGCTAAAATCGCTTTAACCGAACTCTGTTGCGGATCCGGATAACGATTCACCCCATTTTGAAACGGATTTTCATTGGCATCCAAAAAAATCATTTCTGCAGTATCAAAATCCTCAAACTCATCTCTGGCAGACGAATAAGGTTTTAATGTTTTTACGTTTTCACGTGTTATATTGTTGATATTAAAGTCCATTTTTATTATTATTTCTCGCAAAGACGCAAAGGCGCAAAGCTTAGATTTAAATTAATTCGTGCTAATTTGTGACATTCGTGGCAAAAAAATTAAGACTTTAAAGAATCTAATCTCAAAGTCACAGCGTTTTTATGCGCTTGTAATCCCTCAGCTTCAGCCATAATTTCAATAGCGCGACCAATATTTTGAATTCCTTTTTCTGAAATTTTCTGAAAAGTCATTGATTTCATGAAGCTATCCAGATTTACTCCGCTATAATTTTTAGCATATCCGTTTGTTGGTAAGGTGTGATTTGTTCCTGAAGCATAATCTCCGGCACTTTCCGGTGTATAATTACCAATAAAAACAGAACCTGCATTTACGATTCCATTGCAATAGAAATCATCATATTCAGAACAAATAATGAAGTGTTCCGGTCCGTATTCATTGATTAAATCAAGAGCGATCTTATCATTTTCGACAAAAATTAATTTCGAATTTTCAATGGCTTTTTTAGCGATTTCTTTTCTGGGAAGTTCTTCAACCTGAATTTGAATTTCTTTTTCTACTGCATCAATCAATTTTTTTGAAGTCGAAACCAAAATTACCTGACTATCTGATCCGTGTTCTGCCTGAGACAATAAATCTGAAGCTACAAACGCCGGAACCGCTGTATCATCTGCTACAACCAACAATTCTGATGGTCCTGCCGGCATATCAATCGCTACGCCAAATTGTGTTGCCAATTGTTTTGCAACGGTTACAAACTGATTTCCTGGTCCGAAAATTTTATATACTTTCGGAATTGATTTTGTACCAAATGTCATTCCGGCAATCGCCTGGATTCCGCCTACTTTTAATATTTTGGTTACGCCACATAAATTTGCTGCATATAAAATAGCAGGATTTATTTTTCCGGTTTTATCTGGTGGCGAACATAATACGATTTCTTTGCAACCTGCAATTTCAGCAGGAACCGCCAACATTAAAACTGTGGAGAACAAAGGCGCTGTTCCGCCCGGAATGTACAAACCAATCTTCTGAATTGGTCTTTTTTCCTGCCAGCAATTAACTCCTTCAATTGTTTCTATTGCAATTTTATCAGTTTTTTGCGCCGAGTGAAACTTATAAATATTCTCTTTTGCTAACTGAATTGCTTCTTTTAATTCTGCCGAAATTGAATTTACAGCTTCCTGAATTTCTTCTGATGAAACTTCGTAGTTTTCTAAGGCGATTCCGTCGAAGATTGAAGTGTATTTTGCAACAGCTTCATCGCCTTTTTTCTGTACTTCTTTAAAGATTTCTTTTACCGTAACTTCGATATCATCAATAGTTTTGGTAGGTCTTTTTAATATATCTGACCAGGTATCTGGTTTTGGATTGTCTATTTTATTCATTTTGATATTTTTTTAACCGCTAAACTTTGTGGGGCTAACCGCAAAGAGCGCAAGGTTTTTTATTCTTTATCTTGAAAAACACAAAGTTCGCAAAGCTGTTGCCGAAGTTTGGAATTTGGAATTTTTCTATTGAAATTTGATCTGAATTGGAATTTGGATTTTCTTTTACAGTACCATTTTCTCAATTGGGCAAACTAAAATTCCTTCTGCTCCGGCTTCTTTTAGTTTATCGATGACGTCCCAGAAAGTGTCTTTATCAATTACTGAGTGTACACTACTCCAACCTTCCTGTGCTAATGGCAAAACGGTTAAACTTCTTAAAACCGGTAAGATTTTACCAATTTCGTCGATTTTATCGTTTGGCACATTCATTAGGATATATTTTGAGTTTCTTGCTCTTAAAACCGATTGTATTCTGAATTTTAAAGTATCAATGTGTTTCTGAATTTCCGGAGAAACTTTTGGTGAAACGGCTAAAACTGCTTCACTTTTCAGGATTACTTCTACTTCTCTTAAATTGTTTTTGAATAAAGTGCTTCCGCTAGAAACGATATCTACAATAGCATCGGCAAGACCAATGTTTGGTGCGATTTCTACAGAACCTGAAATTTGGTGAATATCAACTGTTAATCCAAAAGAATTGAAATATTCGTTAACCGTATTAGGGTAAGAAGTTGCAATACGCAAACCTGCTAAATCCTCAATCGACTTGTAATCGAATGTTTTAGGAACAGCCACAGAAACTTTACATTTTGAGAATCCTAGTTTTTGAATTACTTCGATGTGCTTTCCTTTTTCTACTAAAAGATTATCGCCTACAATGGCTAAATCTACTACTCCATCAATTAAATATTGCGGAATGTCTGAATTTCTTAAGTATAAAACTTCTAAAGGAAAATTTGAAGCTTCGGCTTTTAGCTGATCGTTTCCGTTATTGATCGAAATACCGCAATCTTTCAAGATCTGAATGCTGTCTTCGTTTAAACGACCTGATTTTTGAATTGCAATTTTTAATGTACTCATTTTTTTAGTTTTTGTTGGATTAATAGTTTGAGTACAAAGAATTGGTATAAAAAAACCCGTTTGATGTACTCAAACGGGTTTTAAAATATGATGATTTACATGCATACCATTAACACATCGCCTGAGAGCAATAATGAAAATGATGATGATGTAATTGAATAGAAATCATGACTTGGTTTATTTTTTAATTCTTTGATTCGGTTGCAAATATACTAGTT
>NZ_CADCSU010000144.1 GCF_902804475.1 Flavobacterium bizetiae
AAAAACTATAGTCTATATATCATCCCGTTTATGTGCAGCTTCACGATGTGTTGCATGTCAAACGATGCGATGAAATGGCGTTAATAGAGAGATACTTGTTAGTTATTTTTTTTTTAGCCTTTCATGCACCATGAAAGGCTTTTTTTTAGAACTATTAAAAAATCAATAAAATGAGATCAAATAGAAATACAAACATTATGATGCAATGCTGTTTAATGAAAATTCCATGTTGTTGTTAGCAAGAGCAAAGAGCTTTTGTAGTAATGGGGAAAGCCTTTAAGTGAATCAATTTCTAAATAAAATAAACCCAAATTTAAAAGACATACTATTATGAGTACAGAATTAATTAAACAGAATCCGTTTCAATCTATGATTGATCGTTTTAATATCGCTGCTGATATTCTAAATTTAGATGAATCTATCAGGCAGAAACTACAACGACCTGAAAAACAAATTGTCGTTAATTTCTCAATTACCTTAGACAATGGCATAGAGCAAAATTTCGAAGGTTATCGCGTAATCCACAATACGGCTTTAGGGCCGTCAAAAGGAGGAATTCGTTATGATACAGCCGTAAACCTTGATGAAGTAAAAGCGCTTGCAGCCTGGATGACCTGGAAATCTGCCGTTACCGGAATTCCGTTTGGAGGAGCAAAAGGAGGGATCATTTGTGACCCGAGAACACTTTCTAAAGCAGAGTTGGAGAAAATTACCAGAGCCTACACTAAAGCTTTAGCTGATATTTTCGGACCTGAAAAAGATGTTCCTGCGCCAGATATGGGAACAGGACCTGATGAAATGGGTTGGTTAATGGATGAATTTTCATTAGTGCACGGCAAAACCATTCATGCGGTTGTAACCGGAAAACATTTGCATTCAGGAGGATCTTTGGGCAGAGTAGAAGCAACAGGAAGAGGCGTAAGCATTATTACCTTATTGGCACTTCAAAAATTAAAATTAAGACCGGCAAGATCTACCGTTGCCATTCAGGGTTTTGGTAATGTAGGATTGCATTCGGCTTTGTTTTTGTTCGAAAAAGGACTAAAAGTGGTTGCTGTTAGTGATGTTTCTGAAGCTTTTTATAATCCAGAAGGATTGAATATTCCGGAATTAATCTTGTATTATAATCTGAATAATAAAAGCATTAAAGGATATCCAAACTCAGTTGCCATCAAACATGAAGAACTATTATTGCTAGATGTAGATGTATTGATTCCTGCTGCCAAAGAGGATGTTATCACGCAAAAAAATGCCCATGATATTCGCGCAAAAATTATCGTTGAAGGTGCAAACGGACCCGTTTCGTCTGATGCTGATGCAATATTGCACAATAATAATGTACTAGTGGTTCCGGACATTTTAGCCAATGCGGGCGGAGTAACGGTTTCTTATTTTGAATGGTTACAGAATTCGCTTTTAGAATCCTGGAGAATTCACCAGATCAATACACGTTTAGAAGATATCTTAGAAAAAGGTTTCGAAACCGTTTTTAGAATCGCAGCTAAATATAATGTTACGCCACGTATTGCAGCTTATATTATTGCGTTGCAAAAAGTAGCCGATACACAATCTGTAAAAGAGGTGGCGGTAGATACGCCTAAGTTTAAACAGAATTAAAAATTAGGTTTTAGAATATAAAGACTGTTTTCATTGATTAATATTATTTTCAAAAGAGAAGGTATTAATCGATGAAAATATCTTTGTTTTAAGTTTTTAACGAATCAAAAAAGGAATTTTTAAAATGAAACATATTAATTTTCTAGCTTTTGCAATGCCTGCTTTTTTTCTATTCTTATTCTTAGAATATAAATTAGCGCAACGCAAAAAGAGACCGGAAATTTTTAATTACGAAAGTTCAGTGTCTAATATTAGCATTGGTATTGCTGAGCGATTAATCAATTTGTTTATAGCCGCAAGTTTCTACCAATTGTATTATCTGATATATGACAATTACAGAATTTTAGATATCCCAAGCAATGTTTTTGTTTGGATTGCCCTAATTCTAGCGACCGATTTTGTCTGGTATTGGTACCACAGATTAGGTCATGAAGTTAATTTTTTCTGGGCAGCGCATATTGTGCATCATCATAGCGAAGAATTTAATTTTACGGCAGCAGCCAGAATTACTACTTTTCAGGCCGTCGTGCGAACCGGATTTTGGTGCGTACTTCCGTTGGTTGGGTTTCATCCTTCAATGGTAATTACGATGCTTATTGTTCACGGAGCGTATTCTTTTTTTACGCATACACAACTTATCGGACGTGTAAAATGGCTGGAATATGTTTTTGTAACACCATCTGTTCACGGCGTGCATCATGCCTCTGATGAGAAATATTTAGATAAAAATTATGGCGATATGTTTACCTTTTGGGATCGTCTTTTTGGAACTTTTCAGGAAGAAGAGGAAAAACCAAAATACGGATTAACGCATCCGCTAAAAAGTTATAGTTTCCTCTGGCAACACTTTCATTATTATTTTGAGATCTACGAACTATGGAAACGTTCTGAGGGTTTTAAGGCAAAATGGAAAGCCGTTTTTGGGAGTCCTGCTCATATGGATCAGGATATTCGCCCAACGCTTGAAAAACGTTTCCTGCAAGACAAAGCCAATCCGCATCAACGACTTCGATTTAAAAATTACCTTTATATTCAGTTAGGGGTTTGTACTTTATTCCTAACGGTTTTTACGTACTATTTTGAGTTTTTAAATGCTGTAGATAAGGTTTTTGTGCTTTCGATTATTCTAATCACATTAGTCAATTGTGGTGCATTGCTAGAACAACGAAAATGGATGTATTATCTTGAATACGTCCGTATTTTTATGTTTACAACATATTTATTATATGTAGAAAATCTGATATCGTTTTTCTTTATTCCGCTTGCCATTATGATTTTTGCCGAGCAGTTATTTTCGTTAAGTACAAGATATCAAAACGTGATTCTTCAATTAGAAACATCAGAGTAGAAATAGCCCACAGATTATGCGGATTAAACGGATCGTCACAGATTATTTTTAATTTTTTTATCTGTTATGTATGGAAAAAAGTTAGCCACGAATTACACAAATTTTCACAAATTCTTTTTTATCAATTTAGAGCATAAAAAATTAGTGAAAATTTGTGTAATTCGTGGCTAACTTTTTGAATCAATAATCCACACAAAAAATCGGTGTAAATCTGTTCTAACCCATTTAAATCCGTGCGCAAAAAAATTAGATCGTTTTAATCGCCATAATTTTTTCTTCAAAAGTATCCTTAAAATCTGATTTGCTTTTGATTCTGGTTTTATACGTATAGATTGTAGCTACAGAAAGTTCCAAAAATTCAGCCATTTGATTACTGTCCTGAATTCCTAATCGGTACAAAGCAAAAATACGGAGTTCTGTGTTTAAAAGTTCTCCTTTCTTAACCACGCATTTATGATCATTAGGAAACAAATGATTAAAATCGGTTACAAAAGTGGGGAATAACTTCAGGAAGATTTCATCAAATTGGTGAAAAAGATTCTCGCGTTCCTCCTTTACATTATAGCGCTTTAAACTCGCAATAACTTCATCGGTTTTCTTTGTGATGATTTTATGAAGCGTACTTTTTTGGATATGATCTATTTTATTAATGAAAGCCGAAGTTGCTTTAATAAAATAAGTAATATATTCCTCTTTAATAGCATTGGCTTCGCTCAGACTAATATTCATTTCCTGAAGCTGTGCATAAGATGAAGCCATTATTTTTCTGGCTTTATTTCGTTCTTTTAATTGTTTGAAAATGATAATCGAGAATAAGATAATAATCACCGTAAGTATCGTCAGGAGAATAATAATCCTTTCGAGTTTATCATTTTTTTCTTTTACATTGTTCAATTGTGCTTTTTCGATAATTGGTAATATCGACGAAATTTCGATTTTTCGATGTCGGGCATTATAAAAAGTAGCATCATCCATGGCAATGTTAATGTACTCATTCGCCTTGTCGAGATAACCCATTTTAAAGAGTTCGTTGGCCAGATTTCTAAGCGCAACAGTTTCTTTTGTCGCATTTTTAACATCGGCAATAGCCGCCAAAGCCAGATAATATATCGCTTTTTTAGTATATCCTCTTTCAGAATAAATATACCCCAGACTCGAGGTAGCAATACCATAATAGTCAGGCGGTAATTTGTAGTTGTTGATCCAGTAGCTAAACGCAAATTCGGCACCACGCCAATCTTGTTGTTTTAAGCGTTTCAGACTTTCTGCGGCCCAATATTCATTGGTATTGGTTCCTATTAATTCTAAAGCCTTTTTCAGGAAATGATTTCCTTGTTGTACATAATGAATATTAAAACGCTGATCTTTATTATAATCGGCCAGATCATAATAAGCACGCGCTTTTATAGAATAAAATTCAAACTTATTTCTTTGATCGAGTTTTTTATCATCAATAACATTCAGGGTATCAATCGCTTCTTTAAAAAGCCCGGAAGAAAGTAGTACAAAACCTTCTTTAATTCGGCTTTTAGCCAGATACACAGGATCTTTAAGTACGATGGCTTTGATCTTGGCCTGCTCTAAATAATAATAAGCTGAGTCGTATTTAAATGATTTGTATTCTTCAAACAAGAGCATATAGTTATCGTAGAGTTGCTCGTTGTTCTGGCTCAAAGTAAACTTAGAAACGTTTTTCTTTAAAGCTTCAATTTTACGATACTTCTGTTTTAAATAGATTTCCTTTTTAAGGAGCACTTTATCTAATTCTTCTAAAACAGGATTTGTCTCTTTCGCAGAGAGAGAGAAACCTGCAATGAAAAAATATAGAATTACAATTCTTCGCATGTTTTTGGTTTGGTTTAGGGGGTAAAAAAATGTTTAAGTCTAGTTGAGTTAATTCGTTTTTTATTCAAAATTAGTTTAAGAGTTGATAATTAGCAACTTTTAAAAATTGGGTAGCTTCTTTTATAAAATATAATAGGAGAAAGGAAGATTATAGGGTGAAAAAGGGTTTAGAATGTTAAAAGTAATCTAATAACTTGCAATTATACAATAAAAAGCAATTAAATATATGCATAGTGAAAAAAAAATATGTTTTAATTTGGATATTGTTATTTTTACCATAATTTATTTGCGTTTTTCA
>NZ_CADCSU010000145.1 GCF_902804475.1 Flavobacterium bizetiae
AAATCTAAAATCTAAAATCTAAAATCTAAAATCTAAAATCTAAAATCTAAAATCTAAAATCTAAAATTATTCTTCCTCTTTCCCCCACGTTGATGGACTTTCGTTCCATTCCAGCAAAGTCGATTGTTGCTCTTCGGTAATATATTGTTTCTGAACAGCTAAGTCTAATAAGTTTTCGTAATTACTAAGTGTATACAAATCGATATTAGCATTTTTAAAGTTCTCTTCGGCAACATTAAAACCGTACGTAAAAATCGCTGCCATACCTTTTATATTGGCACCTTCGTTACGTAAAGCTTCAACAGCCATCAAACTGCTGTTTCCAGTACTAATTAAATCTTCAACCACAACCACATTTTGGCCTTTTTGTAAAAAACCTTCAACCTGGTTTTGTCTTCCATGTTTTTTTGCTTCCGGACGCACATATACAAATGGTAATCCAAGGCTTTCAGCAACAAGAATCCCCACTCCAATAGCTCCAGTGGCAACACCGGCAATAACATCTGGTTTCCCAAATTGTTTCTCAATATTTTTCGCAAACTCATCACGAACGTAGTTTCGGATGCTAGGAAATGAAAGAATTAACCTATTATCACAGTAAATAGGAGATTTCCAACCAGAAGCCCATGTAAAAGGATTTTCGGGATTCAATTTAATTGCATTTATTTGCAAAAGCAATTCGGCTGTTTTTTCGGCAGTATCTTTATTAAAAATCATAGTACAAATGTATAAAGTTTTTGTGAACGACAAACCACTTTTTTTGACAAATGAGATCTCGAAAGAGACTGATTTTCAATTATTCTTGTTAGAGAGTATTGATATCGAGCATCTTATCGTCAAAATGTTTCAAAATAAAATTCAAAAAGCTTATTTGTATCATCCTGACGAAAAGGAGATTATGAAGACGCTAAAAGCCAAAATCCCCGTAAATAAAGCGGGTGGAGGCCTTGTGTACAATAAAAAAGGCGAAGTCTTATTTATTTTCAGAAACGGAAAATGGGACTTGCCAAAAGGCGGAATCGAAAAAGGTGAAGAAATCGAAGACACCGCCATGCGCGAAGTCGAAGAAGAAACCGGAGTAGGTAAACTTCGCATTACCAATAAACTAGATAAAACCTATCACGTTTTTAAACGCAACGGAAAATACAAACTCAAAGTAACACATTGGTTCGAAATGCAATCTGACTTCGAAGGAATCCCACAAGGTCAGGCCGAAGAAGGAATCGAAAAAGTGGCCTGGCTAAATCCCGAGCAAATCAAAGAAGCATTAAAAAACTCTTACGAGAACATTAAATTGTTGTTCGAAAAAGAAAATACTTTTCAATAGCAATTACAAAAGTCAATATCAAAAATCAATTTAAAATTGACATTGCCATTGTCATTGATATTTGTAATTGCCATTGATTTTTGCCATTCCCATTAATTTGGGCGTGCCACCAATTAAAAAAAGACCTAATCAACTTTGCGTTCATTAGGTCTTTTTTTAATTGCTGTCGGGCTATCCACGCTACTTTGGTAGCTAGCTTCTATCCCTCACGCGAAGCTACACTTTGTCTTTAAATTTGCATGAAGTTTAAAGTTTTAGCAATGCAAAAATCTAATTTAGACTCAAATAAACTTAAGAATTACCATTTAGTTTTGTCAAAAGATTATTCTCATTAAAGACAGCGTTAATTACATTTTCGTTCTTTTCTGCTTTAATTTCGTTGCCGTTCAGTGTTAGTTGATAACCTTTCTGTGTTAGATAATTGGTAAAAGCATTTTTGTGATTTTGAATCTCAAATGTTGAAATTAATTCTGGAAAAACAGTTAAAATTCTGGCTAATTCTTCGCTTTCAACTTTATCAATTATATCAGATTTAATCGTAACCACCATCGTTCCCTGTCCGTAATTTCCAAGATAATAACCACTTCCGTTAAACATTTCAACAGCAATCATGCCTATTAAATGTAAATCATTCTCTACAGCGTCAAATTTTCCAACAGTCAATAAATCAATATTATTTTCTTCCCCATATTGTTTCAATAAAAGCGCTTGTTTCATAACCGATTCAGCATATCCACCCGCTTTATTTTCCCAAATCCATAACCAGGTTTCCGAAGAATGAGAAAAAGAACCCAAAACCTGCATCGGAAAAGTAAGATGATCTCCAAATGTTATTTCTTCCTTATTCATATCAACATTCCAGGAAAGTCCGCCGGTTACATCATAAAGATTTCTTTGTTTCTCCAGGGCAGATGCACCAAATTTCTCTAAAAAATCATTTTCAGATGTAAAGTGTTTACTAATGTTTTCCTGTTTAATAATTGCTTCTGTTTTTTCTTCGCTCTTTTTAAAAAGATTATTGAATATTCCCATTCTCTATGGTTTTTGGTTAAATAAAATTGATTTTTTATGTTTTGTTTCGTCCTGAAATAAGTTTACAAATCGATTTGATAAATTCTCGATTCTTCCTCCCACGGATGATATCCCTGCCCAATGTAGTTAAAGCCAATTTTTTCGTAGAATCCGATGTTATCCGTGCACAGATATAAATTTTTAAATCCGGCTTCTTTAGCGTCTTTTTTGGCTTTTTCGATAAGTAGTTTACTGTAATTGTTTCCTCTGTGTTTTTCCTCTATAAAGATGGCACAAACCCAAGGATAAAGATCCATTCGGCTAATAAAATCATTTGTAATAAGTCCGGCACAACCAATAATCGCGTCGTTATTTTCTAATAAATACCATTGTGGCAACGAGTCTTTGGCATTGATGCTATGGCTAATACAATCTTCATAAATAATGGGCGCTACTTCAGACCAACTATTTTGCAAGTATTCAATCGTTTTGTCTTTATATTCAGGGTTTTCCCTAACTGAAATTATTCTCATTTTTTGTTTTAAAATTATCGCGCAAAAAATTGATAGGTTAGACTTTTACTCGCTATCCTCATTTTTTATTCCTTTAAGCAAGGCATAAATTGCCATTGCATGTCCTTGGCCTAATTCAAAATCATTTTTAAGCCAGTTTACAATATCTCCCGCTTTTACGTCAGGTTTTAATTCTCCGTTTGCCGTAAAACCTTTTTGTTCTGCTAAAGTTCTAAACTCTGCGGGACCATTGCCTGTTTTTTCTTTAATTGTTTTTAAATATCCTTGAAATGACATAAAATAATGGTTAGTGGGTTAGTTTATCAAGTACTAAAATACAAATTAAAATAGAATTGGTTTTCAGGTTTTTAATTTCCTTGGCCAACTTTGTCAAAGTTTTAAACTTTGACAAAGTTTAACGAAAGAATTTTTAAGAATCTTTAGGCATACAAGTATTCTATATTTTGAAACAAAAAAACATTCAGTAGGAATGTCTGCTTGGTAGAATTAAAATTGAATTACAGTTATACATTCCGCAGGAACGTTTGATTAATGGGGGTATGTTTTGTTTATATAAATCAGGTGTCCCTACAGGACACATTTCACAAAACGATATTATTTTTTTCTACCAATGAGATATTCCTACGGAATATTATATATCGTTGTTGAGGACGATAGCGCAAATTTGTAACAACTGAGATAGTATCAAATAGAATGCTAATGCTTAATTCTATTTAGGGACACGGATTGTAAAACCACATTCTGGCGTTTGCTGTCATAAAGGATCGGAAACTTTAAAAATGGGCTGAAAGCCCTAATAGCAATAGCGTAGTGCAGCGCACTACGAATTAAATTAAAATTGGAAATTGCCCTGAAAGGGCAAAAGAAAATTAAGAATAAAGATTCAAAGAATAGTTGTTTTATGCGCTAACAAATATGGTAAACGTACTTTTTGAAATTAGGCTTTCGCCCTTACAGGGCTTAAAATTACAATCGTTTTTCATTCATAGTGCTTCGCACCATGCTATTGCTAAGGCTCTTTCAGAGCAATAGGTTTAGAACACTTACACTATTGTTATTTCAAAACTAGCTAATCAAATGTATAAGTTTAAAATAAAGTATTTTTATGTAAATCCATAATGAGTTAAATACCGATAACGATTCAACTTTGTCAAAGTTTTAAAACTTTGACAAAGTTCTATACAAAGCTTTGCGATCTCTGTGTTTTTCAACTCAATCAAAATCAAAAAAAACTTAGCGCTCTTTGCGGTTTAAAAAAAACTTTGCGGTCAAAAAAATCTACAAAACACGATAAACAGGATATTGTAAATGCGCTTTTTCGTAATACACAGAATTTTTATAAATCCAATTTAATTGCGCTTCGGCATTTTTAGCAAATTCGCGATCGTTTTGTTTTTTCGTTTCTAGTTCAGCTTTTAGTTGTGGATTTTCTTTTAAAAGTTTCGAAGCTGTATCTTCAAAAATATATTCAGAATAATGTTCTTTTTGTTGTAAAATAGGATCGAAGAAATTCCAGTTAAAGAAAGAATCGACACCTTCCGGTTCAAAAGCCTCTACGAGATATTTTACGCCTTTTTGGTTTGTCGAAACTAAGTAGTCACCTTTGGCGAAAGCCATTTTTACAACTTTAGAATTTATCGTTGTGTTGTAATGCAAATAATGTCCTTCGTAAGGATTTTGAACCGTTTTAAAATCAGCAATTTTATAACTTTCGACTTCTATAATCGTATCCTTTTTAAGCTGCGAATAGGTAATATTGTTATTCTTCAGGAGATCAATAATATTCCAATAACCACGCGGAATAACATACGCACCTGGAATCACAACTTCTTTCACCGATTTGAATTCTTTGATATAGGGAACGTCTTTTTTATACGGTTTGCTTCGGTCATAATACAAACGATTTCCCGTTGTAGCATCGCTTTTTTTGTAACTCGCTTCATATCCTAAAAACGAAAATGTTGTGGCTTTTGTACTGTCTAATTCCCATTTTAAAGTATAGGTTTTTTTAGGCTGATATTGCTCTAAGTTTTTTACCCTAAGTGCTTTAATTTTTTGATAATTGGCATCTGTAAAATCCAAAGTCGATTTGGTGTATTCATAAGTCATTTTTACGCGTTCAGCATATTTTTTCAGCATATGAGTTTCTACCACAAAACCAATCGTATTAAACAACGAGGTATAACCTGTCGTATATCTTGGACTATCTACAAACTGACCAAAACCTTTGTCCGGTGTATCTTTAAAAGAATCGACATAAGGTGTGGTTTCAATTTTCTTTTGCTGTAAATCTTTTACCAAAGCCGGCATCATTTCGTCATTCAAAAAATCACCCAAAACAGTTCCTAATTTGTTGTGTTGTGTCATGATGTAGGTTAGTTTGTATTGGTAATCAGATCCGTTGCTCACGTGATTATCAATAAAAACATCGGCGTTTATTTTCTGAAAAATTTCGACAAAACTCTTTGTGTTTCGAGTGTCAGATTTCATTAAATCCCGATTCAAATCATAGTTTCTCGCATTTCCTCTAAAACCATAAATCTCGGGTCCATCCTGATTCGCTCTTGTAGTCGAATTTCGGTTTAAAGCCCCTCCAATATTATAAACCGGAATAGTAACCAAAACAGTGTTTTTAGGTGCTTTTAGTTTACCAATGGCTAAATCTCTGTAGAATTGCATTGTAGCGTCAATTCCGTCAGGTTCTCCCGCGTGAATTCCGTTATTGATAAAAAGAACCGCTTTGTTTTTCTGAATTTTTTCAAAATGAAACTCTTTGTCAGGATTATAAACGACCATATGCAACGGTTCTCCCGAATCTGTAAGTCCCATTTCTTTGATTTGAATCGTTGGGAAATCTTTTGCCAGAAGCTTAAAATAAGCAATAGTTTCCTGATATGAAGCAGATTGATTTCCGTTTCCTTTCTCAAAAAAAGTATCGTATTTTTTATTGTTTTGTCCAAAGATCGTTAACGAAAAAAGGAGAAGTGGCAGAATGAAAAATCTCATGGTTCGGGTTTTAAATAGAGAATCAAATATAGAAATTTTGTTTTAGGTTTTAGATGGAAAATAGGAGTAGAGCTACTTTGGTATTTTACCGCAAAGCGTGCAAAGTTTTTTTAATTTAGAGGGTTTTAAAAAACGCAAAGTTCGCAAAGCTTTGTCAATATAAGTTTGCGACTTTGCGAGAAATAAATAGCGTTCATTGCGTAAACCTTCGCGCACTTTGAGGTTAAACTTTTTATTCGCATTTCAAACCTAAAACAAAGAAAACCTGAAACAATCAGTATTTTGACTACTTTTGCAAAATGAATAAAAATCACCATTCCAACAACATACTTTCGAACTTAGGTATTGAGAGCCTAAACGAAATGCAAGAAGTTGCTCAAGACGCAATTTTAAACGATAACAACGTATTATTACTTTCTCCTACAGGATCAGGAAAAACATTAGCTTTTTTATTGCCTGTTTTAGAATTGTTGCAACCTGAAATCCTTTCGGTTCAATGTTTAATATTAGTGCCTTCGCGCGAATTAGGTTTGCAGATTGAGCAGGTTTGGAAAAAAATGGGAACACCATACAAAGTAAATATTTGTTACGGTGGTCACTCGATAGATACTGAAATCAAAAATCTTAGCAACCCGCCAGCAGTTTTAATAGGAACTCCGGGAAGAATTGCAGATCATATTGACAGAGATACTTTTAGAACAGATAAAATTCAGACTTTAATTCTGGATGAATTTGATAAGTCGTTGCAATTGGGCTTTCATGAGCAAATGTCTTATATCATTGGAAAGTTAACTAAACTGAACAAACGTGTTTTGGTTTCGGCAACTTCTGATATTGAAATCCCAAGATACACACGAGTTGTAAATCCGACGGTTTTAGATTTTATTCCGGAGCAGGAAGAGAAAACGAATCTTTCGATGAAAATGGTTGTTTCTCCTTCTAAAGACAAATTAGGCAGTTTATTTAATTTGATTTGTTCTTTAAAATCACAATCGGCTATTATTTTTTGTAATCATCGTGATGCTGCCGAACGTATTAGCGATACATTAAACGAAAAAGGCATTTACGCTACTTATTATCATGGTGGAATGGATCAGGACGAGCGCGAACGTGCTTTGATTCAGTTTAGAAACGGAAGTATGAGTTACCTCATCACAACGGATTTAGCGGCTCGTGGACTGGATATTCCTGAAATGAAACACGTTATTCATTATCATTTACCTCTTAAAGAAGACGAATTTACACACCGTAACGGTCGTACTGCGCGTATGCAAGCTTCTGGAACGGCATATATTATCATTCACGAAAGTGAAAAAAAACTGGATTACATCGACTACGGAATGGAAGTTTTAAAAGTTGATAATGCTACGACTTTGCCAAAACCACCCGAATTTCAAACTATTTATATTAGTGGGGGAAAGAAAACAAAACTGAATAAAATTGATATTGTGGGTTTCTTTTCTCAAAAAGGAAAACTGGAGAAAGGCGATTTAGGTTTAATTGAAGTAAAAGATTTCATTTCGTTTGCGGCCGTAAAATTCAATAAAGTAAAAGACTTGCTGCATAATATTAAGGACGAAAAAATGAAAGGCAAGAAATTTAAAATTGAAGTTGCCCGCAAAGTGGTAAAGAAAGAGGAGGAGAAGTAGTTTTTTGGTTTCCGGTTTTAAGTTTCGGGTTTGTTTTAGATAAGATCTTCTTTTGTTAAAGAACTATATTAAAATCAAGAAGGAATTATTGTAGTATAAGTTTTATAATTAAGGCCTGTTTTGATCGTTTTTGATCACTGTATTGGGGCGGTTTTTAATATATTTTGAGGTATTACGTGCGTGTTAAAATATTGAATTTCAATATTTTAATTTGATTTATTAAAGGTTTTAACTGATTTTAAATAACAATCTTAATATATTGTTAATAAATTAACGGTTAAGGCTTTAATTTATCATATTTTCTGCGTTTCTTGTGCCCGTAAATAATAAACCCCAAATTAATTATGAAAAGAATTATTACGATTGCCATTTTGATGTTTAGTTTTGTCTCTTTTGCACAAATTAAGGTTATTGAAACTGTACCAGTTGAGAGATTAGGAAAAGTAAATAACAATTATATTCAAAAAATTGGAGATGAATATACTGTTTATTATACAAGTATCCAGAATGATGATGAATCATCAAGCTTGAGAAAATTTACATTCAAAAATGTAAATAATGATTATAATAGCCTTTATAATATTATTGTAAATGGTTTTACTGCAAGCCCTTTATATGATATCAAATTAGAATTGCCTAATAACTATATTTGGTTACACTACACAGGAAGTGTTATTCCGGAGAAAGCGACAGTTCAGTTTATGGTTTCTTCTAAAGATGCTTCTTCTGCAACAAGCAGTGTTTCTGAACCATTATTAAAAGATCAGATTAATAAATTATTCCAAAAATAATTTACTCTTATACAAACTAAAAAAAGGGCTATTCAAAATATGAATAGCCCTTTTTTAGTATACAGTTTTCGGTCGCAGTTTTCAGTTATTTTACGAACTGAAAACTGCGACTGCGACTGAAAACTTATATCTTCTTCACGTATTGCGTAATAATTACAATTTGCTGACCGTCTACTTTTCCTTCAATGTATTCGGCATTTTCATGATCTAAACGAATGTTACGAACTGCAGTTCCTTGTTTGGCAACCATGCTTGATCCTTTTACTTTAAGATCTTTAATTAAAACGACAGAATCTCCGTGTTCTAAAATTACGCCATTGCTATCACGGTGAATGATTTTGTTTTCGTCATCTTCGCCTTCGCCAGTGGCTTGCGCCCATGCCAGAGTATCTTCGTCTAAATACATCATGTCTAATAATTCCTGTGGCCATCCCGCAGCACGCATACGGCTCAACATTCTCCAGGCTACCACTTGCACGGCAACGTTTTCATTCCACATGCTGTCGTTAAGACATCTCCAGTGATTTAAATCGACATTATCCGGGTTTTCAATTTGGTCTATACACGTACTACATGCTAAAATACTTTCGTCAAGACCACCTTTTTGAGTTGGTAATACCTGATATACTTTTAGGTTTTCTTCGGCGCCACAAAGTTCACATTTAGATCCGCTACGTTTGTTTAATTCTCTTTCGATGCTCATTATTTGGTGTTTATTTTAAAAATGCGAAATTACTTATAATTTGTTTCGCTTGCAAGTTTATATTTGGACTTAAAATTCTAGTTTTTAAATATTATTTCATCAAGATTAATAATTGAAGTTTCATTTTCAGAACTTTCATGATATAGTACTTCAATACTGTTTTCAGAAACAAATTTTATTTTTTTATCACAGCCGGTTACACAAGTTTCGGTGTAAATAGGAAAGTATAATTTTTTATTTTTATCAAATGCGATAATGTTGCCTCGAAAAAAAGATACAATTTTAAAGTTGTTATTTTCAATACTTTCTGATTTGTTGTAATCTCCTGTAAAATTAAATAAATCATCTTTATAATAAGTACTGTAAATTGTGTCCGGGATTCCGGAATAGCCATTGGCTAAGTGATTAATAGAATTGTTATCAGTTTCCCATTTTTGCACATAGTTAGTGTAGTGATTCTCATCTTTTGAAATATGAAAAATCAATTTACTTTTATTGGCAAATTCATACAGAACTTTTTTTATTTCGGGTTCCGAATCTAAAATTTTACTGTCAATAAATTCACCGTCAATAGATTGTTTACTTCGAAGTGAAATTTCTCCAGCATACATTAGAGTATAGCTCTTTAAAGTTTGAGTATTTAGCATTATAAAAGATACTGTTTGTTCTGTAACAGCAGTTCCCTGATAAGATTCCCGAATAGATAAAAGAATGTATTCCTGATTTTTAATTGTTGTTTTCTGAAAACTTTCTTTTCCAATTTCGGTGTAATTATATTCGTTGGAAATTAAAGTATCTTTTTTGATGAGTTTAAATTCGTTTCCTTCTTTTAAATATTTTGAAACTAAAATAAAATTTTTATCCCCGACTAAAAAATGTTTATCGTTTTCACTTGGCTCGTACGCCGTAATTCGTATTTCTTCAGTATTCTCTTTATTGGTTGTTTTGTAGAGAAGAGCTAAGCTATCTAATCTGATGTCTTGTTTAGTTTCTGATTTGTCTTTAAACTTTGTTGCTTTTTCTTCTTTTTTACAAGAAACAAAAACTGTAGCAGAACAAATTAAAACAAGGATTATGGCTTTTATTTTCATCTAAAATGATATTAAAAAATATATGTTTTGGTTTTAATTTAATCATTAAATCTTAGCTATCCAGCTTGTAATTTCGTTGAGAGCCTGAGGATTTATTTCATATAAATTTTGGTATTCTTTTGTTTTTTTCCAATCATCAGATCCCGCTCGTAAAAAATGATTCAATCCATTTATAATTTTAACCTCTATGTTTTTATTATTTAAATCATGAATTAATGCGGCAGTTTCTGTACTGTTGAAAAAGCTATCATTTGTTCCTGCAATAAAAAGCATTGGAATTTGTAAATTCTGAAATAGCATTTTGGTACTTACCTTAATTTCAGGATTTCTTCTGGAGTTGTATTGAGGTTTATTAAATTTTCCAAATTTTTCAATTGGTGTAGCCATCAATATCAAAAAATCAATTTTAAGTCCGCTTTGATAGACATCAATTGTGGCGATTCCGCCTAAACTATGACCTAAAGCGCCTATTTTTTTATTAGAAAGAGAATCAATTTTCTGAAGATTATTTAATGCATAATACAAGTCTTTTATAATTTGATCAACTCCAAAATTTACTTTTCCGCCTGATTTACCAACGCCACGATCGTCAAAGCGATAAACTGCAATTCCATTTTTTAATAATTCTTCTGCAATATTATAATGAGAATTGCGGTTGTTCTGACCGCTTCCTGGTGTTATAACGACAATTTTTGAATAGTTGGTTTTAGGAAAAATAAGTGTTCCGCTTAACTTTACGTTTTCTTCAGAATCGATAAAATCAATTTCTTTCGAATTGTATCGTTCGATATCTTTTATTCCTTTTCCGAAATCAGAATTATTCTGACTACTAATTTTATTAAATGAAATAAAGAGAAGCATTAGAATTAGTTTTTTAAACACAAATTTTGGTTTTAGGTAAAATCGCTTCTTTATTTCTTCACTCTAACAGCATCCGGAACCAGCATTTCGTATTCGCCGCCATGACGTAATACATCGCGCACAATGCTTGAACTAATAAATGAAGTACTTGCTGCTGTTAATAAAAATACGGTTTCGATTTTAGATAGTTTTCTGTTGGTGTGGGCGATGGCTTTTTCGAATTCGAAATCGGCAGGATTGCGCAAACCTCTTAAAATGAAGTGGGCTTTTTGTTTTTTAGCCAGATCTATTGTTAATCCTTCGTAAGTAATAACAGAAATTTTTGGTTCGTCTTTGAAAGTTTCTTCTATAAAGCGTTTTCTTTCTTCGAGTGAAAACATATATTTTTTTTCGGCGTTTACACCAATTGCAATTACAATTTCATCAAATAAAGGAATTCCTCTTTTGATAATGTCTTCGTGTCCAAGTGTAATGGGGTCAAATGATCCGGGGAATATCGCTTTTCGCATTTTTTTTCTTTTAAGGTTCAGAGGTTAAAAGTTACAAAGATTCAAAGTTTGAATATTTCGAAGCTTTTGGAATTTGGAATTTAAATTTTGGAATTTATTATTAGGTTATTCTAAGCGTTTTTAATGCAGGAACCCATTCATCTTTTTTGCAGACTTCACAATTTGCAGTTCCTGATGTATGTTCTTCGGTGTGGCCGCAAAAGGTGCAGGCATGAATTCCGTCTTTTTCTATGATTTTACTTTTTTTATTGAATGCAGCGGGCAAAATAGGTAATCCGTATTTTACTTCCTGATCTTCATAGAAAAATACGCTTATTTCTCCGCTGGTTTCTATAAAAGCGTGTTTTATTTGTCCGAGATGTTCTATCGACTTTATGCGAAGCTCAGAGAAAAACTCGTCTTGGGCGAGGCTTTCTTTTTTGAAAGTCGCAATAGAAAATTTACCATTATTGATTAAACATTCGGTTTTACCTTCTATAAATTCTTCGAATCTTTTACTTTTTCCGGTAAGCCACGTTACAGAACGATATAAAATAATAATTACCGTAAAAACGATCGCAGCGGGAACAATACCTACATCTTCATAAAACATAGGATCTCCTGCGGCAGAACCTAGTGCAATGATGATTACGGTTTCGAAAATTGATAATTGTTTTACACCTCTTTTTCCTGCTAGTTTTAGGGTTAGCAGTAAAATGATGAACATTACTGTAGAACGAAATATTACTTCCAGAGCAAAGTTTGCGGGAAGATTGTTGTAAAAAAGCCTATTCCATTCGAATATTTCTTTCATTTTTTTTAAGGTGCTAAGGTGCTGAGAGGCTAAGTTGCTAAGTTTAGTCGTTTAAGGATCATTTGTAGTTTGATCACTTTGCGGGACTTCGACTTCGCTCAGTCTGACAATATTTTGTGGTTAAAAAAAAGGTTCTGAGATCTTAGTAACTTAGTATCTCAGAACCTTAGTATCTTTTAAGAGAGCGCTAACTCAATCGCGTTGGTAAATAAATCTTCGAGAGATATTCCGGCTGCGTGTGCTTGTTGCGGGATTAGGCTTTCGGTGGTTAAACCTGGTATGGTGTTCATCTCCAGCATGTATGGTTCGTTGTCTACGATGATGAATTCGCTTCTTGAGAATCCTTTCATCTTTAAGACTTCGTATGCACGTTTTGCTACTTCGCTAACTTTTTGTGTTAACTCGTCTGAAATTCGAGCTGGCGTGATTTCTTGTGATTTTCCTTCGTATTTGGCTTCGTAATCGAAGAAATCATTGTCTGAAACTATTTCGGTGATGGGTAAAACCTTGATTTCGCCCTGGTAATTGATTACTCCCACAGAAACTTCGGTTCCGTCAAGGAAGCTTTCGATGATAATTTCGTTGTCTTCTTTATAAGCTACTTCGATCGCGATTGGCAATTCTGCTTCTGATTTTACTTTTGAGATTCCGAAACTAGAACCTGCTTTGTTTGGTTTTACGAAACATGGCAAACCTACTTTTTTAACGATTTCGGCAGTATTGATAACATCACCTTTATTTAGGTAATAAGAAATTGCCGTTTTGATTCCGTATGGTTTTAAAACCGATAATAAATCACGTTTATTGAATGTTAATGCGGCTTGGTAATAATCGCAAGACGATTGTTTAATTCCTATTAATTCGAAATACGCCTGCATTAATCCATCTTCGCCCGGAGTACCGTGAATAGCGTTGAATACACAGTCGAATGTGATTTTTTGATCGTTTACGGTTACAGAAAAATCGTTTTTATCGATCGAAAATTCGGCGTTGTTTTCGTCTACATATACCCATTTTTCTTTAAAAATATGAATACGGAATCCGTTGTATTTTGTTTTGTCAAGATATTGGTAAACAACGTTTCCGCTGATCAGCGATATTTTGTATTCGCTTGAATATCCGCCCATGATGATGGCAATGTTTTTCATTCTATATTGTTTATATGTTTAATCTTTTATTTAATTATTTCAGGTTTCAGGTTTTTTGCCACGAATTCAGGAATTAGATTTTAAAAATCTGTGTCTATCTGTTTAAATCCGTTAGATCTGCGTGCTATCTCTATCGCTTTGCCTGACAAATTGTACCAAAAATCTTTTTATGAAAACTAAAGCCCTAGCCCTGATGGGAGCGGCATCCTTTTGGGCCGGTGTTCGGCACAAAAGATACAGCGGACAGCAGGAAATAGCTCCTGAAAATTATCCTTCGACTTCGCTCAGGATGACAATCATGCGACTTTCTTGTTTAAAACAAAATTATCATTTTTTTTGAAACGAAATAGCTTTATCTTTGCCACAACTAAAAATTAATTTATGACTTTACGTAAGTATTTAACAAGCCGTGTGTTTTTTGTACAAATCCTGATTGCTGCTGCTATTATTGCTGTTTTGGGTTATCTGTTTATGCATTGGCTGACTTTTACAACTGATCATGGACATGAAATTGCAGTTCCGAATTTGTCTAAATTGACAGAGGAACAAGTGGAGGCAAAACTGGATGAACTGGACTTGGATTATGTGCTTTTGGATAGTGTTGATTACAGAAGTGAATTTCCTAAATACAGTGTTGTTGAGCAAGATCCGTTGCCGGGAACGAAGGTAAAAGTGGGAAGAAAAATATATATTAAAATTAATGCGTCAGGTTTTTCGTCTGTTAGAATTCCTGATTTAATCGAGAAAACGTATCGTGAAGCGGTTCCTACTTTGAAGGCTTTAGGGCTTGAGCAGGGAACTATTACTTATATTCCGAATCTTGGAAAAGATATGGTTTTGGAGATGCGTTATAAAGGTAGAAACTTAAAAGTAGGCGACCGAGTGCTGAAAGCGTCTAAAATTGATTTGGTTTTAGGTGACGGAAAAGCAACTTATGTAGATGAAAGTCAGGCGACAGACAGTTTAGCTGCGCCAACTACTGAAACCCCAAAAGATGAACAATAATAATGAAAATTTAGATCTGGAAGACGAATTATTCGAACATTTTAGATTTGAAGTCCCTAAAGGTCAGGCGCTTTTGCGTATTGACAAATATTTAATGAATTTGATTCAGAATGCGACGCGTAACAAAATTCAGAACGCGGCAACTGAAGGTAATATTTTTGTAAATGATATTCCGGTAAAATCAAATTATAAGGTAAAACCTTTTGATGTTGTGACGGTTATGTTAACGCATCCGCCATACGAAAATCATATTCTTCCTGAGAATATTCCGTTGAATATTGTTTATGAAGATGATGCTTTGTTGTTAATTAACAAAGAACCCGGAATGGTTGTACATCCTGGTCACGGTAATTATACCGGGACTTTGGTAAATGCTTTGGCACATCATTTTGATAATTTGCCAATGAACAGCAGCGAACGTCCTGGTTTGGTTCATAGAATTGATAAGGATACGTCGGGACTTTTGGTTGTGGCGAAAACGGAAGCGGCTATGACGCATCTGGCAAAGCAATTTGAGGCTAAAACTTCTGAACGTGAGTATATTGCTCTTGTTTGGGGAAATGTTGCTGAAGAGGCGGGAACTATTGAAGGAAATCTTGCAAGACATTTGAAAGACCGCATGCAAATGGCCGTTTTTGCTGATCCTGAAATTGGAAAACCTGCGATTACGCATTATAAGGTTTTGGAACGTTTTGGTTACGTTACTTTGATTTCTTGTAAGTTAGAAACGGGTAGAACGCACCAGATTCGTGCGCACATGAAACATATTGGTCATCCGCTTTTTAATGACGAACGTTATGGTGGTCATTTGATTTTGAAGGGAACGACTTTTACAAAATACAAACAGTTTATTGATAATTGTTTTAAAGCATTGCCACGTCAGGCTTTGCATGCTAAAACACTCGGTTTTGTGCATCCTGCGACTGGCGAAATGATGCGTTTTGATACTGAATTACCTCAGGATTTTCAGGATTGTATCGAGAAATGGCGCAATTATGGAAAGACGCATAATATGGAAGATGACGAGAACTAATTAGATAATTTGTCAATTATAAAATTAGAAAATTTCTTATAATTTAAAAAAAGCTCCTTTATAGGTAGTCATGGTCGGAAGATTATTCTTCCGGCCTTTTTTGTTTTATACTTTAAAAAAAAATGTTTTTATTTATTTTATTTAACACGAATTTTCTTGTTTA
>NZ_CADCSU010000146.1 GCF_902804475.1 Flavobacterium bizetiae
AAATAATCAAATGTTTGAATCCTTTTTATTTTCTAAATTTATTATGAATGAGAATGACAGTATTATAAAATTAAATAAATTCTCAAAAGACCTGCGCTCTGAATTATCAAGTCAAAAATGGAATACTGTTTTAAACGAAAATAACCGTAATTATGCCAATAATCTTTCGATGATTAAGGTGATGGATAAAGACAAAATAAATCTATTTGGAAATCCTTTAAT
Source organism: Flavobacterium bizetiae (assembly GCF_902804475.1). Lineage (GTDB taxonomy): Bacteria > Bacteroidota > Bacteroidia > Flavobacteriales > Flavobacteriaceae > Flavobacterium > Flavobacterium bizetiae. The sequence goes on from NZ_CADCSU010000146.1 coordinate 223, forward strand.
GGGTTTTACCGAGAAGAAATTAGTTTTTGATGAACCTGCATTATTTAGTGATACGGTATTGGTTTACAGTTTTTAAGGAATTTGAAAACTTTAAAAATGAAGTTCTTTTACAAGTTTTATTTAAGTCTAAGAGTTGATCGTAAATTCACAAGGCGCCCCTAATAATTGTCATTCCAAGGAACGAGGAATCACACTAGCAGATCGACAAAGATTGGACTTTCGTTGCAGAGTTACTTGCGAAGATTTCTCCTTTGTCGAAATGACAAAAATGCGCAGACTAATTTTTGAACCAAAGCATTCATTAAACATTTATATAAATAAAATAACAACCTTAATAAAAGAAAATCAATATTTTTTAATGTATTATTTAAAGTAATTGATTAATATAAAACTTAAAGGAATTAAGACTTTTTTTAGCATTACAACACTAATTTTCGATATAAAATACTTCTAAAAAATTCTATCTTTACCAAAGCAAGATTAAAAACAAACGCAAATATGGAAAAAGTAAAACGCTTTCAGGTTTCCTCAAAAGTTATATGGGGAAGTTCTATAGCACTGGCAATTCTTGCTTCGATACCTAAATTATTTGATGGCGATTCTACCCCCGGAGACATCATTATAAACTCTTCGATTACCTTGTTATTTTCCGTTTTTATATGGTATTATAACATGTACAGTTTGCCTAAATTTTCTTCGCAACGAACCCATCAAAGTTTATTCAACTGGAAACTTTTACTGAGCGTTGTAATGGGTATTGTGGTCATGGTAATTTTGGTAATTGGGCATCAGGAACTTTTTCAAATATCAAAAATGGACGCGCCAATCATGTTCGAATTGCGAGGTGTTTTAATCAATTTGATTGTATATATGTTCCTGCATTTGCTTTTTCAAAATTACCAAACCCAGCAAATGGGCGTAGAGCTCGAGCGAACCAAAGCTGTAAATCTCGGCGCACAATACGAACTTTTAAAACAACAGGTTAATCCGCATTTTTTGTTTAATAGCCTGAATACTTTAAAATCGATGGTTGATATTCAGGATCCTCAGAGTTCTGATTTTATCCTGAAATTATCCGATTTTTATCGATTTACATTAGAAAGCCGAAAACTGGATTTGATTCCGCTAAAAGAAGAACTTCAGATCCTGGATTCCTACGTATACCTTTTAAAAGCCCGTTTCGAGGACGGATTTGTTCTTGAAAACAAAGTCGATCAAAGACAATACGATTCGGCTGTTCCACCTTTTACGTTACAATTATTAATCGAAAATTGCATCAAACACAACGTGGTTTCATTAGATAAACCCCTACACATTAAATTATATACCGAAGGAGATTTCCTGGTGATCGAAAATCAAATACAGCTCAAAAGAGGCGTATTGTCTACCGGCGTAGGATTGGACAATATTAACCAGCGCTTTTCGCATTTGATTCACAGAGAAATTGAAATCGAGAAAAACGAAACTACTTTTAAAGTAAAAATACCAATGACCTATGACTATTGTAATAATTGAAGATGAAGTAAAAACGGCCAAAGCACTTGGTCAGCTTATATTGAGTATCAGGCCAGATGCTCAAATTTTGTCGTACATACAAAGTATAGACGGCGCTGTGAGTTATTTATCAGAGAATGATCAGCCGGATCTTATTTTTATGGATATTCAGTTGGCGGATGGATTGTGTTTTGAAATTTTTAAAAATGTCGAAGTTTTATCGCCCGTAATTTTCTGTACCGCTTTTGATGATTATGCGATTGAAGCTTTTAAAGCAAACGGAATCGATTATGTATTGAAACCATTCTCAAGAGAAAGCATTGCTCAGGCGATTAAAAAAGCAGGAGAATTGAAGAATTTCTTTCAAAGAAATAAAAAAGCGATGCCTGATTTCGATTATTTATTAACCAGAACAGGCGAGAATACAGGAAAGACTAGTTTTTTAGTTTTCAAAAACAATAAATATCAAACTGTCCTTACAGAGAATATTGCGTTTTTTTATATTAAAAATGAAACGCCAACGATCATGACTTTCGATAAAGCTGAATATCAGATCACGCAATCTCTGGATGAAGTGCATAAGCTTTTATCGCCAACTCAATTTTTTAGAACAAATAGACAGTATCTGATTAATTTTTCGGCCATTAGAGAAGCAGAACATTATTTTTCCCGCAAATTAATCCTAAAATTAACCATCCCAACCGAAGAAAAATTATTGGTAGGAAAAGACAAAGCAACTGCTTTTTTAAGCTGGTTAGAGAATAGATAAATAAAATTTATATGCCACAGATTTCACAGATTAAAATGATTTTTAATTAAAAAAATCTTTAAAATCATCTTAATCTGTGGCATAAAAAAATCACTGATCATAAAAATAATAATCAGTGAATACCAGTTTAAATCTGTCTAATCTGTGGGCAATTTCTACATCAAATTAACTTTCGCTGTAGCTGAAATTTTCCCAGTCGAAGTATTTTGAATAAAGCCTATTAATTCCCATTTTTTAGCTTCAAAATCAGTTGGTTTTACAACTTTCAAATTATCTTCCTTTCTATTTAAAGGAAAGCCTTTAAGCTGTCTTACAATCTGAACATGATGCAAAGTAGCTCCTTTATTTTCCCCACGTGCGACTTTCGAAATAGCTTCTTTTTGAACCGTAGCAATAAACAAATTGCTGTTTTCCTGAATCGCGTTTGTTTTAAAATGAATGCTTATAGAATCTTTATCAACGGTTTTTGCGGTAAGTTCCAGATTAGAAGTGGGTTTCATTACCAAAGCATCAGAAATCTTTTTAGAAAGAGTTGTTTCATTATAACCCGCAAATTCGGTCATTCCGTTGATGATAAATTGCGGCGTATACATCACATAAAGATTAAGCCAGTTTTGATATTGTTGTTGTCGAAGCGTAAATTCGTTTGAACTAAACTGATCCTTCCAACCCAAACGATCCCAATAATCAACATGATACGCCAGGAAATAAATGTTTTGGTTTTTGGTTTCCCGCTGCAATTTTGCCAGCAATTCATCAGCAGGCGGACAACTCGAACAACCTTCGGAAGTGAAAAGTTCTACAACGGCAAATCCGTTAGTATTAGAAGTTTCTACTTTAATTTTTTCTGATTTTAATTTTCCGGTTAGTTCTTCGTAACTATCCGGAAACATGAAGCAGTTAAGAGAAAACAGAACGGAAAGTGCAACGAGAGAGCTTATTACAAGTGTATTTTTCATTGTGTTTATTTTGAATGATTGAAAAAGCGCAATCCCGATAACTATCGGGATTGCAGGATTAAAAAAAAGTAAAAGTTTGTATGCTTAATTGCTTAAGGTGTAAGTTGCTTTATACAATTTTCTAAACATGATATAAGTTACGCTTACCATTACAAAAGCAATAATAGCATCTGTAGTTGCCGGAAAACCTAAAACCGCAAGTTTAGAGAAGAAGGCGAAAGTAATGTCAAAAAATACTCCTGCAAATACCCATTCTTTCAATCGCAGCAATTTGTTCGGAATTAATAAAGTGATTACTCCGGCAACTTTCATTACGCCAAGCAGATAAATAAAATGTTCCGGATAGCCTAATTGTTGTGTAATTGCCCAAACGATTGGATTGGTTGTTAGTTCGAAAAAACCGCTGGCGCCAAACCATAAAGAGGTTAAAATGATTCCTGTCCAGTAAATAATTTTTGTTGTTTTTGTACTCATGATTTCTATTTTTTAAGTTGATTTATAGGACAAATTTGCGCCATAAGCCATCAATTTAAAATTGAAAAAATGTTGAAACGGACAATTTAAAAGTTGAAATAGACAATCCTTAAGTTGATCAATTTTGGAAAGTTCAGGTGTTAAAGAGAATTTAGAAATAAAGATTAGTAATGAGTTTAAAATCTTAAAATTACAAACGAATTAATTGACCTGATTTTTTCTGAAAGCCGATGGAGTAGTGCCCCGATGTTTTTTGAAGATTTTATTCAGATGGCTTTCGTCATTAAAACCCAATTCACTGGCAATTTCGCCTACACGCAAATCACTATAAAGCAATCGGTTTTCGACCAGTTTTATGCGGTATTTCGAGATATAATCCTGTAAAGTTTCATTGGCTTGTTTCTTAAAATACCTGCCAAGATAAGTTTCAGAAATACCGAATTTTTCACTCATAACTGTTACACTCAATTTTTCAGGTTCGTAGATATGAGTTTGAATGTATTCCAGTAAAGTATGCGCTTTTCCGTCAGATTGTTTGTTAATGTTTTCTGGAAGATATTCAGAGATGTTTCGGGCAATAATCACAATCAAAGTATTGATCAACAACTGAATCAATTCTGTATTATACAAAGTAGGATTGTGATATTCATGCCTGATAGCTTCTATAACCGGATGCACCAGATTTTTGTCTGTAATTCTTTTTAAAATGCATCCCGGCTGATGATGGGCGTGTTGTAAGATGTATTCGAGTTTATAAAGATTATTCGACGTAAAAGGGCCGTTTTTAATGTAAATATCTGTAAAACGCAACTGAAAAATAGTTGTAGGACTTGTAATTTCTAGTGCGTGAGAATCCTGAGGTGTAATTAAAAATAGATGTCCCGGTTCATACGACAATCTATTTTCGTTGATCGTTTGTATGCCAGTTCCCGAAACAATATAAAGTAATTCAAAAAAATTATTACCGACTTCTGTGTGCAGGGATTCGTTTATTTCTTTAAAAACAACTTCGTACGGAAGGTATAAATTGGTCTTGATCATAACAACATATTACTAAATTAACGAATGATATTACAATTATAAAATCCTTAAATCAGTATAATTTTGCTCAAAGTTAAATCAAATATTTTAATAATGAACAAAATCGTAGACAAAACCGCACAACAACAGTTTCAAAAACAAAAGATTACATTGCCTATAGCGCCCGCTTCCTTTTTCGCCATGACATTAGGATTAGCAGAAACAGGAAATGCCTGGAGAAACGCCACTTCATTATGGCATTTACCTTCTTACATTGGAGAAGTCTTAGAAGGTTTAGCCTTGCTATCGTTTTTATGGTGGCTATTGCTGTACTGTAACAAATGGATTCAGCACAGAAAATTAGCCGAAACCGAATTTAATGATCCTGTACAATCGTCGTTTCTGGCTTTAATTCCTGAATCAATTATACTAATGGCAATCGCGATTCATATTTACAGTCAGTCAATTGCTATTTCTTTGTTTTGGATAGGTTCTGTATTAAACCTTATTTACGGAGCTTACAAACTTTCAGGTTTATGGACACAAGAGCGCCAAACCGAACATACAACACCTTCTTTATTCCTGACTTTTACCGCCAGTATTTTGGTTAATGCACTTGCAGCCGGATTGTTGGGCTATACGAATTACGGTTATGTACTCTTAGGAATCGGAACTATTTCGTGGCTCATTATGGATTCTGTAATTACACAACAATTAACCGTGGGCGGACTTGGCGCAAAAACGAGAAACTTTATGGGAATTTACATGGCGCCGGCAGTAATTTTATTTGTAGCCTATCAGGTTCTATGCTGAAATAATCTAAGTATTCTGATAGTTTACGGTTTAATGGGGTATGCATTATTCATTTTTGTTGCCATAACTTTTGCTTTAAAATGGCTAAAAGAACAAGCCTTTGCACCCGGATATTGGGCGTATACTTTCGGCATCGCAACATTATCACAAGGACTTTCGATTTTTGCTTTAAAAAGTACTGATTTTACAGTTTCAATTCTGGCGATAATTATATTTTGTATCATGAATGTTGTCGTTTTAGGAGTGACAATAGGATCTGTGAAACTGTTATGGAAAGGCAATTATTTTCCGAAATAAAAAAGATATTCTAGTTTCATGTACTAAACCTGACAGGTTTTTAAAACCTGTCAGGTTTGTCGTAAGAAGAGAAAAATTTAAAAAATCAATAATAATAATCAGTGCAAACCCGCTTAATCCGTACAATCCGCGGGCCATTTTCTAAAAAAAAATAACATCTAAGTAATTCATAATTAAATTAAAAGTTAAAATAGTTGCAAATAAAGACCGAACGGTCTAAATTTGTTGCCTCAAATGAGAAAGTCATGAGTAAAGCAGAAAGAACCAGACAATTTATTATTGAAGCATCGGCGCCTATAATCAACAAAAAGGGAATGGCGGGAACTTCATTAAGCGATATTATGGAAGCTACCAAACTGGCTAAAGGCGGTATTTACGGAAACTTCGAAAATAAAGAAGAGATTTGTAAAGAGTCATTTTTATACCTAAGATCTCAATTGTCGACTAAATTAAATTTGGCTGTAGCCGAAGGAAAATCAGCCAGAGAAAAACTGATTAATTTGCTGAATGTGTATGCCAATGACATCAATACAGCAGATGGCTGCCCGATTTTGAATTTTGGAGTAGAAGCCGACGACACCAATCCTGCCATGAAAGAACAGGTTAAAAAAGCCATTCGTGCTGCCCAAAACAGATTTTTTACCATTGCTGAAGAAGGAATAAAAAACAATGAATTATCATCAGATATTAGCCCGGAGCATTTTAGTATAAAAGTTTTCGCCATGATAGAAGGCGCAATTTTATGTAGAAAAATTTTAGGAACTGATGACCAAATGAAAATTATTCTGGACAGCATTAAAACAGAATTCGAAAACTATGTATTGTAGTTTTTTTTTAAACTTTTTTAGACCGATCGGTCTAATTCAATAATAACTAATTTTAAAAATGAGAAATTTACAAGAAAACCATAAGGGCTTTAGTACCTTATTAGCCTTATCCTTAATTCCGTTATCCGGATTTGCCACAGATATTTATTTGCCTTCGCTTCCGGCTATGGCAAAAGATTTACACGTTTCAGCAGGAGCTGTTCAGCTTTCGCTTGTTTTCTTTATGTTTAGCCTCGGCGTAAGCCAGATTTTTATAGGAAGTATTTTAGATAGTTTCGGACGTTTTAAAATTAATATCGCCTCGCTTGCCGTATTTTCTATAGCCAGTTTTGTGATTGCTTTAGTACCAGATATTTATGTTATTTATGCCATGAGAATCATTCAGGGAATCGCAATTGCCTTTATCGTTATTGCCAAACGAGCCTATTTTGTTGATCTTTATTCAGGCGAAAAACTAAAAAGCTACATTAGTTTATTTTCTATTATTTGGGCATGCGCACCCATTATGGCGCCCTTTTTAGGCGGATATTTAGAACATAGTTTTGGCTGGAGATCTAATTTTTATTTCCTTGGCGGATTATCGTTGATTTTCCTGGCTTTAGAACTTGTATATAGCGGAGAAACTTTAAAATTCTCTCATCCTTTCAAACTTAAAAGCATTGCACAAACCTATTCCGGAATGCTAAAATCACATGATTTTACTTTTGGTGTTTTAATTCTGGCGATGTGTTATAGCGTTGTTTTAGTGTATAGTCTGTCAAGTCCTTTTATTATAGAACGCGTTCTTGGATATTCAGCCATTACAACAGGCTATAGCTCGTTATTGTCCGGTTTAGGAGTTATGGCAGGCGGTATTATCTCAAAATCACTGATTCATAAACCATTGGCCAAAAAAGTTACTATTGCCGTTTCAACACAAGTAGTTTTGGTAGTATTAATGATTGCGACTTCTTCCATAGCCAGTAATATTTACACTTTGGTAGGATATACTTTAGCGCTTAATATTTGCGGAGGCTTCATTTATAATAATATTTACAGTTATTGTTTAAGCCGTTTTTCTAAAAATGCCGGAGTTGCCAGCGGACTTACAGGCGGAGGAACTTATATGTTAAGCTCTTTATTCAGCTACGGATTTGTTAATTTATATGCTGTAAAAAGTCAGTTATTATTAGGCTTTGCCAATATTTCTCTAATTGCTATAGTTGTTATCGTTTTCATGCTTTTCAATAAACAAAGAGTACAGAATTTAGCAACGGTTGCTGTTAAATCTTAAAAATAAAAATCCAATAAATAAATTCCAAATTCCAACGCTAATTAGAATTTGGAATTTTTATTTTATTAGAATTTACTTAAGTATAGATTGGAATTTGGAATTTAATTTTTGGAATTTAACCTTTCCGTATATTCATCAATACAACTGCAAACAGAATCAGAATTACACCCATCCATTGCATAAAATCTACAGGTTCTTTAAGCCAAATATACGCTACAAGTATAGAAACAGGAATTTCTACAGAAGCAATAATAGCGCCCAAACCCATTCCGGTTAAAGGCATTCCTCTTGTAAATAAAAGAGGAGGGAGGATCGTTCCGAACAAGGAAAGTACAATTCCCCAACGCATAAAAATACCAGTTGAAAAATGAGCATTTATCGAAGAATGAAATATCAATGCTATAACAATAAATCCTCCCAAAATCATAAAAAGACTTCTTCTTAACGGAGGAGAATCCAGCTCGATATTGTTCGAAGAATACATTGTTGCCGTATATGAAAGCGCCGCCATAAGTCCCCAGAAAAAGCCTGTCCAATTTATAATTACAGATTCCTGCAGTAAATTGGTCGCTAATACTGTCCCAATCAAAATGATAAAAACCGAAATGATTTTACGTAATCCGGGTATTTTTTTATAAATAATCATTTCTGCAATAACGCCCATCCAAACGGTTTGCATTAGCAATACGATCGCAACGCTCACAGGTACATATTGCACGGATAAGTAATAAAAAGTACTGGTTAAGCCCAAAGAGGTTCCGGCAAGAATCAACTTAAAAACACTTTTAAAACTGGATTTTTCAGTCTTAACTTTCTGTTTTGTTTTAGAAAACAAACTCAAAATTAAAAGCCCTGAAAAGCCAAGAATATATTGTGAAAGCGTCACTTCGGCCGTTGAAAAACCTTCCTGATAAGCCATTTTTACAGAGGTCGCCAGCATGCCGTAACTCGAGGCTCCAAGTGCAATAAACAAACTTCCTTTGAGAACATTATTTTTCATTCGTGCCATTTTAAAGCAATTCTTTCTCGATAAGAGATTGTACTTTTTGATGTGAATTTTCTATTTTTTCTTTCAATAGTTCCGGATTAAGAGTCGCTCCGTCGATTGCAATCATATGAATATTGTGTACGCCCATTACATTAAAAACCGTTTTTAAATAATCGGTCTGAAAATTCATATGCGCGTTAAATTCTCCTTTTTCATAGCCCTGAGAACCTCTTGATAATAATAAAACCACTGTTTTGTTTTCTAGTAAACCAATGTATGGATTCTCATAATTACCCGGATTCAGTTTCCAGGTTTCATTTACCCGCACAACCTGATCAATGTAAGCTTTAAGCGCGCTCGGTACCGACCAGTTGTACATAGGAGTTCCCACAACAATAATATCCGTCTGATGTAATTCAGCAACATAGAGATCACTTGTTTTTAGCGCTTCTTTTTCTTCCTGAGACCTTGCTGTTTCGGGTTTAAAAGCTGCGGCAATCCAATTTTCATTAATATGAGGAACATCCGTATTTCCTAATTCACGAAACGTAATTTCAGGATTAGTATGAATGCTTTTCCAATGGTTTACAAATACTTCAGTAAGATTTCTGCTGTGAGAATTAAGCGTTCTTGCGCTCGAATTGATAACTAATATTTTTTTCATTTTAATATTTTTTGTCAAAAGTAGCGTTGTTTTGGGTTAACTTTGTATACCAATTTTTATAAAAACTACAGCCCAGATGTTGCCATATAAAACTTTAATTCAAATCGATAGAAATTCATCCGTTAATATCTATATTCAGGTATGCAATAATTTTGTATCCCTGATTACCAATGGCACGCTTCAGCCTTCGGATGTATTGCCGAGTTCGAGAGTACTGGCAGATCTAATTGGCATTAACAGAAATACCGTAAAACTGGCATACGAAGAATTAATCAGTCAGGGTTGGGCTGAATCTGTTGAGCGAAAAGGTGTTTTTGTACTTTCAAAATTGCCTGTAATTTCTAAAGCAAAAATTCCGGAGCCGAATAAAAGCCATAATCAGCAAGAGTCTTTTATATGGACCAATCATTTTAGTAATAGTATTCCAAGTACAAATTTTCAAAAAACCGGACTTAGAATCGATGATGGTTTTCCTGATGTTCGTCTGGCGCCTGTAGATCAGTTAATGCGTGAATACAGAAGTCTTTCACGAAAATTTTACGGTAAAAACTTCCTGAAATATGGCAGCTCAAAAGGATCTGAACATTTGCGTATTTCGATTTCAAACTATCTTTCGAATACAAGGGGATTGGTGGCTTCGCCTGATAATATTTTGATTTCTAAAGGAAGCCAAATGGGAATTTATCTTACCGCTCAATTACTTCTTACTATTGGTGATACTGTTGCTGTAGGAGTTTCAAACTACGGTTATGCCGATGATACTTTCAAACATTCAGGAGCGAAATTAATTCGTATTCCGGTTGATGAAAACGGAATGGACATTGATTATCTGGAAAATATTTTGCGAAAGCAAATCATAAAAGCACTTTACATCATTCCGCATCATCATTTCCCGACAACCGTAACCTTAAGTATGGAGCGTAGATTGAAATTATTAAATCTCGCCAGGGAATATCGTTTTGCAATTATCGAAGACGATTATGATTTCGATTTTCATTACGAAAATAAACCTTATTTGCCTTTGGCGAGTATCGACCACAATCATAATGTTATTTACATAGGTTCAATTTCGAAAACTTTTGCTCCGGCTTTACGAATCGGGTTTATGTCTGGGCCACCAGCTTTTATTAATGCTGCGGCTTCGTTACGAGAACTGATCGATAAACAGGGCGATACGCTTCTTGAAGATGCTTTTTCGGTATTGTTTAATAATGGCGAAATGGAAAGACACTTTCGCAAATCATTAAAAATTTATAAACATCGAAGAAATCTTTTCTGCGATATTCTTGAAACAGATTTTAAAAATGATATTGAATTTGAAATCCCGGAAGGCGGACTTGCGGTTTGGGGAACTTTCGATAAAAAAACAGATTTAATCAAAATGTCTCAAAATGCCCTAAAAAATGGACTTCATATCGATAACGGACTTTTTTATAAAAATGAATCTTTCGATAAAAATGCCATGAGAATTGGTTTTGCTTCTATCGATGAAAACGAAATTATCAAAGCCTTTGAAATTCTTAAAAAGAGCTTATAAACCAATGAGTATAATTTAAACAAATAGAAATGTAGCTTTAGTATTTCTATGTGTTTAAAATTATTTCACGCAGATTCAAAGAGATTTAAGCTGATTTTTTTTTAATCCTTTTAATCCTTTAATCTGTGGCTATTTTTTTTGTATATAAATTATTTGATTTTTATACCATTTAACTGGGCTAGTCTTTATTTTAAAATTGGCATATTTTGCATCCAGTTTGTTGTTCTAATTTTGCGGTATAGAAAACAAATGATGAATACAATTACAACAAACGAATCGGTGTTAATTGCTTTAAACAAAAGGACTTTGTTGAATATTCTGCATACACAAAATCTATTGTCGGAAAGTTTTGGAGAGATTTTAAAGCAATATCATTTGTCATCAGAACAGTATAATGTTATGGCGATTCTGAAAGATCAAAACGGTAAAGCAACGAATATGTGCGATATTCAGGAAAAAATGATTTCCAAAACCAGTAATACCACACGTTTGGTCGATAAATTACTTCTAAAAGGTTTCGTAACCAGAGAAGTTTGCAGCAAAAACCGAAGAAAAATAGACGTATTCATCACAAAATCCGGGCTTGAAATCATGAAAGATTTAAAGCCAAAAATGGAGATTTTAGAAGAAAAACTTTCGCACAAACTGACAGTAAGGGAATTTCAAAATCTTAATTTTTTATTAGAGAAATATCATATCGCTTAAATTAAAACAATAATCATCTAAATTGAAAAAAAATGAAAACAAGAATTCATATTGACAAAGTTGAACCAGCAGGATACAACGCTATTTTAGGACTGGAGAAATTTATAGAAAGCACATCGCTAACAAGAACGCACAAAGAGTTAATTAAAATTAGAGCTTCGCAAATAAATGGTTGTGCGTTTTGTATTAATATGCACACCAAAGATGCCAGAAAAGCAGGCGAAACAGAACAACGTATTTATGCTTTGAATGCATGGCGTGATACTCCGTTTTTTACCGATGAAGAAAGAGCGATTTTGGCTTTAACCGAAGAAATCACTTTAATAAGTAATCATGTCAAAGACGAAACTTACGAAGCTGCGGCTAAAGTTCTCGATGAGAAATATTTGGCTCAGGTAATTTTGGCCATTATTACCATTAATGCCTGGAACAGAATAGGTATTGCTACAAATCTTATTCCTGCATAATCAATCAGACATATTAAAAAAAAGGATTTAAAGCTTCATTATTTTGAGCTTTAGATCCTTTTTTGTTTCGGACAATCTCATTAAGCTACGCTTTAAAAAATCTTTTTTTAAGGAGCTAATCCCGCTATCCGTTACAATCTTTTGTGCCGAACACCGGCACAAAAGGATTTCCACTTCTATCGGGGCTAGGATAATCGTTTTCGTTTAGTTTGTCATCTCGAACCAAGGGAGAGATCACACTCGTAACTCGACAAAGATTGGCAACATTGTTTACGGAGTTTCTAGTGGAGATTTGCTTCGCCTGTTCGCTATCGCTCGAGTCTCGTTCCTCAAAATGACAGACAGAGCGAATAACCTGCTAATCATGAATTTGATAATTTCTTACGACTTCGCTGTTTTTTTCTTTTTCCCTAACCAAATCAATAATCCTGTAATAGGTAAAGTCAAAGCAAAAAGAGAAACCAAAAAGGCAAGTATTTTGGTTGGTAAACCGTAAATACTTCCCGTGTGAATAGGGTAGTTGAGGCGTTTAATTATCTCTCCGTTCGAAAATTTATCATAAGGTCTAGCCTCAATTTCTTCGGCTGTATATTTGTCAAAATAAGCAGCGCTGGATTGATTTGGAATTGTTTTTTCTGAATATTCTTTTAATACTGTAATACTATTGATGGTATCAACAGGCATCCTGATCTGGATGTTTCCTTCATAAGGAAAAATACTATCCGTTTTATCGTAAATACTTTGGTAGAAAGCCGTATGATTCAGTTTAGGATCTATTTTTGTTGGATTTTTTACTTTAGCAGAAGGCTTTTTCGTAGTACCATCAGCGAGAAAATAAACACTGTTTTGAAACCAGGTAAAAGCAAAACTTAATCCGGTTAAGCAAATAACCAGTAAAATAAGAAAGCTGTAAAAACCAAAAGTCGAGTGAAAATCCCAATTGACTCTTTTAAAAGAAGCGCTCCATTTTACAGTAAGTCTTTGTTTTAGGTTTTTTATCTTTTTTGGCCACCATAAAATTAATCCTGAAATGAGCATGAAAACAAATATCAAACATGAAGTTCCCATGATTAGTTTTCCGGTGTCGCCCAGTAATAATTGTCGGTGTAATTTTAAAACAAAAACAAAAAATCTTTTTTCCTGAGGAGTTGTAGCGAGAACTTTACCCGTATAAGGATCGATAGAAAAAAACTGTCCTTTTTTATCAGAGTCTTTGGCTAAAATTTGCATGGTACGCGAAGGATCATTAAACGTATAAATACGCGTAATCTTTTTTATCGAATATTGTTTCTGAAGTATATCAGTACAATAATCAATCGTTTTTTTAGTCGTTCCTACTGTAGCAACATTATAATATTCCGGATGAATGGCGCCGTCAATTTCTTTTTCAAAAACTAAAATACTGCCCGTTAATGCAGCAATAAAAACAATTAAACCAGAACCAAGACCTAGCCACAAGTGAAATAGTCCAATGTTTTTTTTAAATCCTTTCTTCATAAATGCTGTTTCCAGTTTGCACAAGCAATTTTACTTGTAGATTTTTTTAATTCCCGCACAAATTTATACTTATTTAGACTAAATCTGTAATGTGTGTCAAAAAAACTTTTTTGATTTTGATAAACTTATAATTGAAATAAAAAGTGATAGCAATGACATGGATTTATTTCGTTAAAAAAGAAATAATCATCTTTTTTTGTGGCTTAAATCTTATAAATGAAGTAAAGCTGAATACCTGCAAATAATGATTTGTATTTGGTAAAAGGTCACCAGATGCATTACAGCAGATTAAATT
>NZ_CADCSU010000147.1 GCF_902804475.1 Flavobacterium bizetiae
CACTTAGAATTTCTTAAAAACGATTTTATTCTGATTGTTAAAATTATCAAAAAATTAAAATGCTAATCTATTAAAAAACAGCACCTCTTAAAAAAAAACAAAATCTTTTTTAATTTTTCCTGTAACATATCGATGATAAAAGAGTCTTAATAGGGACTTTGAATTCGTTTGAAGGAAAAAAATCTAAACAAAAACAAAAAACAAATCATCATCATCATCAATCAAATCAAAATAATCACAACAACATTATGAAATTAAAATTCTTTCTGTTTGCATTACTGGGGGTAATTGCAACAACCCAAGCCCAGAACACGGGAACTGTTTCCGGGAAAATTACTGAAAAATCGAATAATGCGCCTATTTCTTACGCCACAGTCTCAATCAAAGATAACGGAAAAGTAGTTACAGGAGTAAACACAGATGATAATGGTGCTTTTTCTATCAAAAATTTAGCTTTAAAAAGTTATACTATCGAGATTCAATACATTGGATTCAGAAAATATGTTGGGTCAGTAATTTTGAGCGACAGCAAAAAATCAGCAACACTTAATGTGTCTCTTGAAGAAGAAGCAACGCAACTTAAAGGTGTAAATATTGTAAGCGATCGTTCGACAATAGAGCAAAAAATCGACCGAAAAGTAATTACTGTCGGGAAAGATTTAACTACCGCCGGAGCTTCTGCATCTGACATTATGAACAATATTCCATCTGTAAATGTGGATCAGGACGGAAAACTTTCACTTCGTGGAAACGATAACGTTCGTGTATTAATCGACGGTAGACCATCGAATATCGATCCTGCTCAATTATTAAAACAAATTCCATCAACTTCTATCAAAAAAATTGAATTAATCACCAATCCAAGTGCGAAGTACAATCCTGAAGGAATGTCTGGAATCATTAATATCGTTTTGCATAAAAATGCTAATACTGGTTTTAACGGAAGTTATAGCGGTGGAATCACTTTTGGAGAAACAGCTAAATACAACCAATCTTTAAACCTGAATTACAAAACCGGAAAAGTAAATTTCTTTGGAAACGTAGGTCAGAATTTTGGAACTTATTTTAATGAAGGTTATATCAAAAGATTAGATCAGGATATTACTCAAAATTTAGACATTAAGAATGATAACGATTCTTACTTGTATAAAATTGGAATGGATTATTTAATTGATGATCACAATACTTTATCGTTCTACACTAACCAAAATAAATCTAACGGAAAAGGATTTGTAGACACAAACATCGATTACAACAATGTAGCTGATTCTGATTTATTGAATGTTTTTCAAAAATCTAAATATACTGGACCTGATCAGGTTGGAACTTACAATTTAGCATATAAACACATCTTTAAAAAAGAAGGTCATACTTTAGATGTTGAAGGAAACTATAGCGATAATAAAGAAACACAATACGCTTCTTTTGATACTCAGTCAACAAAACTTGACAATACTAAAAACAATGTAATTTATGATGATTACATTAGAGGTACTCGTAAATTAAGTACTTTGAATGTTGATTACGTAAATCCGTTAAACGAAAAAACAACTCTTGAAGCAGGTGCTGAAGCAAGAATCACTAAAACAGATAACGATTATACTACAGGAAATCCATTAGCTGAAATTCCAGTTTCTAATTATACTTACGACACTGATATTTATTCAGCTTATGTAACTTTTGGACAAAAATTTAAAAAATTCAGTTATCAGTTAGGCGCTCGTTTCGAAAGCTATAAAGTAGCTGCTAATTTAAATCATGGTCTTGAAAAATTTGATGATGACTATATTACTTTATATCCATCAGCTTACTTTACTTATAACCTAAGCGAAAAAAATACGTTCCAATTTAGCTATAGCCGTCGTGTAGACCGTCCGAGTTTAGAACAAACAAAACCTATTCGTGAATTTTCTACTCCGTTAGTAACTTCATTAGGAAATCCTGAATTAAGACCTCAATTTACAAACTCTGTAGAGGTAAATTATACTAGAACTTTCGAAAAAGGAAGTCTTACTACGGGAGTATTTTACAGAAGTATCAACGATCAGATTAGTAGAATTTTATATCCGGACGACACAGATCCAAGCGGTAACAAGCAGATCATGACATTTACCAATTACGATCATAATACTTCTTTTGGTTTTGAAGTTTCGTTTAATTACAAAATCACAAAATGGTGGGACATCTCTCCATCTATTGATTTCTCAAGTATCAATCAGCAAGGAGTTGTGTTTTTATATGATCCGGCAACAAAGCTTAGTAATCCGCTTGAAAGAAAAGTTACAGTTGCTGCATTCAATGGTCGTATGAACTCAAACTTTAAACTAAACAAACGTTTAAGCTTCTTATTATTCGGATTTTACAGAGGTGCTGTTGACGGACTTCAAAATAATAGCCATGAAATGTACAAAATGGACATAGGTTCGCGTTATACATTATTAGACAACAAGATGAACATTAGTTTACGTTTTAATGACGTCTTTAATACTATGAAATATGCTTTTGATTCTATGTATCCTTATCCTCAAAGAGGACAATTTACATGGGAAAGCCAAACCGTTTATTTAGGATTAACCTATAATTTTGGTGGAGCAAAAATCAAAAACCTTGAACGTAAACAAAGAGAAGACAACACTAATAAAGGTGGTGGCGGAATGTTTTAATCCCACTTTTACTAGTAGATTTTAATAGTTCTTGTAGAAAAGAAAAGCCTGGAGTTTGCCAACTCCAGGCTTTTCTTATTTTATTTCATACCTAAAGAAAATTTCGTAATTCCTTTATCTCCTCAGGATTTGCTGTTTCACTACCATCAGTAATCGCCGACGAATGATAAAAAGTAGGTTCTAATTTTTCCTGTAACAATTTAATATTCGAAGATCGTAAACCTCCGCCGGGCATAATTTCGATTAGGCCTTTGGCAAGTTTCTGAATCACTTCCAGATCGTCAATTCCTTCTTCCACATTTTTTCCACGACCAGAAGTTAAAATGGTCGAAAAACCACAATCAATAACATCTTCAAGAGCTTGTTCTATTGCATTAACATGATCAAAAGCACGATGAAATGTACAAGAAAGCGGACTGGCTAAATTGACTAATTCCTTATTTTGTTTTTTATTGACACTTCCGTCAGGATTTAAAATTCCAAAAACAAAACCATCAACACCCAATTTTTTTAAGTGTTTGATATCTTGCTTCATTTCTACAAACTCTTCATCTGTATAAACAAAATCTCCTCCGCGTGGTCTGATAATAACATGCATTTTAATCGATAATTTTTCACGAACTTTCACTACCAAAACAGCATTTGGCGTTGTTCCGCCAAGTTGCATATTTTCGCACAACTCGATTCTATCCGCCCCACTTTCCTGCGCAATCAATGCCGATTCGTAATTGAAACACGCTATTTCTAGTTGATTTTTTTTCATTTTGATTGTTTTTATCATTTCTGATTTAACAAAATTATTAATTAAAAATCAAAAGCTCATATTAAAAACAGAAAGCTTGCCAACTGCAACGCGGGCTTCGACTCCGCTCAGCCTGACAATCGACTCCGCTCAGCCTGACAATTGTTATTCATAAAAATTTCCTTGTTAGTCAAGTGTCATCCTGAGCGGAGTCGAAGGCTGGTTTACTACTAAACATCCTTTTTATGAAAAATTTTATGTGTTGTTTCATTTAAACATTCCGACAGTTTTTTTTAAATCTTCCCATTTATCATTTATAATGGCTTCTTTCTTTTTTCTACTCCAGCCTTTTACCTGTTTTTCGAATGCAATAGCTTGATTAATATCATTAAACTCAGTACAAAAAACCAATTCAACAGGTCTTTTATTATATGTATAGCTTTCTTTATTTAAACCATAATTGTGTTCGTTTAATCTTCTTTCTACGTCATTTGTAACTCCTGTATAATAACTATTGTCAGAGCATTTTAATATATAGACATAATATCTTTTCATATCTTCTTTCTTAAAAAAATAAAAGTAAGAAAATTACATAGTAATATTTCGTACGATTGTTAAATTAAATTAGAAGGCATACCAACTGAACTTGGGCTTCGACTTCGCTCAGCCTGACAATTGGATGCAAAAAAAACGTTTCGCTTGTCATCCTGAGCGGAGTCGAAGGCGCACCAATTGGAACCGGTCTTCGACTTCGCTCAGACTGACATATAGAACTTAAAAGTAGAAATCATTTTCTTTATGTTCCTGGCCCGAGTTGAAAGATACTCAAACTTGGATTAGAGCTTCAACTCCGCTCAACCTGACAATTGGATATAAAAAAACCTGCTCCAAAAAAGAGCAGGTTTTAAAATATAATGCAAGATGAATTAATTTACCATTTAATAATTGCGCTTGCCCAGGTAAAACCACTACCAAAAGCAGCCAAAACAACTGTGTCTCCTGATTTGATTTTTCCTTGTTCCCAAGCTTCTGTCAAAGCAATCGGAATTGACGCTGCAGTTGTATTACCGTATTTCTGGATATTATTATGAACCTGATCATCCGTCAATTTGAATTTATTTTGAATGAATTGTGAAATCCTCAAATTCGCCTGATGCGGAATCAACATATCAATATCTGAAACCTGTAAACCGTTTGCTTCTAAACCTTCGTTGATTACTTCTGCAAAACGAACTACTGCATTTTTAAATACAAATTGTCCGTTCATATAAGGATAATAACTTTCGTCGTTCGGGTCATTATCTGCCAAGATATCCGTTACCCAACGCGCTCCCATTCCAGGTGCCTGCAAAGCCAATTCCTCAGCATGTTGTCCTTCTGAATGTAAATGCGTCGATAAAATTCCTTTTGTTAAATCTTCTTCACGGCTTAAAACCGCTGCTCCTGCTCCATCTCCAAAAATTACCGAAACTCCACGACCACGAGTCGTCATATCTAATCCTGTCGAATGAACCTCAGAACCAATTACCAAAATATTTTTATACATTCCGGTTTTAATGTATTGATCCGCAACCGAAATAGCATACACAAAACCAGAACATTGATTTCTAACATCTAAAGCCCCAACGGTTCTTAATCCTAAATCACGTTGTACTAAAACTCCAGGTCCTGGAAAATAGTAATCCGGACTTAGTGTAGCAAAAACTACAAAATCAATATCTTCTTTGGCTACTCCAGAACGTTCTATAGCAATTTTAGCTGCTTTTACTCCCATTGTAGTTGTGGTATCTTCTCCACGAATAATATGTCTGCGCTCCTGAATTCCCGTGCGCTCCTGAATCCATTCATCATTGGTATCAATAATCTTAGACAAATCATCGTTGGTCACAACATTTGAAGGAACATAATATCCTAAGCCCGCTATTTTTGAATGATACATATTCTTTTATTATTTGTTAAAAAATTCGATTGCAAATTTAAGTATACTTTAAATCATTAGCGTACAAATTAGTGTTTTTTTCGTAATTAGCAATTTAATATACTTCAATTATAAACTCAATTGAAGCAATTTACATCACGAAAAACCAGTTTTCATACCAAAACATTGAAAAGTATGAAAAATAACGCATAAAATGTAACAAGTTTAAAGTACTTTAGTCAAACATTATAGAAAGCATTTTTTTAAACTCCTAAAATTCAAATTATGAAATTAAAGGTTACTCTCCTCTTATTTCTAAACATGGGCTTTTTTGCCTTTGCTCAGGAAAACCTAACCTATCAAAAACCGTCTAAATCTATCTTAGATTTAGCCGATTATCAAAGAGCTCCAACAGTATCTATGGATACCAAAAAGGAGAATATGTTACTACTTTATAGAAACACATATAAAACACTTGACGATTTAAATCAGGAAGAACTTCGTTTAGGCGGATTGAGAATTAATCCGGTAACTAATATCTCAAGCAGCGTAACGTATACCATCAATCTTAAATTAAGAAAGATTAGCGGAAAGAACGAAACGCAAGTTACAGGTTTACCTGATAATCCTAAAATAAGCAATATTTCATGGTCACCAAATGACAAGAAAATTTTGTTTTCGCATACTACAAATTCAGGCGTAGAACTTTGGGTTATCGATGTAGCAACAGCAAAAGCAACAAAACTTACTGATGCCAATGTAAATGCAAATCTTGGAAATCCGTTTAGCTGGTTTTTAGACAATGAGACCATTTTGGTAAAAATGCTGCCTAAAAACAGAAAACCTTTATTAGATTCTAAAAAAGATTTACCAACAGGTCCAATCATTTCGAGTACTGCCGGGGCTAAATCTCAAAACAGAACTTATCCTGATATGTTGAAAAACCAAAATGACGAAATTAATTTTGAGAACATCATCACTTCAGAATTGTATAAAGTTAACCTTGACGGAAAAGCTACTTTATTTAAAGAAGCAGCAATGTATGCCGGAGAAAGAATTTCGCCAGATGGTAATTTCATTATGATTACAACAATCCAGAAACCATTTTCATATGTTGTTCCTTTAAACAGATTTCCGTCTAAAACAATTGTTTATGATGCAAGAGGAAAAGAAATTAAAACCGTTAATGAAGTTCCTTTAAACGAAATAATACCAAAAGGTTTTATGGCAGTTAGAAAAGGAAAAAGAGAAATGACCTGGAGAAATGACAAACCAGCAACATTATCATATGTTGTCGCTTTAGACGAAGGAGATCCTGCCAACAAAGTTGATTTTAGAGACGAAGTTTTTCTTTGGGATGCACCGTTTACAAACAATGCTACTACATTAGTAAAAGTACCTCAACGTTACAACGACATTGTTTGGGGTAATGACAATACTGCTTTTCTTACTGACGAATGGTACGATACCAGAAATACAAAAACGTATTTGATCAATCCGTCAAATCCTGCTCAGCAACCAAAAGTAATTACAGATAGAAACCAACAAGATGTTTACTCAGATCCGGGAACTTTTGAAACCAGAAAAAATGAGTACAACAAATATGTTTTAGCTATCGAAAAAGATAACGCTTACCGTATTGGTGAAGGATATACAAAAGAAGGTCAATTTCCTTTTATTGATGAATTCAATTTAAAAACATTACAGGCAAAACGTATTTACACTTCTTCTTATAAAGACAAAAAAGAAGATTTACTAGAAATTGAAGATTTTAAATCCGGTAAAGTTTTAGTTCAGATCCAGTCTAAAAGTGAATATCCTAATTACTATTTTAGAAATATCAAGAAACAAAACAGCCTGACACCAATTACTACTTTTCAAAATCCGTTTGAAAGTATTAAAAACGTGAGCAAAGAAGTTATTAAGTACAAACGTAAAGATGGCGTTGAACTTTCTGGAACTTTATACTTACCTGCGGGTTACGATAAAGTAAAAAAAGAGAAATTACCATTATTAATCTGGGCTTATCCAGCGGAATACAAAGACAAAAATAGTGCGGGACAATCGACTCAAAATTCAAACGAATTCACGTTTCCTTACTATGGATCATTTGTTTATTGGGTAACCAAAGGATATGTGGTACTTGACGATGCTGCTTTTCCTATTATCGGAGAAGGAACTACAGAACCAAACGACAACTTTATTCCTCAATTAGTAGACAATGCCGAGGCTGCAATCGATGCTGTTGATGCTTTAGGATATATTAACCGTAAAAAAGTAGCTGTTGGAGGACATTCTTATGGAGCTTTTATGACGGCAAATTTATTAACACATTCTAATCTTTTTGCATGCGGAATTGCCCGAAGTGGTGCTTACAACAGAACGTTAACTCCATTTGGTTTCCAGAGCGAACAACGTAATTATTGGGAAGCTCCGGATGTTTACACAGCAATGTCTCCTTTTATGAATGCAGACAAAATGAAAACTCCGCTTTTATTAGTACATGGTGAAGCAGATAATAATCCTGGAACTTTTACTTTGCAAACAGAACGTTATTATCAAGCTTTAAAAGGTTTGGGAGCCACTACAAGAATGGTAATTTTACCTAAAGAAGCGCATAGCTATGTTGCCAAAGAAAACATTTTGCACCTACTTTGGGAGCAAGATCAATTCTTAGAAAAATATTTAAAAAACTAGATTTCTTTAAATAATGTAAAAACAAAACCCCGACAGCTTTTTTAACTGTCGGGGTTTTATTTTACAAAAAGAATTATCTAATTTTCTAATTGCCAAATTATCTAATTAAAAATAATTTAAACCTAAAAATATTTCCTGTTCAAGAGGCAAATCTATTTCGCTTTCAAAAAATATTAATTGTCTTTTATAAACGGTTTCTATCAGAAAATGATTTCCTCTAAAATAAGTTTTTCTGATTTTTACAGGCAAATTCGATTCTGAAACCATTTTAAATTGATGCGGATACACCAAAGTTTTATGCATCTGATCTTCGTAAGAAATTAATAAATGAGTAGGAACTTCATTTACTTCTCCAAAAAGCGAAGCCACATATTTAGTTTCAGGATCTTCGTATATTTTTACGGGATTATCCTTTACGATCACTTCTCCGTTTCGCATTACGATTGCCTCGTCTGCAAATGATAAAGCGTCGGTACTATCATGCGTTGCAATAATACAGGTAATGCCTTTTTGTTTTAAATATTTAAATAAATTCCGGCGTAAAGCATTTTTACGAAAAGCATCTATTTGGCTAAAAGGCTCATCTAGTAAAATTACTTCCGGCTCTAAAGCCAAAACTCTTACCAGCGCTACTCTTTGTTGTTGTCCTCCACTTAAAAACTTCGCTTTCACATTCGAAAAT
Source organism: Flavobacterium bizetiae (assembly GCF_902804475.1). Classification (GTDB taxonomy): domain Bacteria; phylum Bacteroidota; class Bacteroidia; order Flavobacteriales; family Flavobacteriaceae; genus Flavobacterium; species Flavobacterium bizetiae. The sequence continues at coordinate 8,703 of NZ_CADCSU010000147.1, forward strand.
TGCTCCATTTCTACCATTTCTAACAATTCCTGAACACGAAGTTTTTTCATGTTCGCAAAACCATTCGAAAGAAACTTTCCAACATTTTCAGCTACAGTCTCAAAAGGAGACAAATCAAAATCCTGAGCCAGATATTTCATATAAGGCATTCCGGGAATCAAATTGTATTTAGGACCTAAAATAGGCTTTTCATTATAAAAAATCTTGCCTTCATTTAAATCATATAATCCATACATTAATTTAAGAAGTGTACTTTTTCCGCAGCCACTTTCACCAATAATAGCGATATTTTCTCCTTTATTTATAGTAAAGGAAACGTTTTTTATAACAGGATTTTCGGTATACGAAAAAGAGATATTTTGAATGTCGAGCATGGGTTATATTTGAAAGCACAAATTTACAATGTTTAATTTCTAAAGTCAAAAAAAAGCTGCTTCAATTATGAAACAGCTTTTAAGAAATTTTATTGCGTTCGAAACTTATTTTCCAGCTTCAGATTTTGCATCATTTACCATTTTGTCGTTTGCAGTAATAGAAAACTCTACACGACGGTTTTGAGCTCTTCCTTCAGGAGAATCATTTGTTGCAATAGGATCAGCAATTCCTAAACCTGAAGTTTTGAAACGGCTTGATTTTAATCCTTTAGAAACTAAATAAGCTTGCACAGAAGCAGCTCTTTGTCCTGAAAGAGTCAAATTGTATTCTGGTTTTCCTGTATTATCAGTATAACCAAAAATTTGAATATCAGTATCTCCATACTCATTAAACACAGGAACTAATTTATCTAAATTTGCTTTAGCCTGAGGAGTCAAAGTTGATTTGTTAGTATCAAAACGAACAGAATTTTCATTTAAAGTTAAATGAATTCCCTCACCTACTCTTTCTACAGAAGCACCTGGCAAAGCCTGATCGATTTCACGAGCCTGTTTGTCCATTTTGTTTCCAATAAGAGCACCAGTTCCACCACCTACAGCAGCTCCAATTGCAGCTCCTAAAGCAGCGTTTCCGCCACGACCTAAATTATTTCCTAAAATACCACCAATAAGACCACCGGCTACTACTCCAATTCCGGCTCCTTTTTGTGTGTTATTTGCGTTTTTTACTGAATCGCAACTTGTAAAGAAACTTACTAATACAAGCAAAGTGCTCAAACCTAAAACTGTTATCTTTTTCATATTATATATTTTTTAATTTTAATTAGCTCTTTGAAATTGGTAAACAACATCTTTTACTTGTCCTCCAACATTGATATTATCCACTAATTGGAATGAATTATCAGTTAAACCTGCAACCTTTAGTAAATATCCGTCTCTTACTTTTTTTGCTTTGATACCAGCATCAAGAATTTTAAGTACAAACATTCCCTGGTTGTTAATACTCCAAACAATTGGTGAAGTAAAACCAGTACAGCTTGGCGCAGTTAATGCCATAGTACCTTTATTGTTATTTGAAATAAAACTCCATGTACTTCCAATAAAACATTTAGAATCAGCAAGATCAAACGAATTTACTTTAATGTACTCAGAACCAGGATAAGATACATTGGTTAGAACCCAATTTCCTTTAATAGCTACTTGAGATGGTCTGTCAAGTTTAGTCGATAGCGTAGTGGCTTCAGTTGAAGCAGTTGTAGACGAAGCTGATTTACACGCGAATAACATCGTGGCGATCATGCAAATGAAAATAATTTTCTTCATTTTGTACATTTATTTAAGTTAATACTTACTTATTTAACAATTATTATACCACAAAGATACAATTCATAAGAATATCTTTTGTTTTAGAATCTAATTATTTTCTTTCAAAATTAACACTTACGCCATTTTGTCACCTAAAAAGCAATTGGTATTCTATTTGAAGAAATGAGAATCATCACATTAAACTAAAAAATTAAAAAAATATGACAACAGGTAAAATTAATGTTTCTGTAGAAAACATCTTTCCCTTAATCAAAAAGTTCTTGTACAGCGATCACGAAATTTTCTTGCGTGAGCTTATTTCGAACGGAACCGATGCAACTTTAAAACTAAAACATTTAATTAGTATTGGAGAAGCAAAAGTTGAATACGGAAATCCTTTTATCGAAGTAAAAATCGATAAAGAAGGTAAAAAAATTCACATTATCGACCAAGGTTTAGGTATGACAGCTGACGAAGTTGAAAAATACATTAACCAGGTTGCTTTTTCAGGAGCTGAAGAGTTCCTTGACAAATACAAAGATTCTGCTAAAGATTCTGGAATTATTGGTCATTTTGGTCTTGGATTCTACTCTGCATTTATGGTTGCAGAAAAAGTAGAAATCATCACTAAATCATACAAAGATGAACCAGCTGCACACTGGACTTGTGACGGAAGCCCTGAATTTACTTTAAAGCCGGCTGACAAAACTTCACGTGGTACAGAAATCATCCTGCACATTGCTGAAGATTCTCTTGAATTTTTAGAAGATTCTAAAATCAGCGGATTATTAAACAAATACAATAAGTTTATGCCTATTCCGATTAAATTCGGGACAAGAACAGAAACACTTCCAAAACCGGAAGATGCTCCTGAGGATTACGTAAACGAAACACTTGAAGTAGACAATATCATCAACAACCCTAATCCAGCCTGGACAAAACAGCCAACTGAATTATCTGATGAGGATTATAAAAACTTCTACAGAGAATTGTATCCAATGCAATTTGAAGATCCTTTGTTTCACATTCATTTAAATGTAGACTATCCGTTTAACCTGACAGGAATTTTGTATTTCCCAAAATTAGGTTCGGATATGCAAATTCAGAAAGATAAAATTCAACTGTACCAAAACCAGGTTTACGTAACAGATAACGTAGAAGGAATTGTACCTGAATTTTTAACAATGCTTAAAGGTGTTATCGATTCACCGGATATTCCGTTGAACGTTTCTCGTTCAGGATTACAAGCTGATGGTGCAGTTAAGAAAATCTCGAACTACATTACTCGTAAAGTAGCCGATAAACTTAAAGCTTTATTCAACGAAAACCGTGCTGATTTTGAAGCTAAATGGAACGATATTAAAATCGTTTTAGAGTACGGAATGCTTTCTGAAGATAAATTCTACGAAAAAGCAGGTGCATTTGTTTTATACCCAACTGTAGACGACACTTACTTTACTCTTGAAGAATTAAAAGAGAAATTAAAAGAAAACCAAACCGATAAAGACGGAAAATTGGTAGTTCTTTACGCTGGAAACAAAGAAGCACAACACTCTTATATTGAAACAGCAAAAGAAAAAGGATACGAAGTATTGCTTTTAGATTCTCCGATTATCTCTCACTTGATTCAAAAAATCGAAGGAGACAATAAAGATCTAACTTTTGTTCGTGTAGACTCTGATCATATTGATAACCTGATCAAAAAAGACGAAAACACGATTTCTAAATTATCTGATGAAGAAAAAGAAACACTAAAAACTTCATTAGAAGCGTATATCCCTAAAGCGTATAGTGTACAACTAGAAGCTATGGATAGCCAAGCTGCTCCGTTTATCATCACGCAACCTGAATTTATGCGTAGAATGAAAGAAATGAGTCAGTCTGGTGGTGGCGGAATGTTCGGAATGGGTAATATGCCGGAAATGTACAATCTGGTTGTAAACACCAACTCTGATCTAGCTTCAAGCATTTTGAATACTGAAGACAAAACACATCAGGAACACTTGGTAAAACAAGCTTTAGACTTAGCTAAATTATCGCAAAACTTATTAAAAGGAGAAGCTTTAACAGCTTTTGTAAAAAGAAGTTTTGAAATGATTAAATAATATTTTTCATAAAATAAACGTTTTAAAATCCTGTAGGCCAAGCTTACAGGATTTTTTTATTGCCGTAACTTTTTTTATTACATTTGAATGCCTTATCAATCTAACAACAAACAAAACCACTATGAAAAAAACCGCTATTTTATTACTGGCTATTTGCACAACAGGACTTACTTACACTTCTTGTTCAAGCAATGACGAAAACAAAACAAATCAACCTGACGTTTCAACAATTGGAACTTCAATTGCAATTGACGCTACTACCGAAATGGATATCAAAACCGGATTATTGGTTTCTACAAAAACTTCTCCCACCGGTAAAGTAGCCGAAAATGCACCCGGACTTTGCGCAACTGTTACCGTAACGCAACAAAATGCCGACTCTTACCCAAAAGTATTTACAGTAGACTACGGAACAACAGGTTGCACAGATAATCAAATTATAAAAAAAGGAAAACTAAAAATTACGCTTTCAGAACCAATTACTACCACAGGAAGCAAAATGACTATTGAAAGAATCGATTATTCTATTAACGGAATAAAACTTGAAGGAACAATTGAATATGTTAACAGTACAACGGTTGCAACTGTGCCGCAGTTTACGAGAACAGTAACAAATGGAAAATTTACTGATTTAGCAGGAAGAGTTTTTCTTAATACCGGAACGATTACCGTAAAACAAACTGCAGGCGTAGATACTCCATTTCTTTTAACGGATAATATTTACGAAATGCCTCAGGGAACTCATACTGTAACAGCTCCAAACGGAGAAAAACTAACCCTTACCGTTCAGGAAACACTAATAAAAAAATACTCTTGCGAATTTATTTCTAAAGGAAGCCTGAAAGTTCAGGGCGGAATATTAAATGGCATTATAGATTACGGCAACAATGACTGTGATAGTAAATACACCTATACAAACGAAAACGGGACATCATTTAACCTGGCAATGTAACTCGATAATTTTAATAAAATTCAAGAATCCCAATTTAGAAATAGATTGGGATTTATTTTTTTGCAAAATTTAAACACTACATCATTACATTCAAACTATTTTCTTTATTTTGCAGCAAAATCTAAAAAACCAATGAAAAAATCAATTATTGCTTTTGTTACACTCGCAGTACTAGCCTCTTGTAGCAAAAAAGAATCTACTGACAATTTGCACCTTACGGGAAATATAAAAGGATTAAAAAATGGAACTTTATACATTCAAAGAATCGTTGACACCTCTCTTGTAGCCATAGACAGTATTAAAATAGATGGTGATTCTTCTTTTGAAAGAGACATAAAACTAGAATCTCCTGAGGTTCTTTATTTATACCTGGATCGTGGAGTGACAAATTCATTAGACAATAATATTTTATTTTTTGCTGAACCAGGCAACATCAATATCGACACCAACTTAGACAACTTTATTTTTAATGCAAAAATTACGGGATCTAAAAACCAGGAGCTTTATGATGAGTACAAAAAAATAAACTCTCGTTTTACTGATGAAAATCTTTCTATGGTTGAATCAAGATTTAAAGCTATAAAAAGACAAGATCAAAAAGCAATTGACAGTATCGACATCAAACAAGAATCTAACATCAAAAGAAAATACTTGTACGCTACAAACTTTGCTTTAAACAACAAAGATCACGAAATAGCCCCTTATATTGCTTTATCTGAAATTTACGACATCAATATCAAATTCCTTGATACGATTCAAAAATCGATGACTCCAAAAGTAGCACAATCGCTTTACGGAAAGAAACTAACAAAATATGTTGCTGACATTAAAAAAGAGCAACAGAAGTAATATTACGTTACACAAAATAAAAAAAAGTCCTGAGAATGATCTCAGGACTTTTTTTGTTTTATAGCAAATTCCAAATTTTTAAACTCCAATTAAGTAAATAATATCATTTGGAATTTGGAATTTTTAAATTTTGATTTTTATTTCATTTTATCTTCCCAACAAAGCTCCAAACATTGAAAGGATGAATATTAATCCGTACAACACTAAAATAGCAAGTGTGAAAATTCCAAGAAATTTGTAATGAGATTTTAAATACCCAAAAGAACTGGTCAACGCTTCAGTATTATTATCTCTAAAAGCTTTTTTAGCATTAGAAGCAAATTTAAATAGATAATAAACCGGGAAGAAATAAATAGCGCCAATAATAAAATATACTATTCCTATTACTACTCCAAAAGAACCACCCATAGCATTCGCTCCGGGGATCATAGTTCCCATTGCCGCGAAAAAGGTTCCTGCAAAAACTGCAATTAACATGATAAGCCCAATACCAACAAATCCTACTATCGATAAAAAGTAAGCCCATTTTGCGGTTTCCTTTAAAAAGTCTTTTGCAGATTGGTCGAGCTGCAACTCAAATTTTTCAAAAACTGAATTTTCTTCCATTTGGATTATATTTTTGGTTAAGAAACAAACATAAGAAAAATATTGTTACAATTTTTATAAAAGTAAATTCCAGAAATTTAAAATCCAATATTTGAAAATTCCAACTTCCAAACAATAGCGAATCTCTGTGCAATTGGAATTTGAGAGTTAAAAAATTGGCAGTTATTTCGCTTTAGAGCAAAAAAAACCACCACTAAAAAGTGATGGTTTTCCGTTGAGCCGGCGGAGGGACTCGAACCCACGACCTGCTGATTACAAATCAGCTGCTCTAGCCAACTGAGCTACGCTGGCGACTCATTACGGGTGCAAATATAAAGCGGTTTTTCGTTTTACCAAAATAAATTTGCACTTTTTTATACTTTTTTTTGCTTACAATTCGTTGATTTTAGCAATCAATTGATTAGCAGTTTCTTCCAATTCAACATTGATTTGTTTAAAGTGCGCTTTTTTGTTTTCAACGTTCTTAGCATTCACTTTTGTGATCAAAGTATCAAAAGCAAGGATAGCCTGATCGATCAAAGCATTCGTTTCTGGAGTAGGATTTCCTGTAGTAGACATTTCAAATAAGTAAATTGCCTCAATAATATCTCCTAATACGAAGTTGATGTCTTTCTTTAAATTTTTAACGTTTGCCATTTTATTTTAATTTTAATTTGCGACTGCAAAAGTACACATTATCTTTAGATTAAGTGCTATGAAATGTAAATTTCTAAAATTGAAGCTTTTCCACTCAAAATAAATGCATTTATCTCAGCCGGAACCAAAACTGTATCACCTTTTATATACGATTGTTTGAATCCATTATATTCAATTTCAAAACTTCCTTCGATACACATATAAACTGTAAAAGTTTCACCTGATTTAGAAACTTCGACTTTACTTTCTAAAGGAATAAAATTCGTGGTAAAATAAGGACAATCTACTACTACATTAGATGTATTCGCTTTTGTCTCATATTTCTTTTGGGTATCTACTTTATTATAGTTTATAGCATCAAGCGCTAAATCTACATGAAGTTCTCTTGTATTTCCCTGAGCATCTTTACGGTCAAAATCGTATAAACGATAGGTAATATCAGATGTTTGCTGAATCTCCGCCACTACTAAACCTGCTCCAATAGCATGAACAGTTCCGGTTTCTAAAAAGAAAACATCTCCGGCTTTTGCTTTTACATCATCCAAAATCGAAACTAAAGTTTTATCGTTTAGATGTTTTAAATATTCTTCTTTACTTGAATCCTCTTTAAAACCAACAATGATTCTAGCATCAGCATCTGCCTGTGTTACATACCACATTTCGGTTTTACCAAAAGAGTTATGACGTTCTTTCGCTAGTTTATCGTTTGGATGAACTTGTATCGAAAGATCTTCGCGAGCATCTAAATATTTAAAAAGCAACGGAAATTGTTTTCCGAAACGCTCATACACTTTCGTTCCCAAAATTTCATTTGGCATTTCATCAATTAGTTCCATAAGGGATTTTCCTTTCAAAACTCCATTAGAAACCACACTAACATCACCTTCTACAGTTGATAATTCCCAGCTTTCACCGGTAATTTTAGAAACAATTGGTTTGTTCAGAATCGTTTTTAGTTTTTCTCCTCCCCAGATTCTGTCTTTTAAAATGGGTTCAAATTGTAAAGGGTATGATTTTAGGTTCATTTTTTTAGGTTAATCTTTATTAAATCAATATCAAATTGATATTCTTTTTTATTTCTATAATACTAATTCTTTGACCGTTTCAAGTGCCTTCGGAATATGCTTTCCGGCATTCATACTATCAAAAATTAAAATAACCACACCATTTCTGTCAATAACATAGGTTACCCTTCCTGGCAAAAGACCAAATAAACTATCGCGAACGCCAAAAAGGTGTCGCAATTTTTTATCCTGATCTGATAACAATATAAAAGGCAATTGATGTTTGTTGGCAAATTTATGGTGCGACTTTACACTATCGCTGCTTATACCAATAACCTCAGCACCTAAATCTTTAAAATCTTCGTATTGATCTCTAAAACTACAGGCTTCAGTTGTACATCCGGGCGTATTATCTTTTGGGTAAAAATAAATCACGAGCGGTTTTCGTCCCAAAACACTTTGGCTTTCAAAAACTTCTCCATGACTATCCTTTGCAGTAAAATTCGGAACTATATCTCCTATTTTTAATGACATTTTTTATTCTCCTTTATAAGTTACAAAATTACGGTCCGTTTCATTCAGCACGATTTCTAAATCAAAATCAGGCTGAATTCTTTTTCTAATTTTATTCCATATCACAACGGCAATATTTTCTGCAGTTGGATTCAAATCCTGAAATTCCGGAACATCCAGGTTCAGGTTTTTGTGATCAAACGGAATTTCTACTTCTTCCAGTATAATATCCGCTAATACTTTCACATCTAAAACAAAACCAGTTTCGGGGTCAACTTTTCCTGTAACACTTACTGTTAAACCATAATTATGACCATGAAAATTGGGATTATTGCATTTTCCAAAAACGGCATTGTTTTTTTCAGATGTCCAATCTTTTCTGTGCAATCGATGTGCAGCATTAAAATGTGCTTTTCTTGATATGGTTACTCTCATTGTGGCGGTTGGTTAGTCTGGTTAAAGCTTGTGATCTTCTAAATAATGATCAAATTCATCAAAAATTATTTTAAACCAAACGGTATAAATTTCAGGTTGTTTCTCAATATCCGCTTTTACGTCTTCGATCTTCATCCATTTCCAGTCTTCGACTTCTTCAGGATTTATTGCCGGAGCATCATTATAATATCCAATCATAACATGATCCAGCTCGTGTTCTGTCAAACCGTTATCAAAAGGTGCTTTATAAATAAAATGAAAAAGCTCTTTCAATTCGGCTTTAAAACCCATTTCTTCAAACAATCTTCGACTTCCGGCTTCTACATTCGTTTCTCCTTCACGCTGATGGCTACAACATGTATTGGTCCAGAGTAAAGGTGAGTGGTATTTGTGATGAGCACGTTGCTGCAACATAATTTCGTTTTTATCATTTAAAATAAAAACCGAAAAAGCACGGTGTAAGACCGCTTTTTCATGTGCTTCTAATTTTGGCATTAGGCCAATTTGCTCATCCTTTTCGTTTACTAATATTACGTTTTCTTCTATCATAGGGCTTATTGATCAAACAAAAATACGAAAAAAGAAATGGCTTGAAAATCCTACGAGAGATTGTGAAAAGTTTAACGAGCAATGCATTATACAAAAAGCTGATTCAGAACAAAATACAAACCATTTAATTTAAAAAATCCTTTAAAAATAAGCCCTAAAAACTAAAACGGAATGTTTTACGTACATAATAAAAGTTAAAACATACTTAAAAAAATCTCAATTGTAAAGTACACGACATTTCAAGGCGAAATCTCGTCGTATCTTTGAAATCACAGAATTAAAGCACTCAAAAACAATGAAAACAAAAACCCAAATCTTCAGCCTTTGCTTTTTAATTCCGCTTTTTATTTTACAGGCATGCGGACAAAGTGCAAAAAAAACAAATACCAAAACAGTCGTTATGGAAAACAAGATCAGCAAACCCGGAAATCCTTATTACTCGAATACCGATACCACAAAACTTAATGTAACAAATGCGGAGTGGAAAAAAGTATTACCAGATGATGTTTACGCTGTAATGCGCGAAGCAGATACCGAAAGACCTTTTACCGGAAAATACTGGAATACCGACGAAAAAGGAACTTACTATTGCGCTTCATGCGGAAATTTACTTTTTCGTTCCGGAGCAAAATTCGCCAGTAGCTGCGGATGGCCAAGCTTTTTTGAACAAGACAACAAAAAAAGCGTAGTGTATAAAAATGATAATTCTTTAGGAATGGAAAGGATCGAAGCGCTTTGCGGTCGCTGCGGCGGACATTTAGGCCATCTATTCGATGATGGACCTGCGCCAACCGGAAAACGTTATTGCATGAATTCGATCGCACTTGACTTTGTTCCTGATTCTAAATAAAACAACGATGAAAAATATATTTTTAATTGCCATTTTCGCATTATCCCTGAATGGATTTGCACAAAATACCAAAACAAAAAAAGCTTCGAACCTTGAAACTATTACACTTGGCGGAGGCTGCTATTGGTGCGTTGAAGCCGTTTACGAAAATTTAGACGGAGTAAAATCTGTAGTTTCGGGTTTCTCAGGAGGAAAAGTAGCCAACCCTACTTATGAAGAAGTTTGCACAGGAACAACAGGTCATGCCGAAGTAGTGCAAATAACGTACGACAAAACAAAAACTGATATTAATGAAATTTTTCAGGTTTTCTTTACCGTTCACGATCCAACAACATTAAACCGTCAGGGTGCCGATGTTGGAACACAATATCGATCTGTAATTTTTTATAAAAATGCCGAACAAAAAAATGCCGCCGAAAGTATTATTGCCGAGTTAAACAAAGCAAAAGTATATAATAGTCCGATTGTAACGAAAGTCGAACCGTTTAAAGCATTCTACAAAGCCGAAGATTATCATCAAAATTATTATGCAAACAACAAAAATCAGCCGTATTGCAAAATGGTAATTCAGCCTAAAATCGAAAAATTCGAAAAAGTCTTTAAAGACAAATTAAAAAAGAAATAATTTCTCATTTATATTGGTTAATAATAGTTGCCGCTCATGAAAATGGGCGGTTTTTTTTGATTGTTTTTTTTTGCCACGAATTTCACGAATTAGCACGAATTAATCAGTTTAGATCCTTAAAATTCTTAGCAAAAATCTTTTAATTCTACCAATTTGTGGCTATAAAAAATTTCAAACTGAAAACGAATTTTCACGTACTTTGTATTCCTTAATTCAATTAAAAAATAAAAGCACTTACCTTCTCTTCTTTTGGAAATTCTGATGTTTTAGAATACATCGAAATTCCGAATCCTGAATTAAAAACCGATGAGATTCTAGTCGAAATGAAAGCCATTGGATTAAATTTTGCCGATGTGTACAGACGAAAAGGAAATTATCACCTAAAAGGAAATCCGCCTTTTATTGCCGGTTACGAAGGTGCCGGAATCGTAGTTGACAATAACAATCATCCCGAATATAAAATTGGAGATCGTGTGGCTTTCGCCGATGTTCCTTTTGCGAATGCAGAACTGGTTGCCGTAAATATCAATCACGTTTTGCCGCTTCCCGAAGCTATTTCTTTCGAAACCGCAGCCGCTATTTTACTACAAGGTTTAACCGCACAATATCTCGCAACCGACAGTCATAAAACCACCAAAGGCGAAACCGTATTAATTCACGCCGTTGCTGGCGGAGTTGGTCAATTTCTTACTCAAATTAGTAAATCTTTGGATGCCAATGTTATTGGTTTAACCTCCTCTCCAGACAAAGCAAAAGTAGCAATCGAACAAGGTGCCGACCATGTTTTTTTGTATAATGAAGATTGGAAATCAGAAATTTTTAAAATAATTCCAAATGGCGTTGATGTTGTTTATGATAGTATCGGAAGCACTTTATCCGATAGTTTTGAAGTTACCAAAGAATGCGGACAAGTCGTTTTCTTCGGTATGGCGGGCGGAGATCCTGAACCTGTAAATCCGAGAATGCTCATGGATACTTCAAAAACCTTAACCGGAGGAGATTTATGGAGTTACCTAAACTCAAAAGAAGAAAGAATCAAAAGATCTGGTCAATTATTCAACTGGATCATCGAAGGAAAAATAAAGCTTTCAGAACCAACTTCTTTCAAATTATCCGAAGGAAAACAAGCACACGATTATCTCGAAAGCCGAAAAAGTACCGGAAAGATTATTTTGATTCCATAAATGATTAGGGCGTGCGTATGCAGTTCTCAGTCTCAGCCGCGGTTTTCAGTCTCAGTCTCAGTTCTCAGACTTACGCTTCAGCACAATCTTGTCATCCCAAGGAACGAGGGATCACACTCGGAACTCAATAAGGATTTTCGATATACTTTGCGGAATTTCTAGTGTGATCCCTCGTTCCTCGGGATGACAAACTATATGAAAATATTGTTATGAAAATGATTGTCCTAGCCCCGATAGAAGTGGAAATCCTTTTGTGGCGGTGTTCGCCACAAAAGATTGGAACGTATAGCGGGATTAGCTCCTGAAAAAAATTACATTTATCACAGAAATCAAGATAACGAACAACTGATAATTTAATTTACAAACTATCTACCTCAATTTTCGTCAATTCAGACAATTCTAAAATTCTCGCAACATCACTTTTATTTGCTACAAAAAACAAATAATTATCTCCGTGCGTATCGTAACTCATTAATTCAAAACCTCTTTTTTCTAAAGCCGATTGTATGTAAGGAAACAAATCATGGCTATAAGTTTCTTCAGGATAATCGAAATTAAGATCTTCGCCTATCATTTCTGAGATAAAGGCTTCCGCATCTTCAGGATCAAATTTCCAGTCGCTGTTCCAGGCATCGATAATTTCAAAAAAAGCCCAATGACCTTGCACTATTTCATGATATTCTGTATGCCCCTTTTTAAAATTCTTTAATAGTTTTTTCGACTGCTTCTGAACCAATTTCTCATCGATACTTCCTCTCGAAACTAATCTAATAAATTCCTCAAAAGTTTCCTGGGTAATCTCAACTTCTTCGGGCAATAAATTTTCCTGTAAAGGAAGCTGAACACTTTCTGGCAATGCTATATTAAGATGCTGACAAATACCTTGTAAAATCTTTTCAAATTCTTTAAATCCTATTTTCTGAGTTTCATTTTTAGGATCATTTACATCAATAGATTCAGCTTCTAATATTCCTTTTGTATAATCCAGAAAATAACTATTATTATAGATCATTCTAAAATCATTCGTTTCCAGGCTATTGGTACAACAAAAAAAGATCATGAAATTATGCAAAACATGTTTCAGATACTTTTTAGCTTCGGGCGATGGCTCGGTATAAAACTGAATATGAATATAATCATACTCTAATTCCTGAAGCATTTGTTCTTCAGAAACGGGACCAATATTAATCTTTTTATATATTTCGTTCAGAACTTCGTAAGCGTTTTTAAATCCGCTTTTCTTAATTTCAGCTCTTCCCTCTTCATGATCGAAAGAACTTGGAAATGAATATAGGCTTACAGAAATCGTATCATGAACTCCTTTCATTTTAAATTCAAAATTATTATTTCCATTATATAATTCTGAATAAATAAGATCCATAACATCAAAAGAAACAATCGATTTTGGATCATTATTTCTACCAAAGAAATTAGAAAAGAAGTTCTTCATAATACTATTATTTTAAAGTTTCGGCAATCATTAAAGCGCATTTTTCGCCATCAATCGCAGCAGATATAATTCCGCCTGCATAACCGGCTCCTTCTCCGCAAGGATACAAACCTTTTATTTGCAAATGCTCATAAGTAATTGGGTCTCTCGGAATACGAACCGGAGACGAAGTTCTGCTTTCCGGCGCATGCAAAATAGCTTCATTGGTCAAATAACCGCGCATTGATTTTCCGAATTCTTTAAATCCTTCACGTAAAATTTGTGATAAAAATCCAGGAAAAACCTGCCCCATTTCTACCGAAGTTGTTCCGGGAACGTAAGAAGTTTTAGGAATATCAGCAGAAACTTTATTTTGAGTAAAATCGACCATTCGCTGTGCAGGAACTTTTTGAGTTTCTCCAGCCAAATGCCATGCTTTTTGTTCGATACTTTTTTGAAATTCCATTCCGGCCAAAGCACCAAATTTTGCAAAAGGTTTAAAATCTTCTAATTTTAATTCGATCACAATTCCTGAATTTGCCGTAACCTGATCACGTTTAGATGGCGACCAACCGTTTGTAACCACTTCACCCGGACTTGTGGCGCAAGGTGCAATTACACCTCCCGGACACATACAAAATGAATACATTCCGCGACCGTTAACTTGTTTTACAATCGAATATGGCGCCGGCGGCAAATGCTCACCACGATAATCGCAGCTATATTGAATACTATCTATTAATTCCTGCGAATGTTCAGCACGAACTCCCAAAGCAAAAGGTTTTGCCTCGATAAATATTTTCTTTTTATCTAATAATTCAAAAATATCACGCGCTGAATGTCCGGTTGCTAAGATTAATTTATTAGATAAAATCTTGTCGCCGTTTTGAGTTACAATTCCTTCAACCTCATTATTCTTCACCAAAATATCCGTTACACGTGTATCAAATAAAACCTGACCACCAAACTCGATGATTTTGTTTCGGATATCTTCAATAATTTTAGGTAATTTATTGGTTCCAATATGTGGATGTGCTTCTACCAATATATCTTCTGAAGCTCCAAAAGCGACTAAAAGTTCTAATATTCTGGTCACATCACCACGCTTTTTAGAACGCGTATATAATTTTCCGTCAGAATAAGTTCCTGCTCCACCTTCGCCAAAACAATAATTCGAATCTTCGTTTACGATATGATCTACATTTATCGCTTTTAAGTCACGACGACGGCCACGAACATCTTTTCCGCGTTCGATTACAATTGGCTTTAAGCCTAATTCTATTAATTGCAAAGCAGCAAAAAGTCCGGCCGGACCTGCTCCAACCACAATTACTTCCTGAGCCGAAGAAACGTCCTTATATATAGGTAGCTCGATTTTAGTTTCCTGAAAAGGTTCTCCTTGTAAATAGATAATCACTTTCAGGTTGATTTTTATCGCTTTTTGTCGCGCATCAATAGATCGCTTTAAAATAGAAACATGTTGAATTTCCTTAGGAGAAACCTTTATTTGTTTAGACAAATAGTCTTTTAGCAACAATTCGTTTGCAGCTATTTCTGGAGTTACCTGAAGTAAAAGTTCTCTTGGCATTTTATTTTATTTATTCAATTAGCTTTTCTATTTATGAAAAGAACATGCAAAAATACTATTTTGAACTGACTTTATATAATTAACCGCAAAGTGCGCTAAGTTTTATTTTTTAATCTCGCAAAGTCGCGAAGACGCAAAGTTTTTTATTTTCTTTACAACTCTGCGTTTCTAAAGAAAAAACTTAGAAACTGAGTATCTCAGAACCTCAGTACCTTTTTTCAAAATAGACTTTGTACCTTTGTCTCTCTGAACCTTTGCACCTTAAAAAAAATGTCTAGAAAAATAAAATTGATTTGGGATTTTCGTGGTCCGGCTTCGGCAAAAACAGCCGAACATCATGAAATTCATTTAAAAGAATATATCGCAATAGAAAAATTGCCTTTGAATATTACAGGATTTAAAATCATAAACGATATGCACGCAACCGCTTTTATGGTAGTAACGGATGAAAATATGATTCCTGTACGTGATGCTTTGAAGCCACATCGCGGGGAAGTATATGAAGGGTGAGAAAGTCACAGTTCTCAGTGGCAGTTTACAGTTATGTACTGAGAATAAATTTAAGTCGCAGTCTCAGTTTTCGGTCACAGCTTACAGTTCTGACTGTGACTGTAAACTGTGACTGTAAACTGTGACTGTAAACTTTTTTAATTCGCTACTTCGCTAATAAATTTTATTCGCATTAAGCGTAATTCATCAATATCATAATCGCCATCGAATTCTTTAAGAGCGTCTTCGATTTTATCTGATTCTGATTCCATGAAATAATCGTGAATTTCTTCTTGCTGATCTTCATCAAGCATATCATCTACCCAATACTTAATATTCAATTTAGTTCCTGAGTAAACAATCTGTTCCATTTCTTTGATCAGAGCATCCATCGAAAGTCCTTTTGCAGAAGCGATATCACTTAACGGCAACTTTCGATCTATATTTTGAATAATGTATAATTTGTTTGCAGAATTTACTCCGGTAGATTTAACTACCAAATCGTCTGGGCGAATAATATCATTATCTTCTACATAACGACTAATTAAGGTCACAAAATCGTTACCGTATTTTTTAGCTTTTCCTTCACCAACACCATGTATATTATACAATTCGGTTAAAGTGATTGGATATTTTAAAGCCATATCTTCAAGAGAAGGATCCTGAAAAACAACAAATGGAGGAACTCCTAGTTTTTTAGCTACTTTTTTACGTAGTTCTCGCAACATTCCCATCAGAACTTCATCAGCAGTTCCTGATGATTTTGCTGCGGTTACAATTGCTTCGTCTTCAGATTCATTGTATTCATGATCTTCAGACATCATAAATGAAACTGGCTTTTTAATAAAATTCAAACCTTCTTTGGTGATTTTTACCACACCATAAGTTTCAATATCTTTAGATAAATAACCTGCAACTAAAACTTGTCGCAATAATGCCATCCAATATTTCTCGTCATGATCTGATCCTGAACCAAAAAAGGATTGCGTATCGGTTTTATGCGCTTTAATTACAGCATTTACTCTACCTATTAAAGTAAAGACAATTTCTTTCGACTTATATATATGTTTAGTATCACGAACAATTTCAAGCAATTTAACGGCCTGATCTTTCGCCTCAACTTTAGTTTTAGGATTACGAACGTTGTCATCCATGTCTGCACCTTCTCCTGTTTCGCTGTCAAATTCTTCACCAAAATAGTGCAACAAGAATTTTCTACGCGACATCGAGGTCTCGGCGTAAGCCACAACTTCCTGCAATAAAGCAAAACCAATTTCTTGTTCTGCTACTGGTTTACCGGACATAAATTTCTCCAGCTTTTCTACATCTTTATAAGAGTAATAAGCCAAACAATGTCCTTCGCCTCCATCACGACCGGCACGACCCGTTTCCTGATAGTAACTTTCTAATGATTTTGGAATATCATGATGAATTACAAAACGAACGTCTGGTTTATCAATTCCCATCCCGAAGGCAATTGTTGCTACAACCACATCTACATCCTCCATCAGGAACATATCCTGATGTTTGGCTCGTGTTTTAGCATCTAAACCTGCGTGATAAGGCACCGCGCTGATTCCGTTTACTTGTAAAACTTCGGCAATGGATTCTACTTTTTTACGGCTTAAGCAGTAAATAATTCCTGATTTGCCTTTATGTTGTTTGATAAATCGAATAATATCCGATTCTATATTTTTAGTTTTTGTCCTAACTTCGTAATATAAGTTTGGTCTGTTGAAAGATGCTTTAAAAGTATTTGCATCAGACATGTCCAGATTTTTAAGAATGTCTTCCTGAACTTTTGGGGTTGCAGTTGCTGTTAATCCAATGATTGGCACTTGCCCTAATTGTTTAATAATGTTTTTCAGATTTCGATATTCAGGCCTAAAATCATGACCCCATTCTGAGATACAATGCGCTTCATCAATAGCAACAAATGAAATAGGCACACTTTGTAAAAAAGCTACATATTCTTCTTTTGTCAAAGATTCCGGTGCCACATATAAAAGTTTGGTCAAGCCAGAAGTAATGTCTTTTTTTACTTGTGCGATTTCTGTTTTGGTAAGAGAGGAATTTAAGACATGCGCAATTCCGTTTTCTGAGGAAAGGCTTCTGATGGCATCAACCTGATTTTTCATCAAAGCAATTAAAGGAGAAACAACAATTGCTGTTCCGTCCTGAATTAAAGCGGGTAATTGATAACAAAGAGACTTTCCACCGCCAGTAGGCATGATTACGAAGGTATTCTTTTTGTTTAAGATACTCGTAATGACTTGCTCCTGCAAACCCTTAAATTGGCTAAAGCCGAAATACTTCTTTAATTCCTTGTGTATTTCAATTTCGTTTGAATTCATTATTTATATTAATGGTATTTTGTATAAATTTGCAACACATAAAGATACAACTTTCTTTTATACATACAAATTTAAAATATCCTGTTTTGATTACAAAGGAAAATATATTGGCGATTGCCAAAAAAACAATACTCTCTGAAAGTGAAGCAATTACAAAGCTAATTGATTTTTTAGACGAAAATTTCTACGAAGCTGTCCAACGTATTTACGAAACCAAAGGCAGATTAATCGTTACAGGCATCGGAAAAAGCGCTATCATAGCTCAAAAAATGGTAGCCACTTTTAACTCAACTGGCACACCATCTATGTTCCTGCATGCTTCAGAAGCAATTCACGGAGATTTAGGAATGATACAAAACGAGGATATCATTATTTGTATTTCTAAAAGCGGAAACAGTCCCGAAATTAAAGTTTTGGTTCCGTTATTAAAACGCTTTGGAAACACATTGATTGCAATAACAGGAAACGTTACTTCATTTTTAGCAAAAGGTTCTGACTATGTTTTGAACACCACAGTAGAGATGGAAGCTTGCCCTATAAATCTGGCACCTACAAACAGCACAACAGCACAACTTGTTATGGGTGATGCCCTTGCAGTTTGTTTGATGGAAATGCGCGATTTTAAACCAGAAGACTTTGCAGTTTATCACCCAGGCGGAGCTTTAGGTAAAAAATTACTGCTTCGAGTAAAAGACATGATCGAGCATTCATTAAAACCGGCTGTTACTCCGGATACTTCAGTTAAAAAGGTAATTTTTGAAATTTCAGAAAAAAGATTAGGCGTAACGGCTGTTATCGAAAATGATAAAATTATCGGAATTATTACTGACGGAGACATCCGAAGAATGCTAAACGACGTAGATACTATTGCTGACTTAACTGCAAAAGATATTATGTCAAAAAATCCTAAATCAGTATCATCAGAAACTATGGCAGTTGATGCTTTAAACATATTAGAAGATTTTTCTATAACACAGCTTATCGTTTCAGATAACGGAGAGTACAAAGGAGTATTACATTTACATGACATTTTAAAAGAAGGAATCGTATAATGGCAAAAAAGAACCTTGGCGAGATGTCATTTTTAGACCATCTTGAAGAACTTAGATGGTTATTAGTTAGAAGCACAATTGCAATATGCATCATGGCTTTTTTTACTTATTTTATAAGTGATTATTTATTTGATCAGATTATTTTAGGTCCCATAAGACCTACTTTTTTTACTTATGTTTGGTTTTGCGACTTATCTCATTCACTAGGTTTCGCTGATAGCATTTGTATTACCGAGCTGAATTTTATTATTCAGAATACCGAAATGGAAGGACAGGTAAACATTTTTGTATGGATGTGTCTTTTAGCAGGTTTCATACTAAGTTTCCCTTTTATTTTATGGGAACTTTGGAAGTTTATAAGCCCTGCATTATATGAAAAAGAAAGAAAAAATGCCAAAGTATTTATCTTCACTTCTTCATTACTTTTCTTTTTAGGAGTATTGTTCGGTTACTTTGTTGTAATACCAATGTCTGTCAATTTCGTAGCTACTTTCTCTGTGAGTGACGTTGTAAAAAATCAATTTACATTAGAATCATATATGGGGATGGTAAAAACAAGTATTCTTGCGAGTGGTTTGTTTTTTGAATTGCCAATCATTATCTACTTCTTAACCAAATTAGGATTAGTAACTCCTGATTTCTTAAGAAAATATTGGAAATATGCTGTTGTAATTATCTTAATTGTAGCTGCAATTGTAACTCCTCCAGATGTAGTAAGTCAAACTATTGTAGCAATACCAATGTTGATTATTTACGAAGTGAGTATCCTGATTTCGAGGATTGTTTATAAAAATAAATTAAAAGAAAATGTCTGATATCGTACAGGAATTTAATGACTATCGTTCTAAAATGAACGAAAAGTTACTAGCTGATAATAACAAAATTGTAAAGAGAATTTTTAATCTTGATACGAATGCATATGCAGCCGGAGCTCTTGATGTAAAAACAAAAGAGCTTTTAGGATTAGTAGCATCGGCGGTTTTACGTTGTGATGATTGTGTAAAATATCACTTAGAAACCAGCCATAAAGAAGGTGTAACAAAAGAAGAAATGATGGAAGCAATGGGAATCGCAACTTTGGTTGGAGGAACAATTGTAGTACCTCATTTACGAAGGGCCTACGAATTTTGGGAAGCTTTGGAAGAGCAAGGGAATTAAAAAATGTGTCAATTTGATAATTAGATAACTTCTTGAAATTCTTTAATTATCAAATTTAAAAATACCCAATTAGATAATTTTGAAAACGCAATAATTTGTTAATTGATTTATCTGATTGATTATTTTACTTTTAATTTGTCCCTTCTAATAAATTTTAAAATTGAATTTGAGTTAATTATCTCATTTTCTAATTATCTAATTATCTAATTAAAAATGAAGCTAAGAGCCGATAATTTAATCAAAACCTATAAAGGTCGTAGTGTTGTAAAAGGAATTTCTGTTGAAGTTAATCAAGGAGAAATTGTTGGGCTTTTGGGACCAAATGGTGCAGGAAAAACGACTTCGTTTTATATGATTGTAGGATTGGTAAAGCCAAATCAGGGTAACATTTATCTTGATGATTTGAACATTACTGATTACCCAATGTACAAACGTGCACAGCAAGGAATTGGCTATTTGGCACAGGAAGCTTCTGTTTTTAGAAAATTAAGTATTGAAGATAACATTTTAAGTGTTTTGCAATTGACTAAACTTTCAAAAGAGGCACAAATTGCAAAAATGGAAAGTTTAATCGAAGAATTCAGCTTAGAACACATACGTACTAACCGAGGAGATTTACTTTCAGGAGGAGAGCGTCGTCGTACTGAAATTGCACGCGCCCTTGCAACTGACCCTAAGTTTATTTTACTAGATGAACCTTTTGCAGGAGTTGACCCCGTTGCGGTTGAAGATATCCAGAGGATTGTTGCTCAGTTAAAAAATAAAAATATCGGAATTCTAATAACTGATCACAACGTTCAGGAAACATTAGCGATTACAGATAAAACATACTTAATGTTTGAAGGTGGAATTTTGAAAGCCGGAGTTCCGGAAGAATTAGTAGAAGACGAAATGGTTCGTCGCGTTTACTTAGGTCAAAACTTCGAACTTCGTAAAAAGAAACTTGAATTCTAGAAAAAAGTATTCAGTCCCAGTTTTTCGTTTACAGTTATTTACTTAAACTAAAAACTGAGACTGAAAGCTTATTCAACAGTAATAAACTGCAACTGTTGTAAATCGCCGTTATAAATATTCACATCTACTCTGTGTTTAATTCCAGGCAAAGAAGCTTTTTCTGTAAATTGCCAAAAAAGCCAATCATCTTCGATTTTTTCTCTATAGAAATTATAGTTGGCTATCCAGAATAAATATTGCCCAAATTCCTCTTTTAAAAAATCATCGTAATAACTTTCGCCTGTGTAAATTATAGGGCGCACCTGATAATGTGCCTCAACTTTATTCAACCAGCGTTTTAGACCTTTTTTCAAACTATCCAAAGGTTGATTCTTAGGCAATCTTTCGATATCTAAAACCGGAGGCAAATCTCCTTTTTGTAATTTTACTGTTTTAATAAAAAGATTGGCTTGCTCGATAGAGTTCTCATTCGGACGGTAATAATGATATGCTCCGCGTATGATTTTATGTTCTTTTGCTCCTTCCCAGTTTTTTTTAAACTGTCTGTCAACCCTGTCATTGCCCGCAGTTGCACGAACAAACACAAATTGTACAGGATATTTTTCTTCTAAAACCTCTACTTCATCCCATTGTACTTTTCCCTGAAATTCAGATACATCAATACCAATCACTTTTCCTTTATGATTTTCTAAAACTCTAATATTTCGAACATCAGACAAGTGCTTATCAACAGCATCTTCGTCTAAAACTTTGTCTGATTTAAAGCCAAGATAATACTTCAGCCCATCACGATAATGATACACTGCAGCAAAGAAAAGTAATATAAAAAAAGTACAAATAATGAAACGAATTGCTTTTGCAAAAATCGATTTTTGAGGTTTCGAATTCCTGGAATAAGAAGTTCGCCTTGTCGTTTTTCTTGCCATTCAAATAAAACTACTTTTTCAAAAATATATTATTCACTACTGATAACAACACATAGAAAATAATAATTAACGGAATTGCCATGTATTGAAGCGTTATTAACAACAACAACGAAATCAGTAAAAACACGATTTGAAGCACATTATCTTTTACCGTAAATTTCTTGATTTTTAAAGCAAACAAAGGAATTTCGGCATTCAAAATATAAGCACTACATAATGTTATTGCCAATAAAACCCAACGATTACTTAGGATTTCGAATACAATTAATGAATCCGAATATTCTAAAACTAAAGGCAGACTTAAAATAAAAAGCGCATTTGCCGGTGTTGGTAAACCAATAAAAGAATCTGTCTGACGTGTATCAATATTAAAATTAGCCAGTCTGTAGCAAGACCCCAGAGTTACTATAAATCCTAAAAAAGGAATAAAAACAGAACCAATAACTTCATGAGGATTGGCGCTTTTCGCAAACATTGTAAACATGATATAACCTGGTACTACTCCGCTGGTTACCATATCAGCCAAAGAATCTAATTGCAAACCTAACGGGCTTGAAACTTTGAATAATCTGGCAAAAAAACCATCAAAAAAATCAAAAAATATTCCCAAACAAACAAAATAAAAAGCCATTAAATAATCGTCTTGCGAAACAAAAACAACGGCTATACAACCACAAAATAAATTGATTAATGTAATTAAGTTAGGAATGTGCTTTTTGATATTCATGATTTATAAATTTAGATAAATAGTGAACAGCAAATTTAGCATAATAACTCTATGTAAAATGCGTTTTTGCAAGAGTTTTTAATGTGAAATTCTGACTTTCGTAATATTTATCAATTGGAATAAATTTGCTGAGTAAAATATTATATTTTTGGTAAAAATTAAAACAGACTCAGATCTGCAAAAAAATATCCGTTGAAGAAAACCCTACTGCTTTTATTTTGTTTCAATTGCACATTACAATATGCACAAACTGTTCGAAAATATTCGAATGAATTTATGAATATTGGTGTTGATGCAGCTGCTTTAGGAATGTCGAGTGCAGTTACTGCTTCTACAAATGATGTGAATTCGGTTTATTGGAATCCGGCTGGTTTAACCAATCTTGAAGATCATCAAATTTCGTTAATGCACGCCAATTATTTTGCCAATATTGCCCAATACGATTATATAGGATACGCAAGCCCTATTGACGACAGAAGTGCCTGGGGAATCTCGATGATTCGTTTTGGTGTCGATGATATTATGGACACCACACAATTAATCGACAATCAGGGAAATATTGATTATAATAGAATTCGACTTTTTTCGACTGCTGATTATGGTTTTACTTTTTCTTATGCAAGAAAGCTGCCTGTAGACGGATTTCAATATGGAGTAAATGCAAAAATTATCCGAAGAATTATAGGAAAGTTTGCTAATTCCTGGGGATTTGGTTTTGATGTTGGATTGCAATTCGAGCGAAACAATTGGAAATTTGGTTTAATGCTTCGCGATATTACAACAACTTATAATGTTTGGAATATTGATGAACAAGAATATGCAAAAATCGCTAATGCAATTCCGGGCGAGAACAACGAATTACCTGAAAGCACCGAAATTACTTTGCCAAAAGCTCAATTAGGGGTTTCGAGAACATTTGATTTTCATAATGACTATAGTCTTTTGGTTGCCACTAACCTGAATATGCGTTTTGAGCAAACAAACGATATTATTTCATCCCGAATAGTCAGCATTGATCCTGCCCTTGGGTTTGAATTTGGATATACTGATCTTGTTTTTTTAAGAGCCGGAGCAGGAAATTTTCAAAACGTAACACAATTAGATAATACTGAAAAATTAAATTTTCAACCTAATATTGGTCTGGGTTTCAAATATAAAGGCATTCAGATTGACTATGCCCTGACTGACTTAGGAAACCAAAGTACCGCTTTGTACTCAAATATTTTTTCTTTAAAAGTAGATTTAGGTATCTTTAGATAAAATTTACAAACCATAAACTTCTTAAAATTTTAAATCATGAAAAATGTCATTTTCAAAAAAGCACTTTTTATTTTACTATTATTACTAAGTTTTATTGGTTTCAGTCAAAATTTACCTTTATCCAAAGATGCTAAAATAAGTGTCATCACTTGTGGATTAGGCAATGAAACCTATTCTTATTTTGGTCATACTGCTATACGCGTTGCTGATCCTGGAAATAATATTGATGTTGTTTTTAATTACGGTGCCTTTGATTTTAGAACTCCAAACTTTGTTGCCAAATTTGCAAAAGGAGATTTACAATATTTTGTAATTGTACATTCCTTCCCTGAATTTATTGACGAATATAATAATGAAAAAAGAAGTGTATTCGAACAAGAATTGCTTGTTTCTCAAAATGTAAAACAAAAACTTTTTGATAATTTAAATACGACATTAGCTTCTGAAGATCGTTTTTACACTTATAAATTTATTGATAAAAACTGTACTTCAATGGTAGTAGATATTATCAATAAAAGTTTGAACGGTGAGGTTATTACGAAAAAAGGAGATACGCATATAACGTACAGATCGATTTTATTCCCTTATTTTAATGGTCATTTTTATGATCAATTAGGAACAAGTATCATTTTTGGAACCAAAGTAGATCAATTAGGAACTAAGATATTTTTGCCTTTTGAACTGAAAAATAGTTTAGAAAAAACCACTTATCAAAATCAACCTCTAGTTACTAAAAGTAAAACATTGCTTAGTTTTGAGAAAGAAACTCCGAGTTCATGGTGGAATAATGTTTATACTTATCTTTTTATTCTTGCTTTTGTTGTTTTAGCACACAATAAAATAGTAGACAAAATTTATCTTTTGATTTTATCTTTTATAGGAATCTTTTTTGTCTTTATGGGATTTTATTCTTTTCACCAAGAACTGGCGATGAATTATAATGTGCTTTTATTTAGCCCATTATTATTGATTTTAATTTTCCTTTCTATTCTAAAGAATAAAAGATGGACGTATCGATTTGCAGTTTTACACCTGATATTTTTAATAGTTTACGCTATTTTCCTGATCAACAAAGCTCATTTCCTAATTGTATTACCAATGATCATCACAAGCGGATTTGTTTTAGTGAGAATTGCTATTCGAAACAAAAAACGTATTCCGATTATTATCTAAATTACTGTCCGCGGTAGAATAAAACTGTAGTAATTGTTTTGAAAGTAATACTAATATCAAGAAAAATACTGCGGTGTTTGATATAGTATAAATCGTACTGCAATTTTATCAAACTTTCTTCTATCGATTCGCCATAAGAATAATTAACCTGAGCCCAACCTGTAAGCCCTGGCTTTATCACATGTCGGGTTTCATAAAAAGGCATCACATTAGCTATTTCCTCAACAAAAAAAGGTCGTTCTGGTCTTGGCCCAATAACAGCCATATCGCCTTTTAAAACATTAAAAAACTGTGGTAATTCGTCTATTCTTGATTTACGCATCATTTTCCCAAAAGGAGTTATGCGTCTGTCGTTTGAAGTGGCAAAAACAACTCCATTTAATTCAGAATTTTCGACCATTGTTCTAAACTTATAAATTTCAAAAACAACTCCGTTTTTACCAATGCGCTCCTGAGTGTAAAATAATGGACCTTTATTTCCAAATAGATTGACAATATAAATTAAAGGAATAAAAATAATACAAAGCGATAAACCAATAAAGGAAAACAGAAATTCCATAAAACGAACCAAAGACAGGTAAAGCCTATTGGTGTTACTTCTGCTAAAAGGAAAAAATCTGTAAAAATCTCTCGCAATATAATGCACTGGAATACGCTGCGTCTTACTTTCATAAACCTGAGTATATTCGCGAATAACATTTCCGGATTCTAACAAGTGAAGTAATTGTTGGTATAGATCGGGAGTAATTCCGTCTGTTTTTTGAGAAGCGATTATAATCTCAGAAACTTGATTTTTAGACACAAAAGCTTCCAAATCATTTTTCTTAACTTCTTTTACATAATGAAAATTTGAATTTTCTTCAGATATAGAATCCGAATTAACAAAACCTATGATCTTATAATGAGGGTCGACGCTTTCTAATCCTAAAACCAACTCCTCAACTTGATTTTGATCACATATTAAAACAACACTTTGAGAAAATCGTTGCGACGCTAAAAAGTAAACATAAAACAAGCGCCAAATCAAAAGCGTAAAAAGTACTGTTGAATAAAAAATTAAGATGATTAATCGCTGCTTTGGTAATTCAGGAGATAAAAAAGGCGTAAACAAATATGCCAGACTTGAAGCTGTAGCTGTAAAAATTACGCTCTGAAGAATTTGCAATTGATTACTTGCGACCTGCAGATTATAGATTTCGAATATAAATCCAAAAATGTATATATAACTAAGAAGTAAAACAATGCTAAAAAAATTACTTGTATTAAAAACAAAGTAATTATAATCGAATATTAAACTTAATATGTACAATGCCGATAAAACAAAAACAGCATCAAAGAAAAGAAGTAATATTCTTCTTTCCGAAATTTCAAAATGCATTTTATTATTCGAGAACATTTATTCAGTTTGTTAGGGGCTTAAACTTGAGGCAAATGTATTATAAAAAAACAATACTAATCTACGGAATTTTCAGCTTTCTCGGGAATTTTCACCTGAACTGAAAGAAGTGTTAATCCATATATAAAAGCCGGTGCAGCAATTCGCATAGCTGCGTGGTTTATTGTCAGGAGCCAAAAAACAAAAAAAGATAAAAAATATAAGTGTTGCTTGTTATTAATATATAAAACAAATGGTGTTATACCAAGTATCAGAAGTCCAAAAACACCAAAGAGACCATGCTCACTAAGCATACGTGTTATTTCATTATGCGAAGCCACTTCATACCCAAAAGCCTCTTTTCGAACTTCTTTACCCATTCCCGCTCCAATTCCTAAAATGGGATTATCAATAAAATTTCTAATTTCCTCTGCCATGATCTCTTCTCTCCCTCCAAGACGATCATCTTTCGCTCTTCCTCTTGCATCCTGATTTGCGTAGCGTTTTTCAATAAGTCCTCTAGTTTGAAAAGAAGAATAACCCCAGACTCCAGCCGCCATAAAGCCCGTTAGTATAAAAACAAATACAAATTTATTTTTGCCCTTAGCATTGGAAAAACTGTAGAGTAGAAATAATATGCAAACAATCATTGCGACTGCTGTCAAAACTCCCCCTCTGGAAAAAGTAACAATACCTCTGTAAGTAATAAAAAGAAGTAACCCTCCGTTTAAAATCATTATTTTTTTTGATTTAGAAAATAATATCAATTGGGTAAAAAAAATAAAAATCCCCAATCCTAAAATAGTCGAAACCTGATTAGGACCAAATCCACCTGAGGTTTCAAAATTAGATTGTGTTCCGGTTACGACATCTCTAACGCTAGGATTAAACAAAAACAAATACACTGTCGTACTAACTATTGGCAATCCCATCGCAACCAAAATATTCTGCAAATCAGAAAACAATATTCTTCTTTTAAACATGTATATAGATGATATAACCAGACAAACGGGACCTGATAAATTAAATACCAGTAATTTTTTAATGTCAATGGAAGGATTGAAAACAGTAGATGTAATTAAAATACCAGGAATTAACAAAAGAAGAAAAACCCAATATATAGATGCATATTTCGAAAAGTTACTGTAAATCATACCAAAAAGCATGAAGAAAATGACGTTTATTTTTACAAACTCATTATTAAAATTTCCTCCGGTCATTCGTAAAAAAACCTCAACTCCTACTAAATAGGCTGCAATAAAAAGAACTTCATTATTTTTATTCTTCGTTCTATAAACAATAAAAAAACCAATAACAGGAATAGAAAGTGCATAGATTTTTGATAAAAAAGGAACTGCAAAAATCGCCAAAGCACTTAAGGCATGAATTAAAACCAGCTGAATATAAGACAATGCAGAACCTTTCATTAAATGTGTTTTTTATACGATAAAATCAACTTTTCTATCACTACTTCTTCAGAATAATTTTTATAAACTGATTTTTTTAAATTATCCGCCAGCTTACTTCTTAAAGATACATTCGTTACCAATTTTATTAATTGCTCTTTTACTTCGTAAACAGAATGTGGATCAAACAAAAGCCCACTAAAATCATTCTCAATAATTACCTCACAATATCCAACATTTGTAGACAAAACTGCTAAATTTTCTAAGCCATATTCAAGTAAAGTAACAGGAAAACCCTCTTCTGTCGAAGCTAAAACACCTATAGAAGCTTGGGATAATATATATTTTATATCGCTTTTTGAATCATACAAATGTATATCATTATGCAGAGAAGAAGATTGTATAAAGTTTTTTAACATTTTAGAATAAGAATCAAAATAGTCTTTGCCTATCAAATGTAAGGTCCATCCAAAATCTTTTAAATTCAAATCCTTAAAAGCCTTTAATATTAAAATATGATTTTTAGGATTTTTTAAATT
>NZ_CADCSU010000148.1 GCF_902804475.1 Flavobacterium bizetiae
GCCTCAAAGATTAAACCTGAAAATGAAATAGGTCAGGAGTCTCTTAAAAAAGTAGATACTTTAAAAGATATTTTAAGAGAAAACATAATGAATCAGGCACTTGGAACCTGGAAAATGATTGGAGACAAACCAATCTGGGCTGTAAGTCAAACCAATTCTGATGCAGAAAAAGATTTTGAAGAATTAGTAGAAATCAATCAAAATGAGATTTTATTTTTTGAGAAGAATAAAAAAACTCAGGAAAAGAAACTGACTAAAACCGAGAAATTGGTATACTACAACAAAGAGAAATCCGATGCTGGCTTTTCGGATATTATTTTATCAGACGGTACTATTTGGCATTGTATGATTAATGAAAGTTCAGACGAACTTCGGGTTATCAATATTGCAACGCAAGGTGAAAATGGCGTAGAGAAAATAGAAAATAACAACATCGAACGATTTTATAGTAAAGTAAAATAACCAAAAAAAGGTCTTCGTAACGGAAGACCTTTTTTTATATACAAGAAAGAAGTTTGTTATAAGAACTTAAACCCTAATGAAATATTAGAAGTTCCGGTTTTTATGCTTCTGCCAGAAGGATCAAGATCTGTAACCCCGGCAAGATATCGGTAATCTAAAGTCAGTTTCCATAAATCGACACCAACGCCGCCAAGAATACTGCTGTTGTTCTTTTCAAAAGCAATATAATTCAAACTATTATTCGCTTTTATATCCGAATAATTTTTCCAGTTGTATCCGGCAAAAATGCGGACATTTCCTAATTTTCCTAAAGGCACAACTTTAAAACCAATAAGGAGTGTTGCATCAGTTCCTGATAATTTATATTCGGTTTCTCCAATTCCGGTTTGCGAAAGACTAAATTCTGATTTAGCATAACCAAATTCTGCCTGTCCATAAAAAAGCAACAAATTTACCCGCGCAAATCCTGCAACGCCATAGCCTGTTCCGGAGCTTTTAGAACTGAAATCATCAGTACGCGGAGAAGTACTATTATACGAAAACTGAGGTCCAAATTGTATCAATTGTGCAAAACCATTCGCACTAATACATAATAATGCTGCTAAAATGAACTTTTTCATAACTGGTATATTTATTTTTAGATAGCATAAAAATAAATATTATTAATCAGAAAAGAATGATTTATCTTATTTATTTAGTCTATGCTTTTGGTAATGAATGAAATGTGTGTGCTGTTAATTATAAAAATATAATTTGTAAATCCTGTAAATTTGTATACTTGAACCAAATCATGATTTATGAATATTAAAGCAATCGAAGCTTCGCAAACCTGGCAAATCAGGCATGAAGTAATGTGGCCGGATCAGCCTTTTGAATTTGTTAAGCTCGAAGAAGATAATGCTGGTTTACATTTTGGCGTTTTTGATCGGGAAAAACTAGTTTCGATAGTTTCCTGCTTTATTGTTAATGATGAAATGCAGTTTCGAAAACTCGCTACTTTAGAAGATTTTCAGGGAAAAGGAATTGCATCAAAATTGCTTGAATATATTTTGAAGCTTGCAAAAGAAAAGGATTTAAAAAAAGTTTGGTGCAATGCACGAACCAATAAAAAATCATTTTATGAAAAATTTAAAATGATTGATACGAATAAAACTTTCACAAAATCAGGACAGGAATTTACCATAATGGAAATTTTATTATAGAAATAAGAACCAATTTTATCGAATAAAACATACAGCATCAATTATTTATGAATTTGATGGTTTTCGAAGGGTTAAACACAGCTATTTAGTATGATTCTGATTACCAGTCTTTTTTTTATGATTTTTCTGCTTGAAAAAATAAGATTTTAATAATATTGATGCTTAAAAAATCAATTAAAACGTTTTCGCTTTTATTAAATGTTAAAGCTTATAAAAAAATCTTTTTTTGTTTCGATACTTTGATTACTTTCGCACCCAAATGAGAAAGTTAATAGTATTTTTAGTATTCATGAATTTGCTTCTGCTTGGCGGAGGGCAATATCTTAATGCTGGTACACCACAAAACTTTCACCACCACACTCTTGAGAAAAAGCACCGAGTGAAATTCACCAATCAGGATCAGGGCAGTTCAATCATTGAAGATGCCGATGTAGATCTTGAAGAGGAATATCTTGGAAGTGATCTTGATGATGGACTTACTAATAAGTTTTTTGCAACAAATTACAGTTTACTTGACAATTGGTACCTTTCCTTTTCAAGTCAGACTATTGTAAACGATTATAATCGTTTTAAAATCTTCGTGCCATTCTGTGGCCAGTCAAATCCTATTTACATTACCCAACAGGTTTTACGTATTTGATTCAACAGTATACATCGGTTACCTAAGTTGTGATCCTGCATATTTTGTTGATGTATTTTTTCTACTTCTTCTTGTATGAAAGTTAAGTTATAACTAAGGCTGCCTGATGCATTTTTTCATCTAAAGGAATCACTGTATTCCAAGCATTCAATCGCTTAATTTCCAAACTAAATCATGAAAAGAATTATCTTGTTCACAGGCTTAATTGGCCTAGTGTGCCTTACTAGTTGTACAACTAAAAAAGAAGAAAAAGAAGAAGTGGAAAAATTTACCGCAACAAATCCGGTACTAATCGATACTTCGTTTGTAAAAGAATATGTTTCTCAGATTAAATCTGTACGTAACATCGAAATCCGCGCTCAGGAAAAAGGATTTCTACAAAACATTTATGTTGATGAAGGACAGTTTGTAAAAAAAGGACAACTGTTGTT
Organism: Flavobacterium bizetiae; assembly: GCF_902804475.1. Lineage (GTDB taxonomy): Bacteria > Bacteroidota > Bacteroidia > Flavobacteriales > Flavobacteriaceae > Flavobacterium > Flavobacterium bizetiae. The sequence goes on from NZ_CADCSU010000148.1 coordinate 2,736, forward strand.
TAAAATTATGCCAAACATGTATCAGGCTGAATTGCTTAAAGCACAGGCTGAACAAAAATCAGTAGAAATAGAATTGCAAAATTCAAAATTACTGGCAGATAAAAATATCGTTTCTAAAAACGAATTAAGTGTTGCTCAGGCAAAACTACAATCAGCAAAAGCTGAGGTTGCATTAGCAAAACTTCACTTATCATTTACAGAAATCAGAGCTCCGTTTGACGGAACTATCGACCGTATTCCATTAAAATTAGGAAGCCTTATTGATGAAGGCGAATTAATGACAAGTCTTTCAGACAACAGTCAGATGTTTGCTTACTTCAATGTTTCAGAACCAGAATACATTCAATACCAAACAGATGTAAAAGACCGCGCTGATAATAAAGTAAGCCTGGTTTTGGCCAATGGTGATACTTTTAAAGAACAAGGAAAAGTAGAACTTATCGAAAGTGAATTTAACAACGAAACAGGAAACATTGCTTTTAGAGCACGATTCCCTAATTCAGCTAAATTGCTTAGAAACGGAGAAACAGGACAAGTTAAAATGTTAGTGCCTCTTAAAAATGCGATCATAATTCCGCAAAAAGCAACTTATGAAATTCAGGATAAAAAATATCTTTTTGTTATTGATAAAAACAATAAAGTAACTTCTAGAGAAATCACAATTACAGGTGAAATCCCTGATTTGTACGTGGTTAAAAGCGGAGTTACTCCAAATGATAAAATTTTACTTGAAGGTGTTCAAAAGGTAAAAGAGAATGACAAAATTAAATATGAATTCCAATCTCCAAAAGAGGTAATGAATCATTTGCGCGTAAAAGCAGAATAGATTTAACTGGTTTAATCATTAAAAAAATATAAAATGTTTAATAAATTTATTCAAAGACCTGTACTGTCGATAGTAATATCGCTTATAATTGTCTTTTTAGGGGTATTGTCGGTATTAAGTTTACCTATTACACAGTTCCCTACAATCTCACCACCAATGGTGAATGTTACCGCAGATTATCCAGGATCTAACGGTGAATTAATGATCAAGGCCGTTGTAATTCCTCTGGAAAGAGCCTTGAATGGAGTTCCCGGAATGAAATATATGGCTTCTGATGCCGGAAATGATGGTGAAGCTACGATCAAAGTGGTCTTCAACTTAGGAACAGATCCTAACCAAGCCGCGATCAATGTTCAAAACCGTGTGGCTTCGGTTACCAATAAATTACCTCCGTTAGTTATTAGAGAGGGTATTAAAATTACCCGAGAAGTACCGAGTATGTTGATGTACGTGAATCTTTACAGTACAGATAAAAATACCGATATGAAGTTCTTGTACAACTATGCTGATATCAACGTACTTTCTGAATTGAAAAGGGTAAATGGTATTGGTTCAGGAGATATTTTAGGAACACGTGAATATGCTATGCGTATTTGGTTAAAACCAGATCGTATGTTGGCGTATAAAATTTCTGCTGATGAAATAATGGAAGCATTATCAAGTCAGAGTTTAGAGGCTTCGCCTGGTAAAACAGGAGAAAGTTCTGGTAAACGCTCTCAGGCTTTTGAATATGTATTAAAATATTCAGGACGTTTTACAACAAAAGAGCAATACGAGAATATCGTTGTAAAATCAAACGCTAACGGGGAACTTTTACGTTTGAAAGATGTTGCTAAAGTAGAATTTGGAAGTTCGATGTACGATATTTATTCGAACTTAAATGGTAGACCATCTGCTGCTATTGTATTGAAACAATCGTTTGGTAGTAATGCCAATCAGGTTATCGAAGAAGTAAAAGCTAAATTAGAAAAAATCAAGACAAGATTCCCTAAAGGAATGGATTATGAAATTTCGTATGACGTTTCTAAATTCCTTGATGCTTCTATCGAAAAAGTAATTCATACCCTTGTAGAAGCTTTTATTCTGGTAGGTATAGTAGTATTCCTTTTCTTAGGAGACTGGCGTTCAACGGTTATTCCGGCAATTGCAGTTCCTGTATCCCTGATCGGAACATTTGTGTTCATGACTTTCTTTGATATTTCATTGAACTTAATTACATTATTTGCCTTAGTACTTGCAATTGGAGTCGTCGTCGATGATGCCATTGTGGTAATCGAAGCTGTTCACGCCAAGATGGAAGAGGAGCATCTCTCGCCACTTAAAGCGACTAAAAAAGCAATGCATGAAATTGCAGGAGCAATTATAGCGATTACCTTCTTAATGGCAGCGGTATTTATTCCGGTTGCGTTTATGTCTGGTCCGGTTGGGGTATTTTACAGACAATTCTCTGTAACTATGGCAACGGCTATTATCCTTTCTGGTATTGTGGCTTTGACTTTAACGCCGGCACTTTGTGCGATGATGTTAAAAAACAATCACGGTGAGGTTAAAAAGAAAACTCCGGTAAATGTATTCATAGACGGATTCAACAATAAATTCAATTTAGCGCAAGGAAAATACCAAAATCTATTGGCTAAAATTGTAAACAGAAGAGCGGTTACGATTGTTGCACTTCTTGCATTTTGTGCCGGAACATGGTTAATTAGTAGTTCTGTTCCTTCTGGGTTTATCCCGAATGAGGATCAGGGTATGTTTTATGCTGTAATTCAGACACCACCGGGTTCATCATTAGAAAGAACTAATAATATTGCTGAAAGACTTCAAAAAATTGCAGAGAAAATTGATGGAGTAAAATCTGTTTCTTCATTAGCAGGTTATGAAATTTTGTCTGAAGGTACAGGTTCTAACTCAGGAACTTGTTTGGTTAACCTTAAAGACTGGAGTGATAGAAAACATTCTGTTCTTGAGATTATGGCCGAAATGGAAGAAAAATCTAAAGATATTGCAGGTGCTAATATCGAATTCTTTCAACCGCCTGCTGTACCAGGATATGGTGCTGCCGGAGGATTTGAGCTTCGTTTGTTAGACAAAACAGGTTCTAATGATTACAAAAAAATGGAGCAGGTAAATAATGATTTTGTGAAAGAGTTAAATACTCATCCGGAATTATCTAACGTGTTCAGTTTTTATAGCTCTAGTTTCCCTCAATATATGATGAAGGTAGACAATGATATGGCGCAGCAAAAAGGAGTTTCTATCGAAAACGCCATGAATACGTTGTCAACTCTTGTGGGAAGTAACTACGAAATTAGTTTTATTAAATACGGAATTAACTATAAAGTAATCGTTCAGGCTTCTCCGGAATACCGCGCTCAGCCAGATGATATTTTAAAGTTGTATGTAAAAAACAATCGTGATGAAATGGTTCCTTTTTCTGCTTTCATGAGATTAGAAAAAGTATACGGACTTTCTGAAATTACTAGACATAACATGTACACTTCTACACAAATTAGTGGTTCTGCAGCGGCAGGTTATAGTTCTGGTACAGCGATTAAAGTGATTCAGGAAGTTGCGGCTAAAAAATTACCAAGAGGTTATGATATTGACTGGGCAGGTATCTCTGCCGATGAGGTTGCTCAGGGTAATCAGGCGATTTGGGTATTCTTAATTTGTTTAGGATTCGTTTACCTGGTATTAGCAGCTCAGTATGAAAGTTTTATTTTACCATTATCTGTAATTCTTTCTTTACCAGCCGGTATTTTTGGAGCTTTCTTATTATTAAAATTAACAGGATTAGAAAATAACATTTATGCTCAGGTAGCGATGGTAATGCTTATTGGTTTACTGGGTAAAAATGCCGTGCTTATTGTAGAGTTTGCGATACAGCGACATGCAGCAGGAAAATCAGTACTTGAAGCTGCAATGGAAGGAGCGAAAGCGAGGTTCCGTCCTATTTTGATGACTTCATTTGCTTTTATTGCGGGATTATTGCCGCTTGCCTTTGCTACAGGTCCGGGTAAAATTGGTAACAGAACCATTGGTACTGCTGCTGCCGGAGGTATGCTTATAGGTACTATTTGTGGAGTATTCGTAATCCCTGGCTTGTATTTCATTTTTGCCAAAATTGCAGAGAAACATAAATTGGTAAAACATGAAGAAGAAAATCCATTAACAGAAGAAATTGATAACAATCATGTATAAATTCAAATCATATCAATATGGTATTGCATTAGGTATATGTCTTACGGTTGCGGGGTGTAAAGCCCCTGCGCCTGAGACAGCTCCTACAACCAGTAAACCAGTTCCTGAGTCGTTTGGCACAACTGCTCAAACTCAGGATGCTAATAATAATACCTCAGCTTTACAATGGAAAGATTACTTTAAAGATCAAAACCTTGTAGACCTGATCGATGTTGCTTTAAAGAACAATCAGGAATTGAATATTACTTTACAGGAAATTGAAATCGCTAAGAATGATATTCGTGTAAAAAAAGGACTTTTATTACCAACAGTAGGCGTTCGTGCCGGAGCTGGAGTAGAAAAAGTGGGTAGATATACCAGCCAGGGTGCAGGTGATGCTACTACAGAAATTAAACCAGGTGTAGAAACGCCGGATCCGTTAGGCGATTTTACTATTTCGGCTTACGCCAATTGGGAAGTGGATATCTGGAAAAAATTACGCAATTCTAAAAAAGCGGCCTTAAACAGATATTTAGCAACGGTTGAAGGTAAAAACTTTGTAATTACAAACCTTATTGCAGAAGTTGCTGATTCTTATTATGAATTAATGGCTTTAGACAATCAATTGGATATTGTAAAACAAACAATCAAATTGCAAACCAATGCTTTAGAAATTGTAAAAATTCAGAAGCAAGCGGCAAGAGCAACAGAATTAGGAGTTAAAAAATTCGAAGCAGAGGTTTTAACTTCACAAAGTTTAGAGTTTGGCATTTTGCAACAAATAAAAGAGTCTGAGAATAAAATCAACTTTTTGTTGGGTAGATATCCGCAGGAAATCAAAAGAACTACTAGTACTAATTTCTTAAGTTTATTACCAGCAGCAGTAAGTTCAGGAATTCCGTCTCAATTATTAGCGAATCGTCCTGATGTTAAGCAAGCTGAACTAGAGTTGGTAGCGGCAAAATTAGATGTAAAAGTAGCTCGTGCTGAGTTTTATCCTTCATTGGATATTTCGGCTGCAGTAGGTGTTCAGGCTTTTAAACCATCTTATTTGTTTACATTTCCAGAATCAATATTATATTCTTTAGCGGGAGATCTTGCTGCGCCATTGATTAACAGAAATGCGATCAAAGCAGAGTTTGCCAGTGCAAATGCAAGACAACTTCAGGCATTGTATAATTACGATCGTACGGTTTTAAATGCTTATTTAGAAGTTTCGAATCAGCTTTCTAAAATAGATAATTTGCAAAAAGGGTACGATCTTAAATCGAAACAAGTAGATGCTTTAAACACTTCTATTGATGTTTCTACTGATTTGTTTAAATCGGCCAGAGTTGATTATTTCGAAGTTTTAATGACACAACGTGATGCATTAGAAGCGAAATTGGAATTAGTAGATACTAAAAAAGAACAATTAAATGCTGCTGTCCATGTTTATAGAGACTTAGGCGGCGGTTGGAAATAATATTGCCTGTTAATTTGTAGAGAAAAAGCCTTTCAAGATTTAATTTTTTGGAAGGCTTTTTTGTTTCAATTAAAGTATTTTCATTCTGTATATTTGTAAGTCAAAAGAAATTTTATGAAAGATCTTATTAAACCAGAAGCATTAAAGCGTGGAGATAAAATTGCCACGATATCGCTTTCCTGGGGTGGTGCGGGAGAATTATTACAGCGCTATGAATACGGAAAAAGCAGCTTCAGGAGGTATTTGGGCTGGAAGTTGTTGAAACTAAAAATGACTTACAATCTGCGGATTGGATTTATAATAACCCAAAAGCACGTGCTGAAGATTTGATGGAAGCTTTTTCAGATCCATCGATCAAAGCGATTATTTCAAACATTGGAGGAGAAGATAGTGTAAGGATTTTACCTTTATTAGATTTTGATATTATAAAACAAAATCCGAAAATATTTCTGGGATTTTCTGATGCAACGATTACTCATTTTGCGTGCTTAAAAGCGGGAATAACTTCTTTTTATGGTACTTCGGTTCTGGTTGGTTTTGCTGAGAATACGGGTATGCATGAATATCAGATTGAGGATATTAAAAATACATTGTTTTCTAATCAGGCTATTGGTGAAATTAAGAGTAGCAAAGGCTGGACATCAGAATATCTGGATTGGTTTGATGCTTCGTTGTCAAATACAAAAAGGCAGCTGATACCTTCTCAGGGATGGAATTTCTTGCAGGGTCACGGGAAAGTTCAGGGAAAATTAATAGGAGGTTGTTTAGATGTTTTAGAATTTTTGAAGGGTACTAATTTATGGCCACAAGATGAGGAATGGGATAATTGTATTTTGTTTTGGGAAACTTCTGAAAATAAAGTTGAGCCAAGAGCTTTTCGATATTGGTTACGCAATTATGCTGCACAAGGAATTTTGCATCGTGTAAGTGGAATTATCTTAGGTCGTCCTTATGATTCAAAATATATGGAAGAATATAATAGTGAGATTCTGAAAATTATGAAGGAAGAAAATCTGACCAATCTTTCTATTATTACTGAGATGGATTTTGGTCACACTTGCCCAACGTTTACGATTCCGTTTGGTGTATTAGCAGAGATTGATTGTGAAAATAAGTCATTTAGTATATTAGAAAGTGGCGTAGTCTAATTAGTTTTACAAAGATCAATTTATTATATAAAGACTTTTAGGGCCTAATCTTGAAAGTCTTTCTTATGAAAATGAATGCCCTAGCCCTGATAGAAGAGGAAATCCTTTTGTGGTGGGGTTCACCGCAAAAGATTGAAACGGATAGCAGGAAATAGCTCCTTAAAAATAATAGCTTAGATTTTAAACAATAGTAACACCGGATTTTTTGTAGGATTGAAAAGTTTCATCGTCCGGAGAAATATTGGTTACGAGAACATTTATATCTCGAAGAGGACAAACGAAATAAGATTCGGCAGTATCAATTTTTTCAGCAGAACCTAATGCGATAACAAAATTTGAATTTTGAATCATATTCTTTTTAATCTGCGAATCATCGTATAAAATACCGGTAACTCCTCTTTCGTGGTGTATACTGCAAAGTCCCAAAATACAAATATCGGCTCTAAAATTCCTGAAGAAATCTATGGTTTCTATACTGGCGGTGGTAAAGGAAGTTTTGCACATTTTTCCGCCTGCAAAAATCAATTCGATATTGGGTAAATCTTCGACTAAGGCCGCAACCGGAAAGCTGTTGGTAATTACGGTAATTTTTAAGTCGTAAGGAAAACTTGCCACTAAAGCCAGAGAAGTTGTTCCTCCGTCGATAAAAACTACCTGACCGTCTTTTAGAAATGAAATTGCTTTTTCGGCAATAATTTTCTTGTTTTCGAGATCGTGTTTTTCTCTTTTTCTAAAATGCAACGGAATAGGAGAGGGCGCAACGGCTCCGCCACGAACAGCTTTTAACAATCCTTGATCTGATAGCTCTTTTACATCTCTTCGTACGGTGTCTTCAGACACATTTAAGTATGCACTAAGCTCAGTTAGAGTTAATCGGTGCTCTTTTGATAAGTATTCTAAAATTACTTTTTGACGTTCTTCCTTTTTCATTTGCTGCGATTTTATATTGCAAAAATAAAATAAATTTGCAACATATTGCAATATTTGCTTAATTTTGTCGCAAAATAAATTATAATGAAGAAGAAAACTATAGCCATAGACATGGACGGTGTACTTGCCGACATAGAACACCAATTGATACAACATTACAATAAAGCAAACGGAACAAACCTTTCAAAAGAAAGTATTCAGGGATTGGAAGAGGAAGAAGCTTTTGTTGACCGTGCTGTTGTACGATCTGTTTTGAACGCAGACAATTTTTTCAGATCATTGCCTGTAATGCCTGATGCTGTTGAAAGTGTACGTGAGTTACAAGAGAATTTTGAAATTTTTATTGTTTCAGCTGCAACAGAATTTCCAGTTTCACTTGCTGAAAAAGTAGCCTGGCTGGGAGAACATTTTCCGTTTATTAAATGGGAAAATATTATTTTATGCGGAAGCAAAAGAATCATTAATACTGATTACATGATTGATGATCATTGCAAAAATTTAGATTATTGCATGGGCAAACCTATTATGTTTACAGCATTTCATAACATAAACAAAACGCATCATTTAAGGGTTAATAACTGGAAAGAGGTGGTTGCGGTTTTAAACGAAACATTATAAACTGAAGGGGTTATAATATTACTTGTTTTTTGAAGAAAAAAGCCTTTTGAGAGTAATCTTGAAAGGTTTTTTATTTTGGTATCGCTATTTTTGCTCTAAATCCTTTATCAGGTTCTGTCTCAAAATCAATCGTTCCTTTTAGGGCCTGAATACGGTTTTCCATATTTTGGAGTCCGTTTTTCGCTATTTTAGATTTTTCGGCTCCTTTGCCATTATCGGTATAGTTTATTATGATTGATTTTTGATCGCTTTCAAATTTTATAACTACCAGATTGGCATGACTGTGTTTCTTCATATTTACCATTAATTCCTGTAAAACTCTACTAATAGTAATCTTTTTTATGTCATCTATAATTTCCCAGTTGATGCTTTCTAAATTAGTGACCATGATGTTTCTTTCGTTGGTATTATAGGTCGAAAGCATATCTTTCAGGCTTTTGATAAAATCTTTGCCAGTGTCAATTCTATTGTTTTCTCTCGAAATTCCTCTCACGCGTCCGTAAATATCATCTAATTTTTGAAGTAGGTTTTCTTTAGTACTTTCTGCAGATAACGACTGAGATTCGGCAAAAGCGATTACATGAAATACATCATTAGCCAATTCATCATGAATTTTTTTAGCAATTCTAGTTTCAGTATTATAAGAAGTTTTGAATTCTATTGCCCTGTTTTTATTTTTATAATAGCGTATTAATATGGCTATTAAAATGACCAGAAAAATAAAAACGATTATAAAAACAATTCGTAAGTAGGTTGCTTTTTGAAGGGATAATAGATTTTCTGCTTTTTCTAAACGAAGTTTTGCATTTTCATCTTTTTCTATTTTTGCATCGTATTTAATTTTTGCAAACTTGTTTTTAAAGTTATTTCGAACCTTAATAATGCTGTCGTTTAAAGTAAAATACCGTTGCACATATTTGCTGTTCTGACTACTGTGATCGTTTGATATTAAAATTTGCAATGCTTCTAGTCTTTCATCAACACTATTTAGTTTTGTAGCAGTGTTGTAGGCCAAAAGAGCATTTTGATTTGATTTGTGAATGTCTTTTTTTGCATAATAATCAGCAAGATGCAGATAGCTTTCAATGCTTTTGTATACATCCTTAAATTCGTTTCTTGCCTGTAGTGCTTTATTCATTAAGAATAATCCTTTATCGTCCATTCCATTCTTAAAATAAGCATAACCCAAATTATCTATAATTGTAGCATTGTCAATTGGTTTAACTATGTTTTTTAAAAATTTATTATTTAAAAGAGATTCTAAAAGAGTAATTGCTTTATCATATTTTTTTTGTTGGATATAAACTGCGGCAATATTACTTATAGGGATTTGCTTTTGTACAGGATCTATGATGTCTTTTGCTGCTTCCTTGTAGTAAAGAATGGCATCATCATAAAGAGAGAGTTCTTTATCAGCAATACCTAATCTATTATTTATTTCAGCTGTGTAAACACTATTTTTTTTAACATACAGTAATGCTTCGGTAACGGTTTCCTTACTTCCGTAATAATCTCCGTTGACTTGCTGTATTGCTGCCATTTGAGTAAGTATGTAACCTATATTGGCACTATCTTTTTTTCCGCTTTCCCTTAAATTTTCGTAAAGTTGTTTTGATTTATAAAACTCATCAAAAGCGGTATTGAAGTTTTGCTTATCATAATTTTCAATGGCTTTATTTCGTAAACTAAGGGCCTCTTTTCGGACAGATTCTTTGTTAGTATTTATAGTCTTTTTTTCTTCACAGGAAAAAAGAAAAAGAACTAAAATAAAATAAAAAAACGGGGACCGTAACATACAAATTTACTTTCCCCGAAAATAGTAATTAATTAGATACTAAAAAGATATATTTATTAATCTTTTGGTACTGGAGGAGGTGGTTTCGTACCATCGTCACCAGGACCATCAGCATAAGTTGTTTTTATGTGATTAATAGCTTTTTCTGTATCCTTTTTTGGTTGAGTCTCATACTCATCAGGAGTACAAGAAAATATCGTGAATAATAGCGCAAAAGCGATAAAAAGTATTAGATTTTTCATTTTGATTTAATTTAGAAATTAGACATGAGTATTGCTGTCCGGATTTTATCCAGAGATTTTTTGGAGCAATACCAATTGATTTTTAGGAAGTAATTCGTGTAGAACAGTAAGACGTTATTTATACTTCCTGAATAAACTCAGTCTTACGGTTTTTACACTATTAGTTTGAAATAGTTTTTGTTTTTGTTTTAGTCTGCAGACAAAACCTGAACTAATTTCTATGGCAAAGTAAAGGCGCTTTGAGCCCTTTATTGATAAGGGATTCCCAGAATTCCCACGTTTTCCCGAGATTCCCGGGAATTCCTAAAAACAAAGTACAATGCATAGTAAATTTAGGCTCGTTAGAACGTGTAATGTGAATGAAAAACCAATCTGAGCTTTTATTATATAGAGATAAAAAGTCTTAAAAAGGTTGGTTTGAGTGATTAAAAAAAAGATAAATAATGTATTGAAGACGCACAAGAAATTGAGAATAGCGATAAAGCTAAAACAGTTGTTGAAGTAGAGAAAGAAATCATAGTAATAAAGAGTTTGGTTAAAAATGAACATGGAGGGTCTAAAGAGCTTCCTGAAAAAGAAAATCTTTTGTTTAGTTTCAGGAATATATTTTCTAAAAAAAACTCAGAAGATATATTCAGAAATGATAATTACGATTGTAATTGACGCGATCGGTTTAAAGTTTTTTGCTTGTTTATACTTTGTGCAGAAGAAAAATGAGACAAAGTAATTTCTAAATGTAATGAAGAAGCATTTTGAAAAATAAAATGGGAAAAAGAGTTGAAACGATAATTTTTTGAAGAGTAATTTTGGCGCATAATTAGATTGTTTTTTGGCATGTATTAGACTGTTATTTATACTATAAAGATAAGCAAAATATATCTATAAACCTAGTAAATACAAGGGAAGTTGTCGTTTTTTTTACTTTTAAACAGATAAGATTTTAGAAATTTTCACGTTCAGAATTACTACCTTTTTAAGCCGGAAAATTTGCTTTTTAAACACCATGGGATTGTAATAAAATTATCTATATTTATAAAACATTACAATAGATTTTGATTTTTAGTCAGGATCAGTTAAAAAAACATCTTTTATGAAAAAGCTTTTACTACTATTCATCGTTTTATGCACTTTTGGTTGTAAAAAATATGAAGTTTCGTTTGAACAGCCAACGGATATGAGACTTGACAACTTAAAACTGGAAGTACTTCTGGACAAAGAGAAAATTCAGGATATCAATTTAAAAGCAACCAATGCAATGCCTGGTTATGAAACAGCAGAGCTGCCAGTATCTGATGAGGGAAAACACCTGCTTCAGGTTAAGGTTAAAGACACTATTTTTAGTTATAATGTAAAATATCCTGAAGAGCGATATATTCTTGTAACAGCGCATTTAAAAACAAACGGAAAGATTTATATCGGAATCTTAAAACAGCAATATAAATTTAGATTTCGTCAATAGATAATTCTATTTGAAATGAAAAAGCCTTTCACAACTTAATTGCGAAAGGCTTTATTATTTTTAATTATTTAGTTTTAAGATAAAAAATCTTTGAACCACAATCCTGAATGTTTAATGGTTCTTTGCTGCGTTTCAAAATCGACGTGAATTAGCCCGAATCTGGCATTATAACCTTCGGCCCATTCAAAGTTATCGGTAAGGCTCCATACAAAATAACCTTCGACGTTTAAGCCGTCTTTTTTCGCTTTAAGAATTTGCTCTAAATGATCCTGAATATAATGCGTACGTTTGATATCATAGACTTTTCCGTTGCTTAAGGTATCCGGAAAGGCTGCGCCGTTTTCGGTAATGATAATCTTTTTAATGCTTTTATATTCGTTGAATTTTTTCAGGACGTGATATAGGGCAGGAGGATAAACTTCCCATCCCATTTCAGTAGATATTACGTTTCTCTTTTCGGCACTTATAAGTTCAGCGCCTATGTACGGAATCAACATCGATGATTTTACCACTTCACGCGTGTAACATTGCAGGCCTATAAAATCAAAATCAAAAGAGAGATTGTTAAGATCGTCTTCTAAAATATAATTATTAAGCTTTTTCAATACCGGCAAATCTTTTTGCGGATAGCCCAATCCTAAAATGGGTTCTATAAAAGTTCTGTTGAGTAAAGTATCTACACGTTTTGCAGCCTCGACATCTTTTGTACTTTCCGTTGCAGGTTCTATATGTGTACAAGAAAAAGTTGTACCAATATTGGCCTTGGGAATTCTGTTTCTCAATATTTTTGCGCCGGCAGCAGTAGCCAATGTTACGTGATGCATGGCTTTAAGATAATTAGTAATACCTTTTTTTCCAGGTGCATGAATCCCCAGAAAATATCCTGCTCCGGTAAAAACAGAAGGTTCGTTGATGACCATCCAGTTTTTTACCCGATCTCCAAAATATTGTGCGCAGACTTCTACATATTCAGAAAACCATGAAACTGATTCGCGATTGGTCCAGCCCCCTTTTGTTTCTAAAGCATGTGGTAAATCCCAATGATAAAGAGTGATCCAGGGTTCGATTCCGGAAGCCAGTAAAGAGTCGATGATTTTGTTGTAATATTCGATACCGGATTGATTTACAGGATGAATTCCTGTAGGCATAATTCGGGGCCAGCTGATAGAGAATCTAAAATTCGGAATATTTAATTCGCTTATTAAGTCGATATCGTTTTGGTACGAATTGTAGAAATCGCAGGCTGTTAGAGCATGATGTCCGTTTTTTATTTTTCCTTTTTGCGATGTAAAAACATCCCAGATAGAAGAACCTTTTCCATCGGCATCGTGTGCTCCCTCAATTTGGAAAGCGGCGGTTGAAACACCCCACAAGAAATCATCTCCAAATTGGTCTTTGTTCAAAAATGAGTTCTCAATTTTATTCATTCAAATAGGTTTTCCTTTATTTTTATTGTAATATATTAATGAAGGAAAGAGGATTGCATAGCTCTTAAAAACAGCCATTCTTTGAATGATACCAGGAAATTTAGATTAAAGAATTTCATAACGTTTAGTTTTAATCAAATTAATAAAACTAATATGAATTTAACGTAATGTAAAGATTATTAAAATGTTAAGTGTTTTTTGGTTGTGCTGAAATCCTTGTAGTCACTTAAAAAAAAGCGGATCATTTTTTTTTTTTAACCGCCATGTGATCTTAGACGGTTTATTTGAGTTTGCTAATTTCTTAAACAATAAAATTAAAGAATTAGATCAGATGAATATTGAGAAAGCTATAATCTAATGATACTTTGTATTTTTGATGAAATTGCATCTTTTCTTATTTTAAGTGGTAAAACTAAACAAGCTGCCAAAACAAAAGGAAGCGTAAACGGTCCTCCTGCGGTTTGAAGAATAGTAAAGTTAGAATTTACAAGAGCAATATTGATAATGACACAAATCACAACCGAAAGAAAAACTAAAATACCATCTCTTTTTTTATCGCCTGCGAAAGTGATCGCGCACGGCATTAAAACTAAATAATCCCATACTAATTTGGTTTACAGGTTCGTGTACATGAAAAGAAATTGCTGCACTAAGGGCAGAACCCATCAAGCCGTACAAAGCTGCGACAGGTGAACTTATATAAACACCAATAAAAAATAGAAGTCCTGCCCAAATACTTCCCTGAAAAATAACTTCTCCAAAACCATTTGTTTCTGAAGTAAAATTATCAATGTTAGATAAATCAGGAACACAAAGATTTATCAATAGTAGATTCTTTTTTTAAGTGCTGAGGTAATGAAGTTGAATTACCTATATTGGATAATAAAGCAAAACTAGAAAACAATAAAAATATAAAGGTGAAGAGTAAAACATATGCTGTTTTATTCTCCATTTTTATCTCTTTATATGTTTTTTTATCTGATATTTTGTAAATAATGTTTTATAGAATTACAGCATGGAATTGTTCAATATGGTTATTTACTTGGTAAATTTTTGTTAAAATAAAAATTAAGAAACTAGGGAAATTTTCATTATAAAAAAAAACACTCAAATACAGCAAAAAATAATTCTTAATTATTTGTATATGAGTGTTTTTTAATTCCTGTATTAATCTTCCCAACCACAAAGGGTAAGGCCTAAACCTTTTGCTTGTTTAATGGATGTTTTAACAGTTCCGTGGTTGCAGGATGAGAGACCGCGGCAAGTTTCTTTAAAATGATATTTTTTTGCACCGGTTGAACCGCAAATATAGATACTGGTTTCAGGAGGTTTAAAAGAAGTTAAAAAAATAAACAACAAGAGTAAAGTATATTTCATCAGATTTTTATTTGACAATTAATTGATATTCATTTCCTTCTTTATCAGAGGCTTTTAGCTTTCCGTACGAAATCCATTCGGTATTAATTTCAATATCAGGAATTGTATCTGCAATTAAAATTCCCGCACCGAATTTTCCCTGAACATTGATATTTCCGCGAACCGAATCGCCTTTGCTATTAATTCCTTTTACATCATAATTATATTCGTAATGTCCCGGATCTCCGGTTCTGTATTCGTATTGGTAAGTATGATTTACATGATATGTTTTTGCTTCTTCAGCAGTTATCGTTTTACGATCGTCTGCAGTAACAGTTAATTTGTAAAACGAATTTATTTCTGGTGGAGGCGGAGCAGAAGCCCTTTTGCAGGAAAAAATAAAAACTAATAGAAATAGAATAGAGTAGTTTTTTTGCATAGGCATTTTGAATGAAGGATTTTATAAAATGAAAATTGGTTTTTTTAATTTTTAATTAAAAACGTAATAGTTTTGAGTCGCTAATCTAATTCGAAATAGTCTCTTTAAAATGCGTATTAATACTTGATTTACGCTTTATCAGTTTCGTAAAGCGCGACTGTTTCTAAAAGTTCTTTTTCGTATTGATACACATCGTCGATGGATGAGATTGGTAATTTGGTCTCACTTTTATTTTCATTAAATAAACTGATATATTTTTTCCCTCCATTTAAATGTAATCTGCACAAAGGCTTACGATTATTGTCGTCTAGTAAAATTCCAAAATACGATTGTGTGTCGCGATGTACGATTCGGTTAGTTGGGAGTTTTCTGCGCAAAATGGCGACTACTATACGATAAGCATCTAATTCTTCCTCGGTTGTAATAGTTTTGGTATCATCCTCAACGATTACAATTTCTTCGTCCTGTTGTTTAATAGTTTCTTTTGTTAAAGCAGCATTTAGACGATCATTGATTTTATCGTTAATGTATTGACTAACTGATTTCTGAACTAAATCTTTAAATTCATCTACTACTTTTTCAGTAAGTCTTCCTGTATAAACTTTACCTGCAAAATGTCTTGTAAATTCGTTAGAAGGACTTTCTAATTCGGCATTAATTTGTTTTTTGATTTCTTTAATATATTTAAGAGAACTTGCATTGCTTACAATATTATTGACATCAAAATTGGCCTTATGAAACTTTGCAATTTCATTGATGGTATTTTCTTTGAGGTTGGTAATATCAAATTCCAGAAATGGCTTTTCATCCATTTTATTCTGATCGTCTAAATCTGTAAAGAACTGATATGTAATACCATTGGTTAAAAGGGCAAATCGGGTTTTGGTAACATGAAAATAACGGAATAATTGCGAGTTATGTACTGTTAGTTTTTCTTTCCAGCTTTTGCATTCGACAATAATAATTGGTTCTCCGTTCTGAAAAATAGCATAATCAACCTTTTCTCCTTTTTTAAGTCCGAGATCTGCTGTAAACTCAGGAACGACTTCAAGCGGATTAAAAGCATCGTAGCCTAAAATGTGAATAAAAGGCAAAACAAAGGCATGTTTTGTAGATTCTTCGGTTTCGATTTTGGTTTTTAGCTGATTGATTTTATCTGCTAATGATTTAAGTTGAATATTAATTTCCATGGCTTTTTAGTTTAGATTATTAATTCAAACTTAAAGCTATTTGAAACCAGTATTTTATGGAAATCCGTAATTAGAGAGAATTTAAAAATAATTTTTGGAGATGGTATAAATAGAAAAAAAGAGGACAATAGAATTAAGAGTGGTCGGAAGAAATTCCGGCCACTTTATGTTTTAAATACTTTTGAAGGATCTCCGCCTGCGAAGACTATCATTATTGCAGTAATAAGTTCCCT
>NZ_CADCSU010000149.1 GCF_902804475.1 Flavobacterium bizetiae
TTATTTCTTTTTTTGATTTTTTCATTTTATAAAGTTCTAAAAAATGAAAAGACTCTAATTCTGTAAACTAAGAATTAATTTGATGGGTTTTTGTAATATTTTTTTATCGAATCTCTAAAATGATAAATTAGATAAACGACATATATTTGATATTGATAAAAGTTTTCCCAAATCCAAATTATCTACTATGACAAAAAAATTATCTATTTTATTTTTACTGAGTTTTTCAACGGCTATTTTCGCTCAAAGCCCAAAGCGCGGAATAGCTTACGGGAAAAACTCAACCGCCGACCTACTGGCGCTTAAACCAGGGATTTCCTGGTGGTACAATTGGGGTTCTCAACCCGAAAATGATACTAATGCCAATTATGAATCTATTGGCGTAGAATACGTTCCTATGGCCTGGAATCAGGTTGGCGACAACGATGTTCAGGCTTTTATAAACCGCATAAAACCCGGCGCCAAATATTTACTCGCTTTTAATGAACCTAATTTTAATGATGGCGCGCGCATGACGCCACAAGATGCTGTAAACGCGTGGAAGAATATCGAAAAAATAGCTGCTGCCAAAAATCTTGAAATAGTAAGTGCCTCTCCTGCTTTTAACGATCCGAATAATAGTTATGGTAATATTAGTAGTCCAACTGCCTGGCATGACCAGTTTTTTCTTTTATGCCCCACCTGCAAAGTAGATTATATTGCTTTTCATACTTATGATAGTTCTTCAGGGTCTGTTATTGGTGTTACAAGTCTTCTCAAAAAATACAACCGTCCTATTTGGGTAACCGAATTTGCGAACAGAGTAATTCAGACTGCAGCACAGAAAACGACTTTTATGAAAGAGGTAATCACTAATTTTGAAAATGATCCGGACATTTATCGTTATTCATGGTTTACAGGAAGGGTCGATCCTACATGGACGGACATGCTCGAAGGACAATTATTAGCTCCTCAAAGCGGTGTTTTAAAACCTATCGGAACTGAATACATCAATACAAGTTACACCACCAAAAAAATGAATGTTCCCGGCAGAATAGTTGCCAACAAACATTACCGAAGAAAAGGTACCAACTTGCAAAATACTTCAGATTCCGGAACGGGACAAAATGTAAGCGCTATAGATCAAGGAGACTGGAATGAGTTTATATTGAATAATGACAATGCCGGAACATATAATTTTACTTTTAGAGTAGCGTCAACGACTCAGGGTAAATTTGATATTCTCGTAAATGATATTATTGTAAAAGCAGACGAAACTTTCCCGGCAACCGGAGGATTTCAATCTTATACCAACAAAGTTGTCAACGGAATTACATTACCAAAAGGCGAAGTTTACCTGAAAATCAAATTCAAATCAAACGACATGAGTTTTAATTATATTGATGTTGTTACGGGAAGTTTGGGTGTAAATGATCCTGTACTGGAACAGGATTTTTTCACGGTTCATCCAAACCCTGTTAAAAGTCAATCTGTATTGCATATAAAATCTGCAAATACAGAACCTTTGACTTTAAAAATTGTAGATATGAGAGGACAAATTTGTTACGCGTCGGATGCCAATTTCACAAATGAAGATATTAAAATTGGTGACAAATTATTAGCAAACGGAGTTTATATTGTAACCGCTACATATGGCTCAGTAACCAAAACATTGAAGATTATCAAAAACTAGCTTTTCATATGAATTATGATTTGAAATGTGCCACTAGGCACTAAATATTGGTAGTTCAATATAATTTCGAAATTCGTTGGCGTGCCGTAGGTACGCAACAAAACGATAGCTATTGCGTACCTACGCACGCTATAGGTATTCTAATTCATATTTTCTACCAATATTTAGTACCTAACGGTACAAATTGCTGATCAATAAAAAACCTCTTTCAAATTAATGAAAGAGGTTTTTTATTTTAAAGAATTGCTAAAATTAAATCCCAGCAATTGCTTTTATTTCATCTATAATTCGAAGAGCCAAAACATCAGCTTTTTCCTGAGAAGGAGCTTCTGTATAAATTCTGATAATTGGTTCTGTATTTGATTTTCTTAAATGTACCCATTCTGTAGCAAAATCAATTTTTACACCGTCAATCGTAGTAATATCTTCGTTTTTATATTTTTCTGTCATCGCAACCAAAATCGCATCAACATCAATTTGTGGTGTTAATTCGATTTTATTTTTACTCATATAATATTCAGGATAAGAAGCTCTCAAGGCTGAAACTGATATTTTTTTGTTGGCCAAATGAGTAAGGAACAAAGCCACTCCTACTAAACTATCTCTTCCGTAATGAGATTCCGGATAAATGATTCCACCGTTACCTTCACCACCAATAATAGCATTGTTTTTTTTCATTAATGCTACTACATTCACTTCACCAACAGCACTTGCTTCGTATTTTCCGCCATGAGCGATAGTTACATCACGCAAAGCACGAGACGATGACATATTCGAAACTGTATTTCCAGGAGTTTTACTCAAAACATAATCGGCGCAAGCCACTAAAGTATATTCTTCTCCAAACATTTCTCCGTCTTCGCTAATAAAAGCCAAACGATCTACATCCGGATCTACCACTACTCCAAGATCTGCTTTTTCTTTTACTACCAATTCAGAAATATCTGTTAGATGCTCTTTTAAAGGTTCCGGATTGTGAGGAAAATGTCCGTTTGGTTCGCAGTATAATTTTACCACTTCAACGCCCATTAATTCTAATAATTTCGGGATAATGATACCTCCTGAAGAGTTTACACCATCAACAACTACTTTAAATTTTGCTGCTTTTACCGCTTCAACATCAACTAAAGGTAAATTCAAAACCTCGTCGATATGAATATCCATATAAGCATCGTTTACCGTGATTTCGCCTAAATTATCAACATCCGAGAAATCGAAAGCCTCAGCCTCAGCAATTTCAAGAATTTTTGCTCCTTCATCTCCACTTAAAAATTCTCCTTTTTCGTTTAATAATTTTAAAGCATTCCATTGTTTTGGATTATGAGATGCTGTTAAAATAATTCCACCGTCTGCTTTTTCTAAAGGAACAGCCACTTCTACAGTTGGCGTTGTCGAAAGTCCAAGATCAATTACATTAATTCCTAAACCTACTAAAGTATTTACAACAAGATTATGAATCATCGGACCAGAAATTCTGGCGTCGCGACCAATTACAACCGTTAATTTTTCTTTTGAAGTATTGTTTTTAAGAAAAGTACCGTAAGCCGATGCAAATTTTACAGCATCAACAGGAGTCAGGTTATCTCCTACTTTTCCACCAATTGTTCCTCGTATTCCTGATATCGATTTTATTAAAGTCATTTTTATGAGTTATGGTTACCAGTTACAAATATAGAAAAGTTACTAAGGTTCTAAGCTTCTAAGTTCCTAAGATTTTGCAAAAAGTTATTGAGAAGCTAAGTTGCTTAGGTTCCAGGAATTTAAAATAATTGTTAATTATGATAAGCAGAAACCGAAATAATATAACAAAATGATGTGAAAAAGTTTTCATACTTTTACTAAAATAACATTAGTTCTTAGCAGCTATCTTAGTTAACACAAAAACTTAGTGCCTTAGCAACTTAGAACCTTAGTACCTAAACAAAAATGAATTTCCTAGCCCACATCTATTTGTCCGGAGATAATGATTTAATCAAAATTGGCAATTTTATGGCCGACGGAATTCGCGGAAAACAATTTGAACATTTTCCTGAAGAAGTTCAAAAAGGCATTATTTTGCATCGATCAATTGATACTTATACCGACTCTCATGATGTTTTCAGACAAAGCACCAAACGTTTACACGAAAAATACCATCATTATGCCGGCGTCATTGTAGATATTGTTTACGATCATTTTCTGGCGAAAAACTGGACAAAATATTCCGATGAAAAACTAGACGATTTCATTAATCGATTTTATACGTCATTACATGAAAATTATCCTGTTTTAACCGAAAAAACACAACGCATAATGCCTACCATGATTCAGGAAAACTGGCTTTCGAGTTATCAAACCGTTGAAGGAATTCGCTATATTCTGACGCAAATGGACCGAAGGTCTAAAAACTTATCAAAAATGCAATATGCCGCCAATGAATTAGTAGAATTTTACCCGGAATTCGAACAGGAATTCACCCTCTTCTTTGAAGATATCAAAGAACATTCAAAACATAAATTACTTTCTTTATAAATCGATGACGATTCACAACATACCTTTCTTCTTTATGAAAAAAATAGCATTCTTATTTGGCTTTATCTCTATATATAGTTTCGCACAAACTGTAAAACCAACCGGATTAGTAGCAACAAAAGCAATGGTAGTTTCGGCACGCCAGGAAGCTTCTAAAGTAGGTGCCGAAATCATACAAAAAGGCGGAAATGCTTTTGACGCTATGGTAGCCACCGAATTGGCTCTTGCAGTAGCCTATCCGTACGCAGGAAATCTGGGCGGCGGAGGATTTATGGTATACAGGAAAGCGAATGGCGAAGTTGGATCTCTGGATTATCGTGAAAAAGCACCGTTAGCCGCATCAAAAGATATGTTTCTGGATAAAGACGGAAATGTTATAAAAGGTAAAAGTACCGAAACGCCTTTGGCAATTGGAGTTCCCGGAACGATTGCCGGTGTTTTTGCTGTGCATAAAAAACTAGGTTCTTTGCCAATGGCAGAAATTCTAAAACCTGTTATTGCCCTTGCAGAAAGAGGTGTTGTCGTTACCAAAAAACAAGAAAAAAGACTTCAGGATTATCATGACGCGATTGTAAAAGTAAATGGCCCAAATACGCTTTTGGCTGGTAACTTTAAAGAAAATGATACCATTAAATATCCGGCTCTTGCCAACACCTTAAAACGGATTGCAAAAAACGGAAGAAACGAATTTTATAAAGGCGAAACGGCTAAAATTTTAGTGAATTACCTTCAGAAGAAAGGCGGAATTATAACCCTTCAGGATTTGGCAAAATACGAGGCCAAATGGAGAAAGCCATTACAATTTAAGTATAAAGATTTAAAAGTAACTTCGATGGCACCTCCAAGTAGTGGAGGAATCTGTCTGGCTCAAATCATGAAAATGATTGCTCCTTATGATTTAGCCAAAATGGGACACAACACAGCCGAATCTATTCAGGTAATTGTCGAAGCTGAAAGACGCGCTTACGCCGATAGAAGTCAGTTTTTAGGAGATCCGGATTTTGTTAAAATTCCAATTAATGGGTTAATGGCTGATTCGTATTTAAAAGAAAGAATGTCAACTTTTGATGTCAACAAAGCCAGTTTATCATCAGAAATCAGAGAAGGAAAAGTAAACTTTAACGAAAGTACAGAAACCACACATTATTCTATTGTAGATGCACAAGGAAATGCCGTTGCAGCAACCACAACCCTTAACGACGGTTACGGATCAAAATATTATTGTGATGAATTAGGTTTCTTTTTGAATAACGAAATGGACGATTTTAGCGCCAAACCGGGATCTCCAAATATGTTTGGTTTAGTAGGAAATGAAGCCAATAGCATTGCGCCACAAAAAAGAATGTTAAGTTCTATGACGCCTACAATTGTAGAGAAAAACGGCAAATTATTTATGGTCGTAGGTTCTCCGGGAGGTTCTACTATTATTACAAGTGTTTTACAGGCGATTTTAAATGTTTACGAATACAACTTAAGCATGCAGGAAGCTGTAAATGCACCACGTTTTCATCATCAATGGTTACCGGATTTAATTACCTTCGAACCTAATGCTTTTGATGCCAATACGATGAATAATCTAAAAGCAAAAGGGTATTTAATCAATGAAAAAAATACACCTGTAATTGGTAAATTAGATTGTATATTGGTTCTGCCGGACAACACTCTCGAAGGCGGCGCAGATTTTCGTGGAGACGATGCTGCCGTAGGATTTTAATTTTATTGAGAATTATCATTTATATTCAAACATTATGAGCTAAATTTGTAGTTTCCCTAACTTTTTACAAACAGAATGCTAAAAAAATATTTTAGAAGACTAGAAAGCATCATCGCTTTGGCACAATCATTAATGACTCCAAAGCAGTTTATTTTTTTATCAAGTGTTTTAATTGGTATTTCATGTTCGTTGGCTGTAATTGTTTTAAAAACTTTTGCCCATAGCGTTTTCTCTTTTGCGACTTATATTAATGGGATTTTAAAACTGAGCTTCATTAATAGTATCCTGCCAATTGTTGGTATTGTACTGACGGTTTTTGTGGTAAAAAGAGTGCTTAACGGAAGCATCGAAAAAGGGACTTCTCAGATTTTATATGCCGTTGCTAAAAAGGCCAGTATTATCCCAAAGAAACAAATGTATGCTCAGATTGTTACCTCTTCGCTTACTGTTGGTTTAGGAGGTTCTGCAGGTTTAGAAAGCCCAATTGTTATTACAGGTGCCGCATTTGGATCTAATTTTGCCCAAAATTATAAATTACCTTATAAAGACAGAACATTACTTATTGGCTGCGGAGTTGCTGCCGGAATTTCGGCTGCTTTTAATGCCCCAATTGCCGGAGTTCTTTTTGCCATAGAAGTTTTATTGGTTGATGTCAGTATTTCGGCCTTTACACCTATTATGATTTCTGCCGCTACCGGTGCTTTGGTTTCTGCTATTGTTTTAGACGAAACTATTTTATTGTCGTTCAAAAAACAAGAAGCTTTCAACTATCATAATATTCCTTTTTATGTGATGTTAGGAATCTTGACTGGTTTTATTGCGGTTTATTACGCCAGAAACTTTCAAAGAGTCGAACATTATTTTTCTAATTTAAAAGTAGGACCTTATAAAAAAGCCTTAATTGGTTCTTCGTTATTGGCATTACTTATTTTTATATTTCCAACTCTTTTTGGAGAGGGTTACGAAAGTATTAAAACCTTATCTGAAACTGATCCGGGAAAATTATTAGACAATACCTTATTTGCCGATTTTAGAAACAATCAATGGGTGTTGCTTCTCTTTGTGGGATGCACGATGATGGTAAAAGTATTCGCTTCAGGATTAACTCTTGGAAGTGGTGGAAATGGAGGTAATTTTGCTCCTTCGCTATTTTTAGGATCTTATTTGGGATACTTTTTCTCTAAATTCATCAGCTTGATTGGTTTATCAAAATTGCCAATTAGCAACTTTACTATGGTGGGAATGGCCGGTATTTTGAGCGGATTATTTCACGCACCACTTACTGCAATTTTCTTAATCGCCGAGATTACAGGCGGTTATAGCCTTATGATTCCGCTTATGATTGTTTCGTCAATAAGTTTTGCTATTTCTAAACGTTTCGAAAAATATTCTCTTGATGTAAAAGGTCTTGCCAAAAAAGGTCACGCTTTTACCAGCAATAAAGATTCTAATATTCTTTCTACTCTGGATATTGATACGATCATTCAATGCGATTATTTAACGGTTCACCCTGATGAGAATTTAAGCAAATTGGTTGATCTTATCTCGCATTCAAACCAGGTTGTTTTTGCCGTTGTCGATAACGAAAAAGATCTTGTTGGAGTGGTTCATTTTAATGATATTCGGGAAATTATCTTCAACAATTATCGTGTAAAATATACATTGATAAAAGATGTTATGAAAACTCCGGTTGCTACCATTTCTTCTGATGACAGCATGGAAATTGTCATGAGTAAATTCGAAAAATCAAAATCAGCTTTTCTTCCGGTTTTACGAAACGGTAAATATTTCGGATTCATTTCTAAATCTATTGCACTCGAAGCTTACCGAACTAAATTGCGCTCTATGACGATTGAATAAAACCAATTTAAAAAAATAGCACCTGTCTATTTTCTTTCCAAAAACAACCAACCAAATACCACTAAAGTCTGTTATGAAAATTAAAGCAATTATTGTTGATGACGAATCGCATGCCCGCAGTTTCTTAAAAAAACTATGTAATTTCTATTATGAAGATAAAATTGAAATAGTTGATCAATGCAATTCTGTTTCATCTGCTTTAATTTCAATAAAAAAACACGCACCCAATCTTGTTTTTCTGGATATTCAGATGCCGGATGAAAATGGTTTTGAATTGCTTTCTCATTTTGAAAGTTTATCATTTGAAATTATTTTTACAACAGCCCACAAAGAATATGCGATCGAAGCTATTCGTAAAAGCGCTTTAGACTATTTGTTAAAACCAATTGATGTACAAGATTTTAAAGCCGCAATTAGCCGATTGGATGCTGTTTTAGAAAAAAAACAAAGCATCAATAAATATGAACTTCTAACTGAAAATTTAAACCACTCAAACTCAGGAAAACAAAGAGTTGCATTTCCTACGAAAGTTGGTTTTGATGTGGTTCAAATCAATAAAATTATTTTTTGTAAATCTGATGGTTCCTACACTTTCATTCAAACCACAGAACAGCAACATTATACCTCAAAATCCTTTAAAGAAATTTGCGAATTATTAGAATTTGAAAAACAATTTCTAAAAGTTCATCGAAGTTATTTAGTGAATGCTGATTATGTTAAAAATTTTAAATCTGAAGATTTTGTCTTAGAAATGACTTCAGGTGATGAAATTCCGGTTTCAGATCAAAAATTTAGAAAAAACAACCTTATTGATGCTATCACAAAATAAATTTCTTTTTTGTGTATATCTCTTTATGCTTCCAATTATTACAATTGGTCAAAATTTTCCATCCAGAAACTTTACCACATCAGATGGTTTGCCCAATAATGCCGTTCGTGCGTTATTTTTAGATTCTAAAAACATTTTATGGATTGGAACTGAAAATGGAGTTTCAAGAATGGAAAACGGAACTTTTACCACTATTGATGAAAGCAACGGATTAGGCCATAACAGTTGTTGGGATATCACAGAAGATACCGATGGAAATATGTGGTTTGCCAGTTATGGCGGTGGCGTTAGTAAATTTGATGGTAAAAAATTTACCGTTTTCAGAATGAAAGATGGGCTTTTAGCCAATAAAACAAGAAAAGTTTTTCCGTTCAAAAACAAAATTTATGTCGGTACAGAACAAGGTGTTTCTATCATTGACATAAAAACAAACAAGCTAATTACCCCTAAAGTTCCTGAGCATAAAGAGGATTTTATTTCCTTAGCTTTTGTTACCTATCGAGACGTTGTCTATTTTACTTCTACTTTTGAAGGTTTATTTAAAATTGACGAATCTTCTCCAACTCCGCGTATTGTTCCGGTTGTCTTGCATAAAAATTCATATTCATTAGGACTTTTTGGCTCGACACTTTACAGCGGAAACGAAACATATATTAATAAATATGATTTTGATGAAATTTTAAACGGGAACAAATTATCTGTAAATTTTGGAAAATCATTTGTATGGCAATTTGCAAAAGACAACAGAAACACCATTTTTGCCGCTGCCTGGGGCGTTTATACTCCAGACGGAGGACTTTATACGATTGCAGATGATAAGATGACGGATGTTTCTAACATCTACGGAATTGACTCTAAAGTTCTGTTGAATGTGGTATACGATAAATTTAATGACATTCTTTATGTTGGTTCGAACGACAATGGAATTTATCAGGTAAGATTAGATCAGATTATTAATTATAATCCATTCATATTAACATCAATTATCGATTTTGAAAATTTCAATCATGATAAATTGATTTTAGATACCAAAGGATTAAAAGTTCTAAATGCAAAACAAGAAATTACAAATTCGATTTCTCTGGAAGATTTTAAGAAAAGTGAAATGTTTTTTTACAAAAAAGGACAAAACATCTTAAAGAAACAATCGGCAGAATCAAGAGATTTTGAATTGAATTTTAATATTCCAACAAATGAAATTGAGTTTTACGAAATTGTAAAAAATCAAAATTCGTTATGGATAAATAGCAACATAGGAATTTTTGAAATTGATAAAAACTATAAAATAGTCCATTACTTGCCCAAACACAGTTTGAAAATTGGTTTTGGTTATGATAATAAATTAATAGAAACCATTACGTATGCAGGAGTTCGCGTGTACGAAAATTTAAAAACTTTAGAAAATACACATTATTCCAAATTCAATAAAAACACGCCACAATACATCGTAAAAATTTTAACCAACAATAACAAAACCTATCTTCTATCTGTTTTTAATGGAATTTATGTTTACGAAAATGGTCAGTTTCGATCGTATTTAGCCGATGGAATCTGGAAAGAAAAAAAATTCAAACACATTACAAAAAACAACAAAGGACAACTTATTCTGGCCGCTGAATTCGGCGATGTTTTTATAGTTGATGATTCAAAATCTTTCAAAATCCTTAAAACGATTTCAAAAAAACAAATTATTGGTAATACAATTTTATTCCTTGAATCCTACAAAGACTATGTTTTGATAGGTACAGAAAAAGGTATCAATATTTATAAAGATGGCATTGTAAGACTTATTGACAAAGAACAAGGTTTAAAAGATTGCAGAATAACCACTTCTCAAATTTTTGACAACACATTATGGCTGGGTACTCAAAAAGGATTTTATACCATAGATCTCAACCGTTTAATTGCCAATCAGTTGACAGTTTCTGAAATCGGAATCAGTAAAATTGCCATAAACAATATTCCTTTAAAACCTTCGTCTTATAAATGGTTCAGATACAACTCAAAGCAACTTGTTTCAGACTATAAGCATAATTCATTTTCGATTGATTTTGTTCCAAAAGGACATCCTTTCCCTAACAAACTAAAATTTAGATATCGCCTAAATAATAACAATCGTTGGAGTCCGTATACCGAAAAAACCAATGTATTCCTGCCCTATTTGCCTTATGGAAACTACAATGTAGAGATTGAAGTTTTTGATATGAATGCAGGAAAATCAAAAGTATTTACGATTTTACAGCTATATATTCAGCCGCCGTTTTGGTTAAATTGGTGGTTCATTATTCTAATCATTACCGTTTTTTCCGGAATAATTGCATTTGTTTTTCTTAGAATAAAAAGAAAATCGAACGAAAAAACAATCATTCAGCGTCGTATTGCTGAGACCAAACTCGAAGCTTTATTGAGTCAGATGAATCCGCATTTTACTTTTAATGCGATGAATGCCATTCAGGATTTCATAATAAGTAACGACATCGAAAACTCGCTGCTCTACATTAGTGAGTTTTCGAAATTAATTCGTAAAACACTCGAAAACTCTTCTAAACAAACCATTACCATAGAGGAAGAAATAGAATATCTTGAAGCCTATATCACGATCGAAAATATGCGTTTTGACAATAGAATCGATTTTGAAATTCAAATTTCGCCTGAAGTAGATACTTGTTTTACCAAAATTCCAACAATGCTTTTACAGCCTTTTGTAGAGAATGTTTTTGTCCATGCTTTCAACGAATCGAGTATTTCTCCGAAGTTAATAATTTCGTTTGAAATGATTTCAAACACTCTTTTAGAATGTAAAATTATAGACAACGGAATGAGTTTAAATGCAGCTAAAAAAAGCAAACTCCATCAATCAAAAGGAATTCAGCTTACCAAAGAGCGTCTTTCATTATTGCAAGACCTAAAAAATGACTCTATCAAAATTGATTTTAGCGAAAATAAAGGTACTACCGTAACTATTTTACTTTTGGTTTAATTTCTTTTATTTAAAATTCAAAAGCACTTATCAAAAGTTGGTAAGTGCTTTTTTTGTTTACAAACCAAAAAAATGGTTTCATATGAAATAAAGAGGTTTTTAAAAGGTAAATCAATTAGAAAAGGGGTGATAATTTATTTTTGAAAACTAACAAAGCTAAATTTTTACTATGTCTAATTTTTATTGCGATTAGTGTAGAAAAAGAGTTCATATATATATATATATATA
>NZ_CADCSU010000150.1:0-24907 GCF_902804475.1 Flavobacterium bizetiae
CGTTTTAAACGCTGTGAGAAATAAAATAATCCATCGGGTTTTTGCAGTAATAAAAAACCAAATCCCTTATAAAAAAGATTTGGTTTTATCATAGAAATCGGGATGACAAGATTGAGCAAAACAAAAATTAAATTAATGACAACAATAAATCTCACCACAAAAATAAAAGCATCGAAACAAATCGTTTTCGATGCTTCACGAAACATAGACATTCATCAACAATCAGCGAGTAAGACTAGTGAAGTGGCTATTGCCGGAATAACTTCTGGCCTGATTAATTTAAACGAAACGGTAACCTGGCGCGGTAAACATTTTGGGTTTTATCTCACGCACAAAAGCCGAATTACCGCGATGAACTTTTACGATTATTTTGTGGATGAAATGGAAGAAGGAAAATTCAAATTCTTTAAGCACGAACATTTTTTTGAAGAACAAAATGATGTTACGATCATGAAAGATAAAATGCAATATGAAACTCCGTTTGGATTTTTTGGTAAAGTATTTGATTCTTTATTTTTAAAGAAGCACTTAATACAGTTTCTTTTAGAAAGAAATAAAGTACTGAAAGAAGTAGCCGAAAAACATATTTAAAATAATTTTCTTACTTTTATAAGTATTACAACCATTGTAAATCATTAAAAATAAACTTATGACTTTAAAAACTAAAATTTTATCGATAGCATTCTTCGCCATTTCTTTTATAGGATTTGCACAGAGTAATTGTGCAACTTTAAAAGGATGTGAAAGAAAATTATGTGAGCTGAATACGAAATTGGTCGCTGCTAAAAAAGCCGGTAATCAAAATCAAATAAAGGGAGTTGAAGAAGCTATTTCGAAAACCAAGAAAAACTGTACAACTAAAACCGTAACTAACGATCTTGACAAAAAGGTAAAAGAAAAGCAACAAAAAGTTAAGGAAAGAACAGACGATCTTAACAAAGCGATTAAAGATCAGGAAAGCAAAGAAAAAATTGCTAAGAAAAGAAAAAAACTAGATGAAGCTAAAGCTGATTTGAATAAGGCATTAGCGGAACAGAAAACGAAATAATTGTTTTAAAATTTTTATCTCGCAGATTGGGCAGATTCTATTATAAGTCTCTCTTTTTAAAAATAAATTTTCTTGTTTTATGGTTGCGTGAGGGATAGAAGTGGAAAGCCCACAGCCTGACGAAGGAAGTGCGAGGACTTGCAGCGGATAGCCCGACCCGGAGGGACACGCCCAAAATAACATTTTAAATATCTTCATAAAAAACCCGATGTTCAAAACAACATCGGGTTTTTTATTATGCTTTGAAAGGGAATCATATATTAAATGTCTTCTCTATTAGTAGCCTTCATTACAAAAGTAAAATACAAAAAAACGGTAAGGGTATTGATAAATAAATGCTCAAGAAAAACATAAATACTCATTGGAGGCATAAACCAGCTAAAAACGCAAGTTCCAAAATATGCACTTAGATAAAGCATTGTTTTTTGATAGATAATTACAATTTTTTTATTGATGTGAAACAACAAAAACAGCCATAAAATCAATTTATTATTTAGCGCCATCGCAAAAACCAAAGAAAAAGCACAAACGAATATGGTAACGCCAAAGTAAGACTCAATCATAAGAGGCCAGATAAAACAGATGAAGAAATTCCATCCAAAAAACAAGGCTATAAATTGCAAAAAAGTAAATTTAAATCTTAAAAAGTATATGTTTTCTTCCATAAAATATCATGAATACAATTTATAAAAATACCATCATTAACCACCAAAAAATGGGGACGCTTTCGACCCAGAAAGAAGTGTAATATCTGGATCTGTTGGTATTGGCAAAGAAAATAAAAAGCATTAACGTTACGACCATTATAAGATTGATGATAAGATCGTGAACTGTGAAGGACAAAATACCAACAATCCAAAATGGGACTAAAAGCGAAAAGCCTAGAATTTTAGTGCGCTTTACGCCTATGGTTTGCGGAACGGTTTTGAGATGCGGATCGTCATTGGCCAAATCGAGGATTTCGAAAACCAGGATCAAAACAAAAACCAATACAAAACGCTGAATGCATTTGGTAAAAAAGTTGGCGGTAAACGGAATTTCGGCATTTATATAAGGCAAAACCAAGGTGGCTCCTACCCAGCAAAGTGCCACAATATATATTTTTACTCCGGCCCAGTTTCGGGCATTTTTTTTATTGGGAAAAAATGGAAGTGTATAAAGTGCGGTGATGGCAAAAATGATGACAGAAACAACTTGAGTAATTCGCTTAAGATGGAAGAAATAATAGCCAACTAAAACGAGTGAAATTAGACTTAATGCAGCGATAATTTTTAATTGTTTTGTCATTGGTTTTTTCCTGACCCGAACCCATGCATCGTATTTAACAAAATTATACCCCACAATTGTTCCAAAAAAAACGAACAACGCCATTGACTCATCATATTGAATATGAAACATATGAAACGTTATTCGTACCAAAGCATAACATGATAAAGCCACATGAATGCTGCTATTGAGGTAAAAATCGAATATCTGTTTTAGTAGTTTCATTCTTTAAATCTAATCAATTATTAACAAATCAACTCTTTAGTTGTAAATTTCATAAAAATTGAAGTTAAAAATACCTATTAAATTATTAATAATACTTAATTTTGCGCCACAAAAAAACAACACATTTACTATAAAATGTAATAAACCTTGTGTTACACTTGATTAAGTCAAAGAAGATACATCGCGAATTGCATTGCCCTTAAAAAATTAGATAGCTACAAATGAGAACAGATGCTTTTGCTTTAAGACACATTGGCCCAAGAGAAACAGATCTTCAACACATGTTACAAACCATTGGGGTTGAATCGATCGAACAACTTGTTTACGAAACCCTTCCGGATGATATTCGT
This sequence comes from Flavobacterium bizetiae, assembly GCF_902804475.1. Classification (GTDB taxonomy): domain Bacteria; phylum Bacteroidota; class Bacteroidia; order Flavobacteriales; family Flavobacteriaceae; genus Flavobacterium; species Flavobacterium bizetiae. The sequence continues at coordinate 2,890 of NZ_CADCSU010000150.1, forward strand.
TTAAAAGCACCTTTGAATTTGGATCCTGCAATGACAGAATACGAATTTGCAAATCATATTCAGGAATTAGGGAAGAAAAATAAAGTATTCAAATCATACATTGGTTTGGGTTATCACCCTACTATCGTTCCTGCTCCAATTCAGAGAAATATTTTCGAAAATCCAGGATGGTATACCGCTTATACGCCTTATCAGGCAGAAATTGCTCAAGGTCGTCTTGAAGCAATTTTAAATTTCCAGACTACTGTTATTGAACTTACAGGAATGGAAATTGCAAACGCTTCTTTACTTGATGAAGGAACTGCTGCTGCCGAAGCTATGGCTTTGTTATTTGATGTTCGTACACGTGATCAAAAGAAAAACAATACAAACAAATTCTTCGTTTCTGAAGAAATTTTACCTCAAACTTTATCCGTACTTCAAACACGTTCTACTCCTATCGGGATTGAATTAGTAGTTGGGAACCACGAAAACTTTGATTTTTCTAATGAGTTCTTCGGAGCCATTTTACAATACCCGGGAAAATACGGTCAGGTAAACGATTATAGTGCTTTTGTTGCTAAAGCAAAAGAAAACGAAATCAAAGTTGCCTTTGCTGCCGATATTTTATCATTAGCCACTTTAACTTCTCCGGGAGAAATGGGAGCTGCAGTAGTAGTTGGAACTTCACAACGTTTTGGTGTACCAATGGGTTACGGTGGTCCTCACGCTGCATTTTTTGCAACTAAAGACGAATACAAACGATCTATGCCAGGTCGTATTATTGGAGTTTCTATTGATGTAAACGGAAACCGCGCTTTACGTATGGCTTTAGGAACTCGTGAGCAACACATTAAACGTGAAAAAGCAACTTCAAATATTTGTACTGCTCAGGTTTTACTGGCAGTTATGGCCGGAATGTACGCGGTTTACCACGGACCAAAAGGATTACAATATATTGCAAACAAAGTTCACGCATCGGCGGTTACAACTGCTGAAGCTTTAAATAAATTAGGCGTTTTTCAAACTAATACAGCTTACTTTGATACTATTTTAGTAAAAGCTGATGCTCAAAAAGTAAAAGCAATTGCTGAGAAAAACGAAGTAAACTTCTTTTATGTAGATGCTGATACGATTTCTATTTCGTTAAACGAAACGACTTCAATTAACGACATCAACCAAATTATTGCGATTTTTGCTGAGGCTTTAGGTAAAGAAACTTTCACCGTTGCTGAATTATCTGCTACAAGTCAGTTACCTGCTTCGTTAGAAAGAACATCTTCTTTCTTAACGCATGATGTATTCAACAATCATCATTCGGAAAGTCAGATCATGCGTTACATCAAAAAATTAGAGCGTAAAGATTTATCATTGAATCATTCGATGATTTCATTAGGTTCTTGTACAATGAAATTAAACGCAGCTTCAGAAATGTTGCCTTTATCAATGCCAAACTGGAACAGCATTCACCCATTTGCACCAGTAGAACAAGCTGAAGGTTACATTACAATGCTTAAAAAATTAGAGCAACAATTAAATGTAATTACAGGATTTGCCGGAACAACATTACAACCAAACTCTGGAGCTCAGGGAGAATATGCTGGTTTAATGGCGATTCGTGCTTACCACTTATCAAGAAACGAAGGTCATCGTAATGTATGTTTAATTCCATCATCAGCTCACGGAACCAATCCTGCTTCTGCAGCTATGGCGGGAATGAAAATCATCGTTACTAAAACGACTCCGGAAGGAAATATTGACGTAGAAGATTTAAGAGAAAAAGCAATTGAACACAAAGATGATTTATCTTGTTTAATGGTAACTTATCCTTCGACTCACGGAGTTTTCGAATCTTCGATTATTGAAATCACAAAATTAATCCACGATAACGGCGGATTAGTATATATGGACGGTGCAAACATGAACGCGCAAGTTGGGTTAACAAATCCTGCTACAATTGGTGCCGACGTTTGTCACTTAAACTTACACAAAACATTCGCTATTCCTCACGGTGGTGGCGGACCTGGAGTTGGACCAATTTGTGTAAACGAAAAATTAGTTCCGTTTTTACCAACCAACCCAATCCTTAAAGTAGGTGGTGAACAAGCCATTACAGCTATTTCATCTGCACCTTACGGATCAGCTTTAGTATGTTTAATCTCTTACGGTTACATCACAATGATGGGAGCTGAAGGATTAAAAAGTGCTACAGAACACGCTATTTTGAATGCTAACTACATGAAATCTCGTTTCGAAGGACATTACCCAATTCTTTATACTGGAGAATGCGGAAGAGCAGCTCACGAAATGATTTTAGATTGTCGTGCATTCAAAGAAAACGGAATCGAAGTTGGTGATATCGCAAAACGTTTGATGGATTACGGTTTCCACGCTCCTACGGTTTCTTTCCCTGTAGCAGGAACTTTAATGATCGAACCAACTGAATCTGAAGATTTAGCAGAATTAGATCGTTTTTGTGATGCGCTTATTTCAATCAGAAAAGAAATTGAAGTTGCAACAGCCGATGATAAAAACAACGTATTGAAAAATGCACCACACACCTTGGCAATGTTAACAACTGACAATTGGGATTTCCCTTATACAAGAGAAAAAGCGGCTTACCCATTAGATTACATCGCCGAAAATAAGTTCTGGCCATCAGTTCGTCGTGTAGACGATGCTTACGGTGACAGAAACTTAGTTTGCAGCTGTGCTCCAATAGAAGCTTACATGGAAAACTAAAAATCAGTTTTCTAATATTATATCCAAACCCGACAGGTCTTTAAACTTGTCGGGTTTATTTTTTGTTTGAGTTTTCAACAGCATAACGTAAAAATTGAAAACTGAAACAAAAATCTAAAATCAGAAATCAGAAATCTATCATCTAAAATTTTAATCTGGGCGTGCCACCATCGCGGTAAAAGGGCTAATTCACTTTCCGCATATTCGCCCTTTTACCGCGATGCTGTCGGGCTATCCACGCTACTTCGGTAGCTAGCTCCTATCCCTCACGCGAGCAAAATGTCATTACACCGCTTCAAAACTTTAAAATAAAACTTAAGGTTTTCTAATTTTTAACACTTTTTGAAACTTCGGCTTTATTTGTAACAAAACACCAAAAAGCTTTAACATTCTTCCGAAAAAAAATATGTCAAAAAACAAAACTCAAACGTTTGAAATCTCGGTTAAAGTCAAATTTCATTAAAAAATTAACAATAAATCCTATAAATATTTATTATTTCATAATTATATGCATGCATAGTATTTTTTATGATAGTTATCATGATTTTATTTATACTTTAGCAATAAATTTATCGGATAATTACTGAATAATGAAAATAAAAATAATTGGTATAGGAAGTTATATTCCAAATAAAGAAGTAAGCAATACAGACTTTGGTGATCACGTTTTTCTAAATGAGGACGGAACTCCTTTTGCTTATCCTAATGAAGTTGTAATTAAAAAATTCAAAGGTATTACCGGAATCGAAAACCGTCGTTATGCCGAAGATCAACATACCTCATCTGATTTAGCCTTTTTTGCTGCCGAAAGAGCACTTGAAAACGCTAAAATCGATCGCGAAACATTAGACTACATCATATTTGCACATAACTTTGGCGATGTAAAATCCGGAACAAATCAATCGGATATTTTGCCAAGTTTAGCAACACGTGTTAAAAATAAACTAGACATTAAAAACCCTAAATGTGTAGCTTACGATATTCTTTTTGGATGTCCGGGCTGGATTGAAGGAGTTTTGCAAGCCAATGCTTTTATCAAATCAGGTATGGCAAAACGTGTCATGGTAATTGGAGCCGAAACGCTATCAAGAGTTGTAGACGATCACGATCGTGATTCTATGATTTATTCTGATGGTGCCGGAGTTTCAATTCTTGAAGCTTCTGATGACGAAGCAGGTTTACTATCTTACGAAAGTGCCACTTTTGCAAATGATGAAGCCAACTTTTTATTCTTCGGAAAATCATACAACCCAGATTTAGATCCAGACATTAAATACATAAAAATGTACGGTCGTAAAATCTACGAATTTGCCTTAAGTCAGGTTCCATGTGCGATGAAAAGTTGTTTAGACAAAAGCGGAATCGGAATTGATGAAGTGAAGAAAATCCTTATTCATCAAGCCAACGAAAAAATGGACGAAGCTATTATTGCCCGTTTTTACAAATTATACGATAAAACCGCTCCTGAAAACATTATGCCAATGAGTATTCATGATTTAGGAAACAGCAGCGTTGCAACTGTACCTACTTTGTACGACTTATTGATTCAAGGGAAATTAGAAAATCACGAAATTAACAAAGGCGATGTTGTCATTTTTGCTTCAGTTGGAGCAGGAATGAATGTGAATGCATTTGTATACCGATACTAGTCGCAGTTTACAGTCACAGTATTCAGTTTAGAAGACTGTAAACTGCGACTCTAAACTGAAAACTAAAAAGTCCGCATCTTAATAGTGCGGACTTTTTTAGTATATTTGCGACCTAATTATAAAATCAAGAACGAGAGATTGTTTCGTTCCTCGCAACGCTATGTACGAAAAAACGTTTCCGAATAAAAGATTCAAACTTACCTTAGAGTTTTTACAAAAACACGTTAAAACATCAGAGACTATTTTTGATTTTGGTGTACCAAATCCGTTTTCTAAAATAATGGAAGAAAATGGTTATACCGTAAAAAACACAAAAGGCGAAGATTTAGACAACGATCAAACGGCGCTACAAACCGAAGATTATACCGTTTTTACTGCATTCGAAATTTTCGAACATTTGCTAAATCCATATACCATTCTGCAAAACGTAAAATGTGACAAATTGTTAATTTCAATTCCGTTACGTTTATGGTTTTCTCCGGCATATCGTTCTAAAACTGATATGTGGGACAGACATTACCACGAATTCGAAGATTGGCAATTAGACTGGCTTTTAGAAAAAACAGGCTGGAAAATAACCGATCGCCAAAAATTTACACATCCTGTAAAAAAGTTTGGTTTCAGACCCTTATTAAGATATTTTACTCCAAGATATTACATCGTTGTTGCGGAGAAAATAAAAGCATAAATAATAAATTCCAATATTTAAATTCCAAATTCCAATTTTAGCCACATCGGTAAGATTGGAATTTGGAATTTTAGAAGATTGCGATTTATTCTCAAGATTTGGAATTTTTAAAAAATTGGGATTTAATTAAAAAAACATGAAGTATTATATCGTTATTCCCGCGCACAACGAGCAAGATCTAATTGGTCTGACTTTGCAATCTTTAGTTTCCCAAACTGTTTTGCCATCAAAAGTTGTGGTTGTAAACGACAATTCGACTGATAAAACAGAAGAAGTGGTTTTGGGATTCGCAAAAGAAAATCCGTTTATATCTGTTGTCAATAAAACTTCAGACGCGATTCATATGCCAGGAAGTAAAGTCATTCAGGCTTTCCAAAAAGGTTTTGAAACACTGGATTCTGATTATGATATTATTGTAAAGATAGATGGCGATTTAATTTTTCCACCTAATTATTTTGAAACGATTATCAAACATTTTGAATCCGATCCAAAAGTTGGAATGGTTGGAGGATTTTGCTACATCGAAAAAAATGGCGACTGGATATTAGAAAACCTAACCGATAAAGATCATATTCGCGGTGCATTAAAAGCATATCGAAAAGCAACTTATCAGCAAATTGGAGGTTTACGACCAGCAATGGGTTGGGATACTGTAGACGAATTACTTTGCAAATACTATGACTGGAAAATAGTTACAGACGAATCTTTGCATGTGAAACACCTTAAACCAACAGGCGCTAATTACAACAAAACGGCCCGTTATAAACAAGGAGAAGCTTTTTATACTATAGGTTACGGTTTTTGGATTACCGCAATTGCATCGGCAAAATTGGCGATGATGAAGAAAAAACCATTTTTATTTTTAGACTATATAAGAGGTTTTTGGAAAGCAAAAAAAGCCAAAACACCTTTATTAGTTACACCCGAACAAGCTAAATTTATAAGAAATTACCGTTTTCAGAAAATGAAACAGAAGCTTTTTTAGTTTTTAAAACTTAAAAAACTGTAAAGTGAAACTGTAAACTGTAAACTAATCCTTAATTTAGCCAATATTACTAAAATTATGATGCTAATCCGTTATATATCTCAACTAGGAAGATATTTTTTAATGCTGAAAGAAATTTTTAACAAACAGACGAAATGGTCTGTGATGAAAAAATTAATTTTTAAAGAAATCGATGATTTAATAATCGACTCTCTGGGCATTGTTTGTTTTATCTCTTTTTTTATTGGAGGAGTTGTTGCCATTCAAACTGCATTAAACTTAACTAATCCATTAATTCCAAAATATTTAATTGGTTTCGCTACACGTCAATCTGTGATTCTGGAGTTTGCTCCTACTTTTATTTCGGTAATTATGGCCGGAAAAATGGGATCTTATATCACCTCTAGCATTGGTACAATGCGTGTTACAGAACAAATTGATGCTTTAGAAGTTATGGGGGTTAATTCATTAAACTATTTGGTTTTCCCTAAAATAGTAGCTTTATTAATGTATCCTTTTGTAATTGGTATTAGTATGTTCCTTGGTATTTTTGGTGGATGGCTTGCTTGTGCTTACGGAGGATTTTCGACAAGTGAAGATTTTATTCAGGGAGCTCAAATGGAGTTTATTCCTTTTCATATTACATACGCTTTTATTAAAACCTTAATATTCGCAATGTTATTGGCTACAATTCCGTCTTTTCACGGATATTACATGAAAGGTGGAGCATTAGAAGTTGGTAAAGCAAGTACAGTATCATTTGTATGGACATCTGTTTGTATCATTCTTTTTAATTACATATTAACTCAATTATTATTAGGATAATGATAGAAGTAAAAAACATAGAAAAATCATTTGGTGACAGTAAAGTTTTAAAAGGGGTTTCGACCGTTTTTGAAACCGGAAAAACCAATTTAATTATAGGACAAAGTGGATCCGGGAAAACCGTTTTATTAAAAACTTTGTTAGGTATTCATACTCCAGATTCAGGAACAATCGAATTTGACGGTAGAGTTTACTCAGAATTAGATCCAGACGAAAAAAGAGAATTAAGAACTGAAATTGGAATGGTTTTTCAAGGAAGTGCTTTATTTGATTCGATGACTGTTGAAGAAAATGTGGCTTTCCCATTGAAAATGTTTACCAACGATAACAACTCTAAGATTCAAGAACGTGTTGATTTTGTTTTAGAGCGTGTTAACTTAGTTGATGCACATAAAAAATTACCTTCTGAAATTTCCGGAGGTATGCAAAAGCGTGTGGCGATTGCCCGTGCAATTGTAAATAATCCGAAATATTTATTTTGCGATGAGCCTAACTCTGGTTTAGACCCGAACACCTCAACTTTGATCGATAATTTGATTAAAGAAATCACCGAAGAATACAATATCACCACCGTAATTAATACGCACGATATGAACTCGGTAATGGAAATTGGTGAGAATATTGTTTTCCTAAAAAAAGGAGTAAAAGCGTGGCAAGGAACTAAAGAAGAAATCTTTAGAACTGATAATAAAGATATCGTAAAATTTGTCTACTCTTCGAACTTATTCAAAAAAGTGAGAGAAGCATATCTTAAGGGATAAAAATTCCAATATTTTAAATTCCAATATTTTAAATTCCAATTCTGGAAGAACTCAATAAAAAAATTCCAAATTCCAACTGCATCAGTTTTGGAATTTGGAATTTTTTATTTGGAATTTCCTTCGGTTGGAATTTGGAATTTAAAATATTGGAATTTTCATCAGGTTTACTGTAAGTTTATCAACTCTACCTCAGCATTTGGATTAAACAAATAGGTTTTTCCTGAGCTTATTTCGATACATTCAAAACGTTTGGTTCTAACAGCTAACTTCTTGAATATTTTTCCATTTTGAATTCTGAATACACTTCCGTACGGGATTTCAAAAACGTAATTTTTATCGTTTTGCGCATCGTATTGCTTTAAAGCCAATGACAAAGTAGTATCAGTATCACTACTCGCAGATGGATTCTTAAAATGCCTCGCTAATAAGGGTAATAATTGCCCCGGGAAAATCTCCGGACGAATAAACGGAATCATCATGCGTTGAAAAGTATGTTTCCATTCATTTCCGTGGGGTTTTATTTTTCGCCCAAATCTTTCAAATGCTACCAAATGCGAAATCTCATGAATTAACGTAATCAAAAAACGATACTTATTTAAACTGGCATTTACCGTGATTTCATGTTTACCACTTGGGCCTCTCCTATAATCTCCATGACGCGTTTGTCGCTCATTTACGATTTTAAGATGAACCTGATTGGCAACAATCAAATCAAAGACAGGCTTTACAGCATGTTCAGGTATATATCTTGCTAATGTTTCGATCAATTTTTTTTAAGTTAAAAGTTATATGTGAGAAGTTAAAAGTTTAATATTGAGAATTTGGAATTTGGAATTTTTAAAATTGGATTTTTAACTAAGGATTAGTAGAAGAAACTTCCAACACTTTTCCGTTAAAATATTTATTTCCGTTAAGGGTAAAATCATAAATATAAGTCGCCATTCCTTCTGCAGAAATTGGCGCTTGATAACCCGGGAAAGCTTCATTTAACATTTCGGTCTGAACAGAACCCAGAGCGAGAACATTAAACGAAATTCCTTGTTCCTTGTATTCTTCTGCCAATAATTCTGTCAAAGTAATTACAGCTCCTTTGCTTGAACTATAAGCGGCTAATCCTGCAAATTTAAGACTTCCTCTTACTCCACCAATTGAACTAATGGTTACAACATGACTTCCTTTTTGAAGATAAGGCAAACAAATTCTGGTAAGATTGGCTACAGCAAAAACATTTACTTTATAAATACTTTCAAAATCAGCCTGAGTAGTTTCTGCAAAAGGCTTCAATAGTAAAGCGCCCGCATTATGAACTACGGCATCAACTTTTTTCCAGGTTGAGGATAAAAATTTATCCACTTCTGTCAAAGCTGTTTCATCTGCCAAATCTATCGAAAGGCAAGTGATATTTTGATGTTCTAAAAGCGTTTGAGGTATTTTTCTGGAAATGGCTAAAACCTGATTTCCGGCATTAGCAAATTGTAATGCTAATTCGTAACCAATTCCTCGACTGGTTCCGGTAACAATAATATTTTTCATAAAGCAAAAATAAGCAAAACCTATAAAAAGACCGGTTATTTATTCATTGTAATTTCCTGTGTAGGCGAAGTCGCAATTTTTGTCACCGCCGGCAAAAACTCCTGAATAAAAGCAGTCATATGCGGAATATCCATTAACTTAAATTCATCTGAAACATGATGATAGAATTCAAAATTTTCAAAATCGAAAGTACTTATAGACTGACATGGTTTTTTGAATGCTTCATAAAACGAATAATTATCAGATCTGTAAAACAATTGATACTCGGCTTCTTTTGGTAAAAAACCAATCGTCTTTTTTCCCGTATATTCATTAATCTTTTCTGCCATATTCGATTTATCGAAACCAGTGATGTACGCCAGATAATCGCGTTTCATAGGTACACCAATCATTTCGATGTTCAATTGTGCGTATAAATTGAAGTTTTGTTGCTTTAGTTTTTGCACCAGACTTTTAGATCCTAACAAACCTTTTTCTTCTCCTGCAAAAAACACAAAAAGTATACTGCGTTTATTTGCTTTTGTTTCGCTAAAATATTTCGCCATTTCTGCAACGGCAGTTACTCCGGATGCATCATCGTTGGCTCCGTTATTGATCATATCGTCTTGTTTGTTTTTCTCTAAACCAATATGATCATAATGCGCGCTTAAAACCACAAATTCTTTTTTAAGCACAGGATCTGTTCCTTCAAGAACACCAACAATATTAAATGCCGGCGATTTGAAGTTGGTAAGTGTATCACGATAAGAACTAAAGTATGGTTTTACATTATTTTTCTTTAAGAAATCTTCTAAAAAAACTGCTGCTTTTTCGATTCCTTTTGTTCCGGTTTCTCGCCCTTCTAACTCATCTGAAGAAAGGTATTTGAGGAAATCTGAGACGTCATTTTGTTTGACTTGATAGGTAATTTCAAGTGGCTTTGAAACTGATTTCGAACTCTTGTCGCTTACCGCTGTGGGATTCGACTTGCAGGCTAAGAAAACTAACGGAATAAGAAAGTAAAGTCTTTTCATGAATGAAAATTTTAGTTAGACTTTAGAACTTATATCTCTAAAGCCGGTCGTTTAAAATATTTTTTATACACTTTAAATACCTGATAACTTCCTAAAAAAACAAAAAGCAACGGAATAAAAACAGGCATTAAATACTTTGAAAAATGACTTGATTTTTGAAAAAGAGTCTGCAAAAGTACAATGAGACTAAACATTCCTAAAAAAACGCCTATCAAAGTTCCTGCAATATAATAATATTTTAACTTTCTTTCTATTGTAATAAACTTTCCGTTAAGCAAATATAGATTCCAACTGGTCCAGAAAGGAAGTTGCAAGAAATTAAAACAATTTAAAACCACGCCAATTACAAATGGCGAATACATTAAATACTCTTGTAAATAATTGTGTGATTTGGTTGTTTGCCTGAAATTAAAATAAAAAAAGAAGGCTAAACCAAACATAAAAACAATCGCGAAAAAATCGATTACTTTCATCAATCGCTTGTTTTCGATAAGTTGTTTGGCAAAAAGTAACGTAAAGTAAATTACAAAAGTCTCGACAAAAACAACTCCAAATAAAAAGAAAACCAAATTATGAAGTCCTGATTTTGAATAAATTTCAAGTCCTGCTAAGTTTAAATATCCCAACGGAATTGAACCTAGAAAACTTACCAGAAATCCTATCGAAATATTTTTTATTCTTTTCATTTTTAAAAATTCATGATTTTACTGTTTTGTGCCAAATGCAATCTGTATTCGCGCATTCCGTCTTTGTGATCTAGGTATGGAACACCCATTTTATGATTTTGAACACTAATTTCATACATATAAGTAATGTGCCTTGCCAATTCTTTCCAGGCAAACCAAACTGAATGTTTAGGATCGTAAATATGCGTGGGTTCGCTTGCGGCTCCGTTGAGTTCTACAATCTGAAAATTTTCTCCGCGTTCTAATTCTTCAAAAGTATTATACATGATGTCGAAGCGTCCAAAATAAAATTCAGGAATCTGAGTTGCAATTTCATTAATGGTCGCGGTAAGTTTTGGCGTAATCAAATGGCTGCCATCGAGAAATTTTGCGCCTCGGGCATGATTCCCAAACGGAACCAAATTCATTACTTCGCCTTTCTTTAAAATTTGGTATAATTGATCTCCGTATTCTTCTTTTAAAGATTCAAGCTGAAATTGAAATCGTGGCGTTTTATAAATTAAATCTTCAATAGTGGAAATTCCGTCACCAATAACATTCAGGAATTCTTTAGAAACAATTCCCGTAATTTTCCCTTCTTTTTGAAGAGGATGACGCACATAAAAAATACCTACTTCTTGTTTAAACGGGATTAAATCTTGTATTAAAAAATCGAAACTTGCTTTTTCAGCATACTCTCTTAATTCAGAAACCGTTTTGATTTTTTTTACGCCAGAACCACGCAAACCAATATCAGGCTTTGCGATAAACGGAAAATAAATTTGTTTTTCAACTACTATATCAACTATCGCCTTCAAATTGGTATTTTCCCGAATCAGAATAGTTTTGGGATAATATTTTTTAGGAAGTAAATCATAAATCTTTTTTTTACTTTCCATAATAAATCCTCCGTTCTTAATTTGAGGATTAGAAGCATTAAAGAAAAATATCGATCTGGCTTTGATCGCATAATACGCCCAAAGGAAATAAATAGGAACATACAAAACCTGAAACGGCCAATATTCCCAATTGGTGATTTTATGAAAAAGTAGTTTCATCTTTATTTATTTAAATACTAATAAAAGAGGTCGAAAAATATTGTGCATTTAGCAAATCATAATACTGCATCGTTCCTTTATTTTGTTGAATTATTGCCTGCGTAACGTTTAAGGTTTTCAAGTTATTTTCTCTATTAATAACCAACCCGTTTTCTGAATCTTCGCGTTTGGTGTTTTGATGAAAACTCAACATTTCTGAAGCCGAGATTTCCTTTTTATCCTGTAAAAAATCAACAAACCACGAAGCTCTTTCTTTTCGAACCTCAGCTGAATATAAAGTAACCGATGACCAAATATGGTTTTGAGATTCGTCTAATGGTCTTGTTCTTTTTTCTAAACCATCCCAAATTAATTCATACAGCATTGAATCCTGAAACAAAACCAGTGTAAAAGGTTCGATATCTTCCAGATTAATTTGTTGCCAAAAATCTTTTGGCGAAGCATCAGCAATAATATCCAAAGCAATTAATCCGCGGCTCTTTCGATAAGAAAACTTCGGTTTATGTTTTTCAATTCCGCCATTAAGGAGAACTACAACATTTCCGTATTCGTCTATCGCAAACCAGGTGCCTCCGGCTTTTGGATCTTTTGGATAGGTGATATTTTTACCTTTATGGAAATAATTTCTAGGTGAAATCGCTTCAGGGCGAATTACTTTTTCGTCCCGATTTGAAGTTATAATGACAACTCCATTCGTATTAATATAACTTACTGTACACATTGTTTTCTATATTCTATAGTCGAGCGCGCTACGCCAAAATTTTCATTAATCGAAATATTTTCAAATGGCAAAACGGCCACTTTTATCAAAGCCTGATGATGAATGCAATGTTCCATATTATAAAGTAATTCTCTATAATAACTACTTTGAATCCTGATGGCAAGTCCGTCGATTATTTGTTCCAGATAAAGCGTTTTGTTTTCGCTTTTCAATCCTGATTTTATCTCGATAATGCATTGTTTCGCAAATTCGGTTTCAGTTTGAATTTGGGTATTTCTATCACGATTATCATAATTTAAAACCCCAAAATCATAACCATTTTCAAGACATTGAAACATCTCGATAATATGTCTCGTGTGTTCACCAATCGTTGCGCCGCTTAAAGCTTCGCAAGATTTTGAATATTGCTGATCAGACAACTGATCTAATAGATAAATTAATTCATCTAAACTATAACGTATTGATTTTAGTAACATGGCTATTTGAAATTTAGAAGATTAAACAATTTGTTTTTATTGAAGTAAAGCAATCCTAAGCAACATAATAAAGTAATAACGGCTAGTAAAAAGAGAAATCCTCCGTCATTTTCTACCACTATTCCTAACACCAATAAATGGGATAAAATAGCGCCAGTCATTATTCCACATCCGCCTAAAGCACCAATCCATGTGGTTTTTGGAATTAAAATTAAAACCGCCACAATAAGTTCTGCAATTCCTGAACCTATTCTTCCGTAAGGTTCTGCTCCCAAAGCCGAGAAAATATAAATACTTTCTGCAGCTCCGCTGAATTTAAAAAATAAGGTCTGCAGCAAAATTCCCGCAGCAACAATTCTTAGAATCAAGATTGTATTTTCTGTTTTCATGGCGAACTTTATTTATATGTTTTTTTCCAGTTATTGTCGGCCTTAGTTTTAAGGTTGGTCTGATCCTTGTTCCAACTTTTTAAGGTGTTATTAAAATACGCGTTGTAAAACAGGTATAGTTTACCGTCGATAATCTTAAAGGTTTCCGGATTTATTTCGACCTTTTCTCCCGCGCTTCCCATTGCATAAGCACACCATCCTCCGTATTGAGGTTCGTATTTTGAAGGATTTTTTAAGAATGCTTCTTTATTTTCGCTTGACGAAAATTTATAAACCACACCCTGATAAGATGTTGTGAATTCCTTTTTCCCTTTAATGGCTTTTCCATCGGTAAAATACCCAACAGGATCATATCCCTGAATGGCAACTTTATTTTCTAAATTGTATTGTTCTATTCTTTTGGCATCATTTTGAGCGAATGAAACACCTGAAATCAAAATCAGCACCAATAATACTAGCTTTTTCATCTTATTTTATTTGATAGTTTTTAATACTGAAACAAGTAATTCGTTTGTGATGCGATGCTTAAAATCAGGCGAAATGTATTCGAATAAAATAGCGCTTTCCGGGTTTACCACAAAAACTGACGGAACGGGCAATAAACTAGTATTCATCCCTTTAGAATGTACGTTAATTACAGATTTATAGTTTTCCGGGGCTTCAAAAGCAATACCTACTGCTTTTATTAATTCTCCTTTTGAGTCAGAAAGCAAGGTGTATTTTACTTTGTCGGTTGCTTCTGTAACTTTTAAGTTCTCCGGAGCATCAGGACTTATGGCTATAATTTGATATCCCAAATCAAGAATCTTTTTTTCGGCTTCAGCCAAAGCCTGCAAATGTGCATTGCAATACGGACACCAACCACCTCGATAAAAAACTAAAACTGTTTTTTTCTTTTTAAATAAATCAGCAAGCTGTACTTCTTTATTATCTGATGATTGTAAAGTAACATTGGGAATTTTTTCTCCTATTAATAAAGGAGCAATATCTGTGGCCGTTTTAGGAACAGCGGTTTGCGAATGAACAACAGAAGTTATGGTTGCTAAAACAATAAAAAGTATTTTTTTCATAATTTAATATTTTACATCTTTTTGATGATGTAAAATTATTGTACTATGAAAAAGCAAAATGTCGGCTAATTTACACTTCGCTTGAAATAATTAAATTTTGGTAATATCCGAAATGATAATTTCTTTTCTATTGTAGTTTAGGAGATTATTTGTTTCCATTTCATTCAGCAATTGTGTTGCGGTTTGTCTTGAAGTACAAATGATCTGAGCAATATCATTTTGGGTTAAATAGTTTTCCAGGGTCACTACATTTCCGTTTCGAACACCTTCTTGTTCTGCCCAGTCTTTTAGAAATTGATATAGTCTTGTTTTGGCATCTTTAGAAATTAAATTGGCATAACTATTTTTGATGCGTTTCATTTTTAAACCAACAAACTTGGTGTACGAAAGTGCCAATGTTGGATTTCTAAGCAATAAGTCTTCAAAATCCGACATCAAAAAACTACAAATTGCAACATCGTCTGAAAGTACTTTTGCATATTCCTCTACTTTATCGTCGGTTTCTAAAGTCAATTCGCCAAACAAATCTCCTTTCTGGATAATGTCTTTTATGGTTTCGTTGCCTTCATCGTCAATAGCAACAATTTTGATATTTCCTTTTTTAAGTAAAAAAATACGAGGTACATCTGAAGATGAAAAATAAATAATTTCTCCTTTTGATGCTTTTTTAAAACCTGTTATAATGCACAATTGTTTGATTTGAGAATAACTCAAGGTTCTAAACAATTTATGATCGCGCAAATACCAATATTTTAAATCTTCGTACATAAAAATTAAATCTGTTGCTGTAAATGTAATTAATTTAGTAGTTGCGTGTGATTATCTTTCTAATAAGTTTTAAGCACGCGGATTATACAGATTCGCTAACGCGAAGACACAGATTTAGACGAATTTTTTATTTTCAAAAATAATAGAAATCCGTTTTATCAGCGTTTTCGCGTTAGCGAATCCGCGTCATCAGCGTTCAAATTATAATTTAGCTTGACAAAAAAAAACCTTTTAAAGCCTAAACTTCAAAAGGTTTTTATGAATTATTTTATAGAAGATTATCCTGCAATTACAGATCTTGAAATTACGATTTTCTGAATTTCAGAAGTTCCTTCGTAAATCTGAGTAATTTTCGCATCACGCATAAAACGCTCTACATGGTATTCTTTTACATAACCATTTCCACCGTGAATCTGAACGGCTTCAACTGCCGTATCCATTGCTACTTGCGAAGCAAACAATTTTGCCATTGCACCACTTACATCATAGTTTTTATGTTGATCTTTATCCCAAGCTGCTTTCATACATAAATGACGCGCTGCTTCGATATTTACCGCCATATCTGCCAGTTTAAAAGCAATTGCCTGGTGGTTGCAAATTTCTGTTCCGAAAGCTTTACGTTCTTTAGAATATTTTAAAGCAAGCTCATAAGCTCCGGAAGCAATTCCTAAAGCCTGAGATGCGATTCCGATACGTCCGCCTGCAAGAGTTTTCATCGCAAACTTAAATCCAAAACCGTCCTCACCTATTCTGTTTTCTTTAGGAACTTTTACATCACTAAACATTAAAGAGTGTGTATCAGAACCACGAATTCCCATTTTTTGTTCTTTTGGTCCAATAGAAAAGCCCGGCATATCTTTGGTCATGATCAAAGCATTGATTCCTTTGTGTTTTAATTCAGGATGCGTTTGAGCAATTACCAAATAAACTGATGCAGTGTTTCCGTTTGTGATCCAGTTTTTTGTTCCGTTTACGATATAATGATCTCCCATGTCTACCGCAGTAGTTTTTTGCGAGGTTGCATCACTACCTGCTTCCGGCTCACTTAAGCAAAATGCTCCGTGAATTTCTCCAGAGGCTAATCCCGGTAAATATTTTTGTTTTTGTTCTTCGGTTCCAAATTCCTGTAAACCCCAACAAACTAATGAGTTATTTACAGACATTACTACAGAAGCTGATGCATCAACTTTTGAAATTTCTTCCATAGCAATAACATATGAAATGGCATCTAAACCGCTTCCTCCGTATTTAGGATCAACCATCATTCCCATGAATCCTAGTTGTCCCATTTTTTTTACTTGCTCAGTCGGAAAAATTTGTTTTTCGTCGCGTTCAATTACGCCCGGCAACAATTCGTTTTGAGCAAAATCTCTGGCAGCTTGTTGAATCATTAAATGTTCTTCGGTCAGATTGAAATCCATAGTTATACTTTTTTATTATTTCCCCTAAACCAAATTTTTAACATTTCGCTTAGCTGATGGTTATTTTTGTTTTTTGAATTGTTTTATTTCCTTTAAAAAAGGCTTTCAAAGATAATTTTTAAATGTGGAATTAACAATGCATGCATATAAAATTAATAGATTTGCAACAATTACGATATCGTTTTCGTAATAATAACGAAATTTAGCAATACTGACATTAAGTTTGCAATGTTTTCTCCAAATTTTAAGAATATAAATACAGTATAAAATGAGGTGAAACTTATGGCAAGGTTTGATTTATAACCTGAAAAAGATTAAACAAATCATAAAACGCGTAAATGTACGTAAAACAAGTCTTACTAATTTGATTATTAATTAAATACAATAAAAAAATTGAGATGACTCAAGAAAAAAACTCGCTAAAAAACGACGTTTAATTGATAAATTAACATTATTTTTGCCTAAAAATTATAAAATTGACAGAACATGAAAAAGATTTTACTATTCCTTACTCTCCTTTTAAGCGTACAATTTTCTACCGTTTCTGCCCAGACTCAATTAGATGTAAATGGGGTAACGGTTCCTAGAAAAATTGAATTTCAAAATAAATCTTTGCAACTTAACGGAGCCGGAGGAAGATCTAAAATGTGGCTCGAAGTTTATGTGCAAGCATTGTATTTATCTCAATTAAGTCAGGATCCTCAATTTATTATTGATAGTGATACTGAGATGGCAATTCGTATCGAAATTACATCGTCTATGGTTTCTTCAAACAAATTAACCAAAGCAATGAATACAGGTTTCGAAAAATCGGCTGGAAGTAATCTTGAGGAATTACGACCAAGAATTGAAGATTTTAAAAAATTATTAAGCGATGTTATTAAAGAAAAAGATGTTTTTATTTTAGGTTATAATCCGCTGGACCAAACTATCAATGTTTATAAAAATGAAGTTTTAAAAGGAAAAATTCCGGGATTCGATTTCAAAAAAGCATTGTTTGGCATTTGGCTTTCGAATAAACCAGTAGACGAAACATTGAAAAAACATTTATTAGGAATATAATTTTTCTATTAATTTTCATAGAATACTAAAGCCGAAAACACATTGTTTTCGGCTTTCTTTTTTTTGTTTGTTAAAATTGCAACAGAATACATTATTCGCATTATTCTATTTTATACTTTTACGCAAACTAAACATATCTCAACAAAATGAAAGATTTATTACAACAATTTGAAAATAAAGCACCTGAAATTGTTTTTAACTGGAAGGATTCTGAGACAGAAGCTGAAGGCTGGACTGTTATAAATTCGCTTCGCGGAGGAGCTGCGGGCGGAGGAACGAGAATGAGAAAAGGCTTAGATATGAATGAAGTTTTGTCATTGGCAAAAACAATGGAAGTAAAATTTTCAGTTTCTGGTCCTGCAATTGGAGGCGCAAAATCAGGAATTAATTTTGACCCGAATGATCCTCGCAAAAAAGGTGTTTTACAACGTTGGTACAAAGCAGTTTCGCCATTATTAAAAAGTTATTACGGAACTGGTGGAGATTTGAATGTGGATGAAATTCACGAAGTAATCCCAATGACAGAAGAATGTGGTGTATGGCATCCGCAAGAGGGCGTTTTTAACGGACATTTTAAACCAACGGAAGCGGATAAAATTAATAGAATTGGCCAATTACGTCAGGGTGTTATTAAGGTGATTGAAAATCCTAAGTTCTCGCCTGATGTAACCAGAAAATATACTGTTGCCGATATGATTACAGGTTATGGCGTTGCCGAAGCGGTTCGTCATTTTTATGCCACATACGGCGGAGACATAAAAGGTAAAAAAGCAATCGTACAAGGTTTTGGAAATGTAGGTTCTGCTGCTGCTTTTTACCTTGCAGAAATGGGCGCAAAAGTGATCGGGATTATCGATCGCGATGGGGGATTAATTAAAGAAGAAGGTTTTTCTTTTGATGAAATTAAAACTTTATTCCTTAATAAAGACGGAAATAAATTGGTTGCCGATAATATGATTCCGTTTGAAGAAATCAATTCAAAAATATGGACGATTGGCGCTGAAATTTTCACGCCTTGCGCGGCATCAAGATTGGTACAACAAAGTCAGATTGATAGCTTAATTGCTAATGGACTGGAAGTGATTTCTTGTGGTGCGAATGTTCCTTTTGCTGATAAGGAAATTTTCTTTGGTTCTATTATGGAAGAAGTGGATCATAAAGTAAGTTTGATTCCGGATTTTATTTCGAACTGCGGAATGGCAAGGGTTTTTGCTTATTTTATGGAGAAAAAAGTTCAAATGACAGATGAGGCAATTTTTAATGATACCTCTGAAATTATAAAAAATGCGATTGTAAAAGCTCACGCTTTGAATCCATCAAAAACAAATATTAGTGCAACTGCTTTTGAAATTGCATTGAAACAATTAGTATAATTTTCTTTATACTTCAATTCTAAGCGGGCTAAATTTTAGCTCGCTTTTTTTATTTAAAGCTTAACCGCAAAGTTCGCAAGGGTTTACGCAAGGTGCGCTAATTTATTTCTCGCAAAGTCGCAGAGTCGCAAAGTTTTTCTTTTTTAAGTTTTTCTTTGCGACTCTGCGACTTTGCGAGATTTAAAAAAATAGCTTTGCATGCTTTGCGTAAACCCTTGCGAACTTTGCGGTAAAATTCTCCCTTTGTTTCTAAACAATTTTTACTACTTTTAAACGTTTTTATTAAATACTATTACATAATTCAGAATCAAAATGACTTTTACGGATTCTTCAGATAAAAAGAAATCTCTATTAATATCTACAGCTATATATGCTGTTTTGTTGTTGCTTTTATTTTTCATTCGTTTTTGGCCTCCTTATAATCCTGAAAATAATGCTGCACTTGCTTCAGGTGGCGGCGGTGGCGGTGTCACGGTCAATTTTGGAGATAGTGATTTGGGCTCAGGCGCAAATTATAAGAGTGAAGTTTTGGAGGTGAAAAATAATGTAAAACAAGCTCCTGCAAAATCTACTCCTGAAGAAGAAGCTATGATTAGTCAAGAAAATACAACAGCTGATAATGACGTTGTTATCCCAACGAAGGAAAAGCCTAAGAAACCTGTTCCTGTTGAAAAACCTGCACCAAAACCTGTTCCGGAAAAGCCTAAAGTTTCTAATTCTACAAATGATGCTTTGGCAAGTATCATGAAAGGATCGAATAAAGGTGGAGACGGCGATGATAAAGCAGCGGGAAATAAAGGAAAAGCAGGCGGAAGTTTAAGTTCAAACGGATATTATGGCACTGGAGGTTCCGGTGGTGGAACTGGCGGTGGAAACGGTACCGGAAATGGAATTGGTACAGGAAGCGGCTACGGAGCCGGAAGCGGCGGAGGTTCTGGCGGCGGATCTGGATATTCTTTAGGAACGAGAAAAGCGTTATCAAAACCTACACCAAAATATACTTGTAATGAAGCCGGAAGAGTAGTTGTTGAAATCACAGTAGACCAAAGCGGTAAAACAATTAGCGCGACTCCCGGAATAAAAGGAACCACTAATACGGCAAGATGTTTATTGGATCAGGCGAAAATTGCTGCAATGAATACCAAATGGGAAGCTGATGACGATGCTGCGGCGAAACAAGTTGGCAAGATTATTTATAATTTTAGTTTGGATTAAAAAACACGAATTTCACGGATTTACACTAATTATTGGATTTCGAATATATAAAAAGGCTTTCTGAAATATTTCAGAAAGCCTTTTTTATTGACTGATTTGTTATTTCGACGCAAGGAGAAATCCTCGCAAAGTAACCACGATCTTGTCATCCTGACGAAGAAAGGATCACACTAGTAGCTCGACAAAGATTGTAGAATTACTTTTGCGGAGTTTCGTGTGTGATCCTTCCTCCGTCAGGATGACAAGATTGTGTGCTTAATTCTAGTGGGATTGCTTCGTTCCTCGCAATGACACGTTATAGCTACTTTTTCTTCAATCTCTCTTCTATTCTCTTTCTTCTATTCTCTTTCTTCTTCCGCGTGAGGGATAGGAGCTGGCTACCGAAGTAGCGTGGATAGCCCGACCGCAATAAAAAAATGGGCGAATCAACGTTATGCTGATTGGCCCATTTTTTTATTGTGGTCACGCCCAAATTATCTTTTTACTTGGGGCTGGTAGCAATTACAAATTTTAAATTGTTCTTTACTCCTATTTGCAATACATCGACTAAATCCTGTACTTGCAGATTAAACGGAATTCTAACTACAACAGTTTGCTCTTTGTCTGCTCCTATTTTTGACATTAGGCTGGTTTCGAGGTTTTCAAAATCTACGGGTTCTTTGTCGATGAAGAACTTTTTATCTTCGGTAACGGATAAACTAATGAGTTGTTTGTTTGTTTTTTCATTTGATTTCGCTTTTGGCAAAGTCATCTTGATAACATTAGGGTTTGCAAGTGTTGAGATAATAAGGAAAAACAACAACAGGAAAAACATAATATCACTTAGTGATGAAGTGGCCACTTCGGCATGAAATCTTCTTTTTCTCTTAATAGACATACCTTATGCTCTTTGAATTATATTGACAAATTCTAATATTTGTTTTTGGATTTTTAAAGCAAAATCATCAATTTTTCCGTTCAATAAGTGGTAAGCGCTATAGGCAATAATACCTACGATTAGTCCTGAACCTGAACTGATCATTTTTTCGTATAATCCTCCGGAAATGTTTCCGATACTAATATTTTCTGTAACTGAGATGCTGTAGAAGATTTTGATAACTCCGGAAATGGTTCCGATAAATCCTAATGTTGGTGCGATACCGGCAATAAGTCCTAAGTGCCCTAAGCGTCTTTCCATTTCGCCAATTTCGATATCGGCAGCACGGTCCATGTTTGATTCAATTTCGGCAATTGGTCTTCCGATTACGAGAACTCCTTCTTTCAGGATATTTCCGGCAGCGGTATTGCTTCTTTCTACAATTGTTCTGGCCAACTCGATATTACCTGCATTTAGCTTGTCTCCTACATCCTGCATTAATCTTGGGTCAATTTTAGAGGCTTTGCTGATATATAGATAACGTTCTATAATAACGTAAAATGTATAGAATAATAATAAGGCAATCGGGATTAGGAAAAAACCTCCTTTTAAGATAAATCCTAAAACTGAGATCTCTGTATTTGGTGCAATTTTTTCGATAACTACGTTAGATGCGGCGTTTGCAATGGTATCTGTTTGTAATTGAATAAAACTAAACATATATTAATTCTGGTTTTTAATAATTAATTCTAAAAAATATTTGAAATTT
>NZ_CADCSU010000150.1:24917-30959 GCF_902804475.1 Flavobacterium bizetiae
ATAAAGATAATTTTCGCTGTAATATAAAACTAAAAAAAACGAAAATTATTTCAATCGACAACTATTTTATCCAAAATACATGAACTATCAGGAAACTACCAATTGGATGTTTAATCAACTCCCGATGTATCAACTTCAAGGCGCCTCGGCATACAAGGAAGATTTAACTAATATTAAACTATTGGCAACGCATCTTGATAACCCGCAAAACAGGTTAAAATGCATTCATGTTGCGGGAACAAATGGCAAAGGTTCTACTTCGCATATGCTGGCCTCGGTTTTGCAGGAGGCGGGATATAAAGTGGGTTTGTATACTTCTCCGCACTTAAAGGATTTCAGGGAAAGAATTAAAATAAATGGCGAAGAAATCTCAGAGGATTTTGTTTGTGAATTTGTGGCAAAACATAAGGATTTCTTTGAAGCGAATGATATGAGTTTTTTCGAAATGTCTGTAGGTTTGGCTTTTGATTATTTTGCTTTTGAAAAAACAGATATTGCTATTATTGAGGTTGGCCTTGGCGGAAGATTAGATGCTACTAATATTATTTCGCCTTTGGTTTCTGTTATCACAAACATTGATTTAGATCATACTCAGTTTTTAGGAAATACTCCGGCACTAATTGCGGGTGAAAAAGCGGGAATTATTAAACCAAATGTTCCGGTTGTTATTGGTGAATATACGAATAAAACTCAGCCTGTATTTTTGGCTAAAGCCGAAGAAAACAAAGCGCCTATTTATTTTGCTGCTGATTTAGTTACGGAAGTTTTTCCGTCGGACTTAATTGGGGATTATCAATTTCATAATAAGAAAACGGTTCAGCAAACGATTGCTGTTTTGAATTCTGAAAATGAGTTTACCGTTTCGGATGAAAGTTTAAAATCTGGTTTATTGAAAGTGGTAAAAAATACGGGATTGCAAGGAAGATGGCAACAATTGGGCGAAAACCCGAAAATCATTTGTGATACGGCACACAACAAACACGGATTGGCGGTTGTGATGAATCAGATTCAAAAAGAAACTTTTGATAATCTACATATTGTCCTGGGAGTTGTAAATGATAAAGACCTGGATTCTATTTTGCCTCTTTTTTCTAAAAACGCACAATATTATTTTTGCAGACCTGATTCGTCGAGAGGTTTAGACACTGAAATTTTGAAAGAAGCGGCTAAAAAGTATGACTTATTAGGAGAAAAATACGATTCGGTAGCGGAAGCTTTTGCTGCTGCGAAGCAAAATGCGACGGAAAACGATTTTATTTATGTTGGAGGAAGTACTTTTGTTGTTGCGGAATTGCCCTTAAACTAACAGATCTTGGAATTATTGTAAAAAGGCTAAAAAATCTTGCTTTATAATAAATTCAATTACAACTAGATAGAAAAAACTTTAAAAAAACTTTAAATTTTTAGCGCGTTTTCTTTGCAGAACTGAAAAAGTGGCTTATATTTGCACTCGCAATCACAAACGATAGCAACCTAGTAAAATAGGGCGATTAGCTCAGCTGGTTCAGAGCACCTCGTTTACACCGAGGGGGTCGGGGGTTCGAACCCCTCATCGCCCACCAAGAAACTCCTTAAGAAATTAAGGAGTTTTTTATTTCAACACACTTCTTCTTCCTTTAGAATAATACAAAAGTTACTACTTTCCTTTTTTCTGTATATGCACCAACATCTTTATAGAAATCCTCGTTCTAAATACTAGATTACAAAAAAAATAATCTTACCTGCCTAAGAACAATTTTCCCCTTTATTTTTAACTTAAAAAAAAATAATTAATTTAAAAATGAACAAACTAAATGAATACATTCATAATTACTGGAGGACCCGGGGCGGGAAAAACTACTATTATTGAAGAATTAAAACATAGCGGTTATAATTGTGTCGATGAAGTAGCTCGCCAAATTATTAAAGAACAAATATTGAATAATGGAGATGCACTCCCGTGGGCAGATCAGGAAAAATATACTTTTTTAATGCTCGAAAGATCCATTGCTACTTTTCTAAAAAACAAAGACAATTCATCAATTACCTTTTTTGACAGAGGAATCCCTGATACTTTATCATATGCTCATCTCATCAAATTAAAAATATTTCCTAAACTAAGCGAAGCTATTACAACTTACAGATACAATCCTATTGTATTTATATTACCGCCATGGGAAGAAATTTATCAGACAGATTCTGAACGTAAACAAACTTTTGCAGAAGCAATTGAAGTTTTTAATACTTTAAAAAAAACTTACAATGATTGCGAATATCAACTTGTAGAAGTGCCAAAATTAGAAGTAAAAGAAAGAATTGATTTTATTCTTTCTGTAATTGAAAGAAAGTAAATAATCTCAACAATGCAAAAAAACTCCTTAATTGCTTAAGGAGTTTTGCTTTTTAAACCAAAAGACGAAGATTGGCTTTTGTTATTTTTTCTCTTTCGTCTGAATAACTTCTCTTTTTATAGAATCAGTTGGCTTTAATGTATCTGTTTCTTTATTGATGATTTCACTATCGCTAATCGTATCATTATCGATTACCGCAGGCTCCCCTTCTATTGCTGCTTTTCCCATACAACTCGTTAAAGTAAAAAGAAGACTAACTGAAAATAGAGCAAGATTTTTAATTGGTTTGATCTTAATTCTACTAATTCTATTTCTTAAATTATCGTATTTAATACTCTCCTTGGTTTGAACCTGATCAAACTTAAAATGCCCGCAAACACCTTCTTTACCTGAATTTTTAATCAAATAGTTTTTAATTTCAGAAATCTCCATTTTAGTAAAATCAATTACTGTTTTACTACAAGAATTACAAAATCTCCCATCTTTGTTTGGCAGCATTGAATTCCAATTTTGACTGCAGGGCTTCGGTACATTAATTTGATTTTCCATTTAATTTAAAGATTATTAATTGTTGCTTTTAAGGTTTACTAACTTCTTCACGCAAGACAAATATAATGCCGCAATAAATGAACTTTTAAAATTGAGAACAATCTTAATTATCTAATTTCAATTTTATTAAATCAATTACTCAATTTCACTTTTAGTATTTTAAAATTTCCGTTTTCATCTTCTTGCCATTTATCTTGCCCAATTAAATAATATTTCCCTTTTTCTCTAATTATCCGATTTTCAAAATCCCTGTCTTCTGATATGAATGCATTAGTTTTTGCGATCATAATCCAAGTTCCGTTTTTAAATGACCAGACGGAAATATTATTCCACCAACCTTCATTTGTCCTAGAAAAAACTATTATCTCGTTTGCATTATCATTATTAATATCTTCAGTTTTCGCTACAAAAATCCCTAAACTTTGAGCAAAACTTATTTTAGGAATATTATTTTTAAATTGAATATCTATATCACAATTATTTCCTCCGCATTCAAGTTCATTCGTAGCTGTATTAAATTCATAATTTACAAATGCAGTATCACTAATTTTATCATTGTTAAAATCTCCAACAAAAAATTTTCTGTTATGTATTTCTATTTTATCCGAAATAGGTTTATCTATTTTCGTTTTTTTTGAAATACTTTTTTCTGTTTTAGTTTTACAACTGTAAATAACTAAAAGCAAAATTAAAAATCTGATTCTCATATTACAATTGTTCTATTACAACGACAACTAACTACTTTGTACAAATCATTAAATATTTGATTCTTTAAATCTATAAACGCTCAATACTACTTATAGTAATTCCAACAAAGCAATCATCCATACAGTTTTTCTCGACATATCCGCATTGTGATATCAAGCCATCATTTTTTGATTCGAAATAATTTGTTGTATTTTTTCTCTTAATTAACCAATCACTTTTCGCTTTCGCATAGATTTCGTCTAATGTTAAAGCAGCAGCACCATTTTGATGGGTATTTATTTCGCTTTCATTTTCTGTCCATTCTATTGTTCTGCAGGAATATTAACCGAATTGCCAATGGACTTGAAACTTCTGTTTGTTACTTTTCCACTTGAGACGGTTATGGTAGTTTGCCATCGATAGGAAGAAAGCAAAGAACCTCCCGGAACAGCATATTTATAGGAGTTTTTCGAAGATTCTTTAAATTGTAACCATGCAGTTTGACTGCTTTGAAAATCGTTTTTGTAGCTCAAATCATCATCCGAAGAACAGGAAATTAATAAACTACTAATGAATAATAATGTGATGTAATAAATTTTGTTTTTCATAATTTATGTGTTTAATATTATATTCTTATTTTTTATTATTCTAATCCATATTTCAATTCCTCTTTCTTTGCTTTTCTAAATTATAAAACTTTATATTTTATATAGTTTCCCCAATATAAACACATTTTCCTAAAGCGATACCTTTTTGCATTTAATCATAAAGAACGGAAAACTTTCGTCAAGTTTTGTAATTTCAAACAATCCAAATTGATCAAACTCTGCGTGAATTGCTTCTTTATCATAAAAATACATTTGTATACCATCGAATATTTCGTAACGATCTTTACTTATAAATTTACCTTTGCCGTAAGTATGCGCTTCTTTCGTAATAGCTGTAAAAATCATATACCCGTTTTCTGATAATTGGTTGTAACAATCTCTAATTAGTTTTTCTCTGTCTTTACTATCTAATAAATGTATCAGCGCGTAGCAAAATATTCCATCATATTTATGGTTATCAAATGGCATATCAGTTACAGAACCGTGATAAATTTTGAGATCTGTACCATAATGTTTTGCTGCCAGATCAATGGCCGTTTGCGATATTTCAATTCCTGTTACTGTTATTCCGTTATCTCTAAAAACCTGAGCATTTCTTCCGTAACCTATTCCCGGAATTAGAATATTTTTGATCGCCTTTTCGACAAAAAAATCCTTTACTAGTATCGCTGATTTTGATGGCTCAAGTCCCCACATTTCCTGTTTCTCTATAAAATTATCTTCCCAAAATTCTGCCATACCCTATTGTATTTATTTGTTTTCTTAATTTTCAGCACTCTCGCCAAAGTTAATCTTTTTTAAATTATTGCAACAAAATTGCATTAACAATTAAAACTACTCATAAAAACCTCTCTACATTTAAACAGTTTCATAAATTTTTATACATTTGAAAAAACAAAAACAATGAATAGAAAAGGTTGTCTTCCTCCGCCAAGAGTTTAATTTCTTTCTAAAATGAGATGAAGTTACAAGTTGATGATGCATCAACTGTTTCAGCGTACTTCATATTTAACTAGTAATTAATTAAATCTTGTTCGGTTTCGAACACCTTTTTCATGAAAAATTCATATATAAAGTTACACATAGCTGTAATACTTTCGGGTTTTACCGGTATTTTTGGTAAACTCATTTCCCTTAACGAAGGACTTTTAGTTTGGTACAGAACCTTCTTTTCTGCCATTATTTTATTTTTTCTTATCAAGTTAACCAGGACATTGGTACAAATCAATATTCGGGAAAAATTAAATATTGCCAAAATCGGTTTTTTTATAGCGATTCATTGGGCATTTTTTTATGCCAGTATAAAATATTCCAGCATTTCTATTGGCGTGGTTTGCTATTGCCTGACTAGTTTTTTTACGGCAATTTTCGAACCCTTGATCAATAAAAATAAACTTGTTTTTTCACAGTTAGTTTTTAGTGTCATCACATTATTTGGCATTAGCCTGATTTTCCATTTTGATAGTTCTTATCATACCGGAATTTTATTAGGCTGTGTTTCATCTGCATTTGCCGCTTTGTATACCATTTATAACGAACGACTGGTAAAAACGTACGACAGTAAAATCATTAATTATTATCAAATGATTGGTGGAACTATTTGTTTGGGAATTTTAATGCCTTTTTATTTGATTTTCTTTCCTGTTACAAGTTTAATTCCAAACGGAAGCGATTTTTTTTATCTGATCTTACTATCATTATTTTGTACCGTAGGCTTGTATGTTTTATTTGCAGAAGCATTAAAAAAAATACCTGCTTTTACAACGAATCTTACCTTTAACTTAGAGCCTATTTATGCCATAATTTTAGCTTTTGTATTTTTTAATGAAGGCAAAGAAATGAGCATATCATTTTACCTTGGATTATTT
>NZ_CADCSU010000150.1:30969-46922 GCF_902804475.1 Flavobacterium bizetiae
TTCCTTAAGAAGGAAGAAATAAAAAAATAAAAAAAACTCCAGAGTTTATTGACTTTGGAGGGTTTTTAAATTTTGAAATATTTTTATTTTTTTGACTAACTGAATAGCCTCTATTACATTCTTATTTTCCACTTTTGTTAAAATTGTAAACATTACACGTCTACTTTTTAACTTTATATAACAAATTTTAAAATATTTATAGGTATTTTCTAATATTTTTTAATATTTTTGAAAACCAAAAACGAAACCAAAACCAAAACCTTAAATATTTAATCTTTTGAAAAAACTTCAAAAAGAACTTCTTTTTATAATTCTACTTGGATTATTTCTAAACACACCAAAAATTTTCAGCCAAAATAACAATGAAGTTTTAACTTACAATTGGTTTGACAAAAATCTTGGTATAGAATCTCTGAATTTCAATAATGGGAGCGGACATTTAAATTTTGACAGAACAATAAATGATCATCATCGTTATTATAATACCAACGAATTCAAGAATGGCAATATCACGTACGAAGGTCAAAACTACTATAATATAGACCTACAATATGATATATTCAATGATCAGCTAATCGTTAGACCTTACACTGAATCATATTATATACAGATCAATCTTATTAAAGAAAAAGTTGATTCTTTTAAAATTGACAATGAGAAATTCGTCAATTTAAAGGATATACCTGCCTCCTTTAAATCTGGTTATTATGAAGAAGTAATAGTTGGAAATAGTAATATTGCCTTATACATAAAACATTCTAAAGCTCAAGAAAAAGTCATAAAAGACTATTCAGTTTTCGTTGATTACAAACCTCATTTTGACTATTTACTATTAAAAGATAATAAACTCACCTTGATTAATAATAAAACAGAAATTGTTAAATTATATCCGGATCAAAAAAGAAAAATAAATGATTTCTTTCTTATGAACAAGGATTTAAAAAAGACCAATCAGGTGTTATTTATGAAAAATCTAATAAAATACATTAACAATTTCTAGAAAATAATTAAATGAGAATTTTTACTATTATTTTACTTTTTTTGGGTTTAAATCAGTTAATGTATTCACAAGATTCGAAGCCAACAATTAGCATTACTTACAGCAACATTAATCAAATCGAAGTTTTAAAAAAAATTGAAGCTTCGACAAATTACAAATTTTACTTTCAAGAAGAGTGGTTTGATAAGACTGTTTTAATTTCTGGCAGCTTCCAGAATAAAACATTAGACGAAGTATTGTCTAAAATATTCAAAGACACTGATCTTAATTTTTTTGTAGATAAAAATAAAATCATCTTCACTAAAAACAGTGTTATATACAATAAATATCCTGTAAAAGGCACTACTGATCCCAGAAATATACAAACTCCTGTATTCTTTCAGCAATATGATTCAATTAATAAAAATGCATCAAATGTAAAAGATAATCAGATTGCATTAATTGGTAAAGAGCAAGTAGAAGAAACTGAAGTAGAGTTTTATACTTTATCTGGTAATATAACAGACATGAAGGATAATAAACCTCTTGCTGATGTAAACGTAAAAGTAAAAAACACAAAAATCAGTGCAACAACTGATGCTTCAGGATTTTATAGTTTAAAACTTCCTACCGGTATCAATACTATCGAAGTTGAATCTTTAATTTATAAAAACACTTCGAGAAAAATAATGATTTACAGTAATGGAACTTTAGATTTTTCTATTATTGAAAAGATAAACCATCTGGATGAAGTTGTAGTAAAAGGTAAAAACAGCCAAAATATCAGAACAGCAATTACCGGAGTTACAACACTTGAAGCAGAAGGTTTAAAAAATATTCCGGTTGTTCTTGGCGAACGTGACATCTTGAAAGTCGCTCTAACAATTCCAGGAATAAAAACAGCTGGAGAAGGTTCATCAGGATTTAGTGTTCGTGGAGGAAAAGAAGATCAAAACTTAGTTCTGTTAGACAATGCAACTCTTTATAACCCTACTCACTTATTTGGATTCTTTTCATCCATTAATCCTTATACTATAAACAAAGTAGATATTTACAAAGGAGGGATTCCAACTGAATTTGGAGGAAGACTATCTTCTGTATTTGACATCACTTCTAAAAATGGAAATGTAGACAAAATTACTGGAGAAGGTGGAATTGGACCTGTAACGAGTAATTTAACAGCTTCAATTCCTGTTGTAAAAGGAAAAGCAAGTTTACTTGTGGGAGGAAGAGCAACTTATTCTGACTGGATTCTAAAATCATTAGACGACGAAAATCTTAAAAATAGTAAAGCTTCTTTTTATGATTTATTTGCAAAATACAATCATAAAATAAATCAAAACAATTCAGTTGAAGGAACTGTCTATTATAGTAAAGATGCTTATAATATCACACCTGATTCTTTGTATAAATACAGTAACAGACTTATTTCTTTGAAATGGAAGCATAATTTCAGCGAAAAAACAAACAGCGAATTAAATGTAACTAATAGTGAATATAAGTTTAATATTAATTACGATTCCGCTAACCCCGAATCTTTTATCTTTAAATATAAGATAGACGAAACTCAGGCCAGTGTAAAATTTAATACTTCGTTCAACGCAAAACATAAATTTACTTACGGAATTCAAACTAAACTTTACAAGGTTAATCCTGGAGAGATGACACCAAACGGATCATCTTCTTTGATAATTCCAATAAAAGTTGACAACGAAAAAGGATTAGAATCTGCGGTTTATTTCTCAGATAAATTTCAAATTACAGACAAATTATTACTTGATATCGGTGCAAGATATTCATTGTATGCCGCTTTAGGAGAATCTACTCAAAAAATATATCAGGAAAATGTGCCTTTAACTCCATCGACAGTTATTGAAGAAAGAAATTATGGCAATAATGAAGTTATAAATACTTCAGGAGGTTTCGAGCCCAGAATTGGATTACGTTATATCATTGATCCGTCATTTTTTATTAAAGCAGGTTTCGATAAAAACTTTCAATATATTCACTTATTATCAAACAACTCTACTCAAGCTCCAACAGATACCTGGAAATTATCTGACTTAAACGTAAAACCAGAAAGTGGATTGCAATACTCATTAGGTCTGTTTAAAAAATTAGACGATCAGGATATTGAATTAAGTTTAGAAGGATATTATAAAACATCTAAAAACATACTTGATTATAAAGTTGGTGCAAATATTATATTAAACCAGGATTTAGAAACCGAATTACTTCAAGGAGACGGAAAAGCATACGGAGTAGAATTTTTATTAAAGAAGCCAAACGGTAAACTAAATGGATGGATTGGCTACACTTATGCAAGGACTTTTATAAAATTAGACAGTAAGTTTTATGACGAAAAAGTAAATAATGGAGATTTTTTTCCTGCAAATTTTGACAAACCCCACGATCTTAGCATTGTGATGAATTATAAATTTACCCATAGATATAGTTTTTCAACTAATTTTGTATATCAAACCGGAAGACCAGTAACTTACCCTATTGGTAAATATAATTTCAATGGGGCAGAATATACATTATATAGCGACCGAAACAAATACAGAATACCGGATTACTATAGATTAGACATTGGCTTAAACATTGAAGGAAATCATAAAATAAAAAAATTAGCACATAGTTTTTGGAATATTTCAATTTATAATGTGTTAGGACGAAACAATCCATACTCTGTCTTTTTTGTAACAGAAGAAGGAAAAATTAAAGCCTACAAAACGTCAATTTTTGCAGTTCCAATACCAACTATTACTTATAATTTTAAATTTTAAAGAGTTATGAAAAAAATCTTATACTATAGATTTCTTATAACGATATTGCTGGCATCAGTTTTTGGATGCACAACTCCGTATAACTATCAGGCTAATGGTTTTGAGGATGTTATAGTTATTGCAGCAACCATCACGAATGAATATAAATTTCAGGAAATAAAAATATCAAGAACATATACTCTGGAAGAAAGCGCTCCTAAATTTGAAACTGAAGCTGTTGTATATGTGACTGACGACGCAAACAATAGATATGAATTTGAAGAAGGTGACAACTCATATATTTCTGCAACACAATTTCAGGCAAGCCCGGAAAGACAATATCAATTGCATGTACTAACCAAAAATGGAAAATCATACGTTTCTTCTATTGAAAAATTAACTACGCAAACACCACTTGAAAGTATTGAGGCTAAAGCAGTAACCAGGAATAATGTTTTGGGCGTAGAAATAACTGCCAATAGCAGCGATCCAACAAATACATCTAAATATTACAGATACGAATACGAAGAAACATCTCAAATTATTGCTCCAAGATGGTTTCCACAGAAAGCTGTTGCCAACATGTTTCCTGCAGGATCTAAACCTAAAGGTGAAATCATTTTTGCAGACAGAACTACAGAAGCCAGAGTTTGTTTCTCAAGTCAAAAATCAAACACTATACTTTTAACAAGTACGAATAATTTATCTTCAGACAAGGTGGTAAATTTTCCTGTAAGATTTATTAGCAGTACAGATAATTATATTAGAAACAGATACAGTATTCTTGTAAAACAGTATGTACAAAGCCTTGCTTCATATACGTACTACGAAACATTAAAAAGTATATCAAGTTCCGGAAGCTTACTCTCACAGACACAACCTGGATTTTTCTCCGGAAACATTAAATCTGTTGATAATCCGCGAGAAAAGGTCATTGGTTTTTTTGATGTAAGTTCATATTCAGAAAAAAGATTGTTTTTTAATTTCATTGATATTTTTCCAAAAGAAAAAATTCCGGAATATCAGTATCACTGTCCTGATGAAAATCAAATTATTAAAGAGGCACCTCTCCTGTATTTTTATAACTATTGCTTTATTGACGATCCTCTTCTTTGTCAAGGAAATGAAATTCTTGATCTCATTAGTACAAACAGCAAAGTCTACTACCCGAGTAAACCAACAGTCTACATATTGTATCCTGTTGCATGCGGAGATTGCACAGCTTTTTCATCAAATATAAAACCATCATTTTGGATAGATTAAAACATATATTAGTCGTAATATTATTATTGAGTTGTAAGCAAATCATCTTTGCTCAAAATAATAATTCTTCAATTGAACTGAATGAAGTTGATACAAATATTAACGAAAGTGTTTATATAAGTACCAATAGTAACTCATTTTTAACTGGAGAAACCTTATTATATAACATTTCGTGCCTAAATAAAACAACAAATTTACCAAGTAAATATAGCAAGGTTGCTTATTTTAAGCTTATCGACAGCAACAAAAAAATAATTACAACACAGAAAATATTTCTTAAAAACGGAACTGGAAATGGTGATTTTTTTATCCCTACCACTTTAGAAACTGGTACATATAAAATAATAGGATATACTAACTGGATCCTCAATAAAAATATTGATAATTATTTTATCACTGATATTTATATATTGAATCCTTATAAAGAAAATAATGTAGTAACGACAAGTCAAAATGAAGTATCGATTTCAGAACCAACAATTGACAGCAATATCTCATTTCATTTTAATAGTAAGGTATTAGCGAATCGCCAGAAAGCTGAATTAAGCATTAAAACTGCTAATGACGATTTCTTAAAAGGAAACTATACAATATCTGTCAGAAAATCGGATGGTTTTTCGGTTCAGAATAAAGTATTATTTAACGATTATAAATTAGTCAATCAAAACAAAATTCCGAACAATACTATTAATTCTTCTGATTTTCTTCTTCCGGAATTGAGAGGAGAAATTATTAAGGGAAGAATAAAATCTAATTTTGGAGAAATAAACAACAGGAAAGTAGCTTTATCAATTGTTGGGAAAAATTATGATCTAAAAATAGCCAAAACAGATGAGCAAGGGCGATTTACTTTTAATTTAGAAAAAGCAAATACAAACCCCAATATTGTAATTCAGGTACTTGGAGAAAATAAAGGAAATTATACTATAGAAATTAACGAGCCTAAGGAAACGGACTTTTCTTCATTAGTATTTCCTGCTCTTCAATTAAATTCAGAATCAAATAAAAACATTACTGAAAGATTAATTTCTAGTCAAATAGAAAATGCATATTATAACACAAAAAAGGATAGTATAATTACTACTGATAAATTTGTTCCATTTTTTGGCACTTCAACTATACAGTATAAATTTGATGATTTCACCAGATTTCCCACAATGGAAGAAACCATTACCGAAATTATAACTGGTGTAGTTTTTAGAAAAGAGAAAGATAATTATAGTTTACTGATTAATGATTATGATAAAAATTTCAACTCAACATTACCTCCTTTAGTTGTTGTTGACGGATTGATACTTGAAAATTTGAATGATTTTTTCAAATACAATCCTAGAAATCTTTATAGTGTAAATGTTGTAAAAGGTCTTTACTACTATGAAGCAAAGTCATTTAACGGATTACTTTTTTTCACAACAAAGAACGGAGATTATGAAACAAACCTTAATGGAAGTTACATAATAAAGCCGCAGCTTTTACGACCAGTAGCTAACAAAAGATATTTTCAGCCTGATTATACTCAAGATAAAAATACAAGAATTCCTGACTACAGACATCAACTTTTATGGTTGCCAAATGCTGATTTAAGTACAATTAACTCAAATGTTCAATTTTACACATCAGATGTTTCAGGTAAATTTGAAGTAACTTTAGAAGGATTTTCAGCAACAGGAAAGCCAGTTTATGTAAAAGAAATTATTGATGTAAAAAGTACAGATTCGAACTAAACAACAGTAAGATTAATAAATTTTTCATCAAAGTATATTTATCAGAGCCCAGATTCAAAATTCATTTGAATCTGGGCTCTGATATTTTTAGAATATTTTACCACGGACTAATTCCGGTTGCATCTTCTATATCATTACTATAAAATTGTCCTGTAGGTGCATCTTCATTAGTAAACGTATGTTTTATAATAAAAGCTGCCGCGCTTTCTACTGAACCTGGACCGCTATGATGGTTAAAATCTGTAGCTGTATAACCCGGATCAATCGCATTTACTTTAAAAGGTAAATCTCTCAACTCATAGGCCAACGTAATAGTATATGCATTCAAAGCCGCTTTTGATGTAACATAACTTGCTGCTTTAAAGTTATAATATTTCCAGGCAGGATCGCTGTGTAAGGTCAGAGATCCAAGTCCCGAGGTGATATTACTAATTCTTGGCGTTTCTGATTTTTTAAGCAATTCTAAAAAAGCTTGCGTAACACTTATTACACCAAAAAAATTAGTATCAAACACATTTTGAATATCTTTAATCGATGTGTCTAAAGCACTTTGCGGAAACTCTCCACTTATTCCTGCGTTGTTGATCAGGATATCTAATTTTCCTTTTTCACTTTCTACAATATTTTTAGCCGCTAAAATGGTATCCGGCTTTGTAACATCAATTTGAATTGCTTTGATATTTTCAAATCCGCTTTTGTTTAATTCTTTTACTACTGCCTGCCCTTTTTCAAGATCACGGGTTCCTAAATAAACGAATAATCCTTTTTTAGAAAACTCTTTTACCAGTTCTAAACCAATACTTCTATTTGCTCCTGTAATTAATACTGAATTCATTTTTTTCTTGTTTTAAATTATTGAAGCAAAGGTCATTCGTTTAAAAACAAAATCATTTGCCATTTGACAAAAAGCGATTTAACATATGTTTTTTCTAATTCTGCTCAAAGAAGATTGTGTAATTCCTAAATAAGAAGCGACATAAGATAAAGGAATACGGTTGATCACATTAGGATAAATTTTTAAAAACATCAAATAACGCGTGGTTGCATCTTCTGAAACCAGCGGACTTCTTCTTTCTACTTTTTGCCTCAATGCTTTTGAAATAATTTTATGCACGATAGCATCCCATCCCACAATAGTATCTAAAAGTTCTCTCCAGTCTTGTTTAGAAAAAACCAAAAGTTTGCAATCGGTTATAGCCTGTACATAGGCATTAGAACAAATTTCATTATCGAAACTTTCCATATCAACGACCAGATTATTTTCATCAATAAAATATTTGGTAATTTCCTCGCCTTTGTTGTTGTAATAACAAACGCGTATCACTCCGTCTAAAACAAAACCTACTTGCTGCGCAATTTTTCCAGCTTCTGAAAAATATTCATCTTTTCGAAGATTTAATTCGGTTGCTTTTTTCGTAATTAAATCAATTTGTTGCTGATTTAAATTACCAAACTGCAATATGTATTCTATAAATTCTTTCATAGAGGCAAGTTAGTCAAAGTTATCAGGGCAGAATTTGTCATTTGGCAAAAAATTAAACTTCTTAAAATCAGTTTTAAAATAATTTTTCTGTCTCAGATAAAAATTCTTCGGTAGCTTTTTCAATATCAATATTCATTCTTTCTGCTAAAACAGTAAGCCACCAAATTGATTCTCCAATTTTATGTTTCAATTCTTGTTCTGTATTTGCTTTTGGCCATCGCCCTTGTTGCGACATTACGTGACGCCCTACTAAACCGGCATCTGTTAAAAAAGCCAATGCATCCTCCTCTATAGTCCATTCACTTCCGTGATGCGTCAATTCTAATTCATGATAACGCTTTCTTATTTTTAAAGAACGTTCTTTTAATTGTTCAAAATTTATTGATGCCATAATTTAATTTTTATTAAATGATTCTTTAAATGCGACCGGACTTAAATTAGTTTTCTTTTTAAATAATTTATTGAATGATTGCGGATGCTCAAATCCTAATTTGTATCCAATTTCTGCAACTGAGTACGTACCGTTTGCAATATATTCTTTTGCTTTCTCTATTAATTTATCATGAATAAACTGCTGTGTGTTTTGACCACTAAGATTCCGTAATAAATCGCTCAGATATCTTGGTGATAAATTTAATCGCTCTGCTAAAAATTGTACAGTCAGTACACCATTTATTAATGTTTTTTCCTGATCAAAATAATCATTTATTTCAACTTCTAACTTAGCCAATACATCATGATTGACTGCTTTACGCGTAATAAACTGCCTGTTATAAAAACGATTACTATAATTGAGTAAAAGCTCTATTTGAGATATAATAACATCCTGACTAAAATTATCTATTCTTTCGTTAAGTTCATTTTGGATAGAAGCAAAAACACCTAAAATAGTTTCCTTTTCTTTCTCTGATAAGTACAAAGCTTCAGAAGCCGAATAATTAAAAAATCCATATTTTTTAATTATAGTATTTAAAGAATACGGACGAATAAAATCAGGATGAATATGCAATGACATCCCGCTATAATCTGCTTCTTCATCCTGCATTCTCAATATTTGTCCGGGAGAAACAAAAGACATTCCTCCTTCTTCAAAATCATAAAAACCCTGACCATACCTTAGTTTACCCTTAAAAATAGTTTTAAAAGAAATTTTATAAAAATCTAAAATAATTCCTTGTTCAAAATCCTTCGGATCAAAAATGGCTTCTCCATAATTCAGAATACTAATAAGCGGATGCATTGGTTTAGGTTGCCCCATAGCAATATGCAGTTCAGATATTGTATTGAATATTTTTGGCTGATTTTTCATTATTGCTGTTTTTTTACTATGCCCGACCTTATTTTTTTTACTTTTCCAAATTTACAAAATGTTCTATGGGCGCAATATTCCAGCTTACGGTACTTTGATCAATTAGATCATGAACAGCAGAATTACTTAGTTCATGCATCAATTTATGCATAGCATTTGTACCATCTTCGGCATTTTCCCATATAAGCAGATCATGCACAATATTTTTCTTTAATTCAAAAATACTTCTGGAAACAAATCCTTTTTGCTGTTTTAAAAATTCATCAACTTCTTTATTAGCCGTAATAAATTGCTGAATGGTGCAGTTATTTAATTTAAAGGTAGTAAGTTCTATAGCCTGATTTTTCATTCTTATTTAAAATTTTAAAAAGTAAAATTTGTTCTAATATTCTGAACCTGAGTTTCGGCGCTGTATTTTATTCGTTCATCATATAATAAATTCGCATCATTTCCTGCAATGTATCGCAATTGATTCTTATTATCCGTAGCAGATTGAAAAACAATTTCAGCAATATCTTCCACTTTCGTGTAATTACTTAATTTTTCGGCACTATAACCTTTACTTACTTCCGCAGTCAATTTTTCATAAGCATCATGTTGGCCTAACTCCATAGATCGAACAGCAAAATCAGTCTGCATTCCGCCCGGTGCAATAATTTTAACCTGTATCCCAAATTGAGCCAGCTCGTAAGCCATACTTTCTGAAAAACCATCGATAGCAAATTTTGTTGCACTATAAACAGAACACATCGGATATCCTATCAAACCAAAAGTAGAAGTAATATTAATAAACATACCGCTCTTTCTTTCACGAAAGTGAGAAGTAAAAGCTTTTGAAACTCTTATAACACCAAGCAAATTTGTTGTTATCTGACGCTGAATTTGTTCATCATCTAATGATTCTAATACCCCTATTAGTCCATATCCCGCATTATTCATGACAACATCTACATCATATAAATGAGTAACTTCTTCAATAACTGAGATGATCTGATCCTGCTGGGTTACATCCAAAGGAAGTAGAATTACATCGTTGAGTTTATTTAATTCCGTTTCATTTTCAGGATTTCGCATTGTAGCAATTACACGCCAACCTTTACTCTGAAATAATTTTGCCGCTGATTTTCCTAAACCTGATGAAGCTCCTGTGATAAAAATTGTCTTTTGCATTTTTTTATATGTTTTAAAATTCTAATACAAAAGTCGAAAGAAACGTTACGGCCAATGTAGTCGTTTTGATGTTTCTATTAGCCAAAATGACAAAAGAAGACAATTGATATTTACATCCCAATAAAACAGTTGAATGTAAAAAACAAAAAAGACCAAGCTTAATTAAGTAAAAATACGTATAATTGCAAATAAAAAATACGTATTTAAAAGTGCAGAGGATTTAAAAAAATCCTCATTAATCAAAATAATATTTACAATCAAATCTATATTATTTTAATATCTTTATAATAATCAATACTTTATAAAACAAAATTATATCCTGATAGTTTGAAGCATAACATTCAATATTCATTTCAAAACATACTGAATTAAATATCAAAACAACCAAAATCAACACTATTAACCATCAGTATTCATTTAAAAACATACTGATTAAAATTTCAACTATGAAAATAAAAATTATAGCATTTTTGTTATTACCGTTTATTGCGATGAGTCAGCAAAAAAATCAGAGTCAGGTAGATTCTGTTAAGACATCGAATGTATTTGAGTTGGGAGAAGTTATAATAACCAATCATAAAAACAAGGATACGCTGAACAGAGTCACTTCAAAAAAGATGGAATCCCAAAACAAAATGGAAGTTTCGAAAGCCCTAAATATGCTTCCCGGAATAACCTTAACCGCTTCCGGCCCACGAAATGAATCGATGGTTGCGGTACGCGGTTTCGATCTTAGACAAGTTCCGGTTTATATGGACGGAATTCCGGTTTATGTTCCTTATGATGGTTATGTAGATCTGGCACGTTTTACCACTTTCGATCTTGCCGCGGTCGATGTTTCAAAAGGTTTCTCATCTGTTCTTTACGGACCAAATTCACTAGGTGGCGCTATAAATTTAATATCAAGAAAACCTTCAGAAAAACTGGAATACGATGGATCTCTGGGAATGATAAATACAAACGGCTATAAGGCAAACATTAATATTGGTACAAATTTGGGGAAATTTTATGTTCAGGGTGGCTACTCGTATTTTGACAGAGATTCTTTTAGAATGTCATCCAATTTTGTTTCTACCAAAAATGAAGATGGCGGACAACGCGATAATTCGTATCGAAAAGATCAAAAAATTAGTTTTAAAATTGGATGGACACCCACTGAAAAAAGTGAATATGCAATTGGATACATCAATCAGATAGGCGAAAAAGGAAATCCCGTTTATACCGGAAATGATACACAAAATCCGCTATATTCAAAACCACGATATTGGCAATGGCCAGAATGGAACAAAGAAAGTTACTATTTTATTTCTAACTCTAATATAGACGACAAAAACAGTTTTAAAACCAGAATTTATTTTGATCGATTCAAAAACAACCTTGAAAGTTACGATGATAATACCTATTCTACACAAACCAAAGCCTATGCTTTTGAGAGTATTTATGATGACTATACGTACGGGGGAAATGTTGAATATAATACGAAGCTAATTCCAAAAAATGATTTAAAAATTGCTTTTCATTTTAAAGAAGATGTACATCGCGAGAACAATTTTGGAGAGCCCGTTCGTCATTTTGTAGATAATACAATTCTGGTAGGTATTGAAGACATTTATAAAATATCACAAAAATTAACCTTAATTCCAGGTGTAAGCTATAACATTCGAAAAAATAAAGAAGCGCAGGATTATAATGCGACTACCAAAGTCATCTCAGATTATCCTGCCGCAGATGCAAGTGACGCCTACAACGCGCAAATTGGGTTATTTTATCAATTGAATGATCACAATAAATTAGGTGCTACAGTTTCAGAAAAAACAAGATTTGCTACCATAAAAGATCGATATTCCTATCGAATGGGAACAGCTATACCAAATCCGGATCTAAAACCTGAAAAAGCAACAAATTATGAAATCAATTATACTGTAAACGCCTTTCAAAGACTAACGTTTCAAACCGCAATATTTTATAGTTCCTTAAGTGATGCTATTTTAAACGTTAGTAATGTAGTTCCAGGAAAATCGCAAATGCAAAACTTTGGTAAGGCAGAATACAGAGGTATCGAAGCACAAGTAAATTATGAGATATTAAATAATTTATCAGTTAATTTTAATTACACTTATCTCGAAAGAAAAAACATAACAGATCCTTCGATTCATTTTACCGACGTCCCAAACACAAAAGCAATGGGAACTTTAGAATATCAACCTATAAAACTATTAAAGTTAATAGCCAATTCCGAATTTAATTCTTCACGCTTTAGTACAAGTTATGGCGCCAGAGTTCCGGATTACACACTTTTAAATCTTTACGGATCAGCCAAGGCATTTAAAAACTTTAGTCTTGATGCCGGAATCAACAACATCTTCGATAAAAATTACAGTCTTGTAGAAGGTTATCCTGAAGAAGGGCGTAATTTTTTCGTAACCCTACGTTTTTTTAGTTCTAATTAATTATATAACCATACCAATATGAAAACAAAAACTTATCTATTTGCTCTTTTTATTGCTCTAACTTTTACGATGTGCAATACTTCTAAAAAAGAAGATGTCGACCAAACAGAAAAAACACCAAAAGTCAAAGAAAGTGACGAACATATCGCTTTATCACCAGCTGATAGTTTAAAACTGGTAAATCATCAAATTGAGATAAAAGGCGAAGTAGAATTTCCGCTTCAACTAACCGTAGATTCTCTCCGAAAAATGAAAGTTGTTGACATTAATAATCTAAAAATTGTTTGCCAAAGTGGTGCTGTAAAAAAAGACGATAAAACTTCGAAAGGTGTATTACTAAAAGATATTTTAGAGAAAGCCAAAATCAAACAAAACGGACATAAAGATCGAAACTTTTACATCGTAGCCAGAGCTTCCGACGATTATAAAGCAACTTTCTCATGGGCTGAGATTTTCAATAATCCAACAGGAGAAAATACCTATGTCCTGTTTGAAGAAAATGGAAAACCGGTTAAAAACGGAGAAATGATTTTAATTTGTGGTAATGATATCAAAACAGGACCACGACATGTTTATTGGCTCAAAACAATTGAAGTCTATAAAGTAAAATAATTTTATAAAATCTATTAAGAAACTCCATTACTGCTAATGGAGTTTTCTAATCTATATTTCCTTTTATAATTCCTCTTTTAGATTCCTTAATAAAATTCAGAACATTATCACGTTCTATTGTTCGTTGAAAATTTTCTTCAATAAGATTTAAAGCATGAGTTGTATTTCGTTTTTCCTGAAAAATAATTCGGTAAATATCTTTCAACTCACTAATCTTATTTACCTCAAAGCCCCTTCTTTTTAATCCAATTGTATTTAAGCCACAATAAGACAAAGGTTCTCGTGAAGCTAATACATAAGGAGGAACATCTTTTACAATACGACTCATTCCGCTAATCATAGCATGTTCCCCAATGAGTGAAAACTGATGAATCGCCGACAACCCACTAATATTGGCCCAATCTCTCATAATTACTTCACCGGCAATACCAACATTAAAACCAATAATACAGTTATTACCAATCAAACAATCATGACCAATATGAGTATTAGCCATAATTAGCGTGCTATCTCCAATTATAGTTTTACCTTTTGATGCAGTGCCTTTATTGATTGTAACAAACTCCCGAATAATAGTATTGTTTCCAATCTCCAGTAAAGTATATTCGCCTTTGTATTTTAAGTCCTGAGGAATTCCACCCAAAACCGCTCCCGAATGTATTTGACAATTTTCTCCAATCCTTGTACCACTTAAAATATTCACGTTACTACCTATCCAACTATTATCTCCAATTACTACATCATTTTCAATAGTCGAAAAATTCCCAATGTGCACATTCGTTCCAATTATAGCCTTTGGACTAATTATACTGTTTCTCAATTCATGTTATTTTGAAATGCAAATATTGAAAAGAAATACATTCTATTTATTGACCTAAAGTCAAGTAATTTGAGCCCTAATCCTGCTCAAGGTTTCAGGACTTACACCAATTAGAGATGCGATATCCTTTAATTTAGCTTTTAGAATGATCTGAGGTAAAGAATTTAATAAGTATAAATATTTTTCCTGAGCATTCATTGGATTATAAAAATGATGAAATTCATTTAATTTAGAAAGATAAACTCGCAACAGTTTTATATGAAACTTAGAAAATAAAGGATATTCTAATAAAATTTGTTCGTCCTGAAAAGAAAGTGAGTATACAATTGTTTCTTCTGAAGCCTGAAAACTTTCAAAAGAAGGTTTCTGCTCAAAAAAACTACTCAACGAAGTAACAAATTGATTATCGGTATAAATCCATTTTGTAACCTCTATTCCATCTTCAACACAAAACCTGCGCACCAAACCTGATTTTATAAAATAGATTTTAGAACAAATTTTACCCTCAGTAATGATAAAATCACCCCTTTGAAATTTTTCTTCAACAAAATATTTTCGTACCGCTTGTTCAGTTTCTAAATCCAACTCCTGAAAACTATTTATTACCCTTAATAACTCAGTCATAATTCAAACTATTGCTTAAACAAATTTATCAATATAATTGAGAATGAATTCTAAAAAAACATGACAAGAAAACAATTAGAAAATCGCAAAACAAAAGATTTAAGCCCTTTTATTTTTTCCACCATGAATCAAGTCATAAAACATATTACAAAAGCTAAAACACAAAATAAAACAACAAATAGTAAATATATAAGTATAATTATTTGGGCGTTTCCCTGCGGGCCGGGCTGTCCGCTAAATCTTTTGCGAGAGAGGTTGTAGGGCAAGGCTCCGCCAGAAGTTTAGTGTTTCGCAAAAGGATACCGCTTCCATCCCTAACACGACCTCGTGCAAATAAGAGATTATTTCTTACCACAAATTCCAATTCCCAGATTTGGGATAAAATTCCAAATCCCAAGTATTAAAAAGATTCTTATCACATATTTTAGATTAAATCACAATAAATAACCATACAGCTTTGCGAACTTTATTAATTACAAGAGTAATAAAAAAATTCATTGCGTTCTTTGTGGTTAAATACAAAAGTATTCCCCCACGAAAACTTCAAAATTGATCCATTAGAAGAATAAAAACAATTGCGTTCTTTGCGGTTAAACAATTCAAAAGTGTTATAAAACAAAAAATCCTCATCAAATAAATGATGAGGATTCTTAAAAGAAAGGCGACGACATACTCTCCCACATAACTGCAGTACCATCTGCGCAGGCGGGCTTAACTACTCTGTTCGGGATGGGAAGAGGTGAGCCCCGCC
>NZ_CADCSU010000151.1 GCF_902804475.1 Flavobacterium bizetiae
ACATTGTATATAATTTTTTAATATCCTCTTCTTCAAAATCCTTAGATTTTAAAATTGAATATTTTAAGATAAATTGAGCAAACAACAAAGATCCTTTGTTATTGTTGATATTCTTTTTTAGTGAATTTTGTAATAAAGAAAAACTCGTAACATTTTTAATGCTCTCCCCTATTGCACTTTCGATTGCAATTCGTTCCGGTTTAGTCTCAACTTTAAAGTATTTGTTGATATCCTTTAAAGAATTATTGATGCTGTTTTCTTCTTTTTTACCCTTTTCTTCCCAGGCATCTTTCAATCCAACTGTTTTGTTAAACACTAATTTTGAAGGAGTTGAATCTTTATCAACAGTA
Organism: Flavobacterium bizetiae; assembly: GCF_902804475.1. GTDB lineage: Bacteria > Bacteroidota > Bacteroidia > Flavobacteriales > Flavobacteriaceae > Flavobacterium > Flavobacterium bizetiae. The sequence goes on from NZ_CADCSU010000151.1 coordinate 351, forward strand.
AAATATCCTAAACGTTGAAACTGAAATTTATCTTCATTTTGAACTGTTGATAAACTTGGCTCAACATATCCGGTGATGATTTCTAATGAATTTGGATTTACAAAATCTAAGAAATTTTTCTCTTTATAACTGTCCGGAGCTTCATCTGTAAACAAACGATCATACATACGAACTTCTGCTTCAATTGCATGCGATATAGAAACCCAATGCAATGTTCCAGACACTTTTCTTTGACTTGCTTCTGTCCCGCTTCCGCTTAAAGAATCTGTATCGTAAGTGACATGAATCTCTGTAATATTTCCTTCAGCATCTTTTATAACAATTTCTCCTTTAATGATATACGCATTTTTAAGACGTACTTCTTTTCCTAAAGTTAAACGGAAAAACTTCGCTGGAGCTTCTTCAAGAAAGTCTTCTCTTTCAATATATAATTCACGAGAAAAAGGTACTTTTCTGAATCCTGCATTTTCATCTTCCTGATTATTTTCGGCTTCAAGCCATTCCTCTTTTCCTTCAGGATAATTTGTAATTACCAGTTTTACAGGATCTAAAACAGCCATTACACGAGGTGCAATTTTGTTCAAATCTTCACGAATACAAAATTCTAAAACCGATACATTGATTAAATTATCACGTTTTGCAATTCCGGTTGTATTGGCAAAATTACGCAAAGATGCAGCTGTATAACCACGTCTTCTTAAACCTGAAATGGTAGACATTCTTGGATCATCCCAACCGTTAACATGCTTTTCTTTAACAAGTTGCTGTAATTTTCTTTTACTAACAACAGTATGTGATAAGTTACGTCTGGCAAATTCTCTTTGCTTTGGACGCAGTTTATTTTCATCTAAAATCTGATCTAAAAACCAATCGTATAATTCACGATGAGGCAAGAATTCAAGTGTACAAAATGAATGTGAAATCTCTTCTAAATAATCACTTTGTCCGTGTGCCCAATCGTACATTGGATAAATCTTCCAGGCATCACCGGTTCTATGGTGATGTTTGTGTAAAATCCTGTACATGATAGGATCACGCATCAACATATTGGTTGATTTCATGTCTATTTTTGCACGAAGAATATGAGTACCAGCCTCAAATTCACCGTTTTTCATTCTTTCGAATAAATCTAAATTTTCTTCAACAGAACGGTTTCTGTACGGAGAATCTGTTCCGGTTGTAGACGGAGTTCCTTTTTGAGTTGCCATATCTTCAGAAGACTGACTATCAACATAGGCTTTATCTTTTTTAATTAATAAAACTGCCCAATCGTATAATTGTTGAAAATAATCTGATGCATAACGTTCTTCTGCCCAGGTATAACCCAGCCATTCAACATCTTTTTTAATTGCATCAACAAATTCCTGTTCTTCTTTTTCAGGGTTTGTATCATCAAAACGTAAATTCACAGGAGATTGATAATCAATTCCTAAACCAAAATTTAATGCAATAGAACTTGCATGACCAATATGTAAATAACCATTTGGTTCCGGTGGAAAACGAAAATGAAGTTTACTTTGCGAGAGACCTGATTTAAGATCTTCTTCTATGATTTGTTCAATAAAATTGAGTGATTTATCTTCTGATGCCATTATTTTATAGTAATTTTAGCAAAGATAAAAAAAAGGTTTCAGGTTTCAGGTTTAAAGTTATTTAAGTGGCGTTAAACCTGAAACTTTAAACTTGAAATAATAAGAAAATGGGAGTTATAAAATTAAAAAACATTCGTACTTTTTCATACCACGGATGTATGATTGAAGAAGGAAAAATTGGATCTGATTATACTGTTGATCTAAAAATTAAAACAAATTTGCAAAAATCTGCTCAAACGGATCACCTTGCAGACACGGCTGACTATGTACATTTGAACAAAATTGTTACTGAAGAAATGGCCATTCGTTCGCATTTATTAGAGCATGTAGCCAAAAGAATCAATATTCGAGTGTTGGCAGAGATAGAAACTGCACAAAAAACAACAGTTTGGGTTTCTAAAATAAATCCTCCTATTGGTGGTGATGTTGAATCAGTTACTATAAAAATGAGCGAAATCAGAGCTTAATTCTTTAAATTAAAAAGCTATTTTTTAAAAATAGTTACTTTTAAACTTTTGAAATTTAAAGATTTTAGTTACTTTTGCCATCCGTTCAAGTAATGGCGTCGTGGCCGAGCGGCTAGGCTGGGCTCTGCAAAAGCTCCTACTCCGGTTCGAATCCGGACGATGCCTCTAAAACCTTCAAAGCAATTTGAAGGTTTTTTTTATGGCTAATTTTTAGAAAAAATTAGATAAAGATTACGTTCGAATCAGGACGATACCTCAAAAGAGATACATTTCTGTCTCTCGTTTTTTGTCCTTAATTTTTTGAAAAAAGTATTCAATATTTTTTATTAGATTTACAAATAAAAAATATGAGAAAATTATTATTTATACTGCTAATTTCAAGTTTTGTATCTGCACAAAATGTTGCGAAAGATACCTTATTAAGTGCAAACCAACCCGCAAGCATTTTAAAAATAGGAAAAACTAAAATCTATATTATTCAAAATAAAGAGAAACAAACACCATATGTACTACAAAAAGATGGTAGTTTTGTTTCTAAAGGTGTTCCATTTGTTACCATAGCCATTGATAAAAAATATTCAGGAGATACTAATGAAGTAATAAAAGCACTTTTTTTAAATCAGAATGACGTAAAGGGAGAAACTCACAAAGAAATTGTTAAATCTGGAGAAACAGATGTTTTTATCAGCACCATTAAACTTATAAAAGAAAAGAGATTAGGTTTAAATGTAACTTATCCGCTTAGTGATCGCTTTATAAATATGAATTTTTGGGTTAACTATCTGGATGATAAAGATGCAGATGAAAAATATGATGCAATTAAAGATATTATTCAAAATGGAATTATAGTTTTAGAAAACTATTATCAAACTCGAAAAATATAAACATAAAAAAACCTCTGAAATTCAGAGGTTTAATTTTATAATTTTGAGTTATTAACAACTACTTATCTATTTTCTCAAAGGCATTTCGAACCATTTCTTTTTCTTTTGGAAACCAACCCTGAGTTATTAACACAAGACCAAAAACCATTAAAACTATACTAATTCCTTTTTTAATTTTTAGAATGTTAGTAGGTGTCATTTTTGACTTTAACTGTTTGGCTAATAATATTTTAATACAATCTACTAATAAATAAGTAATAATAACAGCCGTAAAAAAAGTAAACATTCTAGAGTTTTGCATTTCTAGTTTTGGTCCGACAGAAATGATCACTGCTAACCAAAAACCTAATACACCAATATTGATAACGTTCAGTAAAAAACCTTTTACAAACAAACTACCATAGTTTCTTTTGATGATATCACGATCGATTTCTTCGTCATCAATTTTTTCTTCATTTCTTAATCTTACGAAAGAAATTATACCGTAAGCCAGCATAATAATTCCGCCAAAAATAAAGAGTGCCGGTTTATCTTTTAAACTCTGAATTAATCTGTAACTTCCTAAATAAGCGATTGCTATAAAAAAAATATCACCTAATACGACTCCAAGATCAAAAACTATTGCAGCTCTGAATCCTTTTGTAATACTGGTTTCTAGTAGTATAAAAAATACCGGACCTACCATAAAACTTAAAAAAAGTCCCCATGGCAGTCCAGCCAAAATATCATTTATCATTCAAATACGATTTCTTATTTTACTTCTTCTATTTTACCTCCAAAAACCGTTTTTTGATTAATTTGTTTCGGTTTTCCATAAATGTAAATAGAGCCTCCTGCGCTTACTTTTGCATCAACTAAGGTCGAAGCATTCACATCTGCTTTTCCTCCCGCAGAAACGCTTACTTTAGTCTGAGACGTGGCTAATTTACTTCCTAAGAAATATCCGCCAGCTCCTAAACTTGCATCAAGGTTATCTGCTTTACCAGTTGCTGTAATTTCTCCACCAGAAACTGAGCTTACTTTAAGTTTATCAACATCCAAAGCTACATTGATTTTAGCACCTTCCTGTGCACTAACTTTAAACGAAGTCGCTTTTATTGCTTCTGTGCTTGTAACATCGGCACCTTCATTAGCATCAATTAATTCGATATGTTTATAATACAAAGTTACCTGAAGATCGTTTCCTGACAAAAGTTTAGGAAAAGGCATTCTTAATTTTAATATTCCGTTTTTATTAACAGCTTCCAGCTCTGCTTCTCTTGTTCCTTTTATAACAAGTTTATTTTCAGATGACTGAACTAATTTTACACTTAATTTATCGAATACTTTAACCGTATCAAAATCACCTAACTCTTTGGTAACCTGACCAAAAGACATTTGAACAAATAAAATTGCCGCTCCTATAATTAACTTTTTCATACTTTTATTTTTATAATTAAACCTCTATTCTGCTCTTCTTAAAAAATGAAAATCCAGTTGTTTTTTGACTAAATCGGCATTTTTAACTTTTACATATATTTCATCTCCTAATTGTAAAATACTGTTTGAAGTCGCTCCAACTAAAGCATATTGCTTTTCATCAAAAGTATAATAATCATCTTTTATTTCTCTGATTCTTACCATTCCTTCGCATTTGTTAGACACGATTTCAACATAAATTCCCCACTCAGTAACACCGGAAATAACACCAAGGAATTCTTCGTCCTGATGATCCTGCATGTATTTAACCTGCATGTATTTGATACTATCGCGTTCAGCATTTGTTGCTAAACTTTCCATATTCGAACAATGTAAACACTTTGTTTCGTAAACTTCTTCATCTACAGAAGCGCCATTATCTAAATAATATTGCAGCAAACGGTGTACCATAACGTCAGGATAACGACGAATTGGCGAAGTAAAATGGCTGTAATAATCAAAAGCTAAACCATAATGGCCAATGTTCTCTGTAGAATATTTGGCTTTACTCATACTTCTAATAGCAAGAGTATCAATTAAGTTTTGCTCTTTTTTACCGTTTACTTCTTCCATCAAAGCATTCAATGATTTCGAAATATCGCCTTTGTTACGGAAATCTATTTTGTAACCAAATTTAGCAATTACGGTTTGCATCGCAATTAATTTATCTTCGTTTGGTTCATCGTGAATCCTGTAAACAAATGTTTTCTTTTGTTTTCCAATGTATTCAGCCACTTTTCTATTGGCCAAAAGCATGAATTCTTCAATAAGATGATTGGCATCTTTCGAAACTTTAAAGTAAACTCCTTCTGGTTCTCCTTCGGCATCAAGATTAAATTTTACTTCAACTTTATCAAAAGAAATAGCACCATTTTGCATTCTTTTCTTTCTTAGAATTTTAGCTAATTCATCTAATTTTAAAGTAGCATTTGTAATTTCATCAGAAACAGTATACGATTCTCCGGTAATTGAAATATCAACCGGAATTGTACTGTCTTTTGTTTCAATGATATATTGTGCTTCTTCGTATGCAAATCGCTGATCTGAATAAATTACAGTTCTACCAAACCATTGGTTAATAACTTGTGCATTTTCTGAAACTTCAAAAATAGCCGAGAATGTATATTTCTCTTCATTTGGACGTAACGAACATGCAAAATTAGATAAAACTTCCGGAAGCATTGGCACTACTCTATCAACTAAATAAACCGAAGTTGCACGTTGATAGGCTTCATCATCGAGAATTGTTCCTTCTTCAAGATAATACGAAACATCGGCAATGTGAATACCAATTTCGTAATTTCCGTTTTCTAACTTTTTGAAAGACAATGCATCATCAAAATCTTTTGCATCTTTTGGATCTATCGTAAATGTAAGTGTATCACGCATATCACGACGTTTTGCAATCTCTGATTCCTGAATCGAAGTATCTATTTTTTGTGCATAAACCTCTACTTCTACCGGAAAATCTGATGGTAAACCGTATTCAGCCAGAATAGCATGAATCTCTGTATTGTGTTCTCCTGGTTTTCCTAAAACTCTAATCACAGATCCAAACGGACTATCAGCTCTTTTTGGCCAATCTTCGATGGTAACTAAAACAACGTCACCATTTTCTGCTTCTCCAATTTTATCCTTTGGAATAAAAATATCCGTATACATTTTAGGATTTGCTGTAGATACAAAAGCAAAATTGGCTTGAATATCTATTACTCCTACGAATTCTGTTTTATTTCTTTCTACAACTTCAATTACCTCACCTTCAGGTCTTTTACCTTTTCTACGGTTATAAACATAAACTTTTACTTTGTCTTTGTCTAAAGCACGATTCAAATTATTGGTTGGGATAAATACATCTTCGCTAAAATCAGGACAGATAAAATAAGCCGTTTTTCTGCTCGTCATATCAATTGTTCCTTCGTAATAATCCTGACTCTCTGCTTTTACTAAATACTTACCAGGTTCAGTTTCTATAATTTTTTTTGAAGCAGCCAGAATTTTTAAATCTTTTATAATTTGGTTTCTGCTTTTTGTATCATCAAGTTCGAGCTTTGCTCCTATCTGTTTGTAATTAAATGCTTTATTAGGGCTTTGCGATAAAATTTTTATTATTTTACTTGAGAAATCTTTCTCGTTTTTTATCGGCTTTCTAATTTTCTTACTCATATATCTTTTCTTAAAAAGTTAAAATTACAAATAAGATATCAGATTATAGATTTTAACAAATAAATTATTAAAAATATAACTTTCGTATCTTTACAAAAAGACCCTTTATGGAAAGCTTTAAAACCATTGCCATATTCAATTATCAGCACGAAACAGTCGTTCTAAAGCACTTATTAGAGCAAGAAGAGATTCCGTATTATTTTGAGAACGAAATGACGTTATCTGTCATCCCAATGTACACCACAGCGCTGGGTGGAATCAAACTCAAAGTTCATCCAAACGATTTCGAAGAAGTTCAGCAAATCTTAGACAATCTTAATAACCCACTTAAAATTGTTTAAACTCATCTAATTTTTCAATTTCAAGATTTTTTTTCTTTTCAAATTTTTTAAAGTTGTCAACATATATTAAATACAACAAAAAGAAAAATTTAAATTAAATTAATTTTTGTTTGTTATTATAGCTTGTTAATATGTGCTATAAATTTATTTTTAAAAGCATTGAAATGAAGTTTCTCTTAGTTATCTTGAGTTATCAACATACTTATATTTTGTTAAACGATTAATTTATAAGACTTTTTGTATTTTAATTAACAACGGTTAACAACCAAAAATATATTCATTTTGTAGATAAGTTCATATGTTGATATTTGTTGAAAATGGCATTTTTGATATTGATAACTTTTCCAAAAATTCCTCAAACTTTATTAGGTTATTTCATTCCGGTTTTGGATTAGGTTTTTTTTCGACACAACCAAAAAAAACTTCTAATTTTCTATCCGAACTTATTAACAAATAATGTTAACTTAAAGTTAATTGAATATCAACGAATTAGCTTTTGCTATTAACATTATACAATTTTAACAAAATTCCTGATTATTATTTATTGATTATGAGATACTTACAACGTTGTTAATAATGTTAATAAGTGTTAATGTTTTGATATAAAGCCAGTTGTAATATTATATTTTTTGCAACGAATTTTACGAATGTACGCGAATTTTAATTGTTTTGTTTTGAGCAGGATTTAAAACTAACGATGAAAAAGAAATTAGTGAAAATTAGTGAAATTCGTGGCAAACATTTATTAAATGAGTAAATTTGTACTACACAACTTAATAGTATAGAAAAAATGAAAATTTCGATAGGAAATGACCACGCAGGACCAGAATATAAAAAAGCAATTGTTGAAATGCTTAAAGCAAAAGGATATGAAGTAACTAATTATGGTACAGATACAGATGCTTCTGTTGATTATCCGGATTTTGGTCATCCGGTTGCGAATGATGTATCTGAAGGTAAAGCTGATTTTGGAATCGTCATCTGCGGAAGCGGAAACGGAATTGCAATGACTGTTAATAAACACCCTAAAGTTAGAGCTGGTTTATGTTGGACTAAGGAAATCGCTTATTTAACTCGTTTACACAACGATGCCAATATTGTGAGCATTCCGGCGCGTTTTACATCGATCCCACAGGCGGTAGAAATTGTTGAAACGTTTCTGACAACTGCTTTTGAAGGTGGAAGACACCAAAACAGAGTGAATAAAATTGCTTGTCAGTAAAAAGTTTAAAAAAAAGGGTGCTTCGCACCATTAAAATAATAGTAAACCGGGCGGATTTTTTAAATTCATCCGGTTTTTTGTTTAAACATCTTAAATTCAGTTGATTATAAGGTTATCAACATTGTTAATATCTTTAATTTTATAAGCTAATTAGTTAAAAATAAGGCTGTACTAAAAATAATAACCTTGTTTATAAACAACAGTATAGCAATTGCAATTTGAATAAAAACGATTGCCGAAAATTTTAAGATAAAAGAAGGTTTACTGGTTTTATGTCTAAAAATAATCATTGCTAATAACAAACCTACAGAGCCTCCAACAGCAGCAAATGCAAAAAGTGTATTTTCAGGAATTCTTCTTTTATGATTGATTGCTAAATGTTTATCATATCCGGCAAGGATAAAAGCAATACTATTTATAAG
>NZ_CADCSU010000152.1 GCF_902804475.1 Flavobacterium bizetiae
AGAAAGAGCCTCTATTAAAGGTCAAATTAGTTTAAATAGTGACGAATCTCCAGAGAATATCTCTGTTGTTTTAAAAGGTACAAAATCAGGAACCACAACAGATGATTCTGGTAATTATATTTTAAAAAATATCAAGCCTGGAACTTATACTATAAAAGTTTCTTCAATAGGATACATTACTCAGGAAAAAACAATTGTACTAAAAGAAGGCGATAACTTAACTCAGAATTTTTCTATTTCTACCAACTCAGAAGACTTAACAGAAGTAGTGGTTAATAGCGGTAAGAAAAATCACTTTGCACGCAAAGACAACCGACAAGTTTCAAGATTACCACTTAAAAATCTTGAAAATCCACAAGTATATACTACGATTACAGGAGAATTATTAAAAGAGCAGGTTGTAACTAATTTTGATGATGCGTTGAAAAATGCATCTGGTATTACACCACTTTGGGCAGCAACAGGACGTGCCGGCGACGGAGCTGCTTACTACTCTTTAAGAGGATTTCCAGTTCAGCCAACAATGGTGAATGGTTTGCCAGGTTTAACAAACGGAAGTTTAGATCCTGCTAATATTGACAGAATTGAAATCATCAGAGGTCCATCAGGAACTTTGTTTGGAAGTAGCTTAATCTCTTACGGAGGTTTAATTAACACCACTACAAAAAGACCTTATAAAACATTTGGAGGAGAAGTAAATTACACTACAGGAAGCTATGGTTTACACCGCGCAGTTGTAGATTTAAATACACCTCTTAATGATACAAAAACTTTAAATTTCAGAGTAAATTCAGCGTACAATAAACAAGAAAGTTTTCAAGACGCCGGTTTCAAAGAATCTTTTTTTATAGCACCTTCATTATCTTATGATGTAAATGATAAATTATCATTTTTAGTGAATACTGAATTTATGAGCAGCGAGGCTACAAACCCAACGATGCTATTTTTAGACAGAGGAACACCATTACGCGTGCATAATATTAAGGAGTTAAATTATGACAACAAACGTTCTTATACAAGTAATGAACTAACAATGAAAACTCCTTCATACAACATTCAGGCTCAGATGAATTATAAATTTTCTGACCAATGGAGTTCTCAAACTGTGTTCTCTACCAGTTCAGCAAAATCACAAGGAAATTATACTTACTTATACGAAGGCACAAGTAATAAACTTTTCGCCTCACTTAAAGACGGGATTGTATTAGGCAGACAATTTACAGATCAGGACAATCAAAATATAACAACTGATATTCAACAAAACTTTAATGGTGATTTCAAAATTGGAAATTTCAGAAACAGAATTGTTATAGGTTTTGATTATTTCAAAAGAACTGCTTCTGACCGTAGTTCAGGATATGTTGCAAATGGTCTTGTATACATTGGTAATGACTTACAAACGTTTAACAACATTGTTGGAAAACAAACCAACGGGGATTCTGGAGATTTAACAAAAGCAGGTTCAGACGTAGTCATGGTCGGAAGATTATTCTTCCGGCCTTTTTTGTTTTATACTTTAAAAAAAAATGTTTTTATTTATTTTATTTAACACGAATTTTCTTGTTTA
>NZ_CADCSU010000153.1 GCF_902804475.1 Flavobacterium bizetiae
AAATGATATATGGTTGTAATTCGGTAGTTTTAATATTTTTTTTTTTGTGCTTTATTTGTGGTTTCAATTACTTTGATTTTAAAAAAAACGTTTTTATAATTTAGAAAAACGGTTTTTTTTAATAGATAAATTAATCTTATACTTTGCCTATTGTTATAAATCTCCGAGTTTAAGATTTTAACTTGACTAAGCTCATTTTTTTGTCGAATTTGTTAATTCTAATTTATATGTTTTTACGCGAAATAAAATTATAATTAATAATGTTTTTTTAATGTGGCCCATCTAATGGCTTGCGTATTTCAATCACAAGTTTCTGACCTTTGTTATCAAATAATTGAGTTCCTCCTGATTCTCGATAATTAATGTAATAACCTCCTAAAATTTGTGATTTATTAAATTCTTTTATTAGATCTTGCCATCCTTCTTCATTATGTCCTGATGCATAATCTATATATTGAATAAAGTTAGAGATGTGACCTAGAGCAAATTTTTCACTTGTTTTTTTAAAAGTACTATCTTGAAATTGCTTTAAAAAAACTCTCGCGTGATCGGAATAGGTATAACCTCCTTTCTTTTTTGACTCTTTTTGATGATTATGCTCGTGAATGAGGATGCTTTTTAAATTGTATTTATTGTTAAAAAAAGGATCAACTCCTCCTTTTGAGGTAGGATGAAGCCATATTTTCTTTGCAATTGTATAAGCGTAGCTTTTGTCGCTCATATCATAATTAACTCCAATTTCTTTGATATTTAATTGTTTACCATAGTAACCTGCTATATTTGCTACAATTTGTCTATTAGTATTATTCCAGCTAAATGTTCTTCCGGAAATATCTAAATCTGAGAATAAAACTTTGTTTCCGTTAGATAAAACTACATTAATATAATATGATTTGTCGACTTCAACTTTAATAATACTTCCGTCATCATTTACATAAAAAATATCGTTATCGTAAGATTTTTTGGAGTCGCTATCAAGATTACTTTTGGCGATATAATTCTCTCTGATTAACTTCTCCATTTCATCAGTATTTTTATCATCTTCTATTTGCTGACGCCAAATAGCAAGCATAATTTGTCTAAATCTAGCCATTTCAGAAGGACTGGTATCTTCTAGTTTTATAATATGTTTTCTGATAATCATTAGGATAGTTTTTAGGAAAGGGCAAAAAGGTATTTTTTATTGTATTTCTACTTTAACAGGTTTGGGTTGGATATGATCTGAGAAAGCTGTGGTAATATTGAGACGCAAATCGTCTTCTTGTTCGATTTTGGCATCGCCGCCCAGATAACAGTTTTTGAATAACACTTCAAGAGCTTTAAATTCGTCCATTTTTGAAGCTTGCAATACAGCAGAACGAATAGCGATATCCGGTTTTTTGAAATAGGCAAACAAAGTCGTTTCGTCGTCATCTGCAATGGTCAGTTTTACTACTTTTTTATGTTTGTATTTCCATTGATTTAATTGTGCCTGAGTAATATTTCCGTCAAGAACATCGATGTTTTTTGAGTTTTCTATTTCCATTTTAAAATTCTTTTATTGTTTTTATGATAGAGTAAATTGATGTCTGATTAAGTGGTGTCTTTTGCGTTTATTCTATTGCAATCGCAAAGCAGTGGAAGACACAGGTGTAAATGTCATATTCAGTTGTAATAACTGATTGAAGTTTATTTTTTAATAGAAATTGAATTATTAAAAGATGCGGATTTTAAAAAAAAAGAGACTGCCTGAGTTATTTTTTTGGGGTTGAATAATCTCAAGACAGCCTCTCGAAGAAGATTCCCTGCTTAAAGCGGACTAATAAAGAGCTTATAGAATAAGTTTGCTGGCAAAAATCATGTTCTTTGAACTCCTTTTTTGCATAACGCATTTGATATTGGGTTTCTCTTTTTAGTCGGTTTTAAAAGACAGGGAAGGGGGAATTATAATGTTAGGAATTTATCGAGATGATTAATTCCATTCAACATGAGAACAGATCAAGTCAAAAGATACGGCAATTTTAGTATCTCCCTGGCTGATTCCTCTGCTGTTCGAGTTGAATTCGCAGTTTCTAACCGTGTGTGTGATTACTTCATTACTGTCATCCAGGTAACTTACAATCATGCTAAACGGATTAATATCCTGCAATCTTTGTCCTTTTGGTAAAGCAGCTAAAATAGCTTCGACCTCGTAGTTGTATAAAGTGATAGAAGCTTTTGCCTCATATTTTCCTCTACCTCTGTGCACAGGCATATCTCCGGCACCGTAATGGTTTTCTTTAGATACTGAGTCGCTATAGTTTACAGCTGTAATTCCGGTAACGATGTTACCTGCAATACTTACTTCGATAGATGACCAGCTGTGTTGTTGTCCGTTAATTAATGGTAATTTATTCATATGTCGCTTGATTTGTTTTTTTTAATCCTGATAACGATCAGGGACTATCACATTTATCTTTTTGTTTTTATAACAATTGAATTACGTTGATAGTATTGTTGAATATTTGTGGTTTCTTGAATTGTGAGAGATTCAATAAATTATGCTTTATCGATTCCGAAAGGATTTTTAAATCCTAAATCGACCATAATTTTACGGGCAGTTCCAATAGGAGTAATTTCTGCTTTTACTTTTAATTCTGATGTTGCTAATATGTTTTGTTTTGGATCTACATAAACATCAAAAGCAGAAACTTCCTGATTGGCAACCATTCCTTCTAGCGCACTACGGCATAATCCTTCGAAGCTTTTAGAAACTGATTGAGGTAATTTTCCATCGATATCAACTAAAACCGGAGAAGCTAATTTTGGCAATAAAGCTGTACGCAATAAACGAGTAGCTTTGTTGATTGTACGGTTATTTTCTACATAAGCAAAGTCAGATGTTCCTAAAGTACAAGTGTGGCTATCGTTAAAGTAAACACCAGGTAAGCCAGTGTGCGTTTTAGCAAAAATGAATCTTTTATCATTTAGCTCGCTTAATGTTCCTAAGGTTTTAAATTCCTCTCCACCTACAAAACCAGCTTTTGCGAAACCTTCACCAGTCAGGTTGAATTTTTCAATCCAGGCAATGTTTTCAGATACTTTTGCTTTAGAAATTGCGCCTAATGCTAATCCTACTGCGGCAGTGTTTTTATATGAATCTTTGAAAATGAATTCAATAGTAGCTCCATTTTCTTTTTTCAATCCATCTGCATTTTTTACGTTATATACATCAAGATCACCTTCTAATGGAACTACTTCTTCATTAGGAAGCAAATTATAAAGTTTTAGAGTGTCTTTGCGAAATAATTTTTTTGCAAATGCTTTTTCAACATCCATAGCTACTACTACAGAAACATTCTCAGCATCTGATCCGGCTAAAGAAGCTGCGTCAATTGTAAATCCTTTTCCTTCCAGAATAATTTCAAAAGGCATATAATCCTTGTAAGCAAGATCGGCTTGAGCTTGTGCTTTTAAAATTGCAGCCTGAGTTTGTGCAAATGTGGTTGCTCCAGAATAAATAATAGCAATTTGGCGAATATTTCCGTTTGCTTTTTCCTGCATATCCATAGCTTTTCCTGCAATTTCTTCGTAAGAAGTCCCTGTAGTTGCCATAATATACAAGTCTCCGGAAGGATTCATTCTGAAAAATTGTTGAATTTGGTAATAAGCTGATTGCCCAGTTACATCATAATCTGCTATAATTCCTAGTGCTTCAGCATCTTCTAATGACGCTAAACGCTCAATTTTGTTTAATGCTAATTTTGTAGTTGCAACTCCATCAAAAAGTAATCCTGAAACCATATCTTGTTCTGGATTTCTTCTTCCTAATCCGCCTGATAGTTTGGTAATTACTACATCGTTTAATGTACTCATAATATAAATAGTTTTAATTGTTTAAAAATTTTGTTTTATTTTTTTGCTTTAAAAAAAAGCAAAAGAAGGGCTGTAACAAGTAGGTAAACTTGTTATGATCAGGATATTTATTATTTTAAAATGTATTCGTAATCTGGAATCCAAAAAGTAGAATTGATGTTTTTTGGACAGTTTATAAAAACGGGTTTCTTAATTGAATTTTACTCTTGGCCGAAAGGTAAATTTGCTTTTGATATCGAGTACAAATTTAAGGCTCAAGTTTGCTTTTTCCAATTTTTGTGAGATTCAAAACCAGTAGTTTCAGTGCTTTAAGCTCTGGCTTCTGTAGCGAGACCTTCATTTATAATGGTATAAATAGTACGCTCTGTAAGGAACAATGTATCCGAAAGTTCAGATACCACAACTTTCATTTGTTTAGCTTGATTTCTATTTAGGTAGTTGATCACATACTCTCTCCTTTTGTCTAATAGTGTTCTGCTTCTTTTCATGTTTTAAGGTTTAAATAGGGTATAGTTTTATTTTATTTAGATTGGCGTAAATGATGTTTTTTAGTTTTATGTCATTTAATGTTTTTTGAGTGTGTTATTGAAGCGTTTTTTTAATTGATTTAACTTTTTCTAATTAAGAGTTGATTTTTAAATCAACATCTCCTTCAACCTGATTTGGATTTATGCCGATGATTCCGGAGTTCAAATCATATCCTAATTCTTCTAGTTCTTCATTACTTAAACCGTTATTAAAAAGGATGTATTTCTTTTTTAAGATATTTTCTATTAAGGTTGTTTTGTATGTGATTTCCCAAATGAAGTAATCATTTTTATTCCAGTAAACTTCCTCATTTGTATATTGTTTTTCTTTCGCTTTAAAGGTCGAATTGGTATCTAAAAAAGAGTTACTGCTTGTGCCAGATAATATAGCTTTGTCTAAACGATAGGCCATTTCGAATGCTTGTTCGTAACGATTTGAAGAAACACTATCAATTGGCAATACGATGTACAAACAAAAAGAGACATCAGCTTTATAATTTTTTTCAGATGAGGTTTCCCATGAAATCGTGTCATATTTAAACATTACTAAAGGTTTATCTATAGTAGTTTTAAAAACAGCATCGCTATAAAGTTGTATTGCTGGTGCATTAGTCGAAAATTCGGTTTCTATTGCATTTTTTTTCTCGGTATAAAAATCTTTTAAAATCATATGGTGGATTATTTTTGACAAATATACAACATATGTTTTAATATTTAAAACATATTACGATAAAA
>NZ_CADCSU010000154.1 GCF_902804475.1 Flavobacterium bizetiae
ATAATTTCATAAAACAAATTTGAATGAAATATACTACATTAAAATTAAATCAAATATAAAAATCTGTTTAAATCCGCGTCTTCGCAAAGCGAATTCGTGTCATCTGTGTTCTATTAAATGATTTTCGTAAAAGGAATTTCGCCTTCTAATGCTTTTAAAATAAAATTATCATTTAATCCGTTGACGATCCAGGTTTCGATGTTGGCTGCTTTTGCAATTGCGGCCGCTTCTATTTTAGACTGCATTCCGCCTGTTCCGTGTGATGATTTTGATTCGCCGATTTCTTTTTCCAATGTTTTTAGATCATTTACTAATTTAATTGTTTCCGGAATTTCATCATGAATAGAATTCTTGGTGTAAATTCCGTTTGTATTAGTTGCAATTATCAGAATATCAACATTTAGCAATACTGCTGTTAAAGCCGCTAATTTATCGTTATCTCCAAACCTGATCTCATCTGTGGCAACGGTATCGTTTTCATTAATAATCGGAATGTAATTGTTCTCGACCAAAACGTTTATTGTGTTGACAATATTTACTTTTGACTGATCTTTCTCAAAATCTGAATAAGACAATAAACACTGTGATGTCAATAAACCTAAATCGCTGAAATTCTCGTGGAAAATCCGCATTAAATGTGGCTGACCAATTGAGGCTAAAGCTTGTTTTAATGCAATTTCTTTGCCTTTGCTTTCGAGCTTTACAAATTGTTTTGCTGCTGCAATTGCTCCGGAACTTACAATTACAAATTCGTAATCTTTGTTGAGAGCTGCAATCTGCATTCCGAGGTCTTCAATCTTTCCCCGCGAAATATGATTGGTTTCTTTGGTTAAAGTATTACTTCCTATTTTTAATAAAATCCGCTTTTTTGACATGCTGTATTTTTTTTACCGCAAAGGGCGCAAGGTTTTTTATTCTGTTTGTGTTTACAAACGCTAAGTTCGCAAAGCTATCTTTCTATAAATTCCAATTTTATAAAATCCAAATTCCAAAAATCAGTAATTTACAATCCAAATTTTCTAATTATCTAATTGACTAATTATCTCAATTACCTAATTTGTCCTTCTCCGTACACGTACCATTTGTTGGTTACCAAATGTTGTAAACCAATTGGTCCTCTTTGGTGCAATTTATCGGTGCTTATCGCTAATTCTCCTCCTAAACCAAATTGTCCTCCGTCTGTAAAACGGGTTGAAGCATTTTGATAAACGGCTGCGGTATCAACGGCATCCATAAATTTTTGAGCTTCTTTGTCGTCTCTCGTAATGATTACTGCCGAGTGTCCTCCGCAATATTTATTTATTTTATCAATTGCATTTTCTTCAGAATCAATGGTTCCGATTAGAATTTTATAATCCAGAAATTCTTCGTACCAGATATCTTCGTTTTGAAGTGTTTCTGTATATTCAAAGCTTTTCAAAGATTCATCAACGATTACTTCTACGTTAGATTCTTTTAAAGTCTCGATCAAAATAGCCGCAAAACCTTCAAAATTGGGTAACTTAGAGTCGATTAAAACCTTATCGACTGCATTACAAGCTGATATTTTTGAGATTTTAGCATTCAAAATTATTTTTAAAGCCAAATCTGTATCTGCGTCTTTATGAACGTATACAAAATTATTTCCACGTCCGCTTACAATAACGGGACAAGTGGCATGTGCTTTTACAAATTCGATTAATTTTTCTCCTCCTCTCGGAACTATTAAATCTACTTTTTGAGTTGGTTTTTCTAAAAAAGCCTGTGTTTCTGCACGATTATAATTGAGATATTTTACCCAGTCTTTCGAAACTCTATTTTCTTCTAAAGCCTGATGCCATAAATCGACAATTTTTAAATTTGATTTTAAAGCTTCTTTTCCTCCTTTTAATAAAATTTTATTTCCGGATTTAAAGGCAATTCCTCCTGCTTCGATGGTAACATCCGGGCGAGATTCGTAAATGATTAAGATCGTACCAAAAGCGGCTGTTTTATTTATGACTTTTATTCCATTATCATGAGTAAAATGAAAACGCTCTACACCAACCGGATCTTCCTGAGAAGCTAGTTGATTCAAAGACAAAATCATCTCGTCGACTTTTTTATCATCTACTTTTAAGCGTTCCTGCATTGCTAAATCTGAACCATCATAAGCTAATAAATCTTCTTTACTAGTAAGAATAATGGAATTTCGATCCTGCTCGACCAGTTTTGCCATAGAGCGCAAAACCAGATTGCGTTTTTCAATTGATAATGGATTCATAATTTATAGTTGGTTGGTTGTTTTTTGGTCGTTTCTTTTTAGAAACTTATATTCTAAACCTGACGGGTTTTAAAAACTCGTCAGGTTTAACTTTACGGTAATTTAATTTTTAAGCTCTTCCAAACTTTCTTTTAAAGCTTTTACAAACGTATCTATATCAGATTTTTTTACCGTTAATGGCGGTAAAATTCTTAACAGATTTTTGTTGTTGGCGCTTCCTGTGAAAATGTGTTTTTCGATGATTAGTTTTTTTCTTAAAGCTGCTACATCAAAATCAAATTCTACCCCAAGCATTAAACCTTTTCCTTTTACTTGTTTGATTCCCGGAACTTCTTTGATTTTTTCTAAGAAATACTCGTACACTTCATTTACATTTTTCTGTAAATCAAGTTTTTCGATTACGTCTAAAACTGCAATTGAAGCTGCACAAGATAAATGGCTTCCACCGAAAGTAGTTCCTAATAATCCGAAACTTGCTTCAAATCTTGGAGAGATTAAAATAGCTCCAACCGGAAATCCGTTCCCCATTCCTTTCGCAACTGAAATAATATCAGCGTTGACTCCGTGATGTTGAAACGCGAAGAATTTTCCGCTTCTTCCGTATCCTGATTGTACTTCATCTAAAATTAAAACAACATCATGTTTTTTACATGCTTTTTCTAAAGCCTGAAAAAAATCTGTTGTTCCTTGGTCTAAACCTCCAACTCCCTGAATTCCTTCGATAATTACTGCTGTAACATCTCCTTTTTCAAGTTCTGCTTCAACTAATTCGATTTGGTTTAAAGGTAAAAAAGTAACGACTTGTTGTGCGTTAATTGGCGCTACGATTTTCTTATTGTCTGTAACGGCAACGGCTGCAGAAGTTCTTCCGTGGAAAGAATTATCAAAAGCGACAACTCTCGATTTTCCGTTATGAAAAGAAGCTAATTTTAATGCATTTTCGTTTGCTTCAGCTCCAGAACTGCATAAAAATAATTCATAATCTTCTAATCCTGAAAGTTTACCTAATTTCTGAGCCAATTCTACCTGCAAAGGATTCTGAATAGCATTCGAATAAAATCCTAAATGATCTAATTGATTTTTTAGTTTCTCAACATAATCAGGTTGCGTATGGCCAATTGAAATTACACCATGTCCGCTATATAAGTCTAAATATTCCACTCCGTTATTGTCTGTAATTGTGCAGTCTAATGCTTTTACAGGAGTTATATCATAAAGTGGGTATACGTTAAATAAATTCATTTTTCTTGTTGTTTAATTGTTTAACCGTTCATTTGTTTAATCGATTAACCGAATAAACGATTAACCGTTTTGACAACAATTTAAAATCCGCTTGGCTTCAAATGTAAACCTGTCGTTTCTTCTAATCCGAACATTAAATTCATGTTCTGAGTCGCTTGTCCAGAAGCCCCTTTGGTTAAGTTGTCAATAATTGAAGTGATTAAAACCCGGTTTCCTTTTTTCAATAAACTGATAATACATTTGTTCGTTTGAACGACTTGTTTCATATTGATATTTGTCGTTGTAACCGTTACAAAAGGTTCGTTTTTATAAAAATCTTGGTACTTTGCTACTAAATCTTCTAAACTTTCTTCAGAAGTTGTGTATAATGTTGCAAAAATTCCTCTTGTAAAATCTCCTCTATTCGGAACAAAAATTAACTCATCTGAATAATCTGCCTGCAATTGATTCACACTTTGGTTGATTTCTCCCAAATGTTGGTGCTCAAAAGCTTTATAATGCGACATATTATTGTTTCTCCAACTGAAGTGCGAAGTTTCAGCAAGACTTACTCCTGCTCCTGTACTTCCTGTTGTTGCATTAATATGAACATCATCTTTAAGAAGATTATTTTTCGCTAATGGCAACAAAGCCAATTGAATCGCGGTAGCAAAACAACCTGGATTTGCAATAAAATTTGCTTTTTTAATTGTCGCTTTATTCAATTCAGGCAATCCGTAAACGAATTCTTTTCCGTCAAAATTAGCGTCTTTCGTTAATCTGAAATCATTTCCTAAGTCTATGATTTTGGTGTGACCAGCGAATTTATTTTCTTGTAAAAATGAAATCGATTTACCGTGACCCAGACATAAAAAAACAACATTTACGTCAGGATTTACAACATCAGTAAAATTCATTTCAATATCTCCCATCAAATCATGGTGCGCCACAGAAAGTGGTTTTCCAGCATTTGTCGTACTGTAAACAAAATCGATGTTTACATTGGGATGATACATCAAGATTCTGATAAGTTCTCCGGCAGTATAGCCCGAACCACCAATTATTCCGACATTAATCATGATCTAAATGATTTACAGATGAAAATATGTTTTGTGCATTTCCTAAAATCTTAATAAACCCTTTTGCATCGTCTGATGTCCATGCATTGTTCATTTCTCCGTATTGACCAAAACCTGTATTCATTAAATCATTATCTGATTCGATTCCGTCAAGCGAAAAATGATATGGTTTTAAAGAAACAGTTACAACACCGTTTACTGTTTTTTGTGTGTCTTGCAAGAATGTTTCGATGTTTCTCATTACCGGATCTAAAAACTGACCTTCGTGAAACAACATTCCGTACCAGTTTCCTAATTGTTCTTTCCAGTATTGTTGCCATTTACCAAGAGTATGTTTCTCTAATAAATGGTGTGCTTTAATGATGATTAATGGCGCAGCAGCTTCAAAACCAACTCTTCCTTTAATACCAATAATAGTATCACCTACGTGAATATCTCTACCAATTGCAAAAGCATTTGCTAATTTTTCAAGGGCTACAATATTGTTTGATGGTTTGTCTTTTACACCATTTATTGCTACTAATTCTCCTTGTTCAAATTCTAATCTTACTTTTTCTTCGCCTTCTTTTTTCAATTGTGAAGGGTAAGCATCACCTGGTAACGGTTGGCTTGATGTTAAAGTTTCTTTTCCTCCAACACTTGTTCCCCAAAGTCCTTTATTGATCGAATATTGTGCTTTTTCCCAAGAATAATGAACTCCGTTTTTAGATAAATAATCTACTTCTTCTTGTCTTGAAAGTTTTAAATCTCTAATTGGAGTAATAATTTCAATTTCCGGAGCAATAGTTTGGAAAATCAAATCAAAACGAATTTGATCATTTCCTGCACCTGTACTTCCGTGTGCGATCGCGCTTGCTCCTACTTTTTTAGCATATTTAATAGCTTCAATTGCCTGAAAAACACGCTCTGCACTTACTGATAATGGATATGTATTGTTTTTTAATACATTACCAAAAATCAAATATTTTATAGCTTTATCGTAATATTTGTCTACGATTGTAAGATTTGCGTGTTGTGCGCTTCCTAATTCGTAAGCTCTTTTTTCGATTGCTGATAATTCTTCAGCATCAAATCCTCCTGTATCTACAAGTACGGTGTGGACTTCGTATCCTTTTTCATTTTTTAAATATTTCAAACAATACGAGGTATCTAATCCTCCACTATAAGCTAATACAACTTTTTTCATTTTTTATAATTTAGGCTAATACTTTCGTATGTAGCAAGTTTGAGATTTCTTTTTTAATTTAAATTCTTAAGATAAAAAACCGAAAGACAGTATTTTATTTAAGAATAAAGCTTGTTTAATTTTTTTTAATCTGCTTAAAACAGCCTCGTTAAAAGGATGTCTTGGCGGATCTTTTTGTTTTTCTTTCGGGTCGTACAACATTCCGGTACAAAGACACATTTTGTTTTCTTTGCTTTGCAGGATTTGATAATTGGTACACGTTTTACAACCTGCCCAAAAACTCGGATCTGTTGTTAATTCTGAAAAAGGAACTGGTTTATATCCTAAATCAGAGTTGATTTTCATTACAGCCAAACCGGTTGTAATACCAAATATTTTAGCGTCCGGGTATCTTTTTAGAGAATAATCAAAAACTTTCGATTTGATTTTTTTTGCCAAACCTAAACTTCTGTAATCCGGATGAACAATTAAGCCAGAATGGGCCACGAATTTTCCGTGTTGCCAACTTTCGATATAACAAAAACCTGCAAACTTTCCGTCTGCCAGAGCAATCATCGCATCACCATTCGACATTTTTTTCTGAATGTATTCAGGAGTTCTTTTAGCAATCCCTGTACCTCTTAACAAGGCAGATGATTCTATTGTATCGCAAATTTCCTGTGCGAATTTGAAGTGTTCTTCCTGAGTAACAACAATAGAGATTTTCATTTCAATAGTTGAAGTTAGAGTTAAAAATTAAAACGTATTGTTTAGTTTGAAATCCGGAAATCGATCCGACAAAAATAGACATAATAGAAGTAACATTCTCAAAATCAAAAACTTGATTAAGAAAATTCAGAAAATTATATATACTTTTAGGATATGTTTGTCCAATGGACAAATGTTGTGATTTCAAAATGAAAAATGAATATAAATAAATACGCGGCGAAAAACTCTGTGAATACTATAGAGATAGTATCCGTACTTCGGGAGAAGTTACAGGAGAGTTTGTCCGTGACAAAGAAGTTATATGTAAACTTATTTTATTCATCGGTGCAAAAGTACACTATTTTTTTATTTACAAAACAAAAAAATAAAATTCTAACATTTTTTTAGCGTTATGTTATTTTTTCTTTGAAAGGTACTGAGCTTCTAAGGGACTAAGGTTCTGAGTTGCTTTTCTAAATCTAAAAAGAAAGCCCGATAGTTATTAATAACTATCGGGCTTTAAAACCTTTATAAATTTGTATTTTTATTTTTTAGTAAATGGAATGGTTTCTCCATTACCCAAAATAATCATATCAAAACCTGTTTTAGCTTCGTTAAACTTAAATTTTAATCCGGCACTTTTAGACTCAAAAGTATCTTTTTCGTTTTCTACAGGAGCTACAGTAAACTTAGGAAAGTTTGTAATCTCAACATTTAATGTACTGTTCTTTTCTGTAAAATCAATTTTCAAAGGCGCTCTTGAAGTTGAATATGTTCCTAAATATCCATCTAAAATTACATCCTTCTCTATTTTACCGTTTCCCGATGTCCACACATTGTTTGATTCGTTATTATCAGGAAAAACGTGATCAGGATCAAGGGTAATACTTTCAATTTCTTCTGTAGAATTATGCTTGAAAGACCATACAGTATTACGTTGCCAAATTTCTACAGGCAATTTAACTCTGGTCACTTTTCCGCTTTTTGTTTTCACGTCTAAAATAACCGGCATTGGCATTTTATCAAAATTTTCTACCGTAATCACAACTCCTTTTGAAGGATCATTTTTAACGTACTTAATTGAGTTAATTCCCTGATCGAAACGCCAGTTGTTTACGTACCAGCTTCTCCAGAACCAGCTTAAATCTTCACCAGCAACATTTTCCATAGATCTGAAAAAGTCATCCGGCTGAGGGTGTTTATATGCCCAACGCTCGATATAAGTACGGAAAGCAGTATCAAAACGCTCTTTTCCTAATATTTGTTCTCTTAAAATAACCAATCCTGAACTTGGTTTAAAGTAGCATAACATACCAATATTCGCTTCTTTCATATTATCAGGCGAACTCATTATAGTTTCTAAAGTAGGTCTTGTAAATGATTCAGCAGCTTTATGCAAATCTGTTGGCGCCTCTACATATTCTCCTTTATTAAATTCGGCAGTACTTAGAGAATTAATAAAAGTATTAAAACCTTCATCCATCCAGCCAAATAACCTTTCGTTTGAACCTACGATCATAGGAAACCAGATATGACCAAATTCATGATCTGTAACACCCCATAAATCCTGACCTTTTGATTCCCAGCTGCAAAAAACGATTCCGGGATATTCCATTCCGCCTTCATTTCCTGCCACATTTGTCGCTGCCGGATAAGGATATTCAAACCATGTTTTAGAGTAATGCTCTATCGCTGCTTTTACATATTCTGTAGAACGGCCATAAGCTCCTTCTCCAGCACTTTCTACAGGATAAGCTGATAATGCCAATGATTTTTTACCGCTTGGTAAATTGATTTTTGCTCCGTCTAAAACAAAAGCAGGAGATGATGCCCAAGAGAAATCACGAGCATTTTTTATTTGATAATGCCAGGTTTTTTCTCCACTAGCATTTGTATTTGCAGTTGCAGACACTTCTTCGGCAGAACGAATTGTAACTGTTTTATCGCTTGAACCAGCTTCTTTATAACGTTTAAACACGTCTGCAGGCAATACTTCTGCTCCATTTATCAATTCTCCAGAACCTACAACATAGTGATTGGCAGGTACAGTAAGTTTTACATCAAAATTACCATATTCCAAATAAAACTCAGATGCGCCTAAATACGGATGTGTGTTCCAGCCTCTTACATCATCGTACACGCACATACGCGGATACCATTGTGCAATGGTGAAAATTTTACCATTTTTAGTTTCTAAAACTCCCATTCTGTCTGATCCTTCAAAAGGAGCTGTGAACGAGAATTCAATTTTGATTTTTACAGTACCTCCTTTTGATGCTAATTCTTCAGGAAGAAAAATTTGCATTCTGGTATCTGTTACTACATATTTGGCTTCAATTTCAGTTTTTTTCTTTCCAACAGAAATTACCTTAACTGATTTTATTTTATTTCCTCCATCAAAAACCTGCCCCTGAGCTCCATTACGGCTTCCTGTTAAAGGCACAACAGCGTTTCCTCTCGAGTCTTCTTTGAATAAATTCTGATCTAAATTCAACCATACAAATCCTAATTTATCAGGACTGTTATTGGTATATGTAATTTCATCTGTACCAATAATTTCATTTGTAGTTGCATTTAACTTTGCCGTTATCTGATAATCGGCTCTGTTTTGCCAGTACTCTACTCCCGGCTGTCCGCTTGCAGAACGAGTTGAAGTCCCGTTTTTTGTATAAAAATGTGGACCAAATGCATCATGATAACTGTAATTATTAACTGGAGTTACGGCTGTTGTTGCAGGCTTTTGTTGCGCCCAAACAGAAGAAATTCCCACAAACAAAGCCATAGTTAATAAGGCTTTTGAAGATTGTATTTTCATATATTTTAGCTGTTTATGTAGCAAATTAA
>NZ_CADCSU010000155.1 GCF_902804475.1 Flavobacterium bizetiae
GTTTAATAACAGTAAAAAAATATGAAATTCGATATTTATTCTTCCAAAAATTGCCCAAATACTGGCCAATAAAGTAACAGAAAATAAACCAAGAATTGATGTTATGACAAAATTCTGATTTTTTAATTTAACTATTTTATCAGTAAGAAAGCCTAAATTAATTGTGGTAAAAAGTATATAAATCCAACTTATTACAATTAAAATCATATTTAAGAAATAATTTGTCCGTCTGACATTATCAATTTTCTATCGGCCATATTTGCCAGTTCCTCATTATGCGTTACAATAACAAAGGTTTGACCAAATTCATCGCGAAGCTGAAAGAATAACTGATGCAGGTTTTCGGCAGAATGAGTGTCCAGATTTCCTGAAGGTTCATCGGCAAAAATAACGTCGGGTTTGTTGATTAAAGCTCTTGCTACGGCAACTCTTTGTTGTTCTCCTCCCGAAAGTTCGTTGGGTTTGTGATGTATTCTGTGCGATAAACCTAAATATTCTAAGATTCTTTTGGCCTCTTTTTCGGTTTCGGCTTTTGGTTTGTTTGCCATAAATGCAGGAATACAAACGTTTTCTAAAGCAGTAAACTCAGGCAATAATTGGTGAAATTGAAAAATGAAACCAAGATTTAAATTTCGGAAATTAGATAATACTTTGTCTTGTTTGCTTTTCTTTTTAAAATAGCGATTCATATAAATTGCTAATACAAAAAGTGGCAGCAACAAAGCCGCGATGGTAATGTATCTAAAAATATCGTCGAATATGGTGAGTTTGAAGAATAATAAAAAAGCAAGTAAGCCTACGGTATAAATACCGCCTATCCAGGAAATTAATCTAAATGTTTTTTCCTGTTTAGAATTGTCAGTTTCTACATCTTGTAATTTTAATACATTTTCTCCGTTTATAGTAAGAGACGATTCGGTGTTTATTTCCGGTTTATCGAGTGTTCCTAAAATTTGTAAAAGGGTTGTTTTTCCGGCACCTGAAGCACCAACAATAGAAACAATTTCTCCTTTTTTGATGTGCAAATCGACTCCTTTTAGAACCTCTAATTTATCGTAGAACTTATGTATGTTTTTTGCGTGAATCATTTTGAAACTGTTTTTACAAAGAAACAAAGATTCTGCCGATATAAAAATGGGTTGTAACAGAATTTTATGAAGAAAGCTATTTAAATAGGTATTGAAATTTTATGCTACATTTATTAGAAATTATTAAGCGAGATGAAAACAAAAATTGGGGTATTAGTTTTGATAATTGTACTTCTTGGTCTCTTTATTGGTGCCAAAGTATATGCTGATGATCAATTTGTGGTTTATAAAGCCGATCTTAAAAAACAAGATTTAAGATTATATTGGAAGAATAATAAGGGAGAAAATTTTGGAAGTATCGAGAACCTCAAACTTTGGCTGGAGAAAGACAAGTTGACGCTAAAATTTGCCATGAATGGCGGAATGTATAAAAAGGATAATTCACCACAAGGTCTTTATATCGAAAAGCAAAAGGTTCTGGTTGCTTTAGATACCTTAAAAGCAGCGGGTAATTTCTACTTAAAACCGAATGGTGTTTTTTATCTCACAACAAAAAGAATTGCCACAATTTGTAAAACAGAAGATTTTCGCAATAATAATACAATAGCATATGCGACCCAATCCGGCCCGATGTTGGTTATTGACGGGAAAATTCATCCTGACTTTAATAAAGGCTCGGGTAATTTGAATATTCGAAATGGAGTGGGGATTTTACCTGATGGAAAAGTAGTTTTTGTATTGTCGAAAAAGGAAATAAATTTTTATGATTTTGCGAATTATTTTAAAAGCTTAGGCTGTAAAAATGCTTTGTATCTCGACGGATTTGTATCGCGTGCTTATGTGCCATCAGAAAATTGGATTCAGACTGACGGAAATTTTGGTGAGTTATTTGCTGTAACAGAAAAAAAAGAATAATTAAAGGGTTTATTATATGGGAATTAAGAAAGAAAATGGCACTAATAAATAAGTTCAATTCAATCAATTCTTTATAAATTCGAATAATCTAAATCAAATGAAAATGCAGGAAGTAAAAACAATAAACGCAGACGACAGAACCAGAAAACTCCTTTTGGGTTTGCTTTTGGATGGTGTTGGAATGATATCCTTTTCGATTCCGTTGATTGGAGAATTCTCAGACGTAATTTGGGCACCCGTTGCCGCATTTATTATGACCAGAATGTACAAGGGCAGAGTAGGTAGAGTGGCAAGTGTATTGACTTTTATAGAAGAAGCGTTGCCGTTTACAGATATAATTCCGTCGTTTACACTTACGTGGATTTATACTTATTATTTTCAAAAAGGAGAAAACTAAAATCTAACAATTTTATAAATGAAAAATGGCAACCTTAAAAGTTGCCATTTTTTTTATTTCTTAACGAGAAGGTGAATTAATCTTTAAACAAAAAACCGAGTCCCATATTTTTAAGCATTTTCTTTTCGAAATTCCAGAAAAAACGGAACTGACCAAAAATAGTTCCTATGGCAACCAATAAAACCTGATAGATAGGAAAGATAATCAATAAACGAATTAAAGTAAACCATCCGCCAAAATCTTCTTTGGTGATGCCCAGTAAAACACAAAAGGGTTTAGACAACCATGCAGATGCCGATCCTGTGATGGCAAAAACAATCAATATAATTATGGCTTGTAGGTTTGAGGTAATCCCCCAACGTTTCTTTAATCGATTCATTTTTATTTGCAATATTTACAAATATAAGAACATTATCTTATAGGAACATAGCCGTAAAGCTTTTGTTTGTAAGTATTTTGAAAATAAATCATATAATTGTAAATAAGGTAATTTACTTCGTATCCGTAATGAATATTTGGCTGATAATCGATCCTCATTTCGTATAAACTCGGATTGTAACGTTGTGGTTGCAAAACACGATTATTCCATTCTGTTACATACAAATTATTCTTGTTTTCAAGATACGATAAAGAATAATAATTACGCGGAAGCGCCGTTGCAGCCAGCCAGGTGCTAAAACCATTGTCGATAATAATAACTTCGTATTCTAAAGAATCATTAGCAATTCGCACAGTGTCATTTACAGCAACTTTAGGAGTATGTCCCGGATTGGTATTGTTTGCAATATTATTTTTTGAAGTAGTAGAACAAGCAACAATTGTAAATAAAAGGATAAAGATGTAGACGTAATTTTTCATAACTTTTTAGTTTGAAACTTAAATTTACAAAGATATCAATCAACTATATTGCTATTTAACAACAGTTTATAATTAGTAATTGCAGATTTAAATTTATTTAAAAGTTAGAATATCAAAACCTTTGCCATTCTTACATCCAAAACAAAAAAAGCTGCCTACCTAAAGTAAACAGCTTTTATATTTTATAAAGAAACCTTTGTCCCTTTGTTACTCTGAACCTTTGAACCTGGAAGTTTATTTACTTCCAAACAACTGCCCAATAAATCCTGCGATTCCACCTTTTGTTTTAGTAACAACAAGAACATCAGCTACATCTACCTTTCCGTCATTGTTTTGATCTAAACCAAATTGCATTCCGTATTTATTGATTGTTTCCATGATCCCAGAAGCTTGTCCGCTGCTTCCTGTAAGAGAACCAATAATATCAGAAATCTGAAAACTACTGTCATTAGGATCTTTTGCTTTATTAACCAAAGAACTTAGTATTTGCGGAATCATACTGGCTGCAACGCCTGATGAAGCTTCGCTGCTTAATCCGAATTTTTCTCCAAGATTTCCGGACAATTGTTGTGTTATTTGCTGCACAACAGGATTCGAGCTGTCAATAGAAGATTTTCCACTAAACAAACCGGCAAGTTGTTCGCCGCCACCTTCTGAAGCAATTTTTTGTAATCCTGCAAATATCGAAGTACTGGTTTCATTTATAACAGCTTCGTTATGCTCGTTAGGAACTGCAGCGTTGTTTACTACAGCATTGCCTCCGTATTGTTGTACTAATTGAGTTAATTGTTCAAACATAATGTTTAGATTTAGATTAGACGACAAATTTAATAAAAAGAAAGGTATTTACTACAAAATTATAATAAATACCTCTAAAGTTAATCTATTTTTTAATTACTAGGTTCGACAAATTCAAGAAATTGTACAAAACCTTATTTATATGACCTTAAATTAAAGCCAATGTTAAGGTTTAGTATTTTGGCACTTTTACTTTGCACCAGGTCGTAACATCTTCAGGATTAAATCCGGGACAATTATTAACGTTCTTTTTAGGAAAAAATAAAACAGCATTATCAAATGTACTCAGGTTGAAATAATAGTTGCTGTAATCTTCTCCATATCGCCATAGATCGCTTGAACCTTCATTGCCAACCGTTTCAGTAAAAGTAAAAATAGAAGACTGCTCAGGAATAAAATATTCTTTTTCGATAATAAGCGAAAACACATTGCCAAAGATAGAAGTACAGAACAAAGCAATTGCAATTACCATTAGAATCACTCGAATGATCCATTTACGTCCAGAACTTTTTTGTGGTGTCTTCATAGTTATACTTTAAGGGTTCGCGAAAGTATAAAAAAGAAAGGGATTTACTACAGGTACATAGTAAATCCCTTTCATTAAATTTAATCTATTTTTCTTAGCTCAACAAAGTAATAATCTGAGAAGCTAATTCAGTACCAATTCTGTCTTGCGCCTCTCCTGTTGCAGCTCCAATGTGTGGAGTCAAAGAGATTTTAGTGTGCATTAAGATTGCCATTTCTGGTTTTGGTTCGCTTTCAAAAACGTCTAAACCTGCAAAAGCCACTTTTCCAGAATCTAAAGCTTTTACTAAAGCTACTTCATCAATAACGCCACCACGAGCACAGTTTACGATTCCAACACCATCTTTCATAATTGCCAGTTCTTTCTCTCCAATGATGTAACCATCCTGAGCAGGAACGTGTAATGTAATGAAATCAGCTTCTTTAAATAAAGATTCTAAAGATTGAGAAACAATCGTAGTTGTAATCGACTGACCGTCAAAAAACTCAACTTTAATATCTACAGAAGGAATAAAACTATCTGCAGCAATTACTTTCATACCTAAACCAAGAGCCATTTTTGCTGTAGCTTGTCCAATACGACCAATACCAACAATACCAAGCGTTTTACCTCTTAATTCAACACCATTAGCGTAAGCTTTTTTCAAACCATCAAAGTTTGAATCCCCTTCAAGAGGCATATTTCTGTTAGAATCATGCAAGAAACGAACACCAGAAAACAAGTGTCCAAAAACCAATTCAGCAACAGATTCTGATGATGAAGCAGGTGTATTAATTACATGAATTCCTTTGCTTTTAGCATAATCAACATCAATATTATCCATACCAACACCACCACGACCAATAATTTTAAGTCCAGGGCAAGCATCAATAATATCTTTACGAACTTTAGTTGCAGAACGCACTAAAACCACATCTACATTATTTTCATTCACAAAATTAGCTACTTGTTCCTGAGCTACTTTTGTAGTTATAACTTCAAATCCACCTTTTTCTAAGGCTAGAATTCCACTTTTAGAAATTCCGTCATTTGCTAATACTTTCATTGCATTTATTATTTATTTGGTTAATCGTTTAATTGTTTAATCGATAAACCAGCTATTTGATTTTTCTTTTTTGATATTTTAAAGGAAGCATTTTTTTTCGATTAAACAGTTAAACAAATTAACGATTAACCGAAAAAAACTAAACTTTAGTCTCCAAAGCTTTCATTACATCAACCAATACCTGAACACTTTCGATAGGCATAGCGTTGTAAATAGAAGCTCTGTAACCACCCACAGAACGGTGTCCTGGCAATCCGGAAATGTTTGCTGCTTTCCATAAAGCATCAAAAGTTTCTGTATGATCCGGGTTGTTCAATAAGAAAGTCACATTCATTTTAGAACGATCTTCAACTGCAGCAGCCCCTTTAAATAATGGGTTTCTGTCGATTTCAGCATAAAGTAAATCAGCTTTTACGTCGTTTAATTTCTCAACAGCAGCAACTCCGCCTTTTTCTTTAATCCATTGCAAAGTCAATAGAGAAACGTAGACAGCAAAAACAGGAGGAGTATTATACATACTTTCTGCTTTAATATGTTTAGCGTAATCTAACATACTTGGGATTGTTCTTCCGCTTTTCTCTAAGATTTCTTCTTTTACCACTACCAAAGTAGTTCCTGCAGGACCCATATTTTTTTGAGCTCCGGCGTAGATTAAATCAAATTTAGAGAAATCTAAATTGCGTGAAAAAATATCAGAACTCATATCGCAAACAACAGGAATGTTAGTTGCAGGGAATTCTTTCATTTGAGTTCCAAAAATAGTATTGTTACTAGTACAGTGAAAATAATCAGCATCAGCTGGTATTTCGTATCCTTTTGGAATATGGTTATAATTTTGTTCTTTCGAAGAAGCTACGATAACAGTTTCTCCAAAATATTTTGCTTCTTTTATTGCTGCAGTTGCCCAGGTTCCGGAATCTAAATAAGCGGCTTTTCCACCTTCTTTCAATAAATTATACGGAGCCATCAAGAAAGCGGTACTTGCACCACCTTGTAAAAATAGTGCCTGATATCCTTTTCCTGTAAGTCCTAATAACTCTAAAGCAAGGGAACGAGCTTCATCCATAACGGCAACGAAATCTTTACTTCGGTGCGAAATTTCAAGAATAGAAAGTCCTGAATCATTAAAATTTAATATAGCTTTTGATGCTTTTTCAAAAACCTCTTGAGGTAAAATACTTGGTCCTGCGCTGTAGTTGTGTTTTTTCATGGTTGTTGTTAAAAGTCGAAAATTTTAAAGAGGCAAATTTCGGCAATAGGAGCTGAAAAAGCGATAAATTATTCGAAATAATTAAACATATTTTTACTTTGTTGTTAACAAAAACGTTATAGTATCTACGTTATCTGCATAATCCCACAATTGAGGATTTTGAGTTTGCCCGAACGGAATACTATTTTGAATTAAATCATTGCTCACGATGCACTGAATTTGTTCAGCATCAGCATCAAGACGCGCTTGTAATTCGTCTATGTTTTCGTAAAATTCATAAAAAACACTCGAAATAGGAGAGGCGTAACTAGGATCTTCTTTTAAAGTTAAAAATCCGTTATCTAATAATTTAAAATTACTCATTAAAAATACTGCCTTATTATAGTCGTAATTATTAGCATATTTCTCGTAATGAATAACGTCCTGATATTTAAAAATAGCCTGAAAAAAAGCATCAAACGAATAGCCTTTCGGTACAAAAAGCTTGGAAACATTGCGGCATCCTAAACCAAAATACCTGAAAATATCTTCGCCTAAAGCTTCTAATTCTTCATGTGTTTCTTTTCCGTTTAAAACAGCTGCCGAATTTCTGTTTTTTCGAATGATAGACGGTTTGTCTTTAAAATAATATTCAAAATATCGCGCCGTATTATTGCTTCCTGTAGCGATTACTGTATCAAAGTTCTCCAGTTTTCCTTCCACGAAAGTGATCTTATCTTTCAAGCTTTCATCAACAAAAACTAAATATTTAGCTAAAAATGGCAACAAATGCTGATCGTTTGAAGATGTTTTTACCAATGCTTTGTTTCCTGTGATTAATACCGATAAAAAATCGTGAAAACCAACCAGCGGAATATTTCCGGCTAAAATTAAAGCGACGTTTTTTTCGGTTTTGTTATCCTGAGTAAAATCTGTTGCGTATTGAGAAAGCCATTTCGAAATGTTTTCTTCGGTCAGCGCATCGGCCCATGATTTTATAGCAAAGTATACTTGTTCAGGTGTATACCATCCGTTATGAGATTGAGATAAAAGGATCAGTTTTATAAAATCTTCAAAAAACAAGTCATTACCTAAAACCGATTCATTTCGTGTATTTTCTTCTTCGGAAAACTGACTTAAAAATTTTCCTAATTCAACAAAAACACTTTTTTTTGTTTCTAATGTCATAATGTTTGTTTATGAATTGTTTTGATTGTAATTTTGCACAAAAATAAGCTATATTACGTTATAAGGCAAAGCAGAATGAAATCTTTGGTATTTTAAACTCAAAGCCTGTAACTTTTAACATGTAACCAAGAACGAGATGGCAATAATTATAACTGACGAATGCATAAACTGTGGGGCTTGTGAACCAGAGTGCCCAAATACAGCAATTTATGAAGGCGCTGACGATTGGAGATATAAGGATGGAACTAGTCTTAAAGGGAAAGTAATTTTACCTGACGGAACTGAGGTTGATGCAGAAGATGCTCAAACACCAATTTCTGACGAAGTGTACTATATTGTTCCTGGAAAATGTACAGAGTGTAAAGGTTTTCATGACGAACCTCAATGTGCTGCTGTATGTCCTGTTGATTGTTGTGTGCCAGACGATAATCACGTAGAAGATGAAGAAACCTTGTTGAACAGACAAGCGTTTTTACATGGTGAATAAATTTTTATTTGTAGAAAATATAAATCCTGAGCCCTAAACTCAGGATTTTTTTTGCTCCAATTTCTAAATTTCTGGATTTGTTATTCGATTGATTTATAATGATTTATTTTTTAAATGTTAATTTATTGATAAAAAATTAATACTTTAGTTGAAAATTTAACAACGCCTATGAAGAGATTGCTACTTTTGATTATTGTGTGTTTTAGCGTTAATAGTTTTGCTCAAAATACAGAATATTCTATCATTGTAAAAGATATAGAAACACAATTGCCTATAGAAAATGCAATGGTTGTCATACTTAAAACCAAGCAGGTTTTATTAAGTAATGAAGACGGAAAAGTTACTTTTATATTAAATGGAGCTTCAAATGTTCAGGTTTCCGAAATGAATTATGAGAATCTAACCCTTCGCTGGGCTACTTTAAAAGAAGATCAATTTGTAGTTTATCTGCAAAACAAGGACAATAAATTAGACGAAATTGTCTTGTCTAAAGAAAATCCGCAAAAAATCCTGCAAAGAGTTGTTTCAAACTCCATACAAAAACTCACAACACCTTACCGTCTTAAAGTATATGTAAGAGAATTTTTTATGCTCGATAATAAATACTCCTATTATAATGACGGACTTGTAAATTTTCAGTTTTCAGGAAATAAAA
The DNA here is from genome assembly GCF_902804475.1 of Flavobacterium bizetiae. Lineage (GTDB taxonomy): Bacteria > Bacteroidota > Bacteroidia > Flavobacteriales > Flavobacteriaceae > Flavobacterium > Flavobacterium bizetiae. The sequence continues at coordinate 9,087 of NZ_CADCSU010000155.1, forward strand.
AAGCTACAACTACATTATTGGTCGAACAAAATAGATCGTATGGTTTGCTTGAAACAGATGTAAGTGCAGATTTAAGAGGTTATAATCTCAATAATATTATGGAGAATTATTCGAACTTAAAGTATTTTAATCCTGTTTTAGATTCAAAAGTAAAAAACGAATATGATTTTATTATAAAAGGACATCCTAATAACAAAGACTATTTTGTAATGAATATTACGCCGCTGCATAAAAAAGATGGAGATAAGTTTGAGGTTATTTACGATCCGGTAAAAAAACTAATTATCGAATTTTCGTGTGTTTTGATTCCCGGAGATACTGATGAAATAGAAGAAAAGCCAGTAATTGGGTCAAAAAAAATTACCAAATCCTATGTAAAAGTAGATTACAGATTAGACGATTCAAATTATTATCTTTTAAGTTCTAATGAAGAAATAGCTTATAATCTTACCTTAAAAGATAAGGTCAAAAATATTCAGGTTCGCAATAGTTTTGTTACAACGAGTTTCAATAAACAAAAGTTTACCTATAATGAAAGTGATGTTTTTAAAGAGAAAACACTTTTTAATAAACAAAATAAAATTCTAACCAATTACTGGGACATTTCAGGATTTACCGCTACTGATGAGGAAAAAGCAATAATTGCTTCTTTAGATTTTAAGCTTTAAATTGTAATCTTTAAGAAATAAAAAAATCCTGAGTTTGACGCTCAGGATTTTTTGTATCTAAAAGTAAAGTCTTTTTCTCTAAATTGTATTAAAAATTAAACCCAAGTCTTGCGTAGTAATAAGCTCCGTTGAAACCCATTTGTACAGCATCCCAATATCCTCCGGCTTCTACCCAGTCGTCTTGTTGATCAGGATAAATGTTTAAAAGGTTGTTGGCACCAATACTAATTTTAGTCGATTTAGAAACTTTAAACCCTAAAGTTAAATCAGTTACAATTTTTGCACCGTACGTATCTGTTGCAGCTTTCTTTTGGTTAGCAAGTACTTGTGCGTCAGTTTCAGACGGATCTAATCTATAGTCTTCAGGATCTTCATCCATTTGGTAATCCAGTAATTTTACTTCGCTAAATCTGGTAAAAGCCAATCCTGCATCAAACCATTTTCTGCCGTAATTAAGGTTTAATCCAAATTTGTTTGGCGGTGCAGAAGCCAGTAAGAAAGCTTTGTCACGTTCTCCAAAGAATTGATTTGCAGGTAAAGTACCATTATGTACTTTGTCAATTTTCATATCATTAATATTACCAACAAGAGTTGCGCCGAATCTATTTTCGTTTATTGTTTTTTTCCAGGCCAAAACCACATCAAGTCCTTTTGTTTTAGTATCTACACCATTTACAAAAAATTGAGCTTTAGATTTGTTCCCTAAAGCTGGCGCATCAAAATAACCTGTTAATACAATTCTGTCTTTTACATTAATTAAATAACCATCTATTGTTGCGGTAAAGTCTCCAAAATTAGCTGTAAATCCTAAAGATGCATTTATGGCTTTTTCCTCGTTTAGTTTTTGAATTCCAAAAGATCTTGTGATTTCGCTGTCATTTGAAGCTAATAAAACTTCGGTTGCACCGGCAGAACTAAAGTTGGTAAAATGTAAATTATAATAAATTTGCGCTAAAGAAGGTGCGCGAAATCCTGTACTTACAGAACCTCTTAAGTTAATATGATCTGTAATTTTTAGTCTCGAAGCAAATTTTCCGTTTACAGTACTTCCAAAATCACTGTAGTTTTCATAACGAACAGCACCGCTCACCATCCATGCCTGAGTAACATCTAGTTCGGCATCTGCGTATAAAGAAAAGTTAGTACGGCTTTTGTTTACTTCGTTTAACGGGCTATATCCCGGGAAACCCTGAGAACCTCCTGGTCTTGGTATAGTTGGTGAAGAAGTTGGATCTGTAGGATCGTAATCAGGATTTGGAACTGTAGGAGCGCTTTGAGTTTTAGGATCAGTAATTGGTACTCCGTTAGTATCGTAAGTTGCATAAGAACCTTCTTCTCCTGCAAAAATTTCGAATTTTTCTACTCTAAACTCAGTTCCAAAAGCGATGTTAAGTCCGCCAAGAATATCACCGTAATTTTTAGAAACATCTAAATTAGTTGTGTTTTGAAGTAAGCTATGACCACCGGCATCAAATTCTCTAGGCGATTTATCTTCAAGAGAAGCATTAATAGTTCCTTTTATATCATAATGAAATTTGTTCTTACCCAAAGTGTTGCTTAAATCCCATTTCCAGCCGCCTGAAGTTTCTGTTCTAATTCCGGCTGCGATCGAATTGTCGTTTATTTTTGATGTTATTCTGGGTGTATATCCGCCCGGATAAATCGATTCTACAACTCTTTCTCCATCGTTTCGTGTAAATGCGTAAGCATCTGTGTCTCTAAAATTACTTCCTCCAAAAGCATAAAATTGAGTTTTATCAGAAATCGGAATGGCAAGATTTACAAATAAGTTCACTCCTTGAATTTCAGCTTCTCCAAAACCTTTTCTAAAATCAAAACCCGGACGTAATGTTTTGTTTTTATTTAAAAATTCTCCGGTAACGTTAACGTATCCTCCTTTAGTTCCTATTGCCGTTCCGTAATTGGCAGATACTTTTAGAGATCCTCCGTCAAAATTTTGATTTTTTCCAAAAGTGTTTCCGTTTCCTTTTTTGTCTAATCTGAAATTTTTTGTATTGGCTGTGCCTTCAGGAAAATCTCCTTTTGCATCTGTGTTAAACGCGCCATAGGTAATCGCTCCGGTAAACTCATTTATATTATCATTAGTAACAATATTGATAACTCCTGCGATCGCGTCAGAACCATATTGGGCTGCAGCACCATCTCTTAAAATCTCAATTCGTTTAATAGACGCAGCAGGAATTGCATTCAAATCTGTACCTGTGTTTCCACGTCCGCGAGTTCCAAATAAATTAATCAATGACGACTGATGTCTTCTTTTTCCGTTAATCAAAACCAAAGTCTGATCAGGTCCCATACCTCTTAAAGAAGCCGGATCTACGTGATCTGCCCCGTCAGAACCGGATTGTTTATTGGCATTAAAAGAAGGCGCGACATATTGTAGTAGTTCATTAATTTCCAGTTTTCCGCTTTGTGTTGTAACATCTTTTACATTAATAACATCGATAGGTACAGCCGAATTGACAACCGTTCTTTTTGCATTTCTTGAACCAACTACCACGACATCACTTAAAATCTGACCGCCGCTTTCGTCTAAAGTAACTTCTATTTTGTCACCGATAACTTTTTTTTCTATCGAGGAATAGCCAACATAGCTAAAAATTAATGTGGCTCCATCTTTCACTTTTATGCGATAACTACCTTCAAAATCAGTCGATGTACCGTTGGCAGTTCCTTTTTCAAGAACATTCACACCTGGCAAAGGCGCACCGGACTTGTCTTTTACAGCTCCTGAAATTTCTTTTTGAGCAAAAAGAAACATCGTATTTAGTAGGAATAAAAATAATGCAATCTTTTTCATGGTTTTGTGAGTTTGGTTTAATTTTTTGTTTTGATCATTGTTAAAAGTAGTATAATTTAATAAAATATTAATAAAAAGTTTAATTTTTTTAAACGTAATATTTTAAAATACATTAATCCTCATTTTTACTTCACTTACGAGCTATTAAATCTTATATTTGCAAAATTTTAAAGCCAAAAAATATCATTTTGGCAGAAACAAAAAATCGAGACATAAATTATACATCATTAAGTAACGTTCTATATATTAAGGTAGAAGCTTGGTGATAAGACCTGAGAGAATCAGGATCTAATAAAAAATAAATAGAAACAACAGATGAAAGCAGGAATTGTAGGATTACCAAATGTTGGAAAATCAACATTATTTAATTGTTTATCTAATGCAAAAGCGCAAAGTGCGAACTTTCCGTTTTGTACAATCGAACCTAATATTGGTGTTGTAAACGTTCCGGATCCAAGAATCAACAAGTTAGAAGAATTGGTAAAACCAGAGCGCGTACAAATGGCAACAGTAGATATTGTTGATATCGCTGGTTTGGTAAAAGGAGCAAGTAAAGGTGAAGGTCTTGGAAACCAATTTTTAGGAAACATTAGAGAGTGTAATGCTATTATTCACGTTTTACGTTGTTTTGATAACGATAACATCGTTCACGTAGACGGAAACGTAAACCCAATTCGCGACAAAGAAACGATTGATATCGAATTACAGTTAAAAGACTTAGAAACAGTTGAAAAACGTTTAGAAAAAGTAAACCGTGCTGCTAAAACAGGAAATAAAGAAGCGCAAACAGAAAAAGCACTTTTAGACAGAATCAGAGAAGCATTATTGCAAGCTAAATCAGCTCGTACAATTGTACCTCAAGGAAATGACGAAGAGGTTTTAATGGAATCTTTTCAGTTAATTACTGCAAAACCAGTTTTGTACGTTTGTAATGTTGACGAAAATTCTGCAGTAAACGGAAACAAATATGTAGATCAGGTTCGTGAATTAGTAAAAGACGAAGATGCTGAAGTTATTATCCTTTCAGTAGGAGCAGAGGCTGATATTACAGAATTAGAAAGCTACGAAGAGCGTCAGGTTTTCCTTGAAGATATGGGATTAACAGAGCCGGGAGCATCAGTTTTAATTCGTGCAGCTTACAAATTATTAAAACAACAAACTTACTTTACTGCTGGTGTAAAAGAAGTTCGTGCCTGGACAATCAATATTGGAGCTACAGCGCCACAGGCAGCAGGAGTTATCCACACTGATTTTGAAAAAGGATTTATTCGTGCAGAGGTAATTTCATACGAAGATTACGTTCAGTACGGTTCTGAGGCAAAAGCAAAAGAAGCAGGGAAATTTAAAGTAGAAGGAAAAGAATATGTTGTAAAAGATGGTGATGTAATGCATTTCCGTTTCAACGTATAATTTCTTTTTGAGAGAATAGAATATAGAGAATAGACTAAACTGCTGGAGAAATTCAGCAGTTTTTTTATGCTTAAAAATAAACGTGTTATATTTTGAAATGACAAATTAGACGAGAATATTATTATGAAAATGGTTGCCCTAGCCCCGATAGTAGAGGAAATCCTTTTGTGGCGGTGTTCGCCACAAAAGATTGGAACGAATAGCGGGATTAGCTCCTAAAAAAAGATTTATTTTTAATTAGAGAAAACGAATAAAAGAAAATCCGCCCAAATCCGCGTTTTCGCTTTAGCGAATCCGTGTCATCCGCGTGCCATTTTTTAGACCACAACAACGTAAATCCAACATGGAAAAAATATAAAATTTCTCCTTAAAGCGAGAATTCAATTTTTTGATAATTGCGTAAATTTGAGAGTATTTCAAAAAATGAGCAAATGAAAATTAAAAATATATTCTCCAAGTCATGGTTTCTGCTTAAGAATACCTTTTTACAATTTAATGATGATAATGCGATTAAGTTAAGTGCGGCATTATCGTATTATACCATATTTGCATTGCCTCCTTTATTAATTATTATAATAACCATTTGCGGTTTTTTCTTTGGTGAAGAGGCTGTAACGGGAGAATTGTACGGGCAAATTAATGGTTTGGTGGGTAATGGTGCAGCGATTCAGATTCAAGAAGCAATAAAAAATGTACAATTGTCTGGTGAGAATGTTTTTGCAACAGTTTTTGGAATCATTATGTTATTAATTGGAGCGTCAGGAGTTTTTGCTGAAATACAAAGCTCGATAAATTTTATTTGGGGATTACGCGCCAAACCTGATAAAGGGATTAAAAAATTCATTCAAAATCGCTTAATGTCGTTTTCTATGATTGCTTCGGTTGGTTTTTTAATGCTTGTCAGCCTTTTTATAAGTACCACTTTAGATTTACTAAGCGCACGCTTAAAAGTATATTTTCCGGAAAGTACAGTTTATCTGTTTTATGTAGTGAACATCGTAATTGTATTGGCGAGTATAACGCTTCTTTTTGCTATTATCTTCAGAACATTACCCGATGGAAAAATAAGATGGAAAGATGCTTTTATAGGATCAACTGTAACGGCGATATTATTTATGATTGGTAAATTTGCTATAGGATTTTATCTGGGCAGTTCTACAGTTGCATCTGTTTACGGTGCAGCAGGTTCTGTGATAATTATTTTGGTTTGGGTATATTATTCGGCAATTATTCTGTATTTTGGAGCAGAATTTACCAAAGTATATGCAAAATCTTATGGAGGTAAAATTTACCCGAATGAATACTCAGTAGAGATTCAAAAAGAGATTTATGAAATTGAGCCCAATAAAATATAAGGCACAGATTAAAAAGATTTTCACAGATTAACATTAGGTAATCATTTAAGATCATTTAATCTATGGCAAAAAAGCAAGCTCAAAAAAATAACCAAATATGAAAATAGTAGCCTTTGGAGGAAGTAACAGTAAGCATTCTATCAATAAACGCTTAGCAACTTATGCGGCAGGTTTATTCGATAATGCCGAAGTTGAAGTTTTAGATTTAAATGATTTTGCAATGCCATTGTTTAGCGTTGATGTTGAAAAAGAAATTGGTCAGCATGAAATTGCAAAAGCTTTTTTGGCTAAACTTGCCGGTGCAGATATTTTAGTTGTTTCTCTGGCAGAAAATAATAATAATTATTCTACAGCATTTAAAAATATATTCGATTGGTCTTCCCGAATTGAAAAAGATGTTTTTCAGAAAAAGCCAATGTTATTATTAGCAACTTCGCCTGGAACAAGGGGAGGTGCTTCGGTTTTAGAAATAGGCCGTAATGCTTTGCCAAGATATGGTGCTGAAATTAAAGGTACATTTTCATTACCTGCCTTTAATGCTAATTTTGATTTAGAGCAAAATAAAATCTCGAATGTGGAGTTAGATAAAGAATTGAAAGACATAATAAAGTCTAGTTTTTAATCGATGACCATAAAAAAGATTACCGTTTTAGTTCTTTTCCTGAGTTTTTGTTTTCTGCATTCATCGTACTCCCAAAAGTATAGTGATGTTGACAGAGCAGTTGTAAAATATCCCAAGCATTTTAATTCTACAGAAGATCTCGCCGAAAAAATTCAGGACGATTTTAGTTCTGATGGAGATAAAGCACGCGCTATTTATACCTGGATTGCTCTTAATATAAAATACGATTATGCTTCTTTTTTAAAACCGCAAAGAACGCAAGGTTTTAGCTATTCTACAGAAGCTGAAAAACAAAGAAAGATCAAACAAATCAATGATAAACTGATTCAGAATACCTTTGATTCTCAGAAAGCAGTATGCGAAGGATTTACAGCTTTGTTTCAGCATTTGGCTGGATTAGTTGGCTTAAAATCAGAAATAATTAGAGGAGATTCAAAAACAAGGTTAGTAGATATTGGTCGAAAAAACACTTCTTCAAATCATGCATGGAACACTGTTTTGATTGATAAAAGGTGGCGTTTAATAGATGTTACCTGGGGTCAGGGATATTATGATAGTAGTAAAGGAAGAATGGTAAGCGATTTTGATCCGGTTTATTTTGACACAGATCAGGATTACTTTTTTGCTAAGCATTTTCCGGATTCAGGTTTGTATTTGGGGAATAAAATAGATAAAAATGAGTTTCTAAACGGACCATTAATTTATAATAAAACCATTTCAGGAGATTATAAAATTAAATCTCCGGATTCAGGAATAATCGAAGCGAAATATGGTGATAAGATTACGATTGAAATTAAGAATGTTTCGAAGTCAAATGTCGTTTTCTATTTAAATAAAAGAAATCAACCCGTTAAAATTCAGAACTCTAAAGAAAAACGAGGAGGTTTAGAATTTCAGATTACTTACGATAAAAATATAGG
>NZ_CADCSU010000156.1:0-358 GCF_902804475.1 Flavobacterium bizetiae
AACAGGAGTGAGTGTAACAGATATTTTACCTTCTGGCTATACTTTTGTAAGTGCCAGCACAGCTTCAGGAACCTATACAAGTGGAACTGGAATCTGGGCCATTGGTACTTTAGCCAATGGAGCTAATGCTACATTATCTATCATTGCCACAGTCAATGCCTCTGGAACGTATACCAACAGTGCGAGTATAGCTGCCAATGAAGCAGATCCTACCCCTGGAAATAATACCTCTAGTGTTACTCCAACACCTATAAATATAATTGTTGCGGTAACAGAAACGACCCCTTCGGTTAATGGATTACCAGGTGGCACCACCACGGCATTAACGGGCAACGATACCTTAAATGGAAGCCCAGTA
>NZ_CADCSU010000156.1:458-15266 GCF_902804475.1 Flavobacterium bizetiae
GAAACTATTCAGTAAGCTATACGATTTGTGAAGTAAACAACCCATTGAATTGTAGTACTATTAGCTCTACGGTAGTAGTAAGTGCCCCGGCGATTGTTGCGGTAACAGAAACGACCCCTTCGGTTAATGGATTACCAGGTGGCACCACCACGGCATTAACGGGCAACGATACCTTAAATGGAAGCCCAGTAGTAGTAGGTACTGCAGCAGGGAATGTACAAATCACATCAAGTACGGTTCCAGTAGGATCAGGACTAGTAGTAAATGCAGATGGAACAGTAACAGTTCCGGCCAACACCCCATCTGGAAACTATTCAGTAAGCTATACGATTTGTGAAGTAAACAACCCATTGAATTGTAGTACTATTAGCTCTACGGTAGTAGTAAGTGCCCCGGCGATTGTTGAAGTTCCATCAATTGCCATAATTAAGACAGCGGTATTTAATGATGAAAATAGTAATGGGAATGCAGATGCTGGCGAAACAATAACTTATAACTTCAAGGTTACTAATACTGGAAATGTTCCTTTGTACAATATTACTGTTTTAGATCCATTAGCTGGTATTATTATGTCAGGAGGTCCAATAGATTTGAATGTAAATGATACGGATGAAGTTTCTTTTAGTGCTCAATATAGCATCACGCAAAATGATATTAATAATGGAAGTATTAGTAATCAGGCTAGTGTAATGGGTAGTACTCTAAGTGGAATTAAAGTTGAGGATAAGTCAGATAACATAAATAATCTAGGTGACAATCCAACAGTTTTATTATTAAGTGGTTGTGTAATCAAAATTTTTAATGCCGTTTCAATAAATGGTGATAGTATGAACGAAAGATTCTATATACAAGGAATAGAATGTTATCCTGACAACACAGTTCAAATTTATAATCGTTGGGGTGTATTGGTTTTTGAAAGAGATCATTACAATAATACCGATGTTGCCTTTAGAGGAATTTCAGAAGGACGTGTTACCATTAAAGAATCAAAAGGATTACCAGAGGGAACATATTATTATATCATAAAATATAAAGACCATCAATCTACTCCTCATCAGGAAGCGGGTTATCTGTACTTGACCAAATAATATTCTATGCTAATTAATTGGCTTGTTGAAGTTGAGCTGTAATTAAAAATGAAAAAAATGAAAAAGTTAATTTTAGTTTTACTGTTTTGTTCAACTGCGAGCTTTGCACAGCAGGATGCACAATTTACACAATACATGTACAATACCATTAATGTGAATCCTGCTTATGCGGGATCACGTGGAGTACTGAGTATTTTTGGTTTATATCGTACCCAATGGGTTGGGTTAGATGGCGCGCCGGAAACAAGTAGTTTTTCTGTAAATACACCAGTTGGTAATAACGTTGGGTTAGGAGTTTCATTAATCAATGATAAAATAGGTCCAACGAATGAGAATAACTTATCGGCAGATTTTTCGTATTCTATACCAACATCGGCTACAGCCAAATTATCTTTTGGCATAAAAGGATCAGCAAATTTATTCAAATTAGATCCAACTAAATTAACACCGGAAGATCAGGGAGATCCGCAATTTCAGGATTTTAAAAATAAATTCACGCCTAATATTGGAGCCGGAGTTTACTGGCATACAGATAAAGCTTATGTAGGTTTATCGGTTCCTAATTTCATTCAGACCAATCGTTATGATGATAATGATGTTGCGATTTACAAAGACAAAATCAACTATTATTTTATCGCAGGTTATGTATTTGAATTAGATCGTTATGAAACCGTAAAATTTAAACCGGCTATAATGACAAAAATGGTCGAAGGTTCACCATTGCAAGTAGATGCATCGGCTAACTTTATGTTCAACGATAAATTTGTAATTGGAGTGGCTTACAGATGGAGTGCTTCGGTAAGTGCACTGGCTGGTTTTCAAATCACAGATGGTTTGTATTTGGGTTATGCTTACGATCGTGAAACAACCAAATTAGTGAATTATAATTCAGGATCGCACGAGATATTCCTCCGTTTTGAATTCTTAAATAAATATGGACGTATAACTTCACCAAGATTTTTCTAATTATGAAAGTTAAAAATATAATTTATGCTGCTGTTTTGTCGTCTGTTTGTTTTAACGGAACGGCTCAAAAAACAGTTTTAAATAAAGCAGAGAAGGAGTACAATCAATATGCTTTTGTAGACGCTATCGCTATTTATGAAAAAGTAGCAGAAAGCGGATATAAGGATGAAAAAATGTTTCAGAGATTAGGAAACTCCTATTATTTTAATGCCGAATTACCGAAAGCTGCAAAGTGGTATGACGCCCTTTTTGCTTTTAACGAGCAACAAGAACCTGAATATTATTACAGATATGCTCAGACGTTGAAATCTGTGGGTGATTATGCCAAAGCAGATAAAATGCTTGAAATTTTTAATGCGAAAGTAAAAACTGATACAAGAGGCGTTTTATTCGAAAACAATAAAAATTATCTGGAGCAGATTAAAGCGAATTCAGGAAGATTTGATATTGCAAATGCCGGAATTAATTCGAAACAATCAGATTACGGAAGTACAATTTATAATAATAAATTAGTATTTGCTTCTGCTCGTGATACTGGAAGTGTTATTAAAAAAACATTTAAATGGACAAATAAATCGTTTACGAATTTATATGCTGCGGAATTAAAAGCGGATGGAACTTTAGATAATCCAATTCGGTTTGAGAAAAAAATCAATTCAAAATTCAATGAATCTTCTCCGGTTTTCACCAAAGATGGAAAGACAATGTATTTTACCCGAAACAATTTTTTAGGAGGTAAAAAAGGAAAAGACAATAAAAGAATTACATTATTAAAGTTGTACAAAGCCGAATTTGTAAATGATAAATGGGCAAATATTATTGAGTTGCCTTTTAATAGTGATCAATACAGTATTGCACATCCGGCTTTAAGTCTGGACGAAAAAAAGCTTTATTTTGCATCAGATATGCCGGGAACTTTAGGACAATCGGATTTGTTTAGTGTTGTTATTAATGAAGATGGAACATTCGGGAAACCGGAAAATTTAGGAACAGCAATTAATACCGAAGGAAGAGAAACATTCCCGTTTATATCCGGAGATAATGAACTTTATTTTTCAAGCGACGGACGTCCTGGATTAGGCGGACTTGATGTATTTGTGGCAAAAATCAAGGAAGATGCTACTTTTGATCTGGTACAAAATATTGGAGAACCCGTAAATACCAAGTTGGATGATTTTGCTTTTATAATTGACAGCAATACACGTAAAGGTTACTTCTCATCCAACAAAGAAGGCGGAATTGGAAATGATGATATCTATAAATTCACAGAAACAAAAAGACTGGATTGTGAAAAAAAATTATTTGGAATTGTTTCAGATTCTCAAACGAACGAAGCTTTAGCCGATGCAATAGTAATTTTGCTTGACGATAAGTTTAAGGAAATTGCAACAATAATTTCGGATAAAAACGGAAGTTACAATTTTGATGTAAAATGCAATCAAACCTATTATGTAAGAGTTTCAAAACAAGATTATGAAACTAATGAAAGTTCGGTTACAATTCAGCCAACAAATGATAAACCTGAATTAGATATTAAATTAAATAAACAAATCAAGCAAATAGAAGTAGGGACAGATTTGGCTAAAACCTTAGATATTCCGATGATTTATTTTGATCTGGATAAATCATTTATTCGTCAGGAAGCTGCTTTTGAATTAGAGAAAGTACTTGCTGTAATGAAACAATATCCTGAAATGAAAATCGATGTTCGTTCTCATACAGACAGTAGACAGACTCAGGAATATAATATGAGATTGTCTAATAAAAGAGCAAAAGCAACAATCGAATGGTTTGTAAAACGAGGAATTGCCCCAACCAGAATATCAGGGAAAGGATATGGCGAAAGTAAGTTAATCAATAAATGTTCAGATAATGTAGCTTGTACAGAAGATGAACATCAGTTAAACAGAAGAAGTGAATTTGTAATCGTTTCAATGCAATAAGAACTTACAAATCATTATCGATAAAAACACAGTCCTAAAAAGTGTGTAAGTTTTAAAAATAACGGGGTTTAACTTTTTAAATAAAGTTGAACCCCTTTTTCAAATATAGATAAGAACTGATTGAGTATTAATTCCTAATTATGTATTAGAATAGCCCGTTTTTTGATCAGTTCTATTCAAATAGACCTATATTTCTTAAAAGGGTTCTGTCGCATTTGGGAATAGCTTTTATCTTTGGAATTTTAAAACTAAAAAAAAATGAATACCAAAGGTCAGAGCTATCCAAAATCTATTATTCTTCGGGCAGTGTATTTTAAATTAAGATTTACCCTAAGTTACCGGGATGTATAAGAGATCATGAACATGTGAGGAGTTCATGTTGATCATGCTACCATTCAGCGCTGGGTTTATAAGTTTGCACCTTTTATTGAAGCTATTTTTTGGGAGCTCTTCCCGCTATTCGTTCCAATCTTTTGTGCCGAACCCCGGCACAAAAGGATTTCACTGCACACGAGCGGAGCGAACTGGCGAAGCAATCGGGGCTAGGGCTGCTGAGGGGCCCGGCTCTTTAGACTAATAAAAAATAAGCAAGGTTATAAAAAAATAGCGCCAATTGTCTTCAATTGGCGCCATTTGGCTTGTTTGTGAACTCGAACTGGACAAATTTCTATAAATTTTGTGAATGATTTGAAGAAATTGGCTTACTGGATGTAGGGGCTGTCTTTGTAGGGCTTCAACATTTTGGTTTGGATGTCTCGTTGGGGATTGATAAAAAAAAATATTTGATTTCACAAATGATTTCAAGCAAGCGTTATTGAATAATTTATTTAAATTAAAAATAAGCAGCCTTAATTTTTTATGGCAAAAATGGTATCAACTCTAATATAGTTTAGGTATAATTTGACTAGTAGTTTCGCAATGCGTTGACAGGCATTATTGAATTTAAAAGTGATCATTATAATTTCGGAATTATTTCTAGTCTAAATTGTTGTTAGTGAGTTTTTAATGTTTTGTTTACCATATTATGTAGTTCTACTAAATATACCATAAATTTAGAACGAATTGAAATGGTCATTTCATTTTGACAGATAATGGTCAATCGAAGTGATTTTTTCCACTTAAGTAGATATATTTGTAGGAAAAGAATATGAGGTAAATGATCCAAACTTATAATATATCCGATTTTCCATCCCTTCAATCTATTGACGATCAATTCATGCTAGAACGTTTTGAAAACTTACAGCGTCCCCCAAAGTTTCAATGGCCATATAAGCGCAGTTTTTATGAAATCATGTGGCTCACATCGGGTACATCAACTAATTTGATTGACTATCAACAGGTAACGGTTGAACCGAATATGTTATTTTTTATATATCCCGGTCAATTGCATCTGATGAATAAAATGGAATCTGTCAATGGTTTCTCAATTACCTTTACAGAACAGTTCTTATTATTGAATATGCCTAATGAAGATGCTATTAGTGAGTTTTGTTTTTTGGATAACTGCTATGCAAGTTCCTTTTTTAAATTGGACGACAAGGCAATTGAAGAACTCTCACCGGTACTTAATCTGATGTTAAATGAGATTACCCGTACGGAAAAATCACCATCGATTGTAGCCAATTTGTTATCTGTCTTTTTAAACAGGACACAACGGTTAATTATAGAGAACGATAAATCACCCCAGGATCTGACTAATATTGTTAGGTTCAAACAACTCAAAAAGCTCATTGAAGGCAATTTTACAAAAGAGAGCCAAATTAGTTTCTATGCCGACAAATTAAATCTCACTGCTCATAGAGTCAATGAGATCTGCAAGCAAGTAACAAAAAAAGCTCTCGGGGAGGTTATCCGAGACCGGGTTTTGTTGGAAGCAAAAAGATTGCTTCTTCATAGCGTTCACCCAATCGGGCAGATTTGTGACGATCTGGGATTCAAAGACTTTTCTTATTTCTCCCGGCAATTTAAAAAGAGGACAGGTCTGACCCCTGCAGAGTTTCGAAAGCAGATGTATGATAAATACCAAAACTCATAGATAATAGCGTCCGATAATCTTCAAGTACCAAAAGTGCCAATATTCGTCCCAAAGATTCTAACATCGGGAATACTTCCCGCTGTATTTTTGTTTAACTAATAAAATCAACATTTTTTAATTAATTTAAAGAGTAATTCAATCAATTATGGAATATAGACAATTAGGTAATTCGGGTTTGCGAGTACCAGTTTTAAGTTTTGGTACAGGAACCTTTGGCGGGAGCAATGAGTTTTTTAAAGCCTGGGGCAATACTCAGGTTGATGAAGCCACACGTTTGATCAATTTATGTCTCGAAGCTGGTGTTAATTTGTTTGACACTGCTGATGCCTATTCAGGCGGGGAGGCAGAAGAAATACTGGGTAAAGCATTAAAAGGTCTGCGTAATAAAGTGTTGATCTCTACTAAAGCGGGCTTTGCTACCGGTGAAGGTGCAAATGACTACGGTACTTCACGTTTAAAATTGATCAAAGCCTGTGAGGATAGTTTAAAGCGATTAGGGACTGATCACATCGATATTTACCATATGCATGCCTTTGATGCAAATACACCCATAGAGGAAACATTAAAAGCTTTAGAGCATTTGGTGGAAAGCGGAAAAGTAAGATATATTGCTTGTTCCAATTTCTCAGGCTGGCATTTAATGAAATCTTTATCTGTATCAGAACGTTATGGTTGGTCAAAATACATCGGCCATCAAGCTCATTATTCGTTGCTTAATCGTGATTTTGAATGGGAACTAATGCCGCTGGGAATTGAAGAAAACATTGGCACCATCGTTTGGAGCCCACTAGCCAGCGGAAAACTAAGTGGCAAGTACCGCAGGGATCAAACTGTTCCACAAGATGGGCGGGTAGCGCAAGGCGGTAGTCCTCTAATAAGTGCAGAAGCAGATGACCAGCGGTTATATAATATTGTGGATGTACTAGATGAATTAGCAGAAGAAACTGGTAAAAACGCTGCGCAAATAGCCTTGAACTGGTTATTACAGCGTCCGACGGTTTCCAGTATTATTATTGGTGCAAGAAATGAACAGCAGCTTAAACAAAATTTAGAAGCAGTTGGATGGAACTTAACTCTCGACCAGATTAAGAGATTAGACAAAGCCAGTGATACATTACCGGCATATCCTTACTGGCACCAGCGTCAGACCCCAATACTAAATTCTGCACCGAAACTCTATTAATTATAACTTAGTAGCAAGTTGTTAAGGGCTACTACAGATAATCACTTAAAATAATATACTATGTTTAAATTTGCATTTTCTCAAGATACTAAAAATAATCTAAGTACATATTCCATTAGCCGAATTGCCATTGGTATATTTTTTTTAATCACAGGTGCCAACAAACTATTTAACCCCGTTTTTCAAGCATCAATGTTAAAAACAATTACTGGGATTGGATTTGCTTATCCGCAGTTTACAGCCGATTTTACTGCGGCAAATGAAGCAATTTTCGGATTACTTTTGGCAATTGGACTTTACACGAGATTTAGTGCAATGGTATTAAATATTATCTTATTTACGGCATTATTCACCTTCGATATACCCAATCACATCCCTAAAGGCCTGGATCCTTTTACATGGTATAGCTACTTTTTGTATCTTCCTCAAACATTATACATTCTATTTCTATTTGGAGCTATATTTACTGGTGGAGGGCCATTAAGTCTGGATGAAATAATATCTAGTAAAAAGAAGACTCTATAACTCCCCTGAATTTTGCCATTTTCAATTCATTCAGAGTGGGGAATGGTAAATGGTTCTGTCGCATCTGGGAATAGCTTTTATCTTTAGAATTTTAAATCATCAAAAAAATGAATACTAAAGGATATTGTTATCCAAAATCCATAATTTTTCAGGGCAGTATATTTCAAACTAAGATTTGCATTTAGTTAGCGTGATGTTGAAGAAATAATGAAGATTAGAGGAGTGCTTGTGGATTATGCCACGATCCGGTGCTGGGTTTATAAGTTTACACCTTTGATTGCGTCAGAGATGAAGAAGAGAAAAGGTAGAGTGGGGGCGAGTTGGAGATTGGATGAGACTATATCAAAGTAAAAGGTATTTAATATTAGTTTTTTAGGTTTGATATTGTTTTTTGGAGCTCTTCCCGCTATTCGTTACAATCTTTTGTGCCGAACTCCGACACAAAAGGATTTCCATTGCTATCGGGGCTAGGGCTGCTGGAGGAGCCCTGTTTTTTGACTAATAAAAATAAGAAGGTTATATAAAAAATGGCGTCAATTGTCTTCAATTGGCGCCATTTGGCTTGTTTGTGACCTCTACGGGACTAATTTGTATAAATTTTATGGAAGATTTAAAGAGATTGGCTTACTACTGGTAGGGCATGACTTTCAGTGGCTTAAAGAATTTGGTTTGGATGGTCTGTTGGGGATTAATGTAAATTTTAATTTATTTTTTATTTTTTTTATAATTCCTTAAAAGCATGTGTACCGCGATTTGGGTTCTGTCGCATTTAGAAATAACTTTATCATTATAATTTTAAACTCATCAAAAAATGAATACTAAAAGTCAATGTTATCCAAAATACATAATTCTTCAGGCAGTATATTTTAAATTAAGATTTACACTTAGTTACCGTGACGTTGAAGAAATAACGAAAATTAGAGGAGTGCTTGTGGATCATGCTACTATTCAGCGCTGGGTTTATAAGTTTACACCTTTCATTGGATCAGAGATGAGGAAGAGAAAAGGCAGAGTGGTTGTGAGCTGGAGATTAGATGAGACCTATATTAAGGTAAAAGGTATTTGGTGTTATTTATATAGGGCAGTTGATAAATTAGGGAATACGGTTGACTTTCTTTTGACCAGAAAAAGACAAAGAATGAGCGCTCAGTCTTTTCTAATTAAAGCAATTAATAATAATTGCCGGCCAAGAGTAATAAACATTGATAAAAGCGGTTCTAATACTGCAGCAATCAAAGTCTAGAACAAACGTTCATTCTCAAAGATTAAAATCCGGCAGTGTAAATATCTCAACAATATTGTCGAACAGGACCATCGATTTATAAAATGGAGGATACAAAATGGGTTAGGTTTTAAAAGTTTTGAATCGGCCAGACGAACATTGAGCGGAATTGAAGTTGTACATATGCTAAGAAAGAATCAGATGGTTAGACCAGGGGTAACTATGTTTAAATCATTCTGTAAATTGGCGGACTAACTTTAAAAATACTTAAAGTGTTATATTTGATTCTGACAGATGCGACAGAACCATTGTTAAAGGATTTCTTTATGAAATGTAATAATCAAAAAAATTAAAAAAGTCCTTTACAAAGAGTAAAGGACTTTCTGTTTAAATTCAAATCTTCCAAATTTAAATTTGTTTAGGGGACTAAACTAAAGTAAATATAGATAAATTAAGCTTTAGTTTAGGTTTTTATAAGTAAAATAAATAGAAAAAGCTGTCAAAAATTTGACAGTTTTTTTATCAATACTTAACGCGTTTAAAATGTTCAATGTTTTTAATCTATATTTGGATAAAAGTCTGAGGCTTTAAGTATAAAAATATACCCTATAAATAAAAATGAACATAAATACAATCCAACATCACAGCTATGAAATAGGACTTCCTCAAGAAGGAAATTTTATACTTGGACAAAAACACGGAGACAATATATTTGTATATCAGGCATTCAATGATAAAATTGCAGACTATGCTATAGAAAATCAAAAATTTGGAGGACAAGAGTACAGCTTTGACAGAATGACTTGGATAAAACCAAACTTTTTGTGGATGATGTACAGGAGTGATTGGGCGAACAAAGACAGCAACCAAAGTCGAATTTTAGCTATTGAAATGACTTTTGAAGGTTTTCAAGAGCTTCTTGCCAAAGGCATTTTAACAAGCTATAATGAAGCCTACGGCGATGAATCTGTATGGAAAGAAAAACTAAATACTAGCAACGTAAGAATTCAGTGGGATCCTGACCATAATATTAAAGGAGAAAAGTTAAAACGCAGGGTTGTTCAAATAGGAATTAAAAATGAAGCTTTAAAAAAGTTTAATAGCAAATTTATAAAATCAATTCAAGACATTACTGCTTTTGTAAAAGAACAAAAAGAAAAAATTGACAGCGGAAAAGGTTGGTATTATGTGATTAACGAATCTATAATTGAAGTTAACAGTGATTTAAAAAAGAAATTTTCTATGCCTGAAGTATTTCGAACATCATTTGTTGAAGAACTAATTTTAGAATTTGAGAATACAAAAGAAATCAGTCAAACAAATTTTGAAAAGCTGCTAGTTGATAACGATCAACCAGAAAGAGATGAATTTGTTGGTTATGTAAAAAATTACATTAATGCAGAATTGTCAAGGTATCTTTTGAAAGCTGCTATTCTTTACAGAAGAGATGAGGAATTGGGTGTGTTTGACTGTATGTGTGAAGACCTTCTGATGTTTAGTTACTTTGCCAGTAAGAATAAGAATAGAATTGATCTTCACTTGATTTTGGAAGCTAAATTAGTAGATTTTGACACTTGGTGCGGATTTGATGGTGAAATGATTTTTTATCCTTTGGGACATCAACAAACAAAAGAATACATCGCAAGCTATAAAGATTTTTTAGTAGAAAATATTCCAGGATTTGCCCCTCAAACGGCTGACTATTTCATTGAATCTTTTGACGAAGAATATTTGTATAAAGAAATCCATAGCAGAGCCTTTTGGTATTTTTGATTTGTCACAAATATAAATGAGTTAGCTATCACCCTAAACACCTGTAGAAAAGAAGATCCCTAAATGAAAATATTTGATAATTTACAGACAAAAAAAAACCTAAAGGAACGATTCTTTTATACAAGGGGAATACTTGCAAAACTGTTTACAAAGTGAATGAAAGGTGTTTAAAAAGTTATGTACTTGATAAATCTGGGAAAGAACATATCTTGCATTTTGCACCCGAAGATTGGTTAATTACGGACATGGATAGTTTTGTCAACAATAAACCATCTAATATTTTTATTGATGTGATTGAAGATAGCGAAGTATCAATACTTACAACTTCAAATTATAAAAATATTAATCAGTTGAGTTATGATGATTTGCTCGAACAAAATAAAAAATTAGTGAATAATTTAATCACAACCAATATGCGTTTAGCCAATCTATTAAGTGCAACAGCCGAAGAACGATATTTAGATTTTATAGAAACCTATCCAACCTTAGTACAAAGACTGCCACTTAAACTAATCGCTTCTTACTTAGGTATGACGCCCGAATATTTAAGTGATGTTAGACGAAAATTAGCTCGAAAGTGATTTCTTAAGATACCTTAATTTTTATCTTTTTAATTGTTCACACCTTTGCATCATTATTAACAATTAAAAAGTAAAAAAATGACAGCAACAGTTAAATCAAAAGGGCTAAACATAGCTTTATGGGTAGCATAAGTAGAACTGAAGTTTATGGTTTTGTGCATCATCCTTATGAACTCATCAAATTGCTTTGCGAAAACAGCAATGGTTCTGTTGAAGAATTTCAGCAATCCGCTTATATATATAAGAATGAAGAAGCTGTCAATCATATGTTTAGGGTAGGGACAGGTTTAGACAGTCAGATTCTGGGTGATTTTGAAATTATCAGCCAGATAAAAATCGCTTTTTATCATAGTAAACAAGAAGGTTTGGTAAACACTTTTCTGGACCGTTTGGTAAATGCTGTTATCCAAGCGAGCAAAAAAGTTAAAACAGAAACTAAAATTTCTTCTGGCGCAACATCCGTTTCTTTTGCATCAGTGCAGTATATTATCCGAAATGTAGCTGATACAACGTAGGAATTATCAAAAGAACTCCTATTGTCGATATGGAAGTGGCAGATTTTACCGAAGTAATAACTGTTGATTAATTAGTCCTTTCATCGTTTCCAAAAATGTTGTCAAAGGAATGATTCAACGTGGTGGTGGAAAAATCATCAACATCTGTTCGATGATGAGCGAACTAGGAAGAGATTCTGTAAGTGCTTATGCTTCTGCCAAAGGTGGATTGAAAATGTTGACTAGAAGTATGGCTACTGAATGGGCCAAGTTCAACATTCAAACCAACGGAATTGGTCTTGGATATTTTGCAACAACACAAACAGCTCCGATTAGAGTGGATGGACATCCTTTTAATGATTTCATTATAGGCAGAACTCCAGCTGCCCGTTGGGGAGAACCTGAGAATTTGCAAGGTGCTGCCGTATTTTTGTCTTCAAAAGCAAGTGATTTTGTAAATGGACATATACTTTATGTAGATGGAGGAATCCTTGCTACTATTGGAAAACCATCAAACGAATAGTTAATGATTGAAATTTTCTGCTAATATTGTTTAAAAACAGTGTTGGCAGATTTTTTTTAGAACCAAAATACTGGAATAGAAGCTGTTGTCCATTATACATCTCTTATTTGAATCAATGTTTATCCCCATATGTGGGGTATACTGCCTAAGAATATGCCAAAATTTTCTTTTTGGTCTGGGTATTGTGGATCACGGTATAATTGAATATCAAGGTCTAGTATAAATTTTTGTTCTGATTTAAGCCACTCATAATCTCTTGCGCCACGATTCTGCCACCAAAATTTTCGCTATTTTTATAAATGTGGAAAATTTCTAAAAGCTGCCTTAACTTTTTGTGGCAAAAAAGGTATTCGCTCCAAATAGCATGTGCCATGATCAAAACTAAAAAGTGTAATAATTCATTAAAGGTGCCTTAATTTATTGTCACAAAAAAGTTATAGCTTCCAAAACTATAGCGTCAACAATCTTGCTATTAAGTAAAGATATACTTAACTAACATGTTGTAATAACCAAATGCAGGACGATTTTTAATTGTATATAAGAGACAGTTAAAATTTAAAATAAGTTGTACAGAAATGTTTTAAATTAATTTATTTTTTTATTGTTGCATTTCCAGCAATCATTATAGTTGACCCTGACTCTATTAATTTAAAAGGACTTAAATATTCAATCTTATCGGATGCTATCGAAACTCCTTGCGAATTATTTAGTTCTGAGTATTCAAAGATATTGTATGAATTATCAAACGAACCATCAAGATTTAAACGGTAGGTAAAAAAAGATCTTCCATAGCTTCCAGTAATGTAAATAAAAGTATTATTGACAAGCATATCTCCAAACATAATATTTGCTCCTGTGAGATATTTAACCGAAATTCCATCGCCTGCAAATGTTTCATCTAGACTTCCATCGATATTCAATCTAACAACGGCAATTCCCTTTGGCCCCATTTTTCCACCCATATAAATTTTATCATTCACAATTGTAAATGAACTAGTCTGAAATTTTGATGATGTTAATGGAATTTCGATTTTGCCTTGATTTCCGAAGCTCTTTACCATTGCTGCATTTATATCAAATTTTGCCAACGTTATTCCTCCATCTCTTAAATATTCTTTAGAAGGAACTCTAGTAGTGCCGGTTAGGTATATTTCATTTTTATAAATCACTACGTTAGGATCTTCAATATTTTTTATTGAATCGGCGCTTACTTTAAAATTATTTCCATTTAGCGACGAGCAGAATACATTTTGTGAAGTTACTCCGTTTTTGTAAGATTCTATTGAACCAGCAAGTTTAACACTACTTACTGCACTTGATTTTATTCTAGTATTAAGGAAAGAGCTATTTATCAAAAAAAATGTACCACCCTCTCTGTATAAATTGTCAAGGAATCCTTGTTCATTTATTTTATATGACGCAGGATAAAAATCACTATTACCAGATACCTTTCCAGTTCCATATAATACAATTCCTTTATCCTTGTCATATTCTGCAGAATAAGTTTGAAATGTTTGGAAATATTCTGCTTTTGGATCTACTTCTGAAAAACCAAAACCTGGAACATAATTTGGGTCAGGCTTATTCTGAAATAACTTTATGGCTACTGGTGTTCCAGCCTCGTTAACATTGTTAGTAAAATTAGCACACAAGTAAAATATATTTGGATCCCCTCTTAGTAGTTCAAACCCCCTCACGACGCGATCAGGTTTAATATTTAGAAATGTGGAATATGCACCATTATTATAACTTCGGTCTTGTTCTCCGTTCAAATTAATACGTGCTATAAAAGGAGCCGTAATTTGCTGGGAATAAGTTTCTAACGAAGCTGTGATGCACACAAAATTAATTATTACAAAAGTAGTGTTTAAAGTAAGTAAATTTCTGATCATCATTTTTTTGCATAAATTTACATAAACGGTATGATTAAATAATACGTAGTAATACCTATTTAAGTTCGATTTACATGTTATAATTTATCTGTACCTACATGCCAATATGTTTCTTGAAAAAAGACAATTTAAGGCATAAAATTAAACAGGAGTTTCTGCTTTATTTGAAGCTGTTGCTTTTAGATAGAATGGACTTGAACGTAGTAATGTTTCGAACTTTAGATTTTAAGTGATTGTTGTACAGGATTGTAAGTTTTCTTTTGAATCTAGGTGCACCGATTCTGCACCCAATTCAAATTAATACTCTATTAATATTTTATCTTCCATAAGTTTTCTAAAAGTTTCGAACCTAAATTTGGGAGACCTTGATTTTGCTGTTTTTTCATTTTTAAAAAACGCCGTGTGCCAAGATTCTACCACAAAACGATCACGATATTTCGATTACTACAAAAGTAAATATCATTTCTTAAATGAAAATGTTTTGACAAAATACAATTTAACTTTTTGATTAAATTGGATTATAAAATTTATTTAAAAAAGGTGATCATTAGAATAACACTGGTCCATATAAAATCATTTTTCG
>NZ_CADCSU010000157.1 GCF_902804475.1 Flavobacterium bizetiae
AAAATGATGATGTCAAATAAACGTTCCTACGGAACGTAAAATAACAATAACAATATAATTTTCTACATAATAAATAATTTAATTTCACGATCTATTTCACCATATAAGTGATATAAGCTCATTTAAATTAAACTTATAATCTCTTATATAACTTATATGGTTTATTAGTGCATTTGATAACAAATGTTATCGTCTCCCTATAAACGGCTGCCTAATTTTGCTTTATAAAATTTAATAATTATGAAAGCAGCAGTTATTTATAAAAAAGGCGAATTGCCAAAATATGCAGAATTTGCAGAACCAATTGTTCAAAACGAAAATGAAGTTTTAATTTCGGTTAAAGCCGTGGCGATTACCAATCTTGATAAAGGAATCGTAAGCGGAGATCATTATTCGTCAGAAAATGAAAATCAAAACGGAACCGTAATTGGCAGCGACGCCGTTGGTATTTTAGAAAACGGAACAAGAGTTTATGCCCGCGGAATTAATGGAACCATTGCCGAAAAAGCCCTTGTAGAAAAAAACAGAATGATTCCGTTGCCTGACGGAATAAGTGATGCAACAGCTGCATCAATGCCCAATGCTGTGGCGGGTTCAGCCATGGCGTTACGATTTAGAGCCGGAATAAAACCCGGAGAAACGGTTTTGATAAACGGAGCAACCGGTTTTACGGGACAAATGGCGATTCAGATTGCCAAACATTATGGCGCAAAGAAAATAATTGCAACCGGAAGAAACGAAAAAACGCTTCAAAGTCTTTTAGAAATTGGCGCAGACGAAATTATCTCTTTAAAACAAGATGACGAAGCAATTGTTGCACAGCTTAAAGCGATTCACTTAAATAGTCCGATAGATATTGTTTTGGATTATTTATGGGGACATCCCGCAGAATTAATTCTAAAGGCTTTAAAAGGAAATGGTTCGTTTACCACCAAAGTAAGATATGTAACAATTGGAGGAATGGCCGGCGATACGATTCAATTATCTTCAGGGATTTTAAGAAGCGTCGATCTTCAGTTATCAGGTTCAGGATTAGGAAGCTGGACGAAAGAGGAAGTCAGATTATTGTTTACCGAAATTCTTCCGGAGATGTTTCTTTTGGCTGTTCAGGACAAATTGCAAGTAAATATCGAGACTACGAGTTTAGCTGATATCGAAAAAGCTTGGAATATTGAAATTCCTGATGGTAAACGATTGGTGGTTCTGGTTTAATTAGACACGGATTAAACGGATTGCTAAAGCAAAACGCGGATAAAAACGGATTTTTTTTAGCGATGTAAATTATCTGTAAAGTTTATCATCTCGACGAAGGAGAGATCACACAAGAAACTCGACAAAGATTGGCGAATATCTAAACGGAAATACGAATGTGATCTCTCCTTCGTCGAGATTGACAACTTGGACTAAAAACATTCTTATGAAAATGACTGCCCTAGCCCCGATAGAAGTGGAAATCCTTTTGTGCCGGTGTTCGGCGTAAAAGATTGAAACGGATAGCGGGATTAGCTCCTAAAAAAAACTAAATTCCCATAAAAGCTAGAAAAGAAAAAAGGTTTGATAAGAATTACTCTCATCAAACCTTTTTCTATAAAATAGCAATAAAAATTACTCTTTCGATATCATCAATTCTTTGATGTATTTTACCGGAGCACTTCCAAAGCTTAAGAATTTTTCGTGGAATTGTTTCAGGTTGAATTTATCTCCTTCTTTCTTTTTAAGTTCTTCTCTTAGGTTATAAATTTCAGTATAGCCTGTAAAGTAAGAACATAATTGAACCTGAGATAAAGTAACGCGTCTCCATTTTCCGTCAGCTTCAGCTTGTTGCTGAAAAGCTTCTTTGGTCAATAAGTCGATTGCTGCTTCTTTAGACATGTTTTTAGTGTGTACGCTAATGTCTAAGATGGTGTTGCAAGTAGCTCTTAAGTTCCATTTGTAGTACATCAACCACATTTCGTCAGAGTTTTTATAACCGCTTTCTAACATCATTTTTTCAGCATAAACAGCCCAACCTTCAACCATTGCACCGTTTCCTAAGATCGATTTAATGATACTTGGCGATTGATTGCTGTATACCAATTGTGTGTAATGTCCTGGAACTGCTTCGTGAATATTTAAAATTTGAAGAATATAATCGTTGTATTCACGTAAATAACTTTCAGCATTTTCAGGCGTCCATCCTGCTAAACTTCCTACGTTATAATAAGTGTTTGCATTTTTATCGTAAGGTCCAGGCGCAGAAATAGATGCTCCTGCAACTCCTGCCATATAAGCCGGTTCTTTACGCACAACAAGTGGTTTTGACGGATCGATGTACAATAAATCTTTAGCTTTTACATATGCCGTTAATTCCGGAATTTGTTTCTCAATTTCAGACTGAAACTTTTCTGGTGTAGTATGTTGCAATGAGATTTTATCAATAACTTGTTTGATTAATTCCAGTTTGTTCGTTGGTTTAGCTTCGTTTCCTTTGTATTTTGTCCAAAGTTTATCAGCCAAAACAAACATTTTATCGTGTAAGTCTTTTTTATGATCGTTTGCTACTTTAAATATCTCATCAGCTGTATAGCTTGACTGAATATCAAAGTTGAATTTTTTAGCATATAAATCTGCTCCTAATCTAAAAGAACGTGGTGTTTTGTTTGGTGTGTTTTTTAACCAATCTGCATAATCTACAATAGCTTTTTTAGCCACTTTAGCTTTGTCTAAAAGTTCTTTTTTCTCCCTATCGCTTAATTTACTTTGCTGAACTACAGGAGTTAAATCAGTATCAAAAACAGAGGATCCACCAAGATTTTGCGCAATTGCAAGCTCAGTATGCTCGATAGTTGGGTTTTTGATGTTCTTTTTTGCAGCTTCGTAATAAGCAGGAACATTTTTTAATTTAGCGCTAAAAGCACGTAAACGAACTTCTAAAGAATCGTATTTTCCGTTTAAAATTTCTGCGAAAGATCCGCATACATTGTATTCAGAAGGATTCCATTCTGATGATTTTAATTCTTTTATGCTAAAAATAGTCGCTTCAAGCTGATTTTTAATCATTTGAAAATCAGTCTTGTTGTTATCAGACAAATTTTCGATGTCGTATTGCTTTAAAGAATCTAATTGAGCATTTACAAACTCAAGCTGGATTTTTTCTTCGCTCGCATCCGGAATAGACAAAATACTGTCGTATTTATGGTAGCCAACGCCAGAAGCCCAACCTGGATTAATTTTCCATAAAGAGGTTACAAAACCATCTTTATACTTGTCGAATTTTGCATCTAAAGCTTTATCTTCGTTAGACTTAGTGCTTTTGTTGCAGGAAATAAGTAGCGAAATTGCAAGAATCGGAACAAACAGTTTTTTCATAAGTTAATTTTTTAATGGTTTAAAGATAAAAAAAATGTTCTTTATGCAAAACAATTTGCCATTTGTAATTAATATTTCAATAATTCTGATAAAACTTTCTCGAAACGATTTTTAGATAAAAACTGATCTTCTAATGCTTTTGTAAACGGAATTGGCGAATCTAAACTCGCGACTCTTTTTACCGGAGCATCCAGATATTCAAAACATTCCTCCATAATCAAGGCCGAAAGATCGCTTGCAATTCCTCCAAACAAAGTATCTTCCTGATAAATAATTACTTTTCCGGTCTTTTTTACAGAAGCAAAAATTGTTTCAGTATCTAAAGGTTGTAAAGTTCTTAAATCGATTAAATCAGCTTCAATTTCAGGATTATGGGCTAAAGTTTCTAAAGCCCAATGCACCGGAGCGCCAAACGCAATAATCGTAACCTGATTTCCTTCTTTTAATAAAGCTGCTTTTTCTAAAGGAATGGTATAATAATCTACAGGAACATCCTGATAAACGCTGCGATACAATTGTTTATGTTCAAAAAACAAAACCGGATTTGGATCATTTATAGCAGTATTCAGCAAACCTTTTGCATCGTACGGAAAAGCCGGATACACTACTTTTAATCCCGGAGTTTTAGTAAACCACGCTTCATTGGTCTGAGAATGAAAAGGTCCTGCCTGAGTTCCGCCACCACAAGGCATACGAACCACAACATCGGCTTTTTCGCCCCAGCGATAATGAGATTTTGCCAGTAGATTAACTATTGGATTGAATCCTGTAGAAACAAAATCAGCAAATTGCATTTCGACAATCGCTTTATAACCATTAATAGATAATCCCATTCCGGCAGAAACTACGGCACTTTCGCAAATTGGTGTATTTCGCACGCGGTCTTTCCCGAATACATCTACAAAACCATCCGTGATTTTAAAAGCGCCACCATATTCAGCAATATCCTGACCCATAATTACAAGATTATTATGGCGTTGCATAGATTGCTCTAAACTGTTTCGAATAGCATCTATGAACCGAACATTTTTAATTTCGTCTGATGGATTAACTTCTTCATATTGATATGGTTTATAAACATCATCTAATTCACCGCTATAAGTGGGCACGATTTCCGGTTCAGCATTGGCAATGGCTAAATTTTCATCGATTTCCTGTTTGATTTCAGCGTGTAATTGCTCATCAAATTCTGTCGTTAAAACACCAATTTGAGTCAGATAATTTCTATAATTACTTACGGGATCTTTGGCAGCCCATTCGTCCATTAATTCCTGCGGAACATATTTTGTGCCACTCGCCTCTTCATGACCACGCATTCTGAAGGTTTTAAATTCTAATAAAACCGGATGCGGATTTTCCTGCATCTGCTCTTTCAGCTGAGATAATTTGTTGTAAACCTCCAGGATATTATTTCCGTCAATTATATAACTGTCAATGCCGTAACCAATACCTTTATCGGCTAAATTTTCGCAGGCATATTGTTCGTTTGTAGGTGTCGAAAGTCCGTAGCCATTGTTTTCGATGATAAACATTACAGGCAATTTCCAGACAGCAGCGATATTGAGTGCTTCGTGAAAATCTCCTTCGCTCGTTGCTCCTTCTCCCGTAAAAACGGCGGTAACTTTTTTATTATATTGAAGTTTATCGGCGAGAGCGATTCCGTCTGCGATCCCTAATTGCGGACCCAAATGCGAAATCATACCGATAATTTTATATTCCTGAGTTCCAAAGTGAAAACTACGATCCCTGCCTTTAGTGAAGCCGCTTGCTTTTCCTTGCCATTGCGAGAATAAACGGTGCAATGGAATGTTTCTGGTGGTAAATACTCCCAGATTTCGGTGCATTGGCAACACATATTCAGAATCATCTAAAACAGCTGTAACGCCTACTGCAATTGCCTCCTGCCCTATTCCGGAAAACCATTTTGAAACTTTTCCTTGTCGAATTAAGATAAGCATCTTTTCTTCGATCAAACGGGGTTTAAGTATTTTTTTATATAAATCTAATAATTGAGCATCAGTAAGGTTTTGTCTGTAAAAGATCATTTGGTTCGTGGTTTTAGTGTTTCAAATATAGAAAAATATAACAATTTTATTGGTTTTTGTTATAATATTTTAATTTTAATATAACTTTTAAAAATCAAATTTAAAAAAATCTCTACCTTTGTTATTGAAAGGCTTAATAACACCTTTTATCCTATAAACAAAAATGTAAAGTATGCAAAACATTCCTAGTGTAGACTTACGTGATTTCCTTTCGGACGACCCGAAACGTAAACAAAAATTTGTAAATGAAATCGGCAGTGCATTTGAAAACATTGGCTTCGTAGCCCTAAAAGGTCACTTTTTAGATGATCAGTTGGTAGACGAGCTTTATGGCGAAATTAGAAAATTTTTCGCTTTGCCAATAGAAACTAAGCATAATTATGAGATTCCCGGAATTGGCGGGCAAAGAGGTTATGTATCTTTTGGAAAAGAACATGCAAAAGGACGTAAAGAGGGTGATTTGAAGGAATTCTGGCATTTTGGTCAGTATGTGGATGCAGCTTCTAAGTATGCTTCAGAGTATCCTGATAATGTAGAAGTTAAAGAGTTACCTCGTTTTAATGTTGTAGGTAAAGAAGCGTATCAAATGCTTGAAAAAACAGGTGTTTATGTGTTAAGAGCTTTGGCTTTGCACTTAGGTTTAGATGAGTTTTATTTTGATCAGTATGCAAAAGAAGGAAATTCTATCTTAAGACCAATTCATTACCCACCTATTACTTCTGAGCCTGAAAATGCAATTCGTGCAGCTGCTCACGGAGATATTAACCTGATTACTCTTTTAATGGGAGCTCAGGGTAAAGGATTACAAGTTCAGAATCATGATGGCGAATGGATTGATGCTATTGCAGAAGATGATCAGTTGGTGATTAATGTTGGTGATATGTTGTCAAGACATACTAATAACAAACTAAAATCGACGATTCACCAGGTAGTAAATCCACCAAGAGAATTATGGGGAACTTCTCGTTACTCTATTCCGTTTTTTATGCATCCTGTAAGCGATATGCGTCTGGATTGTTTAGAAAACTGTATTGATGCTGAGAATCCTAAGAAATTCGAAGATATTACTGCGGGAGATTATTTATACGAACGTTTAGTAGACTTGGGATTAATTAAAAAATAAACTTTTTTAAATCTCAATATTTTTAAATTCCAAATTCCAAGTACTCATTGGGATTTGGAATTTAATTTTTAGAAACAATAAATTTGGAATTTTTATAAAATTATGGACTTACAAGATCAATTAAAAAATTTATTCCCGGATCACGTAGAATCAAATGAACCAGAAGAGGTTCAGGAGCAGGATCATGTGCTTTATATTCAAAAAGAGCCAATGATTTGTAAATTCGAAAGGCGAAAAGGAAAAGCCACTACTATTATCGAAGGTTACGAAGGATCTGATGAAGATTTTAAAATTCTGGCTAAAGAAATCAAAACAAAACTGAGCGTTGGCGGGACTTTTAAAGATGCTTCGATCATTATTCAAGGCGATTACCGAGATAAAATCATGGAAATCCTGAAAGCTAAAGGGTTTAAAACAAAACGTGTTGGAGGATAAATTAATGAAATCCCAAATTTTTTAAATTCCAAATTCCAAATTGGACGAATTTAACCGCAATCCCGATAGCTATCGGGAGCTAAGAATAATAAATACAAGTTTTGATAAAAACGTATAAGTTCGCAAAGCTTTGTCTTAAAAAAATAGATTTCCAGTTATTGAAATTTCAAAAAAAAATAAAATAAAAATCAGTGACAATCCGTTCAATCCATTAAATCTGCGGGCATAATAAGACACAAAATTATACGTCTCGACAGAAAACCTTAGAACCTCAGAACCTTTGCCACTTTGAACCTTAAAAAATTATGATACAAAACTCAGAATTAATACTTAATCCAGACGGAAGTGTTTACCATTTAAACTTACTTCCAGAACATATTGCAAACGATATAATTTTTGTTGGAGACCAAAACAGAGTCGAAAAAATTACTCAGTTCTTTGATTCTATCGAATTTTCGACTCAGAAAAGAGAATTCAAAACCCAAACGGGGATTTACAAAGGCAAAAGAATATCGGTAATGTCAACCGGAATTGGGCCTGACAATATTGATATCGTGGTAAACGAATTAGATGCTTTGGTAAACATCGATTTAAAAACACGTCAGCCAAAAGAAGAATTAACTTCTTTAAATATCATCAGAATTGGAACTTCAGGTTCTTTGCAGGCTGATATTCCTGTAGATAGTTTTGTTATGTCTAAATTCGGTTTAGGATTAGACAATATGCTTCGCTCCTACCTGATCGACGAAGTTTCTAATGCTGCAATTGAAGATGCTTTTATTCACCATACTAATTGGGATATCAAAAAAGGAAGACCTTACGCTATTGCCTGTTCTGAGAAATTAGAAAAAATAATCGAATCAGATAAAATATTTAAAGGAATTACCGCTACAGCCGGAGGATTCTACGGTCCACAAGGGCGTGTATTGCGTTTGAATATTCAGGACGAGGAATTAAACAGTAAAATGGATAATTTTACATTTAATGACGAAAGAATTACTAATTTAGAGATGGAAACGGCTGCGATTTATGGGCTTTCGGCACTTTTAGGACATAATGCATTATCATTGAATGCTATTATAGCAAACCGTGCAAGCGGAACTTTTAGTGAAGATCCTTATAAAGCTGTAGACGAATTGATTACTTATACATTGAATAAACTGGCTCAGCAATAATTAGATAATTCCTGTTAGGGCTGGAATAGTATTCATTTTGAAAAATTAGATAATTTATGCAAAATGCTATTCTTAAATTTGAGAAATTATTGAATGAGAATGTCAATTTTTTTCCAACGATAAGCAGTGAGATTTTAGAAGCTAAAATACCTGGGAAATGGTCTAAAAAAGAAATTTTAGGCCATTTGACAGATTCAGCGATTCATAATCTGGTTCGTTTTACAGAAATTAATTATCTCGAAAAACCTTATCATCACAGGCCATATAATCAAATAGATTTAGTAAATTTAAATCAATATCAAACAATGGATATTGAAGAATTAACGCAATTGTGGTTTCTGATAAATAAACAAATTATCAAAATCATGAAATCTGTTGATAATGAGGCTTTAGATTACAAAATAGTTTTGAGTGATGAGTCGGTTATTGATTTAAAGTTTCTAATGACAGATTATGTAGCGCATTTAGAACACCATATAAACCAAATTAGATAATGGCAGAAACGCATAAAAAAATATTATTTAAATATTATAGTACCTATCTGGAAGAAATTGTTTCAGAAACCATGTGGGCAGAAATTATAGATCTCGAGAAAGGATATTTTAAACTGGATAATATTCCGTTTTTTGGTCCTTTGATCGCGACCGATGATATTTTTCGTGCTGAATATGATGAAAACGAGAAAGTTTTCATGCACAAAGAAACCATAGAAAACTCAGGAAATTCGATCGTTCAGGTTTTGGTTTTAGAAGAAGGATTTGACAAGGAAATTATCAGGGAAAAACTAAAAATGATCAATTGTGTTTCAGAAGTTTTAAACGATACATTTTTTGCTGTTGAAATCGTGAGAAACACAGATTATTCATTAGTAAAAAGTATATTAGATGAGTACGAATCGCTGGCTGTTATAGAATTTGCAGAGCCATGTCTTTCTGATAAACACAGAACGGATTTATTAAAAAATTAAACAAACAACAAACTTAGAATACACTTACCAAACTTAAACTTAACTAAAATGAAAACTGTAAAAATTGTAGGTGTTCCTGAACACTTCAACTTGCCATGGCATTTATGCATCGAAAATGGCGAATTTGAAGCAGAAAATATTGATTTGCAATGGAAGGACATTCCTGAAGGTACCGGCAAAATGTGTCAGATGCTGCGTGATGGCGAAGCTGATATTGCCGTAATTTTAACTGAAGGAATAGTAAAAGATATTGTGGCTGGAAATCCAAGTAAGATTGTTCAGGTTTATGTACAATCACCTTTGATCTGGGGAATTCATGTTGCCGCAAAATCAGATTTTCAGAGTGTAAAAGATCTTAAGGATAAAAAAGTAGCGATTTCGCGACTAGGTTCAGGATCACAATTAATGGCATACGTTAACGCGCATGACAATGGCTGGAAAACGGATGATTTGCAGTTTGAAATCATTAATACAATCGACGGTGCTGTTGAAGCGCTGACAAAAGGAACTGCAGATTACTTTATGTGGGAACGTTTTATGACTAAACCGCTTGTAGATCAGGGGATTTTCAGAAGAGTTGGTGACTGCCCTACTCCATGGCCATCATTTGTAATCACGGTTCGTGACGAATTCCTGAAAAAGAACCCGAAAATTGTGGAGAAAATATTAGAAATAATAAATAAAACTACGCACGATTTTACTCAGATTCCAAATATAGATAAAACATTATCAGGACTTTTTAACCAAAAAATTGAAGATATTCAGGAATGGTTGAAACTGACACAATGGTCTCAGAAGAATTTAAGTGAAAAAGCATTCCTTAAAATTCAAAATCAGTTATTTGATCTGGGAATTATTGATAAAAAAAGTACTTTTGTTGAAACGGTAAAAGCGCTTTAAATACTTGCTTTTTGAATTCTTATGATAAAATTCCCTAAAATTGACTTTCCGCAATTAAAATCCAAACTACAGGTGAAATCTCCCTGGGACAGGATTATTATTATGCTGTTGAGTCTTTTAATTACGATTCCGATTTTTATCATACTGCATCAAAACCTGATCGATTTAGAATGGGCTTTCAATTTAGATCGTATCTTTATTTTTATATTCGTTTTTGCTGCTATTTTCTTTCTGTTAATGTATTTACGAACCATTATCATCTTATGTATAGCGGTTTATTTATTGGTTTTAATTTATGGTAGTGTTATAGGAAATTATGGTTTTAGTGAAATCTCCGAAGATTATAATTCGATGATTTACACCATGTCCGATAATCCTTTTCCTCAGGATATTATCGTGGCTAAGCTGCTTCCGTTTCCTAACAAATCAAAGATTATCAATGCTATCGAATATCAGAATCCAAAGGTTCGAAATTTCGCTATTATGTCTACGACAAAGCATTTTAAAGGCATAAAAGGATATTCGGATTACAGAACCATTATTCAGTGTTTTGCTGTGTTTAAAGAGATCAATAGCCGCTGGAATTACGTAAACGATCCTAAAGAAGGCGATTATATTGCTACAGCGAGCGAGTCATTAGAATATTTCTCAGGAGATTGCGATGATCATTCTATTTTGATGGCTGCTGCAATTCGTTCTATTGGCGGAACTCCAAGGTTAATTCATACCAAAGGGCATATTTACCCGGAAATTCTTATCGGATCGATGATCGATCTGGAAAAGGTCAATTATTTAATCAAAAATGTACTTTTTGTAAAAGAAAGTTCCGGTAAAAAGATTCATTATCATATTGATGAGCGTGGTCAGGTCTGGATGAACCTTGATTATACGGCTAAATATCCTGGAGGACCATTTATGTACGAGGAAATTTTAGGGGCTTTGACGTTAAAATAGATTCTTTTTTTGAGGATCAAAGGTTCAGAGTGGCAAAGGTTCAGAGGTTTTTCTTTGGAGCGCAATTTTTTAGCCCACGGATTTGGCGGATTGAACAGGTTTGATGCAGATTTCCTTTTTTTATTTAAATCGAAAATTTTCTAATAATACGAGTTTTAACGTAGAAACGCACAGCAGTGCGTCTAACTCATTTGTAAGATGCAATGCTGTGCGTCTTTACAATTATATTGAGAATGCAACAAATTTAAATTGCAATACAACAACATTAGCATGGTTTGCGGTTCATTTTTTACTCTTTACAAAACCTTAAATAGGATTTTCAATATTAACTGTTAATTTATTAATCATCACGCAATCAAAAGTTTAAAATTAGGCCTCTCAAATATAATTTTGTAGGTTTAATTACTGATTCTTTTATAAATATTTGATTTTTAGATTTTTAATTAAAAATAATTTTGTAATTTTCTGTGGTCTAACTTTAATCACAAAATCATGAAAAAATCTAAATTATTGATCTTCGGAATTGCGTTATTAGCAGTATTAATGGTTTCATGTCATAAGGGCCGAAATAAACTGGTGAACTCCTGGAAAATCACAGCAGTTGATCCTAAAATGCCTATTTCTGATTCTATAAAAAATATAATTCTGACTCAGGGGCAGCTTACTTTTACAGAAGACGGACATGTGACGGGATATTTACAAAGAGAAATAACTGATGGTACTTTTGCTTTGACAAAAGGTGGAAAAAGTTTAGTGATAAAAGATGAAACAGGGACTCCGTATCCTTGTGAAAGCACTATAACAGATGACGAACTGATATTAGACAGCAAAGAGATGAAAATTACACTCAAAAAAATATAAACTGAGTTATTATAATTTTATAAAAACCACGTTGTAGAAATACAGCGTGGTTTTTTATTTTAATGTAAATCGAGTTATTCTTTAGCTTTTTGAATGTGAGCCATTATTAATTTCTTCTTTTTTTAATAAAAATAAAACGCAAATTGTATCTTTGCAATCTTAAATAAGTACAATATTTTATGTGAAAAATAATTTCTTTCAGACAATTTAGAGGGTAAACGGCAATTGCGGTGACTCTATTTATTCATCTTTATAGAAAGAAGTTATGCTTACTCTACAAAACATTTCATATAAACACAACAACAGTGATTTATTGTTTGACACTATTAGTTTTACAGTAAATAATCAGGAAAAAATAGCGCTAATTGGTAATAATGGCGTAGGAAAATCAACTTTATTAAAAATTATTGCAGGCGAATTACAGCCGTCAGGCGGAGATATAAGAATTAGTTCTGATCCTTATTATATTCCGCAGATTTTTGGACAATACAATCATTTTACAATTGCCGAAGCTTTACGCGTTAATCATAAACTCAAAGCTTTTAAGGAAATACTCGACGGAAATGTCACCGAAGAAAATCTAGCGATCTTAAACGATGACTGGACTATCGAAGAACGTTGCGCCAATGCCTTAAAGTACTGGCAACTATCTGACTTGGATTTAACTGAAAAAATCGAAAATTTAAGCGGCGGACAAAAAACAAAAGTTTTCCTGGCCGGTATTTTAATTCATGAACCTGAATTGGTTTTACTTGACGAACCGAGCAATCATCTCGACAAAGCAACCCGAGAATTGCTGTATAACTTTATCTCGTCTACAAATTGTAGTCTGATTATTGTGAGCCATGATCGAAAGCTGCTCAATCTCTTGAATACGGTTTACGAACTTAGTAAACGCGGTATTACTATTTACGGCGGAAATTATGATTTTTATGCTGAACAAAAGCAAATTGAAAATAATGCTTTGAATCATGATCTTCAGAGTAAGGAAAAAGCGTTGCGAAAAGCTAAAGAAAAAGAGCGCGAAACCTCAGAAAGGCAGCAAAAACTCGATGCACGAGGGAAAAAGAAACAGGAAAAATCAGGAGTTGCGCGCATTATGATGAATACTTTGCGCAATAATGCCGAAAACAGTTCGTCGAAACTCAAAAGTGTTCATGTCGAAAAAATAGATGGAATCTCGAAAGAATTGAGAGAACTACGCTCCTCTCTGCCGGATATTGATCAGATGAAATTTGGTTTTGATAATTCGGTTTTACATAAAGGCAAGATTCTTTTTAAAGCAAATGAAATAAACTTTAGTTATAAAGAGCAATTGCTTTGGAAGAAGGATTTAAACCTTGAAATCACAAGTGGCGAAAGAATTGCGCTAAATGGCCAAAACGGATCCGGTAAAACCACTCTTATTAAAATTATTTTGGGCAAACTGATTCCAAAATCAGGAACGGTTTATATTGCAGAAAATAAATCGGTTTACATCGATCAGGATTATTCGTTGATAGATAACGAGCTCAAAGTTTACGATCAGGCACAGCAATTTAATAGTTCAGGATTAGAAGAACATGATATAAAAATGAGATTGAATCGTTTTTTATTTCATAAAGAGTATTGGGACAAGCCTTGTAGTGCTTTAAGTGGCGGTGAAAAAATGCGATTAATGCTTTGTTGCTTAACGATCAATAACGAATCGCCGGACATTATTATATTAGATGAACCAACCAATAATCTGGATATTCAGAATGTCGAAATCCTGACTGCTGCGATCAATGAATATCAGGGAACATTAATAGTGGTTTCTCATGATGAATTTTTTCTGGAACAAATTAATATTCAAAAAAGCATTTCGCTTTAAAAAATGAAGGAATTTATTGTTAATATATTGTTAATTTACTTTTTAATTCTTACTTTAGCTAAACTAAAACATTTATAATCAATTAAGTAAAAGAATTATTTAAAAAGTAAATCTATGATCTTAAACCATAAAAAAATATTTTTAATAGATAGTTTGGGTGCTTTAATTTCTGCTTTTTTGTTGGGAATTGTATTGGTTCGATTTGAAATCGCTTTCGGCATGCCTAAAGAAGGATTGTTTATACTGTCTATTTTGGCTTGTTTTTTAGCCCTCTACTCTTTTGTGAATTATATACTTGTGATAAAAAACTGGCGATTTTATCTTAAAATTATTGCCTGGATCAATCTTATATATTGTTGTTTAACAATTGGTTTTATCACTTATTTTCATAGAAAAGTGACTGCTTTGGGATGTGCTTATTTTTTCATCGAGATTATAATTATACTCATTTTGGCTAATATTGAAATTAATGTAGCAAAAAGCAAAGAGACATGATTTTGATTTAATATATAAAATTTTAAAGCCTTTAGAAACAGCTGTTTTTAAAGGCTTTTTTGTGTAACTGTTTGATATATAGTAAAAATAATGGCTAAAAAATTTTACGCAGTCAAATAACTGCATTATATTTGCAGTCAAATAACTGCACAATGGAAATTCGTAGAGATGTATTTCAGGCCATAGCCGACCCTACCCGCAGGGCTATATTAAGTTTAGTTGCAATGCAAGCCATGACGCCGGGCGTTATAGCAGAAAACTTCGATTCGTCGCGACAGACGATTTCAAAACATATTCAAATCCTTACTGAGTGTGAATTGCTAAGTCAGCAGCAAAACGGAAGAGAGATTTATTATCTAACCAATGCAAAAAAAATGAAAGAAGTAGCTGATTTTATTGAGCCATTCCGCCAAATGTGGGATGATCGTTTTAATAAATTAGAAGATATTATGAAAAACTACAAACCTAAATAATAAACTATTATGGAATTAAAAACAAAGATTAATGCCAAAGACGGTCAACAGGATCTTGTGATTACGAGAGAATTTGATCTTCCGCTAGAATTACTTTTTAAGGCCTATACTGAGCCTGAAATTGTAGCGCAATGGATGAGTACAAATGTGCTCAGACTTGAAAATAAGAAATATGGAGGTTATCAGTTTGAAACCAGCGATCCTCATGGTAATGTGGTATTTAAGGCCAATGGCGTAATTCATGAATTTAGCCCTAACCGTAGAATTACACGAACTTTTGAAATGGAGAACTCCCCTTTTGCCGCGCAACTTGAATTTTTAGATTTCGAATCCATTTCTGAAGAAAAAAGTAAACTGACAATGCATGTTATTTATAAAACAGCTGATCTTCGTGACCAAATGCTAAAATTGCCTTTTGCACAAGGTATTAATATGGCGCACAACAGATTACAAGAAACAGTAAACCAACTAAAATAAACATCATGACAAAAAGAAACAAAATTATCTATTGGGTTGCAACTCTTTGGCTTTCATTAGGCATGACGGCAACCGGAATTGTACAAGTAATAAAAATGAAAGAAGAAGTCGATATGATGCATCATTTGGGCTACCCTATTTATTTTCTGACCTTATTAGGTATCTGGAAAATATTAGGTGTCATCGCCGTATTAATTCCTAAATTTACTTTGCTAAAAGAATGGGCTTATGCAGGATTCTTTTTTGCCATGTCCGGAGCTGTTTTTTCTCATTTGGCTTCCGGTGATGAAGTTATCACTCTTTTTGGGCCAGTATTGTTGCTGGTATTAACAATTGTGTCCTGGTATTTTAGACCTCTTGAAAGAAAACTTATTGCAGTTCAATCCTAATTAATCATTATGAAAAGTACATTGTCTACAGATCAACAAGAAGCATTGCTGAGTATTTTAGAAACTCGTTTTGAAAAGAATATGCAGCGCCATAAAGGTTTAGAATGGAATAAAGTCCTGGCAAAACTACAAGCTAATCCGGATAAATTAGCGTCAATCGACGAAATGGAAAGAACCGAGGGAGAACCGGATGTTGTTGGCTATGATGAAAAAACTGGTGAATATATTTTTTACGATTGTTCTGCAGAAAGTCCTAAAGGACGCAGAAGTATATGTTACGATCATGAAGCATTAGAAAAAAGAAAAGAACATAAACCCGCAGACAGCGCCCTGAATATGGCAGAGGAAATGGGAATTAAAATCCTAAACGAAGAACAATATAAAGAGCTTCAGAAATTAGGTAAATTTGATTCTAAAACGTCGAGCTGGATCGATACGACTTCTGATATCAGGAAATTGGGTGGTGCCTTATTCTCAGATTTTCGTTACAATACTGTTTTTGTCTATCATAACGGCGCCGATTCGTATTATGCTGCAAGAGGTTTCCGCGGATCGTTACGTGTTTAATTCATTTAAATAAAGATGATATGAATCCTAAAGTTGATTTTTATTTTGATGAAGCCAAAAAATGGCAAAAAGAACAAGAGGAATTAAGGCAAATTGTATTAGATTGTCAATTAACAGAAGAACTAAAATGGGGTTCTCCTTGTTATACTTTTCAAAATACTAATGTTGTTTTGATACATGCCTTTAAAGATTATTGTGCGTTTTTATTTTTTAAAGGCGCTTTATTAAGCGATACCGATAATCTGTTGATCCGCCAATCTGAAAATGTTCAGGCGGGAAGACAAATACGTTTTACGAATCTTCAGGAAATTTTAGATCTGAAATTGATTCTGAAAACCTATATTTATCAGGCTATCGAGGTTGAAAAAGCGGGTCTGAAAGTACAATTAAAGAAAACGAAAGAGTTTGAAATCGCAGAAGAATTTCAAAAGAAATTAGATGAAGATTCCAAATTAGCAACTGCATTTAAAGCTTTAACTCCCGGAAGACAAAGAGCTTATTTAATGTATTTTTCGTCTGCAAAACAATCTAAAACGCGAGAGTCAAGAGTCGAGAAATGTATTGATCAGATTTTGGATGGTAAAGGATTGGACGATTAAAATAAACTTATTCTTTTTTTGAAAAATGGTAAAGAATTGAAGTAGGTTTTTATCTATATTAGCATCAATTTTACCAAAACCATTTAATGAAAACAACTTTAACCCTACTCTTTTCTCTCAGCATTTTTAATGTATTTTCTCAAACCGAAGCACAAGTATTTCAGTATACTTATGAAATGTCAAAAGAATATCATAATAAGCCTGCTTATTCTTTTAAAACAAAAAAATACGTTCCCGAAAAACTTTTTATTACTTCTAAATGCAGCGCAGATGTTTTGCAAAAATCGGCTAATGTATTGGCACAGAATGCGGTTTTATCGATAAGAGAAAAAGATCGCAATCAGGTTGATGTTATGTTTGATGCTCAGTTTCCGCCTGAATACAATTGCGAGTCATTTGGATTGGTTAAACTTCAAAGCGTTGGCAGCAATTTGTATAATTCTAAAAACAAAAAAATTGAATTATCAGATAGTAGTTTTTTGAATTTGGGAGGTAAATTCAAAGAAGATTCAAATACAGCTTTAGAATATCAAACGATTAACAAACAGTCTATTACATTAGATAATAAAGACGTAAAGCTAAAAGGAAGTATTTCGTATGAATTGTCGTTTCTAACCGATTATTCAATCCTGAAATTAAATAAGTCAAATGTTGGGTCTACTATCGAGATCAACGGACTTAAATATCAGCTTGTAGAGGTTTATAACAATAAGGTTATTTTGAAAAAAGAGAATAAATCCACTTTAGAGAATAACATCAAGTTGCTTATCTTCAATAAAAATAAGGAGTTATTGGTCTATGAGGAAGATTCATCGAATTCTTTAATTTATAGTCAGGCTTGCGGTCAGGAATATTTTGATTTTATATCAAAGAATAAAAACTACACTTTCGAAGAATATAAAAAGCAGCTGAGCCTTAAGGATATCGTTACTAAAGAAAGTTTATTTATAGTGCTGCAAGGTGTTGGTGACATTGAAAATGATTTTATTTTATACGAACCAAAATATGAGCTTAAAAAACAGTTTGACGTAAAACTAAAAGGGTAATATTATACTTGAAATTAAAAAGAAACCATGATACTAGCCTTTGATACATATTACTACGACGGAAAAGCAAAAACAGTTTGCCTTGAATTTGAAGAATGGAACGAGAGCAAAAACTTTAAAATTCACGAAGAAATTATCGATAATGTCGAAGAATATATTCCCGGAGAATTTTATAAAAGAGAATTACCTTGTATCATTAGTTTGCTAAATAAGATTGACTTAACCCATATTGAAGCCATTGTTGTGGATGGTTTTGTCTATTTAGACGATGAAAAAAAATATGGTTTAGGTGGACGTTTATATGAACAACTAAAGCATAAAATTCCGATTATTGGTGTTGCCAAAACCAATTTTGCAGCAATCGAAAAAGACAAACTTGCTTTGGTTAGAGGCGACAGTAAAAAGCCGCTGTATATTACGGCTATTGGTATTGCGTTAGACGATGCTTTCGAAAAAGTAGCAAGTATGGCGGGAGAATATAGATTTCCGACATTGCTAAAAGAATTAGACCGATTAACGAAAGAATTGTAAAATACTGATTTATTTGGAAAAGCTGGAATTAACAGAAGACGATAGAGTATTTCTTAAAAAAACAATTAAAGAATACGACAGGTATAGTATTTTATGGGTAATGATTATGCTCTGTTTTTATTATGGATTTTATCACTTAAATTTTTCAGAAGGAATCCCGTCACAAGCCGAATTTTTGGATAGTTTCATTATATTGGAGATTGTTTTTTTAGGCGTTTTTACTTATATTCTGATCAAAGGTTTTGAACGAAATATAAATTGGAAGAAAAATTTAGATAAACAGAAGAAAATAGCGGGATCTTTTAAAGTTCTGGAAAAAATAATTACGAATCAGCACGATTCAGATTCTACAAGTCATAATGTTATCAGGATATTTTCTGAAATTGAAAATAGGGACAAATTTATTTTCATGGATAATGGCAATTTTAGAAAGCTAGTAGTTGATGATTGTATTTATCTCGAATATTTTACAG
>NZ_CADCSU010000158.1 GCF_902804475.1 Flavobacterium bizetiae
ATTACAGCGTATCTTGTGTATTTTGATGCTTGCATATTGTGTTTATTTTGAGTTAATTTAAATTTGAGAATCGTAAATATAATAGTTTATTTTAATTGATGTAAATCTCTCTCAATTTTTTGTATTTTTTAGCAATAAAGTGCTTCATTAAATGTTTGATTAATTATGATGAGAAAACAATATAACTTACGTAAAAGCGAACAGGGACTAAAAGCCTGGGATGTTCATCGACTAATTGAATTGTCTAAAGATCTGCCCGTAAAAAGCATTTTATTGTCTGATATAAAAGAAGTAAATGAACCTTATTGGTTCGAACATAATACCAATTTACCAACTTGCGCAGATGTTCTCAACCATATGAAACTTGTTCAGCAAGCAGATCTAAAGTATCCTATTATTTTATGTTCAGACGGACGCTTAATGGATGGAATGCATCGGGTAATTAAGGCGTTGCTGGAAGGTCATCTTGAGATTCAGGCAATTCGGTTTGAGAGTACGCCAGAGCCTGATTTTATTAATATTCCCGTTGATGATTTACCTTATTGAATTATAACAAAAAAGCCCTGAAAATTTCAGGGCTTTTGATATTTATAAAAAGAGAAAATTATGCTTCCTGCATAGTATGATAAACGTTCATAACGTCATCATCTTCTTCGATTTTTTCGATTAGTTTTTCAACATCAGCGATTTGAGCTTCTGTAAGTTCTTTGGTAATTTGCGGAATACGCTCAAAACCTGAAGATAAAATCTCTAAACCTCTGTTTTCTAATTCTTTTTGCAAAGCACCAAAACTTCCAAAAGGAGCGTAGATTAAAATTCCGTCTTCGTCCTCAAAAACTTCCTCAGCACCAAAATCAATTAGTTCTAATTCTAATTCTTCCGGATCAAGATCACCTTTTGCAATTCTAAAGTTGCAAGTATGATCAAACATAAACTCAACAGAACCCTGAGTTCCCATTGTACCGTTGCATTTATTAAAGTAGCTACGAATGTTGGCTACAGTTCTATTATTGTTGTCAGATGCAGTTTCAATCAAAATAGCAATTCCGTGAGGAGCATATCCTTCAAACAAAATCTCTTTATAGTTGGCAGTATCTTTATTACTTGCATTTTTTATCGCGCGCTCTACATTGTCCTTAGGCATGTTAGCAGCCTTAGCATTTTGTATTACAGCTCTTAATCTAGAATTGGCATCTGGGTTAGGACCGCCTTCTTTAACA
This sequence comes from Flavobacterium bizetiae, assembly GCF_902804475.1. GTDB lineage: Bacteria > Bacteroidota > Bacteroidia > Flavobacteriales > Flavobacteriaceae > Flavobacterium > Flavobacterium bizetiae. The sequence goes on from NZ_CADCSU010000158.1 coordinate 1,221, forward strand.
GCCATAACGATGTCTTTACCAATTCTGGTAAAAGTTTTGGCCATTGCTGACCAACGTTTCATTTTTCTTCCTTTTCTAAATTCGAACGCTCTTCCCATTTCTAATTTTTAGTTTTGAGATGCAAAAATACGGTTATTCCTTATTTTTGCAAAATCAAAGATTAAGTTTTTTTGATTATGTTGTTGAGAATAATTTAACTGCAGAGAACGCCAAGATTTGCGCAGAGTTCGCAAAGCTTTTTTTAAGAAATATCATTTTCAAAGCCGAAGGCTTTGAAAATGTGATAAAATCTAAAATCTAAAATCTAAAATCTAAAATCTAAAATCTAAAATCTAAAATCTAAAATCTAAAATCTAAAATCTAAAATCTAAAATCTAAAATCTAAAATCACTATTTCATCGCATTAAACTCATTAATAACATTTACTGCTTCGTTCAGGTACGGATTTGTTTTTAGATTATTAATCTGATATTGATTTATCGTTTTTTCGTTAGGATAAACACCCAGTAAAAACTGATTCACCGTAGAATTGTAAACGTCTAAAGGATTATTTTCATCATTAAAAGTATTGATTTCTTTCCAAAGAGAATTTACGATTTTCTTCTGTTTAAAAATGGCGTCCAAAGTCATCGGAATCTCTGCTTTTGGCGTATTTACAAGCTGATCAATCTTTTGGTTTATCTTTTTAATATTGTTAAAGAAATAGTTGTCAGCCAGTCGTGTACTACTATTTTTTGCCAGTTTGTCGATTAAAGCCCTTTTTACGTAAGGTCTGAATTTTATAGAAGTCTGAATACTGTCATTTTTAATAGCAGTAGGGAAATCACTTTCTTTTTGATAAACGCCCTCATAAAATTCAGGAAGGACTACATCGGGTTTAACCCCAACATATTGATGGCTTTTTCCTGTAACGCGGTAGAATTTATTAATGGTAATTTTCAGGAAGTCTGTGTTTTTTGTTTCGTCAAGCGAAAGGATGGTTTGCATGGTAGCTTTTCCAAGTGTATTGCTGCCTAATAACAATGCGCGATTATAATCTTGCAATATCGAAGAGAAAAATTCACTTGCCGAAGCCGTATTACTATTCACTAAAATCACAATCGGACCTTTATAAATCAAACCTTTATAAGGATCATTAATTACCGATTGTAGTTCTTTATTATCTACCACAATAGAAAGCGGACCGTAATCAATAAACATTCCGGCAAGTTTTATGGCTTCTTCCATAGACCCGCCGCCATTATCAATTAAATCAATTACAAGACCTTTTATATTATCCCTTTCCAGTTTCATAACCTCGCGCGCCACATCATCGGCACAACCTTTTCGGCTATTGCCATCTAAGTCAGCGTAGAAACTCGGAATTTTGATGTATCCAATTTTACTGTCTTTACCAATTATAAAACTAAAAACCGAATTATCCTCATCCTTCATTACCTGCTTTTCGATATCCACATCAAAGCTTTTACCCGAATTTCGCTTTAGCGTAAGCGTAATATTTTTGTTCGCTTCAGATAAAATCATTGTCGAAATAGATTCTAACGAAGCACACGAAACCTGCAAAGATTCTTTTTGATTGGATATCGAAACAATCTGATCGCCCTTTTTTATCTGTCCCGTTTGGTACGCAGGACCATTGGGGTCAAGTTCGGCTATAATAATTTCATTTTTTTCGTTTAGACTTACAGTCATCCCCAAAGACAAATGCTCTTTTGATAATGAAGCGACAAAACTCGTTTTAGAATCATCGCTAAAATAGGCCGTATGCGGATCAAAATACGTGCAAAAGAAATTATATAGTTTTTCCTCCTGTTTTGTATTTGTTTCCAGCAACGTATTAATGCGGCAGATTTCGTTCGCCACAATTAAGTTTTTCGACTTCAATTCAATCGACTTAAAATTGGTTTTAAGTGAATCCAAGTTATCACTCGATTCGGCAATTTCATCCAGAATCTGATATCTGATTTTTTTCGTCCAAACCTTTTCTAAATCTTCTTTTTTGAGGTAAAAAGCGAATGATTTTTTATAAAACCTGATCGTATCTTGTTTGGTATAATCGATCGGTTCTTTCTGAATTTTTTCAAGAACAGTCTTTGTTCTTAAAAGACCATTTTTATAAACAGAGGTAATATCGTCCAGAAAATCGCAATGATCACTCAAGATAAGATCATCAAGATTGGTTCTGTATTTGTTCGCTAAATCATCATATTCTGATTTAAAAAATATATTTCGTGAAGGATCTAACTCATTGATTAAGTTATCAAAAACAAAAACCGACAAACTATCGTCTACCAGTTTTGGTCTAATATGTTCTTCCTGAATAAGTGCATTTATTTTGTTTAGTATCTCACAAGTGTTGTTGCTATTTTGGCTAAATAGAACATTTGTAAACAACATCAATACTAATAATATTTTTTTCATAAATCGAAAATCTTCGTTTAGATTAAAAT
>NZ_CADCSU010000159.1 GCF_902804475.1 Flavobacterium bizetiae
ATATTTTAGCTTCGAATTTTATTTTGTTTTAGAATTTTTAAAATTCAAATTCTCCAATAAGTTTGTAGAAAGAATAATAAAAACATTAATAATATTTGCTTTAAATGGTATTTCAAACTTCTATATACTAAAATTATACTTAAAAAGAATTTCTAAAACAAAAAATGAAATCGAATTAATTGGAAAAGAATGAAAAAAGAGAATAAATCAGTAATCATTTGGTTACTATCAGGTTGTGTTTTATTGTTTTTAATGGTAGTCGTTGGCGGAATTACCCGTTTAACAAATTCAGGTTTATCAATGACCGATTGGCATTTGGTAACCGATACCTTCCCTCCTTTGACGGATGCAAAATGGAATGAAGCTTTTGAGCAATACAAGAAGTTTCCTGAGTATCAAAAAATCAATATTCACAACGATTTTCAATTAGCCGATTATAAATTTATCTACTTCTGGGAATGGTTCCACCGATTCATTGGTCGTATCATCGGACTTGTTTTCTTTTTTCCTTTTGTTTATTTCTTAATTAGAAAAAAACTTGATAAATCGACCATCAAAAAATGCGTTGTTCTTTTGGCAATGGGAGGTTTTCAAGGTTTCCTTGGCTGGTTCATGGTTCGTAGCGGATTAATCGATAATCCGGATGTAAGTCATTTTAGACTTTCTTTACACCTTACTTTTGCTTTTATCACTTTTGCCTACACTTTATGGGTAGCATTAGATTTAATTTATCCTGAAAAAACAATTACCAAAGTAATTCCGCTTCGTAATATCGCACGATATGCCTTAGTTGCTTTATTAATTCAAATTATTTATGGTGGTTTTGTGGCAGGTTTAAATGCCGGATTAATTCACAATCACTGGCCATTAATGAGCGACGGAGAATTTATACATGATTCTGTTTTTATCGAACAACCTACTTTGGTAAAAAACCTCATCGAAGGTAAAAGTGGTGTTCAGTTTGTGCACAGAACTTTTGCTTATGTTGTGGTGGCTTTTATTCTGTTTTTATATTATAAAAGCACTAAATTTTCGCTTTCGAGAACACAATCAAACGGAATTAAAACTTTGGTAGTTTTTGTATTCATTCAATTTGCATTAGGAGTATTTACCCTTTTATACAGTGTTCCGCTGGCTTTAGGATTAATTCACCAAATTATGGCTTTCTTCCTTTTAAGTGCCATGACTTTTACTTTGCATCGATTGAGTAAATAATAAAACTCTTAGAAATAAAAAAATCCTTCTGTTGAAGGATTTTTTTTGTTTTTAATTGATGCTAAATTTTTATTCCAACCAGATTAATGAATAAATTTTATCCCAGCCAGGCCTTAAAATCCTGTACTTTCTCCCGGCTTACAATAACTTCGTCTTCTTTGTAAGTAGGTAAAATTACTTTTAATCTTGAGTTTGTATACACCTGAATTTCTTTTATAGCAGTAAGAGGCACGATAAATTTTCTGCTTACGCGAAAGAAATCCTTCATGTCTAGTTCCTGCTCGAGAATTTCTAAAGTCGAATCGATCAGATAGTTTCTATTATCGAAAGTATGAATGTAAGTTCCTTTGTTTTCACTAAAAAAACATTCGATTTCATCGGTAGTGATCACTTTTAAGTGCTGACCTATTTTTACGGTAAATCGTTTTTTATAACTTTTCTCAAAAGGATTAGATAACATTTGACGTATTTGCTCAAAATCAAGCTGAAGATTTTGATTTCCAGCATCAGCTTTAGGAATTCGGTTTTTAAATTTTGTTACCGCAATTTCTAAATCATCCTCGTCTATAGGTTTTAAAAGATAATCGATACTGTTTAATTTGAATGCTTTTAAGGCATATTCATCATAAGCGGTTGTAAAAATAATAGCGCTTTGAATGTCTATTTTTTCGAAAATTTCAAACGACAAACCGTCTGATAACTGAATATCGAGAAAGATTAAATCCGGATGTTGATTATTAGTAAACCAATCAATGGATTCTTCTACAGAGTGCAACATTGTTTTTACAACAATATCTAACTTTTCGAGTTTTCGTTGCAATAATCTTGCTGCAGGTTTTTCGTCTTCTATAATTAATGTGGTCATTTAATACAATGCAAAAATTGAAAATTTGATTTTAAAGTTACTCCCATTTATTTTTATTTTGAGATTCTCTCTCCATATATTTTTGAATTTTCTTTTGTTCCCAGTCTTTTCCGAAAAATATATCCGGTCCGAAAACTGTAAAGGCATGAATCAATAAAGCTATTCCCCAAAACAATGCTGTAGAATAAATTTCCCAATTATTAAAACTTCTTATCGTAAAATGATTTCCATTATTAAAATCATATCCCACAAAATTCCTGTTTAAACTAGTGAAAATGATAATAGCATTTACTATAATATAAACCTTCAGGTGCGAATAAAATCCTTTAATTTTCTTAACTTTTTTGTACGCAATATTATAGCTTTCGTCTGTGCTAAATTCTTGTCTGTATTCATCATACATGCGTTGTCTAAATCGTCCCATTTTATTTTGAATTAAATTATTGCCATTTATTTTTACCTTCTCTTTCTTTTTCCATCAGTTCCTTGATTTTTCGTTCTTCCCATTCTTTTCCAAGAACCGGAAATATTTTAAAAACCTTCATTCCGTGAAAAACAACTCCAACTCCCCACCACATTAAAGGCCAAAAGAACCATAAATGATCCGGTGATGTGTATAAATTGACAAAAATAAGAACAACATTTACACCAATAAAAGCGGTTAAATTTCCGTAAAAGCCTTTAATTTCTTCCACTCTCTTTTTTGCCAGATAATATCTGTCTTCTTCATTTAAATTAACTTCCATGATTACTCCCATTTTTGTGTTTTTTCTTTTTTCTCTAAAATACTTTTCACTTTTCGCTCTTCCCACTCTTCTCCAAAAATTTTAAAAGAATCGAATAAATCTACCGCCGAAACTAAAAAGGCGGTTGTCCAGATGATCATTACAAAACAATTTATATATTTAAATGGCAGGAAATTTAAAGGTAATCCTGCGTATTCTTTTAAAATAAAAATGATCATTCCGATAGCATAAACAAATGCATGCGAATAAAATGCCTTGAGTTTAAGTACTTTTTAATTGGCCATTTTTTGAAGTTCAAATTCTTCCTCGCTATTGTTAAAATTATTTTCCATGATTACTCCCATTTTTGTTTTGGATTTTCTTTTTCTAAAAGCGCCTGAATTTTTCGTTCTTCCCAATCTTTATTAAAAATAGGCGAAAATCCAAAAGCTTTCATGCCGTGCAAAATGATCGGAATTGCCCATCCTACTACAGAATATATACACCACAAATAACCCGGAGATGTCATAAGATTGACTACAATAACAATGGGATTACAAAGAAGATAAACCGTTAGGTGCTGGTAAAACTTTTTTATTTCGACGACTCTTTTCTGAGCCTCGTAATAGCGTTTTGCTTCATTATAATTAGATTCCATTATTTCCAGTTTTTTTGTTGTTTTTCTTTTTCAAGAATCTCTCTAATTTTCCTTTCTTCCCAATCTGAGCTGTAACCAAACACTTTAAAAGCATGCATTACGACTCCAAACCCCCAGCCTAAAGCCGAAAACCAAAACCATTGAAATCCAGGAGAATACCTTAAATTTATAAAAATTAAGAATGGAATTACACAACAATATGAAATAACATTCCCGTAAAAACCTTTTAACTCTTCTACTCTTTTTTTAGCTCTGAAATAAGCCTTATTTTCATCGCTATATTCTGCACTTGTTTCCATAACTGTAATTTGTTTGGTCAAAATTGGAATTTTAACGGTAAAAGTTTTTTCATTTTGTTCGATCAAAACTTTTCGGTTTGTTATAATCCCGTATCTATTTACAATATTTTGCAATCCGACACCCTGCCTGTCCTGCAAAACTTCTTTCTTCTGAAAATCATTCTGAATTGCTAAATAATCTCCGTCAATAAAAATTCTGATGTGCAATGGTTTTTGTTCACTTACGATATTATGCTTCACTGTATTTTCCAGCAAAAGCTGCAAAGACAACGGAACCACTTTTGCATCAGGGTTTATATTTGTGGTGGGCAATTCGTAAAACAAACTATTTTCGAAACGCATCTTCAGCAAATTCATATAAGTTTTTGCGAACGACAATTCATCTTCTACAGATACTAATTCTTTGTCTTTTTGTTCTAAAACGTAGCGGTAAATTTTAGATAATGAAGTCGTAAATCGTTGTGCATTATCCGGATTTTCTTCGATTAAAGAACTTAATACATTTAAACTATTAAAAAGAAAATGCGGGTCGATTTGATTTTTTAAACTTTCGAATTTAGCATTTGCTGTTCCTGCAATAATCTTTTGTTGCGTAATTTCGAATTTTGATGCCTGTTTCCACTTTACCATAAAACTTCTGGCCTGCATAAAAGTCGAAACTCCCAGAGCGAGTATGATATAAAATAAGTGCACCCAAATCATCTTATCACTAAAAAAAACTTCCAGAGATACATCTTGTAAAATAACATAGATGTAATAATTAATCCCTAAAACGATCGGAACTGTATACAAAACGGTAACTAAAATTCCGTAATATACTCTTAAGTTCGTTTGCTCTAACCAATCCCATTTTTTGTCTAAGTAAACATTAATATATCCGTTACCAAAACCTACAAGAAAGGAATAAAGACAGCTGATAAAAAAAGTAATAAGAACGTTTCGGACATTTAAATCACCTCCTAAACAAGCTGAAAATATTACTGTAAAAATCATAGAAATCTTGAACGAAACTATTGTTCCACTTTTTAAATCTCCATAAACAGTTCCGCGATCTTTCATTATATTATCAGCTTAAATTAATTTTATTTTTTACAATTCTTTTGAGTTTCTAAAGCTCTTTCTAATCCCCATTTTGGCGAAAAAGGAGTTTCTGGTTTAAAAGTAGCAAAAAGTTCAACAGCTTTATCAACTTGTGCACAAAGAGGTTTTGTATCAACTCCTGTCCATTTTGCGCCGCCTAACTGGTAATCAGCCTCACCAAAAACAATTCTCGGGTTATTTGGGTCTATCGCTTTTCCTTTTGCGTAAGCTTCCATCACTTTAGCCGAATATTTCATTCCGTTTGTCATAGGATCTGCCACAACCCAGGCTGTATAAATCAAAGCCTGCATGGCATACAACTCGGCATTATTTTGATCTTTTATCAATTCTACATCCAATGCGTCTTGCGCTTTTGTCAGTAACAAATCAATTTTTGTTTTGTCTTTTTCAGTAAATGCCGATGTAGTGTTGATTAAAGCTATATAATAATTCGGTAAATAACTTGTTTTTTCTGCCGCTGCGATTCTTTCAAATAAAGCAGACGCTTCAGTATTTTTTCCTTCTTTCCAAAGCCCAAAAGCTTTTCCCATTCCTTGTTCAAACTGTGTTTGTGCAGAACTTATTGCGACTACGAATAATGCGACTAAAGTGATGATTTTTTTCATTTTTTAAGTAATTAAAAAGGTTATTTTTTAAAGTTGTTTTGTTCGTTATTATTATAATGTAATTTCAATTTTTGAATCTTTAACCAGATCAAATTTAGCATCTTTATAAGAAGGTGGCCCCATAAATCCTTTTGCATTATTTGAAGCTGCATAATCTTCAGATGGAATTCCCATCATATTTTTATCCAGTTTTCCGTTATTATTTTCATCGTGATACGTTGAAATTGCATAATCTCCCGCCGGAAGATTGTCGAATATCACCACTACTTTGTTGTTTTTAATTTCAGATCCAACACTTTTATAAGTTGTTTTAAGAAATGTACCTTCTGAGTTGTACAAACCTACTTTTACAGTTCCTGTATTGTTTTTTATACCCGAAACAGAAACGGTTAGCTTTACATTTTGAGCAGATAATAAACTGCAGATAAATAATGTGATTATGGTAATAATTTTGGTCATGGGTTCTTTTTTTTAAGTTTCTAAGTTGCTAAGGTTCTCAGGTTCTAAGTTTTGTTGATTGACGATTGAAGCTCTCTTTGTTAATTTCTATTTCAAAAGTATGTTGGTTTTTAATGTTTTAAAATTAAATGCTACTGAGTTGTTGATTTTTATGACTGAATTGTTTTCTTTTTAGAGACAAAGGCTCAAAGCAACACAGGTTCAAAGGTTTTTCTTTTAGATCTTTTAAACATTACGAGGCTAAAACCTTTGTCCCTCTGAACCTCTGCCACTTTGTACCTCCTTTTACAAGTTCTTCAATTGATTCTCATTTTTATTATCACTAATCGTCCAGAAGAAACCTAGGAAAAAGAATCTGTCTGCGGTTGGTACGACGGCTTGTCTGTTATAAACCCCGTTCGGATCCGGTAATTTTGCGTAATCGTAGCCAAAAACATTTTGAGTTCCTAATACATTCGAAACAGAGAAATACAGGATTTTTTGTGTCGTTAATAAATACGCCCAGTTAAAACTCAAACTGTTGTATGATTTTGTTTTTCCGTTCATGAATTGTGTTTGATTCGGATCATTATACGGGCGACCTGAACTATAACTATTCGTGAAACCAATTTGCGATTTCCAATCGGTGATAAAATATTTCGTTACAATTGATAAACTATGATTGGCTACAAAATTTGGAGTAGCCATTGTCGGGAAATTCTTGTATTGTCTTTCTGAATCTATATATGAATATGAAATCCAGTATTCTAAGTTTTTATACAAATTGCTGTCTCTCCAAAACAAATCCAATCCTTTTGCATATCCTGAACCATTATTATTGAAAACCGAATTATACTGAATATCTCTGGTATTGTATTGAACCAAATTGCTGTAATCTTTATAATAAGCTTCGGCTCTAAAAGTTTGTCCCGGTTTTGTAAACTGATAATTTAAAATGTAATGTCTCGCCTTTTCGCTTTCGAACTGATGGTATTTTGAGTATTTAATATAATCAACAACAGGAGTTTGAGAAAAATCTCCGTAAGCAAATGAAAACTGACTGTTTTTAGAAACTTTATAAGCGATGGAAGCTCTTGGTGCGATATTCGTTTCGTCAAGCAAACTATTGTTCGAAAGCCTGAAACCTACCTTCATTGCCAGCTTTTTCGAGAATAAAATATCTCCCTCTGTGTAAAAAGCGGCAATATTAGAATCGTAACCGTTTGCTGTTTTTATCGAAATATTATCATCAAAATTTTCATTGTATCTGGTTATAAAATAATCGGCTCCAAAAGACAATTTAAAATAGTTTGAGATGTTTTTTCTTAATTTCAATTTTAGTTGTGCTGCATTTTCATTGCTATCCACATCATTGATATCGTATTTAACTTTGTTTTTGCTGTATCCGTAACTAATTCCTGAAGTTAATTGCCATCCGGTTCCAAAATCTCCTTTGTAAGACGCATTCAAATAAAAATTATTATTGTTTAAATCGGTTCTTATGGGATCAACAAAATTGACATTCTTCTGATTCAGATCGAATTTTTCGGCATCAAAAGCAGCGTATAATTTAAAAATTCCTCTTTCAAAATGATATCTGTAAACCGCTTCTCCACCTAAAGATTGATACGGATTATTCCAATCAACATTTTGAGGAATAACAGCCTGATAAGGTGCCAGGTTAATATAATTGGTATTAATACTAAAAGAGCTTTTTTTCCATTTTTGTGTATTTCCAACCCCTAAACCTACAGTCATTAAAGCAATATCTGTTTTATTCTGATCCGGTTCGTCCTGCGTGTTCAATAATAAAACACTTGATAAAGCTTCTCCGTATTCAGCAGAATATCCTCCCGTTGAGAACGCAATTCCGCTAAATAAAAAAGGCGAAAACCTGCTTCGGGTTGGTAAATTATTTGTGGTGGCGCCGTAAGGTTGCGCTACACGAAGTCCGTCGACAAAAGTTTGGGTTTCGCTGGCTTCTCCTCCACGTACAAACAAACGACCATCTTCGCCAACAGTTTGTGTTCCTGGTAAAGTTTGTAAAGCGGCAATGATATTTCCGGCAGAACCTGCTGTGGTTACAATGTCTAAGGGTTTTAAAACCGAAACTCTTGCTTTGTCACCAGATTCTAATGTTCCGGCCGTGATTACAACAGCGTCGAGTGCGTTTACATTTTCTCTCAGCTTTACAATTTGATCTTTATAATTGGTAACATCAATTTCTTTTTTGAAAGTATCGTACAATAAAAAACTCACTACTAAAGTCTTATTTCCTGTTTCTGATGTTTCAAACGAAAAATCTCCGGTATCAGAACTTGTCGCTCCGTCGTAGGTTCCGTCGATATAAATATTAGCGCCCGGAACTGGTTTTCCTTTTTGATCTACAACTTTACCCGAAATGGTATTTTGAGCAAAAATGAATGTTGTAAAAAATAAAAAAGTAATAGTAAAAAGTAATTTGGTTGTCATGGTATTTGATTTTGATGGAGCAAATATATTTTAACAGTTTTTGTTAAAAAATATTAAATAACCCAATTGTAGATTTTTTAGGATGAGTTGTAAATTACTTTTATTTGTATCTTAGCTTTTAAGTTTTAAAAACGATCTATCATGTCAGAAAGCAAAAGAGTTTCGAATTTATATCAATCCATTTATAATGGAAATCCATGGCTGGAGGTTACTTTGGCACGTACTTTAGAAAATGTAACTGCTGAGCAGGCTTACAGAAAAATAAACCCAAAATTAAATACGATCTGGGAAATTGTCAATCATTTGATACAATGGAGAAGAAATATTTTAAGACGTGTGCAGGGAGAAACAATTACCACTCCTGATCATAATTATTTTGTCCCTATTTTAGATTCCTCCGAAGCATCTTGGGAACAATCTCTACAAAGTCTCGCTAAATCTCAGGAATTATGGAGTGCCTTTTTGAGTGATTTTGATGATGCCGGCTTTGATAAAATAGATCCAAATAACAATCATAATTTCTACGAAGATATTCACGGAATTATTCAGCATGATGTATATCACTTGGGACAAATCGTTATTTTGAAGAAGTTACTTTAAAACACATTTTCATATGAAAAATTCTATATTAAAACTTGCATTTTTATTGATTACTTCTATAGGATTTTCTCAGGAAACTGAAATCAAATATGACGAAAATCTGGCTAAATCCCTGAAAGCAGATGAATACGGAATGAAAAAATACGTGTTTTGTCTTTTAAAATCCGGAACCAATACAACCGCATCAAAAGAAGAAAGCAAAAAATTATTCGAAGGTCATATGGCGAATATCGGCAAACTTGCTCAGGAAGGAAAACTGGTTGTTGCGGGACCTTTTATGAAAAACGATCGAAATTATCGGGGCATATATATTTTTAATGTAGAAACAATAGAGGAAGCAAAAGCCCTTGTAGCAACAGACCCTGCCATAAAAGCCAATTTACTCGAAGCCGAATTAACGCCTTGGTACGCCACGGCTGCTTTGCAAGAAACATTAAAAATACACGAAAAGATAGCTAAGAAGAAAATATAATACCGTACTTTTCTTTTTTTGGTATCAACTTATTTTTGAGTTATATTATGAATAAATTTATTTTGCAAAGTTCTATAATTCTGTGTTTAATGACAGTATTTCTTATTTGGAGCTGTTCAGGTAAAAATGCTTCTGAAATCTCAAATGAGACTCTTCTGATTGTAAAAAAAATAGAAAAAATAAATGTTTTAATGGGTTCTGCAGTAGGTTCGTCAGGACATAAGCCGAATCAGTATGAAAATTTTGAAGAACTAAAAAAGAATGCATCAAAGCAAGAATTAATAACACTTACTAATCATTCTAACGGAGTAGTAAGATGTTACTCTTTCTGGGCACTGGCACTTTCTGAAAATATAGATTTATTCTCTATAATTAAAGACCACATAAATGATGACACCCAAGTAAAAACTCAATTTGGTTGTAGTGGATCTACAGAAAAAGTAGGTGATTTTTTCATTAATCTTGTTAATCCAAAAGATGAGGATTCTGATATTACAAAATTAACTCCAGACGAATTTAATAAATTAGACAGTCTCTTAATTCATAAAGAAAATAATCTTTATGCAAGATACGATGCCATCGCAAATGCTGTTCCTACTGCATACTTATATTCAAAAGTTAGAGAGATGGTAGTCAAACACAATAATCAAAATGCTTTAATTACGTTGTCTAAATATAAAAACCCACATGATATTGAACTAATTCTTAAAAATAGAGATCCTGATGAAGATGGTGAAAGTGGATATTTCTATACCTATAAAGCGATACAAAATTTTCCCGATCCTATTTTTTTACCTTTTTTAGAAAAAAAACTAAATGAAACTTTAGACAATGATCGCTATGATGGCGAATGGCTTCAGTTGTATATGGCAATTGCCAGTTACAAAAACCAAAAATCACTAGAGTTATTAACTATTCCATTTACAAAAGTTAAACACCAGGACATTAAAAAATACCATATTAAATTTGTCTATGAAGCAATTATTGTAAATAAATCTAAGCTTTATGATGATTTACTATGGAAAATATGGCAAGACGAAAACATTATCACTCAAGAAGGTTTTGAATATCTTTTACAATTAAACAAAACCAAAACTCTGGAATTAAGCAAAAAAGAGCTAAACTCAAATTATCAAATAAAAAACACAAATACAATCCCTAAAATAAATCAAAGTATGTTTTCTCAAAACTTAGAAGAAAACATGCTTAATTTTGTTTTACTAAATGATAAAGTATTCGCATACAACGTAATTAATGATAAAATCATAAATACCAATGTTAATGATTTTGAAATGTATTGCTCGAAGATTTTAGAGTTAAAAGATCCTTCTTTTACTGAAATCCTTTTTAAAAGATTAAAAAATGAAGACAATCCTCATGTGTATCTGCAAATTGTAGAAACTTTAATCTCTTTTAAAGATGAATCTATCAATAAAAGAATTCTTGAAACAAGAAAGAAAAATAAAAACATGAATCAAGATTGGGGAAGTGAAGCTCTGGACGAAATACTAAAAAAGAATAAAATTAAGTAAAGATAATTAATGCTTATTGAGAAGTAATATGAAAACAGAAAAAGAAAAAATGATTGCGGGAGAATATTATATTGCCGGAGATCCGGTTTTGGTAAAAGACCGTCGAAAAGCAAAAAACTTATTGCATCGATTAAATGTTACTGAATATCGCGTAACCAAAAAAGCAAAAGAAATTTTAAAAGAACTGATTCCTAATACAGGGTCGGGTTTTTATATCGAACCTCCATTTCATTGCGATTATGGTTATAATATTACTTGCGGCGAAAATGTTTATTTTAATGTCAATTGTGTTGTTTTAGATTGTGCTCCGGTAAATATTGGATCGAATGTATTTATTGCACCCAATGTTCAAATTTATACGGCCTCTCATCCGCTTGACGCTGAATTAAGAAAAACTCTCGAGAATGCTTATCCCGTAACTATTGGAGACGACTGCTGGATTGGCGGAAATTCTGTTATTTGTCCAGGTGTAACCATTGGTAAAGGTTGTGTTATTGGCGCCGGATCTGTTGTAACAAAAGATATTCCGGACAATTCTCTGGCTGTTGGAAATCCGGCAAAAGTAATTCGAAAATTAAATCAAGAACCTGAATCAAAATCATAATGCTTACCTTAAATAAAGTACATCATATCGCCATTTTATGCTCTGATTATCAAAAATCTAAAACTTTTTATACCGAAGTTTTAGGATTAACTATTATCAGAGAAATCTACAGAGAAGAACGCCAGTCGTACAAGTTAGATTTGGCTTTGAATGGAAGTTACGTCATTGAGCTTTTTTCATTTCCAAATCCGCCGCAAAGACCTTCGCGACCAGAAGCAGTTGGTTTGCGTCATTTGGCTTTTGAAGTAATTAACCTAGAAGAAACCATTGCCTTTTTGAATACCAAAAACGTAGCATCAGAACCTATAAGAATTGATGAAACCACAGAAAAGCGATTTACTTTTATTGCTGATCCTGATTTGTTGCCTATCGAGTTTTATGAGCGATAATTGTTTGCCGCGAAGGCACTAAGACTCCAAGTTTTTTTTAAATAACTAATGATTAAACGTCCAATTTGTCATTTCGACTTAAAGAGAAATCACACTCGTGAATCGACAAAGATTGGCGATTTAGTTGACGGAATTTCTAGTGCGATTTCTCCTTCGTCGAGATGACATAAAATGAGAAAAACATTCGCGTCTTAGTGCCTTTGCAGCAAAAAACCAGCTGAAAGAATTTTCCTGTTTTTATACGTTTTAACACATTATATTGCATATTTTTCACGAAAAACCGATTTTGATTCTTAATTTTGTAACCCGCATAAAAAAAATGCGATCCAAAAAATCCACATCTGATGAACAAAACGGCGAAAATCAAAAAAAATCATCAATTTATTGTCCTTCAAAAATTAGTTATCGTTTCTATCTTAATTGGCTTTCTTTCGGCCTTCTTAGGAATTTCACTCAAAAAAATTACCGAATATTACGAAGAAATCTTCTTTCATGAAGTCTCGGTAAATCCTATCTTTTATATCATTTTCCCGGTCTTCGGATTATCAGTAATTTATTTCTTAAGGCAATATTTATTCAAGAAAAAAGAAAATAAAGGCATTAAGGAAGTTTTTGAAAGCACCAAATCAACTTCAAAAAATTTACCTTCTTATAAAATTCCATCACACTTTATAAACGGATTACTAACGGTCGCTTTTGGAGGTTCTACCGGAATCGAAGTTTCGACTGTAGTTGCCACTGCCACAATTGGATCTGTGGCTCAACAAAAAGAAAACGTATTTCGTAAATACAAAACCGAATTGATTTGTGCCGGAGTTGCAGCTGGTGTTACGGCTTTATTTAGCAGCCCAATTGCCGGAATTTTATTTGCACTCGAAGTAATCTCCAGAAAAGTAACCCGCGCATTTGTAATTTCAAACTTAATTGCGGTTTCAGTGGCTTTTGGATTACTTACCATATTAAAAGAAGAACCTTTGTTTGCCGTTTCGATTACAACCTGGCATCTAAAAGCGATTCCGTATTTCATTCTTTTAGGAATCCTGGCCGGAATAAATTCGGTTTATTTAACCCGTTGCGTTTTATTTTTCAAATCGCAATTCGGAAGAATCGATACCCATTATTACAAAATCTTAATTGGTTCAGTAGTTTTAAGTGTTTCGCTATTTGTTTTCCCTCAATTATATGGTGAAGGTTATCACGCAATAAAAGGGATTTTTAGCAATTCAGCCGAAATTCCGTTAACGCTAACTTTAGCTTTTACTTTTATTGGAGTTTTACTACTTAAACCTATTGTAACCTCAATAACGTTAGCTTCAGGCGGAGACGGAGGAGTTTTTGCTCCAAGCCTTTTTATCGGCGCTTTTTTAGGATTATTGTTAGCATCAATTCTAAACACGTTTTTTCAGGTTCACGTACTTCCTGTTAACTTTATGATCATCGGGATGGCGGCTGTTTTAAGTGCCAGCATTCACGCCCCTTTTACCGCAATATTTTTAGTTTGCGGATTAACAAATGATTACACTTTGTTTTTACCCATTTTAGTTGTTTGTTTAATATCAAAATATACAGCAAAAATGATTTATCCTTATACCGTATATAGTTACGCCCCAAGCCTGACTAAATAATTTTTTTGTCACGAATTCACGAATTCCTGGCTCATAATAATACCACAAAAAATAGTAAGCATCTATGCCAACTCCTAAAATAAAAAGAAGCTATCGCAAAACTCGTTATATACTTTACAAAGAAACATTAATAGATTACAAAGAACATCTCTGGTCATTTATAGGATCCTTTGTTGGTATCGGACTCTTGTCTTATCTTGAATCTATTCGTTTTTCAGGAACTGATATTGTTTTTTTAATTGGTTCTTTTGGAGCCTCGAGCGTTCTGGTTTACGGAATCATACAAAGTCCGTTCTCACAACCTCGAAATTTAATTGGCGGTCACGTCATTTCGGCAATTATTGGTGTCACCATAAACAAATTAATTCCGGATATTATTTGGCTTTCTGCGCCTTTGGCTGTTTCACTTTCTATTATATTCATGCAAATTACCAAAACGCTTCATCCTCCCGGAGGAGCTACAGCGCTTATTGCCGTTACAGGTTCAGCTCAAATAAAAGATTTAGGTTATATGTATGTACTCTCTCCTGTTTTAGATGGTGTACTTATTCTCTTCATAACAGCATTAATCTTCAACAATATGACTTCTACAAGAAGTTATCCAAGTCATAGTACCTATCATAAACGTTACCACAAAATCAGAAAAAAATTGGTTGGGAGGTGATTTTTCAGGAGCTAATCCCGCTATTCGTTCCAATCTTTTGTGGCGAACCCCGCCACAAAAGGATTTCCTCTTCTATCGGGGCTAGAGCACTCGTTTTCAAAACAATATTTTCGGATAGTTTGTCATCACGAAAATCTTTTCAACAAATCGTAATTCGCAATTCGTATTTCGTTTTTTATATTTTACCTTTGACCTTTCAATAAAAACAAAGATTATGGTTTATAAATTTAGAGTAATTCTAGACGCCGAAGAAGATATTTTTAGAGACATTGCAATTCTTGAAGATGATACGCTTGAAGATTTACACAATGCCATCTTCAACGCTTTTGGTTTTGACGGAATGGAAGTAGCTTCGTTTTATACCTGCGATGAAACTTGGAATCAGGAAGACGAAATTGCACTTTTTGATACCGGAGACGTTCCCGGAGAACAAAAAACCATGAGCGATTATCAATTATCTGATATCTTAGATAAAGATAACACCAAAATCATCTATGTATATGACTTCATCAATATGTGGACTTTCTTAGTTGAATTGGCTGCTATTGAAGATCAAATTTCAGGAGTTCCTTACCCGGAAACGTTATTCTCTCACGGAGAAATGCCTGACGAAGCCACAGAAAAAAACTTCGAAGCAGATATGCACGACGATATCTACGGCGAATTTGAAGATGATCTTGACGAAGACGATCTTGACATGTTCGAAGGCGATGACAGCTTTGAAGATTTTGGATTTGAGGAGAATTGGAATTAATTTGAGGTTCTAAGGTTCTGAGATGCTAAGGCATTAAGGTTTTATTTTGAAAGTTATTTCTTATTTTTAATTCTTTGAATTAAAAATATCAAACATGAGTAATTTTAGAAGCTTGCTTATATGGCAAAAATCAATGGCCTTGACAACCAAAATTTATTTTTCAACAAACAATTTTCCAAAAGAAGAAATTTTCGGATTAACTTCACAAATTAGACGCTGCTCAATTTCAATTCCCAGCAATATTGCCGAAGGATACGGACGAGAAAGCGATAAAGATTTTTTACGCTTTTTAAATATTTCGATAGGTTCTTTATTTGAAATGCAAACTCAATTAGAAATTGCTAAAAATATAACCTCCCTTAACGAAGACGAATTTAATAATTTATATGAGGACAGTCGCGAAGTAGAAAGAATGTTGGTTTCATTTATTAAAAAAATAAAGATTAGAAACTAAACCTTAGTATCTTAGCAACTTAGAACCTCAGCACCTAAATAAAAAATGATCAACCTTTTCAACACCCACATCGAGACGCTTGCGATACACCGCGTAGGAAACAAAAGCAGAAACGAAGCTATTTTTTTATCAGAACAACCATTTAATCTAAATGATGAAATCGTTCCTTTGATAAAAGAGTACTTTTTTAAGCCTTTTAGAGAGAAAGAAGAAAACTATTATCAGTTTGCGCACGAAGTCGATTTGGATTACAACGACATGTTTAAATATGCGACTGAGATTTTTGACAATCCGAATAATTTGCAGGAGATTTCAAAAAGAATCACAACGCATTTATTTGAGCAGTCAAATCACCCGCACATTAAAAACGGAGAGGTTTACGTAACGTATTTAACAAATCTAAGTATTGATAACAATGTTGTCGATGCTATCGGAATTTTTAAAAGTGAGCTACAAGCTGACTTTTTACAATTCGAAGAAAAAAACAGTAACCTTGAAATGATCTTGCAACAAGGTATCAACCTGAGCAAATTAGATAAAGGTTGTTTGATTTTTAATTATAAAAAAGAAGAAGGATATAAAATTCTAACTGTTGATAGTAACCGTTATGACGCGCGTTATTGGTTAGAGCACTTTTTATCTGTTGACGCTTTTGAAGATGAAAACTTCATCACTAAAAAATACTTGAAATTCTGTCAAAACTTCGCAAAAGATGTTGTTTTGCCAGCAGAAGACAAAAAAGAAGAAGTAATGTTTATGAACCGTTCTGTGAATTATTTCGCAAAGAATGATCAGTTCGAAGAGCAAAACTTCCTGAATGAAGTATTAGACAATCCTGACTTGATTCCTGAATTCAAAAACTATAAAGTTGATAAAGGAGAAAAATACAGCATCGAAGATGTAACCTCATTCCCTATTGCCAACGCAGCAGTATCTGACGCCAGAAAATCGATTAAAAACGTTATTAATCTGGACACTCACATTCAGATCAAAATGGATTTTATCAATCCTGAAAGTGCAGAGAAATTTGTTGAAAAAGGCTGGGATGAAGAAAAACAAATGTATTACTACTTAGTTTATTTCAATAAAGAAGAAAAAAGCTAAGAGTCATTCATTTTCTATTACTTACTTAAAACAAAAAACGGCAACTACATTCGTAATTGCCGTTTTTTTATTTCAGCGCTTTTATACCTTATAACATAGAAAATAAAGCTTTCACAATATCATCGTAAACTTGTTTGTCTCTTTCGCCGCTTCTGGCTAAAACCCTGATTCCGGAATAATTATTAAAAATAAACCGTGCTAAAACTTTCGCACTATTGGCTTTCGAAATATCTCCTGAATCCTGCCCTTTCTGTACAGCCTTTGTAAAAACTTCTTCCATTACCTTGCTGTTATTTTTTACAATTTTGGCAATCTCTTCATCATGCATCGCCAATTCTACCGAAGAATTTACCATAAAACAACCTTTTGTGATTCTGTCTTCTAAACTCTCTATGACTGCTTGTTTAAAGATATCATGCAAAGTTTCTTTGATATTTTCAGACTGATCAAACAGTTCCATGACTTGCTTTTGTGCATTCTTTTGATAGCGCTGCAACGACTGAGCAAAAAGCTTTTGCTTATCGCCAAAGGTATCATACAAACTAGAACGACTTAAACCTAAATGCGTTACCAAATCCTGAGCCGATGTTCCATTATACCCTTTGTGCCAGAAAATTTCAATCGCTTTATCTAAAGCCTGATCTTCGTTAAATTCTTTCGTTCTTGCCATGACTTCAAAATTAAATTCTTTTGCAAAGATACTCAAAATACGGAACGATTGTTCCTGAATTGGTCAAAAAATTATAATACTGTGTTTACAGTAAGTCCGCCATCTACCACGATTTCTGTTCCTGTAATGAATGATGCATCATCTGAAGCTAAAAAACTAACTGTTTTTGCTACTTCTGAAGCCTGTCCAAAACGTTTCAATAAAATCTTTTGTCCTAAAGCAGCTCCCAAACCTTCAACTTCTTCTTTTTCTAAACCAACTTTACCATACAAAGGAGTTTCGATTGGACCAGGAGAAACCGTATTTACTCTGATCTTTCTTGGTGCTAATTCTCCGGCAAATATTCTGTTTAAAGATAAAACAGCTGCTTTACTTGCTCCGTATACACTTGAACCCGGCATTCCTAATTGCGCATTTACTGAAGTATTAAAAATAATAGAACCACCATCGTTTAAAATTGGTAATATTTTTTGAACCGTAAAATAAACTCCTTTTACATTCACATTCATAATACTGTCATAATGCTCTTCTGTAGCCACATCTACTGGAGCGAAAGCTGCAATTCCTGCATTTAAAAACAAGATATCTACTTTTCCAAACTGAGCTTTTACTTGTTCTACCAAACTATCAATAGATTTTAGATCCGATTGGTCTGCTACAATTCCGGTAACATTCAATTCTTTTTCGGCTTGAGCCAAAGCTTCTTTGTTTCTTCCTGTTACAATTACTTTTGCACCTTTTGCTACTAAATCTGCAGCAGCTGCGTAACCAATTCCACTATTTCCACCAGTTACAATTGCTACTTTGTTTTCTAAATTTTTCATTTTTATTATTATTTAAATTATTGATTATTGAATTATTATGGTACAAAGATATAATAACGGAACGATCGTTCCGTTATTATTAAAGTTAATATTTCGTTAAAATAACAAACATGCCTGAAAACACTGATTTACAGACATTAAAACCTATCGAACTATAGAGGAAAGAAATAATAAAATGTCGTACATTCTTAATATTTGCTTAATTTTGTAGTTCAAAAAAAACTTAACATGGATATTCATTTACCTAAAGAAAGTCCCTTTAAAACCATAATTTCATTTCATAAATTAATCGAATCTCTTGAAGAAATTGCTTTATCAAATGTAGATTACCGAGCAAACTACGCCAAGGCCTTATTAAAACAAATAGAAACCATTCCTGAATTTAGAACTGGTATTCAGGATTTTTCGATCATTAAAAACAATGAAGCTTTAATCAAAAATTTATTAGCTGATTTGTTCCCGACTGCTTTAACAAACAATGAAATTAAAGCCGTTACGATTCCGTTTCAAAATGTATCTTTCAATTATACCGACCGTTTCAAAAAAATCCTGCGCAATGCCGGTGATGAATTTTATATGGAAATTCGTGATTTTGATGATCACCAATTCTATATCAATAACTGCTGTCTTATTTTAGGAGTATATTACAAACAAAGAATAGATTTTAATAAACCATTCTTTTATGATATTCCGGACGAAGAAGGAGTTGAAAAGCATTATCGCATTTTGTACAATGCTGATTTTATGGAAATCATTCCAAACGAAAATTCTATAGATCTTACTCAGGATGAAATCAACTTGTTGATTGATAATTATAATGATATTGACCTTTGGAAAGAGAAATTCCCTCCGGGAAGCTGGACTTTAAAAGGATTCGGAATCGTTTCTTTATTTGACGCAACAATCGAAAGCGCTATTTCTAATTTAAAAAGTAATTTATTAAAACCTGATTCTAAAACCGTTGCAACAGATGAAATTGTAACAAATATTTTTAGATCAATATTTAAAGTTCCGGATTTAAGAGTTGGTTTTATAGTGTACAATCCAGAAGAAGAAAAATTTCTAAGACCGCTTAAATTCGATCATCAGCTACAAAGTTTTCTGCTTACCAGCGATCAGGAAGTCGATTGCAAAAATGCCTTTTTTGGTTGTTCATTCGAAAATCTTCTCGACAATAAAGAACTATTTGTAATTTCTGATGTAAAAAAATTCATCGAAGAATCGTCTAACAAAAAACTGGGCGAACATTTATTAAAACAAGGCATTCAGAGTTGTGTTTTTGCGCCTGTTATAAAAGACGATCACTTATTGGGTGTTGTAGAACTGGTTTCTTCGACTGTTAGGGATTTAAATAGTATAAATGCGACTAAACTCGAATTGGTACTTCCCTACTTAACCGATACCATCGATCGCTATAATACAGATATGCAGCATCAGATTGCATCAATTATTCAGCGTGAATATACTACGATTCACCCAAGTGTGTATTGGAAATTCAAGAAAGAATCTCAAAATTATTTTCAGAATACCAATCAAACGAAAGATTATATTTTTAAAGAAATTGTTTTTAAAAATGTATATCCGTTATACGGTCAGATCGATATCAAAGGTTCGTCTGAACATCGAAATGAAACCGTAAAAAGAGATCTTAAAAATCAATTAACGGCTTTATTGAAGATTTTCGAATCTCAGGATCCTAACATCAACTTAGTTCTTTTAGAACAAAGAAAATTTGAGTTAGAATCATTCCGCGACGAATTAGACGCTCCTTTAAAAGCAGATACCGAACAATATATTCAGCGTTATATCGAAGAAGAAATTCACCCTCTTTTAAAGAATACAAAAGAAACTCAAAAGAGCGAAAAACTGGAACGCTTGTATTTTGAAAGTCTCGACGAAAAAAGTGGATTGTTCTATCAGGAAAGAAAGAAGTTTGACAATGCTATGTCAATCATCAACAAAAGATTAGCAACTGTACTGGATAAAAAACAAGTTGAAGCGCAGGAAATATATCCGCATTATTACGAGCGTTTTAAAACCGATGGTGTAGAACACAATCTTTATATAGGAGCATCAATTGCACCAACAAAACCCTTCGATATTATGTATTTGCACAATTTACGTTTGTGGCAATTACAAACTTTATGCGAAATGGAGCTGGAACATCATCAGCTAAAAGAATCGTTGCCTTACGAACTCGACGTAACTTCGCTGATTTTAGTATTTAGTGCGCCGCTTTCTATTCGTTTTAGAATGGATGAAAAACGTTTTGATGTTGACGGAACTTATAATGCAAGATATGAAGTCGTTAAAAAACGTATAGACAAATCGAACATTAAAGGAACAAACGAGCGCATTACAGAAAAAGAAAAAATTACAATTGTATACTCTCAAAACAGCGAAGAAGCCGAATATTTAAAATACATTAAATATTTACAACATAAAAAAATTCTGGAACCATCAATAGAACAATTCGAAGTCGAAGATCTTCAGGGAGTTTCCGGATTGAGAGCGATTCGCGTAAAAGTGATCAATAATAATGCAAATCCGGTAAAACAAAAAATTACCTATCAGGATTTATTAGACGAGCTTAATTAATTATTGAATATTCATTTTTGTCGTCCTGATTTTTATTTTCAGGAGCTAATCCCGCTATACGTTCCAATCTTTTGTGGCTCCCGATAGCTATCGGGACCGCCACAAAAGGATTTCCACTGCTATCGGGGCTAGGAAAATGGTTTCCATATAGTTTGTTATTTTCAAATGAGTGATCTTCACAATTTAAGAAAAACACTTTACGTTAGTTTCTTGTGGAGATCTCTTGTTCCTCGAGATGACAAGATTGATGTTATATACGAAGCTTTGTCAAAGTTTAAAACTTTGACAAAGCTTTTTTAGTTAAATTGATTTAAAAGCGATTACAAAAGCAATTACCGTAATAATAATTCCTATCATAAAAAAGTTGTAGGCAATGCGTAACAAGTTGTATTTACGCTGCAAAACCAATCCCAGATAATATAAATCTTTAATCATGGTCGAATAAAGATAATCGCGGTCTTTCATCATTTCGTTCATTGCCCAATCGTATTCTTCGAGTGGCATTTTATAGAAATTTCCAAAAAACAATAAGTTTATCTTTTTTGCCTCTATATCTTCACGTGTAAAAACCCCCGTAGTAACTTTTGGCCTTGTAGAAAGAATGGCAAAAATAATAGTGATCACACTCGAAATAAGCATTATAAAAGTCGGAATAACCAAATGCGCATTCTTTGGACTATCTAATTTAGGAATAATCGACGAAAGTGCAATCGAAATAATAATCGCATTTACAGACAATAAAATATTGGCTTTACTATCGGCAATTCCGCTTAAACGCGTATGATTTCCTAAAGTTACACGAAACAAAGTATCGACACCGCGATCCGGTTTTTCGATCTTATCTTTCTTTTTATTTTCCTCTTCTATTTTATCTGCCTCTTTCTTTTTTTGCTTTTCGATTTTCTTTTGCACAAGAAGCAAATTTTTCTCTTTTAGTGGCTGCCATTTTCTAATCGCATAATCGGTATAAAACCGATGTTTGTTCATTAAAAAATTAAAATTTTCTTTTGCCCATTCAACATTAGAAAAATTCAAATCCCAGGTATTTTTCAATTCAATACGCAATAATTCGCAGGTCGTTTCATATTCTGCTCCCATAATATGGGCAAAATCAGCATCCTTAATAATTTTCTCTAGATGTGTTTTCGGAATATATTCTTTTACGGTAGCTAAAATCAAACTCGAAACCGTTGCGATAAATTCGTCTGATTGTTCTTTTTCTTTCAAAAAAGTGGTGGCAATTTTTACACTTTCTGCTTCGTGATTTTCATACCCTACTATATAACCTGTATCATGAAACCAAGCAGCAACAAGAAGCATTTCTTTCTCATCTCCTTTAACATCTTCCTTTTTACACAGCTCTTTTACCGCATTTACTACAGTTAAAGTATGGTTAAAATTATGATAAGAATATAGATTAGAAAGTTTATCTTTGAGTAAATTACTGACGAAATCTTCGGATTGTTCTATTAGATTCATGGAGATTTTTTTTATACTACTAAATTATGAAATTGTTTTTGGATAATCATTTTATTACTAAAATTAAAAACCGGTCTTTAGCAATTGTTGCATTGTTACTGGTTTATTCGTGTGCGACACATAAAGCGCAGTACGGAAAAAATGTTAGTGCCAACGAAACGGAAAACGCAACTGATACTATAAAAATTGCACATACCATTTATTTAGTTGGTGATGCCGGAAATGCAGATGAAGAACAAGCGCAGCAAACGCTTGAACTATTGCATCAAAAATTAAAGAAATCAAACAAAAAAGCGACCTTATTATTTTTGGGAGATAACATTTATCCTAAAGGTTTCCCGAGTGATGATAATGCCGCAGAAAAAGCTTTGGCTGAAACAAAACTAACGAACCAACTAAAACTTACTAAAGGTTTTAAAGGAAAAACAATCTTTATTCCGGGAAATCATGATTGGTACAACGGTATAAAAGGCCTAGAACGTCAGGCTAGTTTTGTAACGAAATATCTAAACGATAAAAAAGCTTTTTTACCCAGAAAGAGTTGTGCTATAGAAGATGTAAAAATTGACAGTACCACTACGCTGATTACGATTGATAGCGAATGGTTCCTGGAAGATTGGGACAATCACCCGACTATCAATGACGATTGTGACATTAAAACAAGAGAAGATTTTTTTGATCAATTAGAAAATCTCTTAAATAAAAACCAGGAAAAAACAGTTGTTCTTGCTATTCATCATCCTTTAATGAGTAACGGAACTCACGGCGGGCAATTTTCATTAGAAAAACAATTATTTCCGTTAGAACAAAAAATTCCATTACCCGTAATTGGATCTTTTATCAATTTGCTTAGAAAAACATCCGGAGCAAGTCCGCAGGATATACAGAATAAACAATATACTATTTATGCAAAGAGAATTAAAACCCTTTTGCAAAAACAAAAAAATGTAATCGTTGTTTCCGGACATGATCACAACCTTCAGTATGTAAACAAAGAAAACATTCAGCAAATTATTAGCGGCGCAGGATCGAAATCTGAAGCTGCAAGAGCCATAAATCCTACTGAGTTTTCGTATGGAGGCAATGGTTATGTGACATTAACTTTGTTTAAAAGCGGTGATGCGAAAGTTTCCTTTTTTGGAAATGAAAACAATAAAGAAAAATTACTTTTTGAACATGAAATTATAAAGGCAAAAGAAATTAATTGGGCAGCAACGGTAGATAATAAATTTCCAGCTACTGTAGATACTTCTATTTATTCTGCAAAAATGACTCATAAAAGTATGTTTCATAAATTTTTATTCGGAAATCATTACAGGAAATATTACAGTTTACCGATAGAAGCCAAAACAGCTACTTTAGATACTTTAATGGGCGGACTGAAACCTATTCGCGAAGGCGGAGGACATCAATCTGTATCATTAAGAGTATCTGATCCTAAAGGAAGAGAATACGTAATGCGTGCCTTGAAAAAAAGCGCCACCGTATTTTTGCAATCCGTAGCTTTTAAAGATCAATATGTAGTTAATGATTTTGAGGATACATATGCTGAGAACTTCTTATTTGATTTTTACACTACATCTCATCCATATACAACGTTTGCTATTGGCAGTATGTCAGACCAGATTGGTTTAGCGCACACCAATCCGGTTTTATATTACATCCCAAAACAAAATGCATTAAAAGAGTTTAACTCGAACTTTGGAGATCAGCTTTATATGGTCGAAGAAAGACCAGCTGATAATCATTTGGATGCTAAAAATTTTGGTAATCCAACCAATATTATCAGTACGGAGGATATGATGAAAAATCTTCACAAAGACGAAAAATACAGCGTTGATGAAGAGGGATATATAAAAGCACGTTTGTTTGATATGCTTATTGGCGATTGGGACAGACATAGTGATCAATGGCGTTGGGCAGAACATAAAAAAGGCAATAAAGTGATTTATGAGCCAATTCCTCGTGACCGTGATCAGGCTTTTGTAAAATATGACGGAACTTTACTTTCTCTTTTAATGAATATTCCGGCACTTCGCCACATGAGAACTTTCAAAAATAAAATTGATAATGTAAAGTGGCTTAACAGAGAACCTTATCCGATGGATTTGGCTTTTTTAAGAACTGCCGAAGAGAAAGACTGGATTGCTCAGGCGAAATACATTCAGGAAAACTTATCGGATAGTGATATCGACAAAGCTTTTAAAAATTTACCAAAAGAAGTTCAGGACGCCACAATTGACGATATCAAGAACAAATTAAAAAACAGAAAGAAAGATCTTCAAAAATATGCTTCGGACTATTTTGATGTTTTAAGCCATACGGTAATGATTGCCGGAACGGATAAAAAAGATAAATTTATCATTAACCACAATGCTAAAAAAAGCATCGAAATTCAGGTTTACCGAGTTAAAAAAGAAGGTGATGAATTAGTTTACACAAAAACGGTAACGGATTCTAAAACTAAAAATCTTTGGATTTATGGTTTAGATGATAATGATGTTTTTGAAGTAATTGGCGATCAGAAATCAAACATAAAAATTCGTCTGATTGGTGGTCAGAACAATGACACGTACAACATCAAAAACGGAAAAAGGGTTATTGTTTATGATTTTAAATCAAAAGAAAATACCTACAATCTGGATACCAAAACGAGAACGCAACTAACAGATGATTATGACGTAAACTTATACAATTACGAAAGACCTAAATACAATGTTGTGTCCGGATTACCAAATATTGGGTACAATCCTGATGATGGTGTAAAAGTGGGTATTAATTTAAATTATACGGTAAACAACTTCAAACAGAATCCTTATACGCAAAGACACGTTTTAAACGCTTTCTATTATTTTGCAACTGGAGGTTTAGAGTTTAATTATGTAGCACATTTTCCTGGTTTATTAGGTAAATGGGTAATTGATGTTGAATCGCAATATACTACTCCAAATTTTGCCGTAAACTATTTTGGATACGGAAATGAATCTGTAAATAATACGGAAGAATTTGGAATGGACTACAACCGTGTTCGTATTCAGAGATTTAATCTTTCGGGAGCTATTAGACATGTTGGCAGATACGGCAGCGAATTTAGTATTCAGCCAATGCTACAACAAATGAGAGTTGAGGAAACGGATAACAGATATATTGATACTCCTAACATTATTAACCCGATCGTTTTTGATAGTCAGGTTTATGGTGGTGCAAAAATTAAATACCTCTTTAAAAATGCCGATTTTGCTGCGAAACCTACTTTAGGCGTTGCTTTTATGGCTTCGGCAACATGGTTATCTAATTTAGATAATACAAAACAAAACTTCCCTACGATTGAAAGTTTTTTAGGGTTTACTCATAAAATTGATCATAACGGAAAATTAGTTTTGGCTACAATTTTAAAAGGAAAAGCGATCTTAAACAACAATTACGAATTTTATCAAGGGGCTACTTTAGGTGGAGATACTGATTTGCGTGGTTATAGAAATGAACGCTTTTTAGGAAGCTCTTATTTCTCTCAAAGTACAGATTTACGATTAAGTCTTGGAAAAATACGCAAGACAATTGCTCCTCTAACTTACGGAATTCTGGGTGGTTTTGATTACGGAAGGGTTTGGCTTGATGGCGAAAGTTCAAGAAAATGGCATCAGGATTATGGTGGCGGAATCTGGATGAATGCCATAAATGTTTTAACCGCAAGAGTTTCGTACTTTAAATCTCCTGACGAAGAAGGAAGAGTTATTTTTGGAGCGGCATATAGTTTTTAGGGAAGGTTCAAAGTAACAAAGGCTCAAAGGAACAAAGTATTTTAGCCACGAATTCACGAATTATTTTTAATTAAAATTCGTGAATTCGTGGCTATTTTTTTTAGATTTCTTAGTTTTCAAATTAAAAAACTTAGCAACTTAGTATCTTAGACACTTAGCGGCTTAAAGTAAACTCATAAACATTCCCTCCTACTTTGTTTGTTTTTTCGTCGGCAATTAATAATGTGTTGTTGTCTTTGAAAACTATCGCTTCTTTTTGTGAAAAATGATTCAGTTTTATTTCGGTTTGAGATCCTTTATGAAATAAATCTCCTTTGTAACCTTTAAACAAAACAATTTTATCGTGACTTAATAAAACTACTTTTTTTCCGTCAGGGCTAATTGTAGCACTTGTAAGCACGCAATGATTGTAATTATTACAGGTTTTAAATTCACCTATTTTAGTTGCTTTTTGAGTTCCGGGAGCGTTTAGAATTTTGTAGATAAAAGCTGTTCCGTCGAAACCTTTGCTTCTGTTTTTTGTAAAAAGGTAAAAGTAATTTCCGTGTTCAAAAAAACCTTCTACATCATAAAACATTTCTTTTTTCTTTGGCGGAAATTCAGTTTGTTCCGGATACGAAAATGAGATTTTATACTCGGCTACAGCCGCATCTTTATTCAACTGATTTTTATTGACTTTGTAAATGCACAAATCTTTACGTTCATTGTCATTATTTCCAAAATCTCCAATATAAATATTACCGCTTTTATCTTTGGTAATATCCTCCCAATCTACGTTTGTCGCGTTTGTAATGGTAATAGTTTTAGCCACTTTACCCTGAGAATTTATGGCATAGATTGCGTTTTTATTTCCGCTGTCTTCTAAGGTATAAATGAGATTTGTTTCCGGGAAATACGTAATTCCTGAAACCTCTTTTAACTTTTTAGGAAGTGAATAAAGCGTTTTAAAATCATCATTTGATTGTTGCTGGCAAGCCAGTAAAGCAATAGAAACTCCAAGTAAAAAAAACTTTTTCATATGATTATTTTTATTTTTTCAACCACATATTAAATGATTAAAAACTAGATTAAATGTGTGTTTTTAAAATTGCGCGTGATAAACTCAAATGCTGCAAACATAACATGTCCCATTGATTTGGCATTTTTAAATTTCATATCATTGGTATAACGGTATAATTCCATTTTTAGTTGATTTAAATGATCTACTGTCGAAATGGTATCATGACACATAATGTTCAATAATTTTGTAATTCTGGCTTCGGCAGAATGAATTCGTTTCGCCAAAATGGCTCTTTCTTCGTCTTTATATTGAATAACGGAACGATCCTCTAACTTCTCTTTAATCAGTTTCATCATTTGATAGTTTTCCTTAAAAAACTGCGGACGATACACTTTAAAATTCCCCTCGTAACATTGCTGATCAAAATCTATGGCACGAATTCGATAGACTACCTGGTCAAAATCATGAATAGGAACAATTACATAATTATACGAACGCATATCACCTAAAAGCCTGATCATGCAGCGTTCGTTAAACTTTACAAACTCTTTTGCGATTTGCGATTTTTCAGTTTCTGTAGAAGTATGCAACAACGTTTCCATAAAAATATCACCCGGAATTCCTACGATATGTTCTTCTATCAAAGTATCTCCAAAAACCAAAAAGTTTATCTTATCAGGCGATAAAATATCTTCCAGTTCCAGCCCATAAATTCGGGAAGCATCGGCTTTTTTTATATAAAAATGAACGTAGTTATCATTGAGAATATTACGCACTTTTACCCTAAAAGGTTTTGAGTTTCCAAACGTGCAAAAATCGATAGCATCAACATTTAAGTACTGAATGATATCATTATTTCCGTCAGAATGCAGCAGCGAATAAATCTTTTTTAAATTCAAATCAATTTCTTCACGATCAAATTCTCCGTAGTAAACACGAGTCCATAAAGTATCTTCTCCGTTTTTATCATATAAATTGATAGCACCAGAAAATCGTAATAAATCATCATAGAACACTGATACTTTCGAAATACGCTCATATCGATCTAAATAACTTATAAGAGCTGGTGTCAAAGGGTACGATGGTTTTTTTAAAACCATTAAAGGTTCGCTCATTTTGAATATCTTTATTACAAATTTACATTAAATAAAATTTAGCGTAACAATAAACAACTTGAATCGTCATACTTAAAACTAAAACCGAAATAAATTTGGAAACCATACTTACTATTGAAAATCTTCATAAAAGATACGGGCGTATTCAGGCCTTAAAAAATGTTTCTTTTGAAATACAAAAAGGCCGCGTTTATGGCATTTTAGGCCCTAACGGAAGCGGAAAATCGACTACTTTAGGAATTGTGCTAAACGTTGTAAATCGTACCTCCGGGAACTACAGCTGGTTTGGAGGGAAAGTCCAGACTCATGAAGCCTTAAAAAAAGTGGGAGCAATTATCGAAAGACCTAACTTTTACCCGTACATGACGGCTGAAGAAAACCTGAAACTGGTTTGCAAAATAAAAAGCATTAATTATGCTAAAATCAACGAAAAACTGGATCTGGTTGGTTTAACCGAAAGAAAAGACAGTAAGTTCAGTACCTTCTCGTTAGGGATGAAACAGCGTTTGGCAATTGCATCGGCACTTTTAAACGATCCTGAAATTTTAATTTTAGACGAGCCAACCAATGGTTTAGATCCGCAGGGAATTCACCAGATTAGGGATATCATTAAAAAAATTGCTTCACAAGGAACAACTATTTTACTGGCTTCGCACTTATTAGATGAAGTCGAAAAAGTATGTTCGCATGTGATTGTTTTAAGAAAAGGAGAAATTCTTTATTCTGGTTCAGTTGATGCCATGTCGGCAAACGAAGGGTTCTTTGAGATTATGTCTGATGATCTTGTAGCATTAAAAACCACTTTAACTGCACATTCTGCAATAGATAGAATCGCTGAAGAAGACGGGAAAATTTTGGTTTATTTAAAATCAGATTTATCAGCAACAGAACTGAATCAGTTTTTATTTTCTAAAAACATTACGTTGAGTCACTTAGTAAAACGTAAAAACAGTTTAGAAGCTCAATTTTTAGAATTAACCAAAAACGCCACTACCCAAAATAACTAAACCATGAACAGACTTATCTCTATAGAATTACAAAAAATCTGGAAAAACAAAGCCAGTCGTATCCTTACTTTAACCTATTTCATTTTACTTTCGTTTATTGCATTAATTGCTTCTATAAAATTTGACATAGGACCAATTCATATCGATCCATCAGAAATGGGAATTTTTAATTTTCCGTTTATCTGGCATTTTAATACTTATTTTGCCGCCTGGCTTAAATTTTTTCTGGCGATCGTTATTGTATCAATGATGGCAAATGAATATAGTTACGGCACTTTAAAACAAAATTTAATTGACGGTTTAAGCAAAAAAGAATTTATTTTATCCAAATTCTTAACTGTTGTGCTTTTTGCGTTAGGCTCTACAATTTTCGTTTTCATTATGACTTTAATTCTGGGATATTCTTTTTCATCTTATACTGAATTTGGTATCGTTTTTAGTGAATTACAATACTTACTAGCCTTTTTCGTAAAGTTATTAGGATTCTTTTCTTTTTGTCTATTTTTAGGTATCTTAGTAAAACGATCTGCTTTTGCCTTGGGTTTTTTATTAGTTTGGATTTTTATTGAATCAATTATAAAAGGTCTTTTAGTATTTCAAATTTTCCCGGCAAGCAATATAGGGTACAAGATTATCCAGTTTTTACCGTTAGAAGCGATGTCTAATTTAATTGTTGAACCCGTTTCAAGATTATCGTTAATAAAAAGTATCGGAACACAAATGGGAGTAGAAAATACTAAAGATTATGGCGTACACTTTCTTTCGATTCTGATCGTTTTAGTATGGACTTTCTTATTTATATATTTTTCTTACAAATTACTAAAAAAACGGGATTTGTAGTATATTTGTCGGGCTATGAATTATTTTAAAATTTGTTTTTTTGTTTTATTTATGTGCTTTATATCCGTAAAGATAAAAGCACAGAATATTGTTGTAGATGATTCAAAAACACCTGAATCACTAATAAAAAACATATTAATACGTAGCGCATGTATAAATACAAACACTATTACAGCCACCGGAAATCCGGCAACTAACGGCAATAGTTATGCTTCTTTCGTTGCGGGAACAAGTGGTTTTCCTTTTGCAAGCGGAGTCGTTTTAAGCACATCGCCAAGTAAAAATGCTCAAGGACCTTATTTGAAAGACAAATCTAAAGGATCTACTAACGCGCGATGGAAAGGTGATGATGATCTAAATAAAGTTTTAAACAATACCGTAAGTACGCAGGCAACTGTTTTAGAGTTTGACTTTTTAGCTTTAACCAATTCTATAAGTTTTAATTATATTTTCGCTTCAAATGAATACCAGTCTTATTATCCTTGTAGATACTCTGACGGATTTGCTTTTTTAATAAAAGAAGCTGGAACTACTGAAGAATACAAAAATTTAGCTGTTTTACCAGCATCAAACATACCGGTATCTTCTACAACAGTGCATACAAAAATAGATCCTGTCGTAGTAAGCGGAACCACGTTTGCAGGATGTGAAGCAGTAAATGAAAATTTTTTCAATGGTTACAATACTGAATTGAGTCCCATTAATTACGCCGGACAAACCGTAGTCATGAATGCCCGAACTCAAGTAGTTCCTAACAAAACATATCATCTAAAACTAGTAGTTGCAGATGATGCTACCGGAGAGTTTAATTCTGCCGTTTTTTTAGAAGGTGGAAGTTTTGCTTCTTTAATAGATTTTGGAGCAGACAGAACTATTGCAAATAATAATCCTGTCTGTTTTGGTGATAAAACGACATTAGATAGTCAACTAGACAGTTCTCTTTATGATATTAAATGGTTAAAGCTAGATGCTTCAAACAATTTTACAGAAATTACTCCTTTAGAAACTGGTACAACATACGAAGTTCAGTCAGCAGGAACTTATAAAGTCGAAGCAATCTTAAAAGGTACTACTTGTGTAGCGACAGGACAAATTAAAATTGAATACGCTCCGGAAATATTAACAACTAATACTCCTTTATTACAGTGCGATGATGATACTGACGGGATTACTGTTTTTAACCTGACAAAAGTTAATGACATTGTAAAAAACAATGTTGCAGAAATCTTAAACAAAGGTTATTACGAATCATTAACAGATGCACAAACCAAAACAAATCCAATTTTAGTACCTGAAAAATACACGAATAACCACCTTAATCAAGTTTTTGCAAGAATTGAAAATAAATACGGCTGTTTTGCAACTGCCGAAGTAACACTAAAAGTATCTACCGAAATAATTCCGGATCAAAATCCTATTGAAACTTGCGATCGTGATGATAAACAAGACGGACTCTATCAATTTGATCTGAATGCACAAGTAACACCTCAAGTCTCAACAGGCTTACCTGCAGGGTTGGTTTTTAATTATTTTTTAAGTACTGATGATGCGTTGAACGACGCCAATAAACTTTCTAATATTTTTAAAAATACTGTCGCTTTTAGCCAGACTATTTACGCTAAAGCTACAAACGGAGCCGACTGTTTTGACATTGTTCCTGTTACTCTTGTTGTAAATACTTTTGATCCTCCTAATTTTGAAGATGAAGCAAAAATATTATGCAAAGGAGATCAAATTACTTTAAGTGTTGCTACAGGCTTTGTAAGTTATTTATGGAACACAGGAAGCACCGATACTTCTATAGAGGTTAATACCGCAGGAGACTATTCTGTAGTCGTTACCGATGCAAAAGGCTGCGAAAAAACGAAGAAATTTAAAGTCATTTTATCTGAACCTGCTTTGATAACCGATGCCGTTGTTAAAGACTTTTCAGGAGTAGATAACTCTGTATTAATAAAATATACAGGAGTTGGTAATTATGAATTTTCATTAGACGGAAATGTTTTTCAGGACGATGCGTTATTTACTGGTGTCAGACCTGGAATCTACAACGCAATTGCCCGCGATAAAAACGGATGCGGATTGTCGAATACATTTTTATTCTATGTTGTAGATTATCCCCGATTTTTTACCCCTAACGGAGATGGATATAATGACTTATGGTTTATTACCAAACTAATTGAACTTCCTGATTATAAAATTTTAATTTTCGATCGCTACGGAAAATTACTAAAAGAAACGAATCAAAACAGTGCAGGATGGAATGGCATCTACAATGGTCAACAACTACCGGCAGATGACTATTGGTTCACACTTCAATTTGTTGATGGTAAAATTGTAAAAGGTCATTTTAGTTTAAAAAGATGATACTAAATATCGATCACAACAAAGAAATAAGATTCATTTTTAACACAAATAAAAACTTATAACAACATAAAGCTTATTTTTAAAATAAAATTCGCAAAAAACAAGAAAAACAAAAACGCTTTATAAATAATAAAAAACTGGATATTATCTTATATTTACCTCTTAATCGTATAAGATGAATCTAGTTAAAATTACATTTGTTTTATTTTTATTTTCTACTAATTTTTATGCCCAAAATGATTGCAAAGATGCAATTATAGTATGCGGTAATTCAGGATTTCAAGGCCTGAACGCAAATGGTCCGGGTGAAATTGTAGAATATACCCCATCAGACAATAGTTGTTTCGCTACTGAAAACAATAGCATTTGGTTAAAACTCTCTATAAAAACCTCCGGTACATTAGGTTTTATTTTAACCCCAGAAAGCCATAATATTGTTGTCGATTTTGATTTTTTGGTTTTCGGTCCAAATGCAAGTTGCAATTCTTTGGGTCAATCTATTCGTTGCTCAACAACAAATCCGGCTGCAGCCAGATTACCAGATAATACCACCGGTATGACAGGCGAATATTTTGACACAGTCGAAGGTCCGGCAGAAAGGGGAAATGGTTTTGTAAAATGGCTGGATGTTAAGGCTGGCGAAAGTTATTTTATTGTAATTGACAGATTTACAGGAAACAGTAACTTTTCATTAGAATGGCTTGGTACAGCAACATTTGACGATCCTCCAAGTATTAATGTACCATCCGCAGATGCAATGAATCTTGAAAAATCAGATTTTAGCGGAGAAACTAACCCAGAATTAAGTTTTGATTTAACCCAAAATACCCCCACAATAATAGGATCTCAAAACGATGTCGAAGTTACCTACCACACTTCTTCTAATGATGCGATACTTAATTTGAATGCAATCGAAAATCCGGCAGATTTTAAAAATACAAGCAGTCCGCAAATTGTATATGCCCGTATAACTAATACCAAAACAAAATGTTACAATTGGACCTCATTCAATCTAAAAATAAGTGACAAACTAATTTTCCCGAATACAAAAATAAACATCTGCGATAACAACGATTCAAACTCAACCGACGGAAAAACAGCATTTAATTTGAATGAAGTAACTACCGGCATTTTTGGCAATCAGAGTACAAAAGAATTAACTTTCAAATACTACCTGACAAAAAATGATGCCGAAACTGACACAAATTCATTAGTAAGTCCTTTCTTAAACACAATACCGTACCAGCAGTCGATATTTTTAAAAGCAGCAAACAGCAAGACCAATGTTGCAATACAAGAAATTCAGATCATTATAAATACTCCTCCGGAAATAACTAATACAACTTTAATTCAGTGTGATGCACGCAAAAACACGAATAGTTTGGTATTATTTAATTTAAAAGAGGCTAACGCATCTCTAACAAATAATAATTCTGATCTGGAAACACTTTTCTTTTTAACTAATGACGACGCAGCAAACAACAACAATTCATTAGGAACTGAATATAAGAACATTAGCAACCCTCAAACTCTTTTTGTCAGGGTTACGAATACAAAAACAAAATGTTACAGCATAAGTACTTTAACATTAAAAACCAATGTAATTACGGAATCAATATACAATCTCGATGCAGTTTGCGATGATGACGGAATTGAAGATGGAATACATTTATTTAATTTAACAAATGCCAACATTCCATTAGCAGCTTCACAAACTATAAAATATTACGCCAATGAAGACGATGCCTTATTAGAAAAAAATGCCATCGAAACACCTGCTTCTTATTCAAACCAAATACCGTACAATCAAGATGTCTATGCCAGGATAGAAGAAGGAAATGATTGTTATGGCATTAATACCATAAAATTGCTAGTAAATAAATTACCAAATATCGAACCTGACACTGTAACCAATGTATGCGAAAATCTTCCGTTATATAAAGCGCATTTAAAAGCAGGAATAACTGATATTGCCTCTATTACTGATTTTACTTTTAAATGGTATAGAGATGGCATAAATATACCTGATGAGATCGCTTCTGTATTAGATGTAAACCAAATTGGTACTTACACAGTAGAAATAACCAACAAAACAAATTGCACAAAAACCAGAACCATTGAAGTAACTGCATCAAACGCGGCAAGCATTAAAAATATAGAAGTAATCGATTTATTAGAAAGCGATTCAAATCAAATAACGGTTAATGTATCAGGAAAGGGCGATTATGAGTATAGTTTAAATGAGCCAAACGGCCCTTTTCAGGAATCAAATACTTTTAGCAATCTTAAACCCGGATTTTATGAAGTATATGTCAACGATAAAAAAAATTGCGGAACAGTTCATAAAACCGCTGCACTTGTAGGCGCCCCGAAATTCTTTACTCCAAATGCCGATGGGTACAACGATAACTGGAATTTAATAGGCCTGGATACCTCTATCAATAAAAATGCAATTATTTATATATACGACAGATTTGGAAAACTATTAAAACAAATAGGTACTTCTGATACAGGTTGGGACGGTACATTTGCAGGAACTCCTCTTCCATCAGATGATTATTGGTATACTATAAAATTAGACGATAACAGAGAAGCTAAAGGTCATTTTAGTTTAAAAAGATAACACTTTAAACAAACTTCAAATTTTTAAAATTCCAAATTCCAAAGTATCACTTAGAATTTATTTTATAAAAAAAATCCCAAACTCCTGAAGGAATTTGGGATTTTTATATTGAATTTATTCCGAAATTTCGAAATTATATTTTAAATCTTTTTCTATCAGTTTCTGTCAAATAGATTTTTCTCAAACGAATAGATTTTGGAGTTACCTCTACATATTCATCTTTTTGAATGTACTCTAAAGCTTCCTCTAATGAGAAAATAATTGGAGGGATGATTCTTGCTTTTTCATCATTTCCAGAAGAACGAACGTTAGATTGTTTTTTCTCTTTCGTTACGTTTACACACATATCATCAGCACGAGAGTTCTCACCAATTACCTGACCTTCGTAAATTTCTGTATTTGGTTCAACAAAAAACTTACCACGATCTTGTAATTTATCGATAGAATAAGGAATAGCTTTTCCTTTTTCCATAGAAATTAATGAACCTTTGTTACGTCCTGCAATTTCTCCTTTGTAAGGCTCATATCCAATAAAACGGTGTGCCATAATAGCTTCACCAGCTGTTGCAGTAAGCAATTGGTTACGTAATCCAATAATTCCACGAGATGGAATATTAAATTTCACAATCATACGTTCCCCTTTAGTTTCCATGCTTAGCATTTCACCTTTACGCAAAGTAACGAATTCTACCGCTCTACCTGAAAGTGATTCTGGTAAATCGATTGTTAATTCCTCAATTGGCTCACATTTTTTACCATCAATTTCTTTGATAATAACTTGTGGCTGACCAATTTGTAACTCATACCCTTCTCTTCTCATTGTTTCAATAAGAACAGATAAGTGAAGTACTCCACGACCAAAAACCATGAATTTATCAGCAGAATCAGTTTCACCTAACTTCATCGCTAAGTTTTTCTCTAATTCTTTTGTCAATCTTTCTCTAATATGACGAGATGTTACAAATTTACCCTCTTTACCAAAGAAAGGAGAGTCATTAATTGTAAACAACATACTCATTGTAGGCTCATCGATATCTATCGTTTTTAAACCTTCTGGATTTTCAAAATCAGCGATAGTATCACCAATTTCAAAACCTTCAACTCCAATGATCGCACAAATATCTCCAGCAACAACTTCTTGTACTTTTTTACGACCAAGTCCTTCAAATGTATGAAGTTCTTTGATACGAGATTTAGATACAGTACCGTCTCTTTTTACTAATGAGATTGGCATACCTTCTTTAAGAATTCCTCTTTCAAGACGACCAATAGCGATACGACCTGTAAAAGCTGAGAAATCTAAAGATGTAATCAACATTTGTGGTGTTCCTTCAGAAACTTTAGGAGCTGGTACATTTTCAACAACCATATCCAATAATGCTTCAACATTATCAGTTACGTTTTCCCAATGATCAGACATCCAGTTATTTTTAGCAGAACCATAAACTGTTGGGAAATCCAACTGCCATTCTTCAGCACCTAATTCAAACATTAAGTCAAAAACTTTCTCATGAACTTCTTCAGGAGTACAGTTTTCCTTATCAACTTTGTTGATAACCACACAAGGCTTCAAACCTAAGTCAATCGCTTTTTGTAATACAAAACGCGTTTGTGGCATTGGACCTTCAAAAGCATCAACTAGCAAACATACACCATCGGCCATGTTTAATACACGTTCTACTTCACCACCAAAATCGGCGTGGCCAGGAGTGTCAATAATATTGATTTTTGTTCCTTTATATTGAACTGATACGTTCTTTGAAGTAATTGTAATACCTCTCTCGCGCTCTAAATCGTTATTATCAAGAATTAAATCACCTGTGTTTTCGTTGTCACGAAATAATTGACAGTGATACATAATTTTATCAACCAAAGTGGTTTTACCGTGATCGACGTGGGCAATAATTGCAATGTTTCTAATAGATTCCATCTGTGATTTTTAATGGGTGCAAAGGTACACTTTATTTTGATATAAAAAACGTTTCTGCGATAGTTTGCGTATAGACAAGTAATTAGTTCGTTAAAACAATGTAAATTTTACCCTCAAATTGAACTTTCGTTATTGTTTAATTATAGTTAATTTAACTATATTTGAGTAATGAAAAGTAAAACTCTCCAAATTACTCTAGTTTACGTTATCATATCGCTAATTATGGCAATTCTCTGTCATAAAATACTTACTACCTACTTTTCTAAAATAGAATATTTTTATTTATTCTTTGTAAAAGACATCCTTTTTATACTTGCTACAGGATTTATTTTCAAATACATATTAGCTAAAAACGAGAACAGAAATATTTCTATTTTCGAAAAATTAAAGAGAACGAACGAAGAAATTAAAGAATCGAACGAAAAATACGACATAGTTGCAAAAGCAACAAGTGATACCATTTGGGATTGGAAAATTCAGGAAGACAGCATTAACTGGAACAAAGGAATCGAAAGTGTTTTTGGTTATAATCCGGCAGACGTTGGAAAAACATCAAAATGGTGGTTTGACAAAATACATCCCGAAGACAGCATCAGAATGTCTATTAAACTATACTCCTTTATCGAGCAAAAAACTGAAAAATGGCAAGATCAATACCGCTTTAGATGCGCAGACGGAACTTATAAATATGTTCTTGACCGAGGATTTTTACTAAAAGACGAAAACGGAAGAGCCATAAGAATGATTGGAGCCATTCAGGATATCACCAAACAAAAAGAAGAAGAGCAACGACTAAAACTTCTTGAAACTGTAATTACACAATCTAAAGATTCTATCCTAATCACCGAGGCAAACTCAGTAGATCGCAGAATTCCTAAAATTGTTTACGTAAATCCTGCCTTTTCGCACATGTCCGGATACCTTTCTCACGAAATAATCGGAAAATCTCCAAATATCTTTAAAGGACCAAAATCAGATTCAGAAGAACTAAAAAAACTATTAAGAGCCATAAAAAACAAAGAAGAGTGCTTAATTGAAACCATTAGTTACACCAAGAAAAAAGAAGAATATTGGGTTCGTTTTTCGATGATTCCAATTTTCAACAACGAAGAAAATATTTCACACTGGATCTCTATCCAAAGAGACATCACTGATGAGAAAAAATTAGAAACAGAAAAAGAACACCTTATTCGTGAATTAACTCAAAACAATAAAGATCTAAAACAATTCTCGTATATTACATCGCACAATCTGAGAGCTCCTTTATCTAATTTAATCGGACTTCTCAATCTAATAGAAGACATTCCTGTAGAAAATCCTGAACTCCAGGAAATTCTTTCAGGCTTTACGAAATCAACTCATTTATTAAATGAAACCATCAATGATTTAGTAAAAGTTATTATCATCAAAGACAATCCTTCAATGCAAAAAGAGGAAGTCTCATTAAAAGAAGTTTTT
Organism: Flavobacterium bizetiae; assembly: GCF_902804475.1. Taxonomy (GTDB): domain Bacteria; phylum Bacteroidota; class Bacteroidia; order Flavobacteriales; family Flavobacteriaceae; genus Flavobacterium; species Flavobacterium bizetiae. Next base: position 38,249 of record NZ_CADCSU010000159.1, read on the forward strand.
GAAAATGTTTTCAGCCAATTATCTTTTCAAATCGAATTACACAAACCCATTATTAAACTCAAATTCGACAGAGTTCCATTATTAAATACAAATAAAGCCTACATCGAAAGTATTTTACTTAATTTACTAACCAATTCTATAAAGTACAAATCAGAAAATAGAAAACTGAAAATCTCTATTACTGCTGAACAAATAGATCACAAAGCAATATTAACTTTTAAGGATAACGGAATTGGAATTGATCTGGAAAGAAACGGCGATAAAGTTTTCGGGTTATATCAAAGATTTCACAATTATCCCGACAGCAAAGGCTTAGGTTTGTATTTAGTAAAATCTCAGGTCGAAACCATGGGAGGAACAATTAGTATCGAAAGCGAAGTCAATAAAGGAACAACATTTACAATAACATTTAAAAATTAATTTATCATGCTCGAGCAAATTTTATGCATTGACGATGACCCAATCACGTTAATGTTATGCAAAAAAGTAATTTCGAAATCTTCATTTTCTAAAGAAATTATCACTGCTCAAAATGGCGAAGAAGCATTACACCATTTCAACACCTTAAAATACAACAAAAATAAGGCAAGCAAACCCGAATTAATTTTTTTAGATTTAAACATGCCAGTTATGGGCGGTTGGGAATTTCTAGATCATTTTACCTCTTCAGATTATACTGAATTCAACAGCGCTCGCGTAATTGTACTTTCTTCTACAATTGATCCTGACGATTTAGCCAAAGCAAAAAAGTACCCAATCATTATCGATTTCCTTTCAAAACCCATCACGCAACCAATGCTTGAATATCTTAAAAAGAAAATGGATCTTTAAAATAATAATGGAGTTTCCCTCCGGGCCGGGCTGTCCACTAAATCTTTTGTTCCGGAAAATCAGGCATAAGCCAGAACATTTTTCCCTGTCACAAAAGGATATCGCTCCCATCCCTAACGCAAACAAACAAAATTCCCAAAAAAAAA
>NZ_CADCSU010000160.1 GCF_902804475.1 Flavobacterium bizetiae
TTTCTGATGTTATTTTTTAAGTAAAGAATTCCTCAAAACAAATTATCTCCTTTGAGTTCCTAAATCCAAAAGACTTTTTATGTCCTTTTTTATATGTTAAAATTAATGTGATAATCTAAAAACTATATCTTATTTTTGTACTACAAAATTACGTTTTTGCTAATAAGTCATTATTGATGAATTTGACAATCAGCGTAACATTCAAAAAAACAATAAAACTATTATTAATTTATGACAACTACCGAACAAATAAAAGGTATTGTGGAGCGCCTTGGTGCGTTGAGGAGGTATCTTTGACGTCGATGCCAAACTAATTGAAATTGCCAACGAAGAAGAAAAAACCTTCGCACCAGACTTCTGGAACAATGCAAAAGAAGCTGAGGTTATTGTAAAAAACCTTCGAAACAAGAAAAAATGGATCGAAGATTATAACAAAGCCATCGAACTTACAGATGAATTGCAGCTTGCCTATGATTTTTATAAAGAAGGGGAACTTTCTGCAGAAGAATTAGACGAGCATTATAACATTACTCAAACGCATATCGAGAACATCGAGTTCAAAAACATGCTTTCTGACGAAGGAGACAGCCTAAGTGCCGTAGTACAAATTACTGCAGGTGCCGGCGGAACCGAAAGTTGCGACTGGGCAGGAATGTTGATGCGTATGTATATGATGTGGGGCGAAAGTTATGGCTACAAAATAAAAGAGTTGAACTTTCAGGCTGGCGAGGTTGCCGGAATCAAAACGGTTACGCTTGAGTTTGAGGGCGATTATTCTTTTGGATATTTAAAAGGAGAAAACGGTGTACATCGTTTGGTTCGAATCTCTCCTTTTGATAGCAATGCCAAACGTCATACCTCGTTTGCATCTGTTTATGTTTATCCGCTTGTTGATGATAGTATCGAAATTGACATTAATCCTGCCGATATCGAAATCACAACTTCTCGTTCTAGTGGAGCCGGAGGACAAAATGTAAATAAGGTTGAAACCAAAGTACAATTGGTACACAAACCAACTGGAATTCAGATTCAATGTTCTGAAACAAGATCTCAGCAAGACAACAGACAGCGTGCCATGCAAATGTTACGTTCGCAATTGTATGAAATTGAGTTAAAGAAACAACAAGCACAACGTGCCGATATTGAAGCCGGAAAAATGAAAATTGAATGGGGTTCGCAAATACGTAATTATGTAATGCAACCTTACAAATTAGTAAAAGATGTTCGTACCGGTTATGAAACCAGCGATGTCGATGGCGTTATGAACGGAAATATTGATCCTTTCCTAAAGGCATTCTTAATGATGATGGGGCAAAAAGAGGAAGAATAATTTTTTTAGTCGCAGTCGGCTGCATTAAAATCTGCGAATACTGAGACTGAAAACCGGGACTAAAAACTAAATATAAAAGTTATGATCAAATGGGCAGATATAATTCGTTTTACGAATAAGGGAAATCCAACTCCTGATAACAGAGTGGAAAAAACACCGGAAGAATGGAAACAGCTTTTAACACCCGAAGAATTTCAGGTAGCACGATTAAAAGGTACTGAAAGATCTTTTAGTTCTGAGCTTTGCAGTTTATTCGATCCGGGAATTTACGAATGTAAATGTTGTGGTACTTTGCTTTTTGATGCAAGCGAAAAATTTGAATCAGGAACAGGCTGGCCATCTTTTACACAACCATTAAAAGAAAATGCTATTGCTTATCATGCAGACAAATCATACGGAATGATTCGTGTTGAGGTCGTTTGCAATACTTGCGACGCACATTTAGGACACGTTTTTCCTGATGGTCCGGAACCAAGTGGTTTGCGTTATTGCATCAATGCTATTTCTCTTTCTAAAGTAAAAGAATAAAAAAATCTAAAAGCGATTCCTTCTTTAAAAGCAGCGAATCGCTTTTTAATTTTAATTTCATTCAAAAGATGAAAAAATAGTTTCTAAATGAACTTTAAAACAAAACCAATTTTTTACAAAAGAAAGATTTAACTTACTAATTATCTTGTTCTATAAAACTTAGCATTAAAAAATCATCCAAAAGAATAAAATTTAAAATCTGATTTTCGTTATTATTCATTACGTAACTATCAAATCATTCAAAAAAAGACAACTCCTTATAAGCCTATTAAAAACCTACAAAATATCGCGATGCTTTTACAGCCACTTGCAATGCCAATTTAAGTAGTAAAAAAATCAAAATTAATTGATTTAAAACAAGATAGCTTTGTAGTAATTGATAAAAATCAGAAGGTTGAATTGCAAACAAATTGATACTTTAAAACCTACAAATAATCAAAGGCAAAAACCAAAGCAGCAACTTATAATTCAAAAACAATCAAAAAATTAATAGATTTTATGTTAAAATTGTAATATTTAAACTATTATTTAAAATACTATTTAAAAAACTTCAAAATAAGATTAGGTAATTTAAATCTAATTGATTTTATTTGGTGCGAAATAACCCCTAAAACAATTAAAATCATTCGATGAAATCCTATTCAATCCAAGAAATTAATGAAGTTATTAATGGCGTAATTTACGGCACAACTTCGCAAAGCATCACAGCAACAGAACAATTAGAAAAAGCTTCCACTTCTGAAATTTCTTTTATAGGAAATAAAAAATATGAAAAATTTTGGGAAGCATCAAAAGCTTCAGTTGCAGTTGTTAACGAAGACATTTCAATTGAACCTGGAGATAATCGTGCTTTTATTAAAGTAAAAAATGCTGATTTGGCAATGTCTCAAATTTTGGCGCTTTTTGCTCCTCCTACTCCAATATTTCGTAACAATATCCATAAATCAGCAACGGTTGATGAAACGGCTATTATTGGTGAAGGTGCCAGAATTGGTGCTGGTTGTTATATTGGTCCAAAAGTTGAAATTGGTGCAAATGCAACTATTTATCCAAACGTTACTATTTTAGACGAATCTACTATTGGTAAAAATACTATTATCTGGTCTGGAACAGTAGTTCGTGAACGTTGTCATATCGGTAGTGATTGTATCATTCACCCAAATGCAACAATTGGTGCTGATGGTTTCGGATTTCGTCCTTGTAGTGAAAAAGGATTGGTTAAAATTCCACAAATTGGAAATGTAATTATTGGAAACGGAGTCGAAATTGGAGCAAATTCTTGTGTTGACCGCGGAAAATTTAGTTCTACAATACTTGGAGACGGTTGTAAAATTGACAACTTAGTACAAATTGGACATAATAGTAAATTAGGTAAATTTTGTATTATGGCCGGAAATAGTGGTTTAGCTGGTTCTGTAACATTAGGAAACGGTGTTATCATAGGCGGAAGTGCTTCTATAAAAGATCATACTACAATTGGCGATGGTGCTATTGTTGGTGCTGGTTCTGGTGTAGTTGGCGATGTTCCTGCCGGAAAAACAATGTTAGGATATCCTGCTGTAGAAGCTCGTGATGCCTTAAAACAATGGGCAATTCTAAAAAGAATGGTTTGCGATTCTAAAAAATAAAATACCACATATAATATATAAAAAAACAGAAGCTAGCTTCTGTTTTTTTGTTTTACAAGACTTCGCACTCAAAGCCCACGACTTTCATTAAAAAAATCACTTTTTCGATAATATTGTCCTTACATTCAAATCGAAGAATATTATCACAATCTTCCAGATCAAAATTCCATTTAGAATTAGGAAATAACTGATTCAGTTTAGGCGTTATCTTTTTTACTTTTGATATACTATCAACATTTGTTTTAAATACAAAAATCATAGTGCTTACTGGTTTTTAATTTTACTTAAAATTTTAGAATCAATGTAAAAAGTTCCAAACGGAATTATACACGCCAAAAGTACTTTCCAGGTTGTATCTTTAAACTTCCAGTTCTGTTCTACTCCAACACTTAGCGTATTAAAAATAAAAAGCAGAAATAAAGCACCATGAACCGTTCCGATGGGTCTTGTCAAAAAAGGCATTTCGAAGACATATTTCATAGGCATGGCAATAAAAAGTAAAATCAAAAGAGAAGTTCCTTCAAGAAATCCAATAATTCGTAATCGTCCGGTATTTGTTTGTAGTAAGTTTTTCATAATTATCTAAAATAAGGTCGGTTTGCAAGAAATGAAAATGGCCAGGGAATTGCTATAAAAATGATTAGTAAGGCGATAGAAAACCAAACTAACATGGTTTTAAATTTATCGCGATCACTTTCTTTTCTTTTTGCCAAAGCGGAACCAATTGTTATTAGAACAATCGAAACCAGCATTAATAAAATGTGGATCAATCCAAAAAAAACGGCATCAATATTTTGAATAGCTGTTGCAAAATTTGCCCAGAAGTATTTCACAATCGGACTTTGCACATAAATCAATATTCCAAAAATCAACTGAATATGGGCAATAGTTGCTGTCCAGTGCCGTATTAAATTATCTTTTTTGGTAAAGGAGAGTTGCAAAGAATATCCGCGATAAGCTATAAAAATAGAATACAATAAACTTCCCAAAACAAACCATCGTAGTATCGAATGGCAAAATAATAGCGTAGTATACATTGTTTAAAAAATTAAGACAATGCAAATATATTTAAAAAACATACTAATTAGTATGTTTTTATTTTTAAAATTTACTTCAAATTATCCAGATAACTTCTAAGCTCTTTTAAATAAACAAGATAGCAGGAATTATTATCCTGAACTTTTCCAAAATTTCGTATTCCCCAATATCCTGACATCATAAAAAAAGCAACTTGTTCTCCATTAACCTCTTTTTTAATCAAACCGGATTGCTGTGCATTCAGAATCACTTTCTCGATAGTTTGCTTCCACTGATTAATCAATTCTAACAAAGCCTCACTAAACTGATTATTCCACGGTGTCATTTCCTGAGTTAAATTTCCAACCGGGCAGCCATATTTTACCTGCAAAAAAGGATCTTCAAGAAGTAAATGCGAAATCATATTGTACAAATCATCAATAGGATTGAGCGAGTTTTCGATAGGTTTTATAAAACTTTCCAGCATTGTTGGCTTTAGAATTTCTTCAATAATAGCAACTCCCATTTCGTCTTTGGTCTTAAAATGGTAATAAAATGCGCCTTTTGTAACTTTTGTAGTCGCTATAATATCATCAATGCTTGTTGTTTGATATCCTTTAGAATAAATTAATTCAAAGGCTTTCTGAAGAATTGTAAATCGTGTATTGGCAGCTTTAGACATAAAAAATACTAATTGGTATGAACTGGCAAATTAACGCAAAAATTATCATTTAATGCCAATTTTGCTTTCTCCGAATCCATCAGTAAGACTTGGATTTAAGAAATCTATAAATTGATTATTTCTCACTAAACCTTTATTATTTTTAAAATATCACTAATTACTTTTTATTATATCTAAGAAAACATTTTATTATGTAGGTTTCAATTGATTTTGTAAATTAGCCAACACTATTTTGTAAAAACCACAATATACCATGGATTTAAACTTCAATAAAAACGAAGATCACAATAAACTATTACTTTCTGACTTAAAACAAAGATTTGCAAAAGTAAAATTAGGCGGAGGCGAAAAACGTATAGAAAAATTACATGCCGAAGGAAAAATGACAGCACGCGAGCGTATTGCTTATTTGCTTGATGAAGGTTCAAAAAGTATTGAAATCGGAGGATTTGTTGGAGACGGAATGTATGCTGAACATGGTGGATGCCCTTCTGGCGGTGTTGTTATTAAAATAGGATATATAAGAGGTAAACAATGTATTGTTGTTGCCAATGATGCTACTGTAAAAGCGGGCGCCTGGTTTCCTATTACCGGCAAGAAAAATCTTCGTGCACAGGAAATCGCCATGGAAAACAGATTACCCATTATTTATCTGGTGGATAGCGCAGGTGTTTACCTGCCTCTTCAAGACGAAATCTTCCCGGATAAAGAACACTTTGGCCGAATCTTTAGAAACAATGCTCAAATGAGTAGTATGGGTATTACTCAAATTGCAGCTGTTATGGGCAGTTGTGTTGCCGGAGGAGCTTACTTGCCTATTATGAGCGACGAAGCTTTGATTGTCGATAAAACCGGAAGTATTTTTCTTGCCGGAAGCTATCTCGTAAAAGCTGCAATTGGCGAAACTATCGATAATGAAACTTTGGGTGGCGCGACAACTCATTGCGAAATTTCAGGCGTGACCGACTATAAAGCTAAAGATGATAAAGATGCTCTTGATAAAATAAAAAATATAGTAGATAAAATAGGCGATTATGATAAAGCGGGCTATAGCCGAATCAAATCTGAAAAACCTGCCTTAGATCCCGCAGCTATTTATGGAATTTTACCAAAAGCGAGAAACGAACAATATGATATGATGGAAATCATCAATCGTCTGGTCGATAATTCAGAGTTTGAAGCCTATAAAGATGGTTACGGCCAAACGATTATTACGGGTTATGCCAGAATCGATGGCTGGGCCGTAGGAATTGTAGCGAACCAAAGAAAAGTGGTTAAAACCAAAAAAGGGGAAATGCAATTTGGCGGTGTAATTTATTCTGACAGTGCTGATAAAGCAACCCGATTTATCGCGAATTGTAATCAGAAAAAAATTCCGTTGGTATTCGTACAGGACGTTACCGGTTTTATGGTAGGATCAAAATCTGAACATGGCGGTATTATAAAAGACGGTGCCAAAATGGTCAATGCTGTAAGTAATTCGGTTGTTCCAAAATTTACTGTAATAGTAGGTAACTCTTATGGAGCAGGAAATTATGCCATGTGCGGAAAAGCATATGACCCGAGATTAATTTTTGCGTGGCCAAGTGCGGAACTTGCGGTGATGGGCGGAACTCAGGCTGCAAAAGTTTTAGCTCAAATTGAAGCTTCTTCGCTTAAAGCAAAAGGAGAAATCGTAGATGAAGCTAAAGAAGCTGAATTATTTAATAAGATCAAAGCAAGATATGATGAGCAAACTTCGCCTTATTACGCGGCTTCAAGATTATGGACAGATGCTATCATTGATCCTTTAGACACCCGTACCTGGATTTCTATGGGAATCGAAGCTGCCAACCACGCTCCTATTCAAAAACAATTTAATTTAGGCGTTATTCAGGTTTAAGATTCCATAAACTTTCAAAATACGTTAAAAAAATACAAAAATCTTACTTTCAAGCACTTATAATTAAATATCTCATCAAAAAGTAGTAACTTTAGATGTAATTTTTAATCACGTAGTATCATGGAAAATGTAAAAAGTTTAAATAAGTGGGCAAACGCGCACACTTATTTACCGGTTGATTTAGTACGTATTGTTTTGGGGGTATTTTTATTTATGAAAGGGATTTCATTTGTAACGAACGTCCAGTATTTACATGATTTAATTTCTCCAATTGATCAATTTGGCGGCGGAATGTTTCTTTTACATTACATTGCACCCGCTCATATGATTGGTGGTATTATGATCTTCTTTGGATTACTAACCCGTTGGGCAATTGCGGCCCAGTTGCCCATATTATTTGGTGCAATACTTATTAATTTTATGGGGCACATGCACTCAGAAAGCTTAATTCTGGCTATAGTGGTGCTGCTAGTTTGTGTTTTCTTCCTGTTTTACGGAAGCGGAAAACACTCTGCTGATTATTATTTCAAAATGCAACAATAACTTCATTTATCCTCAATAGCCCTATTTAGTATTGAGGATAAATAATAACCCTACATTTAAAGTTAATTAATTCTTTAAAATTTCTTTAATTGTATTTTATGAGTTAAATTCGCCCCCATGAATTGGATTCGTAAGACCGTTATTTTTATATCACTTTTGATAATTGCTTTTTTTGCCACACAGGCAAACGAATCTGCTATTGAAATAATCGAAAGTCAAAAAACGGATACTAATTTCTCTATAGATCACGCCGATTCATTAGCATTTATACAACCTCAGGCAAGTTATCAATTTGCAGCAAATATAAAATCAAACCCTTCTATCTTAACAAAATGGTTTGATTCTTTATTGATGGTGATTCCTCAGCACAAAGCCGTTCAATCAACATCAAACTTTGCGAATCAATTTGCAACTCAGAGCAAAAAAGTCCTTTTAATGCTCTACCCCTTCCATTTTTTCTGGTAGACTTTTATGAAATTTAATTAAGGAAAAATCTTTTCCTGACCAATTGAGCTGTTTTCTATTCAGAAAGCGGTGTCATATTTCATAATAATTTACCCAATTTAAAATCAATGGAAACAAGTGTAACCATAATTGGTATTGTGATCGCGATCATAGTAGCCATACCCGTATATTTTTCAGCACGAACGAGCGCTGCAAGCAAATCAAAAATTTTAGGCATTAAAAAGAAATTCAGTCCAACCCACCCGGAGGATTTTGATTTAACTGAATCTCAAAGCAATAAGACACTTACAATAGATCAAAAAAACAGACGATTTATTTTGATGAATTTCAATCCAAATCAACAAGAATCTACTTATGTAGACCTAAAAACTGTATCATCATGTAAATTAGTTTTAACCACTGAAGGACCTTCAGATACAATTGTAAAAATTGACTTTGAATTTCAGGATAAAGAAACTCCTAAAAAAATTACCATACCATTCTATGATTTTGATGATGACCGCATCAAACAAATAAGCGCTTATCAGGATCATCAGTTTGCAAAAAAATGGCTTAAAATCATCCAAGATTCTATTTCACGTTAATTATTTAATTCAGTAAAGAGGCTCCTAGTGAGTCTCTTTTTTTTGCTTAATACATGATATTTGTCATTTTATGTCTACTTCATAAATTTTAATTTTGGAACATACAAAATACCGACTTTATGAAAATCTCACTGACTCAAAAGTACAATGTTCCAGGCCCTAGATATACAAGTTATCCTACAGTTCCTTACTGGAATGAAGGCGATTTTACCAGTCAAAAATGGATACAGTCTTTTCAGAAAGCATTTTTAGAGAGTAACTCTCAAAACGGAATCAGCTTATACCTTCACTTACCATTTTGCGAAAGTATGTGCACCTTTTGCGGATGCAACAAACGAATCACAAAAAATCATTCGGTAGAAGAAATCTATATCGCAGCTCTTCTAAAAGAATGGGATCTATACTGTAATTTAATGCCTCAAAAGCCCATTATAAAAGAAATTCATCTAGGCGGTGGTACTCCAACCTTTTTCTCTACAAGCAATTTAGAATACCTTATAAATGGTATACTTTCTAAAGCAGAAAAAGCCAATAATTACGAATTTAGTTTTGAGGGACATCCTAATAATACTACTTACGAACAACTTAAAAAGCTTTATGATTTAGGCTTTCGTCGAGTTAGTTTTGGAGTTCAGGATTATGCCGAAAAAGTTCAAAAAGCGATTCATAGAATTCAGCCTTTTCATAATGTCGCAAAAGTTACTTTCTGGGCAAAAGAAATTGGTTATACATCGATAGGTCACGATATTATTTTTGGATTACCATTTCAAACGATTGAGAACGTAATTGACACTGTCGAAAAGACAAATTCTTTAAAACCGGATCGTCTGGCATTTTACAGTTATGCTCATGTACCCTGGATAAAAGGAAACGGGCAACGCGGATTTAATGAAGAAAACCTTCCTAAAGATGCCGAAAAAAGAAAATTATACGAAACCGGAAAACAAATGCTTTCCCAAAATGGTTATCATGAAATTGGTATGGACCATTTTGCGCTAATATCTGATAGTTTGTATAAGGCAACAGCGAATAAACAACTTCATCGAAATTTCATGGGTTACAGTGCCTCAAAAACGCAGCTTATGATTGGTTTAGGCGTTTCATCTATTAGTGACAGCTGGTACAGTTTTGCTCAAAACACAAAAAGCATCGAAGAATATTATCAATTGTTAGCAGAAGATAAATTGCCAGTTGTAAAAGGTCATATTTTAAGCGATGAAGACTTAATTATTAGAAAACATATCTTAAACTTAACCTGTGAGTTTGAAACCTCCTGGAGTAATAAATCTTTATACTTTAAAGAAATACCTAACGTCTTAGAAGATTTAAAAGAAATAGAAAAAGATCAGTTGATTATAATCGAAGAAGGTAAAATAAAAATTACAGAAGCCGGAAGACCATTTGTTCGAAACATTTGTATGGCATTCGATTTACATCTAAAAAGAAAATCACCGGAAACAAACTTGTTTTCGATGACTGTTTAATGACAGTTAGGAGTTCCTTGTACAAACAAACTCATATTTGACGGGGAAATATAAGGAATTCCTAAACCTAGTCCTCTAAGGATAAATAAAACACCAATTACTACAGCTACATATGGAATTGCCTTTTGGATCTTGTTTCTAAAAGGCAATTTTATTAATGAATGTACATAAACCACAATTGTCATTAAAGGAATTGTTCCTAAACCAAACAAAATCATATACAAAACACCAAGTCCGGCACTTTGCATCGCAATTGCGCCAAACAAGGCTACATATACCATTCCGCACGGTAAAAAGCCGTTTAATAATCCTATCGTAAAAAGTGATTTGTAGGTTTTCTTTTTAAATTGATTTCCAAGACTTGATTTTACTCTTGAAATAATTTTATAAACCGGTTTTGAAAAATTATACTTTGAAAAAACTTTCTCAGGAATCAAAACCACAAGAATCATTGCCAGGCCAATAAAAACAGACATTTTTTGCTGTAGACCGGCCAGGAAAAAACCTCTTCCTAATAATCCGAATAGAAGCCCGACTGATGCATATGCAGTTAATCTTCCTAAATGATAAGTTATAATTTGAGTAACTTTTTTAGCTTCATTTTGATGGTCTACCGGTAACATCATAGCAATTGGACCGCACATTCCTATGCAGTGTAAACTACTTATTAAACCTAATATGAAAGCTGAGTATAGCATTTAATATTGCTTTTTCTATTTGCTACAGATTTTTGACCAGAATAATTTAAAAATCTATTCAAATCAAATAATCTGTGGCAGAAAGAATATTTATTTAAAAACAAATCGTAATCAATTTACGTAAATTACTTCTTTTGAAAGGTATTTTGTTCCTTTGTATTCCCATTCCATATTAACATCCCAACGTCCTTTAATCAACTTCTTTTGCGGAATAAGCAAAGCCGAATTGGTTAAAGCAATTTGAGTATCAAAATCAAATTTCTTATTAGAAGGTCGGTATAACAAAACATTTCCTTTGACTTTATCATTTTCAAAAGTGGCAGGAAAAGCTATTTTCACACCCTTTTCGGTATACGTAATAGAAGGTCTTTGCTGCAAATCATGAGCATTTTGAATTCGGGCCATTTCATCCTGAAAATGCGAATCGTGTTTGTAATATTCTTCAACAACTAAATCATTGTCATACTTACTATTCGATTGTACTTCAAAAACAAAATATAAAATAAAGCTCATAAACAATGCAAATGCTATGACGATTCCGGTTCCCCAATTTATTTTCATAATGTTGTATTTTTAATTAAAACTTCGTGGTCCTAAAAAATTAGTTGTGGTAGTTTCGAGTAATTCTGTACCGTTATAAACTCCAATTTTAACTTTGGTTTTATCACTCTCCAGAAGAACTTTATCAATCTCTATAAATAATGTTCCCTGAGAGATTCCTTCTTTTAAAACTTTAAAATGTTGATTCCCTACATTTTTAATATTTCCTTTTTGATCAATCAATTCAAAGTGAATGTCATGATAATCTTTCATTGTTTTATTAACGATCTTATAGGTATAAACATTGCTGATCATTTCACCTTTATGCTGAAACAACTGACCTGGTAAACGCAAAACAACAGCCTGAACATCGGTTCTCAAAAATAGCATTCCAACAAAAACACTTAACAAAATGAATAAGACAGCTGTGTAGCCTTTCATTCTTGCTGTAAACTTAAAAGGTGCTTTTTTTACAATTTCATCTTCAGATGCATAACGAATAAGACCTTTTGGCAAACCTACACTTTCCATTATTGTATCGCATTCATCGATGCAGGCAGTACAATTGGTACATTCTAACTGAGTACCATTTCTGATGTCAATTCCCATCGGGCAAACATGTACGCATTGATGACAATCAATACAATCTCCTTTTCCGGTTGTAGCTCTATCTTCCTTTTTATTAAATTTAGCACGTCCGGCTTCTTTTTCTCCCCTAACGAAATCATAGGCAACATTAATAGACTTATCATCTAAAAGCACGCCTTGCAATCTTCCGTATGGACAGGCAATAATACAAACCTGTTCGCGAAACCAAACAAAAACAAAATAGAAAACTCCTGTAAAAATAAGCAATGCGATAAAATTACTTGCTTGCTCAATTGGTCCTTGTTCGACCATTAAAAACAATTGGTCGCTACCTACTAAATAGGCCAGAAAAATATTTGCAATAGCAAAAGAAATAAGAAAAAAGATCGTCCACTTAATTAATCGTTTTCTAATTTTTTCAGCATTCCATTCCTGTCTTGCTAATCGGGACTGAGCGCCACGATCTCCATCTATCCAATATTCAATTCGGCGAAAAACCATTTCCAAGAAAATGGTCTGCGGACAAATCCATCCACAAAAAATCCTTCCAAATACAACCGTAAATAAGATGATAAAAACAATACCTACCAGCATTGAAATTACGAAGAGGTAAAAATCCTGTGGCCAAAAAGGAAATCCAAAAATATTAAAGCGTCGCTCCATAACATTAAACATCATAAATTGATTTCCGTTTACTTTTATAAATGGATTTGCAACTAAAATGGCCAATAATATGTAACTAACTATTTTTCGATATTCATAGAATTTACCAGACGGTTTTTTAGGGAAAATAAATTTTCGATTACCCCCTTCATCAATAGTTCCGATGGTATCTCTAAAAGCTTCGTCTGGTAAATTTGACATGATTTTTGTAATTATTTTTTAACTTCAGTACTATCTTTTGCTGTACTTGCTGTGGTATCTTTTGTTGGAGCACTTTCATCAACCCAAATTTCACCTTCTGCTTCTTTTGGATCTTTTGGATTACTTCCCTGAAGGGATAAAATGTAACTCGCTACTTTTTGAATTTCTTTAGGTTTTAATGTTCCTTTCCAGGCAATCATTCCTTTACCGTCACGACCTCCGTTGGTTATAGTATGGAAAAGATTTTTAATTCCTCCACCTAAAATCCAGTGGTTATCTGTAAGGTTTGGTCCAATTTGTCCTCCTGCATCAGCACGGTGACAAGCAGCACAATTGGTTGTAAAAATTTCTTTACCTGCTGCTAAACTTTCCGGATCTGTAAGTAAAACAACTGTTTTCTCATCCATTAAATCAGGTGCTGTTTTCAGGTATTCGTCTACATCAATTTTTGCCTGAGCCATTTCTTTTTTAAGCTCCATTTCCTGATCATCTCCACCAAAAACTTCATAACGGGCAAAATAAATTACTCCAAAAACTATACAGATATAGAATAAATACACCCACCAAGGCGGTAAATTATTATCTAACTCTTTGATTCCATCATAATCATGATCCATCAATAAGTCACCTTCTTTTTCTATAGGTTGGGTTTTAGTAAGCTTATGCATTAAATCTTTATACCACGTGCTTTCTGTTAAACTCAAACTATTTTCATATTCCAGTTTTGCCTTTTCTTCCGGTGACATCAATTGGTACATAATGCGATTGACCGCACTTAATGTAATTTCGATAGCAATCAGAATAAATAGAAAAACAAACAAAAAGACAGCAACCATAGGGTACTTAATAAAAGCTGGTCTATCGCCTGAATCTATAAAGTATTCCATTAAAGCAAATACGATAAAGAAAATAATCGGTACTCTTACATATACTGGGAAAAACTTTTTCATTTTAAATATCTTTTGAAATTATACTGCACCCTTCATCTAAAGGTATTTCACTCATTTCCTGTATTTTTTCTTTTTTATATGAGAATACCCAAAAACCTAATCCTACAAAAAAGAAAAAGAATATCAGGAGAGAAAGTATCGGGTAAATTTCTATACCCGAAATAGTCTCCATATTGTGTTTTATTTGTTCAAACATAATGCTGTTATTTAGATGTCTCTTTTACTTTAATGTCAACTCCAAGTCTTTGTATGTAAGCAATCAAAGCAACAATTTCTCTCTCGTTCATAGGAGTGAATTTTTCACCTTTTGCAGCTGCTTTTTTCTTGCTTTCTTCATAACTTTTTACAAAGTCAGGATCATTTTCTAAACTTTTCTCGATTGCAATAGCCTGAGTTCTTAATGTTTTTTGAGCATTGGCAACATCAGCTTCTGTATAAGGAACACCAAGTTTAACCATAGCCTGCATTTTCTTTTGAGTTAATGAAATATCCATTGGCTCATTATCAAACAACCATTTATAACCTGGCATGATCGATCCGGCAGAAATACTTTGTGGATTCCAGAAGTGATTAAAATGCCAATTGTCATTATATTTCCCTCCTACTCTCAACAAATCCGGTCCTGTACGTTTTGATCCCCACAAGAATGGATGATCGTAAACAAACTCACCCGCTTTTGATTGTGGGCCATAACGTTCCACCTCACTTCTGAATGGTCTGACAGATTGTGAGTGACATCCCACGCAACCTTCTCTGATATATAAATCACGACCTTCTAATTCTAAAGGCGTATAAGGCTTAACACTTGTTATTGTTGGTATATTAGATTTTACCATAATAGTTGGTACAATCTGAATAATTCCTCCAATTAAGATCGCAATTGTAGCCAAAATGGTTAACTGAATTGGTCTTCTTTCTAACCAGGTATGGAATTTTTCTCCTTTTAATCTTCCTGTGCTTATTCTCTGTAAAGCCGGAGCTTGTGCTAACTCATCTTCGATAGTATCACCTGCTTTAACCGTCATTATGATATTATAAACTAATGTCAGCATTCCAACAAGATACAAAGTACCTCCAATTGCTCTCATCCAATATAATGGCATAATTGCAGTAACTGTTTCAAGGAAATTACCATACGTTAATGTTCCATCAGGGTTAAACTGTTTCCACATTGAGGCTTGTTGAAAACCTGCCACATACATTGGCAAAGTATATAAAATGATTCCTAACGTACCGATCCAGAAATGGAAATTTGCTAATTTTTTTGAAAACAATGTACTTTTTGTCATTCGCGGAATCAACCAGTAAATAATACCAAAAGACATAAATCCGTTCCATGCTAATGCTCCTACGTGCACGTGAGCAACGATCCAGTCTGTATAGTGCGCGATAGCATTGACATTTTTTAAAGAAAGCATCGGGCCTTCAAAAGTGGCCATACCATAACCTGTAATTGCTACTACGAAAAACTTCAGAACTGGTTCTTCACGAACTTTATCCCACGCCCCTCTTAATGTTAAAAGTCCGTTGATCATACCTCCCCAAGATGGAGCAATAAGCATTACTGAAAATGCAACACCTAAATTTTGAGCCCAGTTTGGTAGAGCTGAATATAATAAGTGGTGTGGACCTGCCCAGATGTAAATAAAGATCAAAGACCAAAAGTGAATAATTGATAATCTATATGAGTAAACCGGACGGTTTGCAACTTTTGGAATGAAGTAATACATTAAACCTAAAAACGGAGTTGTAAGGAAAAATGCAACCGCATTATGCCCGTACCACCATTGTACCAAGGCATCCTGAACACCTGCGTAAACAGAATAACTTTTTAAAGCTGATACCGGAATTTCGATATTATTAAAAATATGTAAAACAGCTACTGTAACAAATGTTGCAAGGTAAAACCAAATGGCAACATACAAGTGACGTTCTCTACGGCGCAGCATTGTACCAATCATATTGATCCCCATAACTACCCAAATAAGAGCAATTGCAATATCAATAGGCCACTCTAGTTCAGCATATTCTTTTGATGAAGTATATCCTAATGGTAATGTAATTGCTGCAGCCACAATAATAAGCTGCCATCCCCAGAAATGGACATTACTTAAGAAATCGCTAAACATCCTGGCTTTTAGCAATCGTTGAAGCGAATAATACATACCTGCAAAAAAAGCATTCCCAACAAAGGCAAAAATAACAGCATTGGTATGCAAAGGTCTTAATCGGCCGTAGCTAAGCCACGAAATACCATCTGTCATGTTGGGAAAAAGGTACATAACCGCTAAGGTCAGCCCTACTAACATACCTACTACCCCAAAGAGGATAGTGGCGTAAATGAATTTTTTTACAATTTTGTTGTCGTAATAAAACTGTTCCATTTCCATAATTATACTTGTTTTTCTTCTGTTGTTGATTTTTTATTGTGGGGGGTGATTTTCGTTTCATCGTCAAAAAGCATTCTGACCGAAGGGGTATAATCATCATCATATTGACCCGATTTTACAGCAACAATGAAGGCAATAAAAAAACAGATTGCGACGAAAATACTTACTGAAATCAATAGATAAATGACACTCATATCCTTAAATTTATGTTAACAAAATTACTAGGTTACTTGTTGTTAAAATATGATAATTATCATAGTTGAAGACTAATGTTAAATTTATAAAAAAATAACTTTAGATTATTTATAATCATTTTAAATTACTGTTACTGAAATAGTTAGACATCAAAGTCACAAAACTAACGATAGTAATTGTGCTTAAAGGCATGATAATAGCAGCCACTAATGGAAGCAAATTACCGGTAACTGCAAAAGAGAGTCCAACGATATTATAAAGCAGCGATAAAACAAAACTCATCTTAATTATCGTGATCGATTTTTGGGATAATTTTAAAAAGTAATCTAATCTCGAAAATTCTGAAGCGTCTAAAATAGCATCGCAAGCAGGAGAAAAAACATTGACATTTTCGGAGATAGAAATTCCAACATTACTTTGTGCTAATGCGCCTGCATCATTGAGCCCATCACCTACCATCATTACATTTTGACCTTTTTCTTGTAATTTCCTGATAAATTCAAGTTTTTGCTCTGGCTTCTGATTAAAAATTAATTCGGTTTCAAGAGGTAAAATAGACTGAAGACTTGCTCGTTCTCCGTCATTATCTCCGGACAGCACTTTGATCTGATACGTTTTACTTAAATTATGAAATAAGTTTTCTAAACCTTCACGATACTGATTTTGAAAAGTAAACTTGCCATAATAAATATCATCGATTTTGATATGAAGCGCTGTTTTTTCAATTTCAGATGAATCTAATCCTGAACTTCCAACAAATTCAGCAGAACCAATTTTTATTACTTTATTATTAGCGGAAGCTAAAATTCCTTTTCCTGTTATTTCCTGAAAATCATCAATTTTAACTCGTTGTGTTTCTGATAAAAAATCATACAACATGCGGCTTAATGGATGATTTGACGCTCTAAGTACATTTTTTATCAAAATATAATCTTCTTCAGAAAGGATATTCCCTTCATATGAAATATTCGATTTTTTATTGGTTGTAATTGTTCCGGTTTTATCAAAAACAATCGTATCTACTTTTGCCAATTGTTCGATAACCAGAGCATTTTTTAGATACATTTTTTGTTTCCCCATAATTCTCAGAATGTTTCCGAAAGTAAACGGTGCCGTAAGTGCCAATGCACAAGGACAGGCAACAATTAAAACCGCGGTAAAAACATTAAAGGCTGTATTGGCATCAATAAATATCCAATATCCAAAACCTGCAAATGCAATTAATAATAATATTGGAGTAAAATAACGACTTATCGCATCTGTAATCGTTTTGTGTTTCTGGAATACATTTTTCTGAAAAATTTCATTACTCCACAATTGGGTAAGGTAACTTTTTGAGACTGAGTGCAACACTTCCATCTCGATTACTTTACCAATTTGCTTACCTCCAGCAAAAACCTTATCTCCAGATTTTTTAGTAATAGGAACAGCTTCGCCAGTTACAAAACTATAATCGATTTCGGCTTTATCACTAATTAAAATACCGTCTACCGGAATTAATTCCTGATTTCTAATCAATAGTCTGTTTCCTTTTTGAACATCATAAATAGGAACACTTTCTTCTGATGTATCTGAATTTATCCTGGTGACTGCAATTGGAAAATAAGATTTAAAGTCTCTCTCAAAACTTAAGAAACTATAGGTTTTAATCTGAAACATTTTTCCGAGCAGCATGAAGAAAACTAAACCAGTTAAACTGTCGAAAAATCCTGATCCGTAATTCATTACAATATCAAAAGTGCTTCGAATAAACATGACGATGATTCCTAAAGCAATAGGAATATCGATATTGAGCATCCCTGATTTTATACTTTTGTAAGCCGAAACGTAATAACCGCTCGCCGAATATAAAAAGCTCGGCAAAGCCAAAAGAAAAATCAATATTCTAAAAAATGGTTTGTAATTATCTAACCAAAATTCTTTAATCTCAAAATATTCCGGAAACGACAATAACATTATGTTTCCAAAACAGAAAAAGGCAACACCTAATTTATAGGTTAACGTTCTATCTACATTTGTTTTACCTGTTTCATAGTTTTCTAAACTAATATAAGGTTCATAACCTATAGAACTTAAAAGATAAACAATGGCTTTTAAGGAAACAAGATCTGAATTGAATGTAATTCTGACTCTTTTTTCCGGAAAATTAACTTGGGAGATACTTATTCCCGGTTGAATTCTGTTGAGGTTTTCAAGAATCCAAATACAAGAACTACAATGAATATGAGGAATATTTAGCGAAACGATTGAAGTATTTCCTTCCTGAAATTCCAACACTTTTGACAAAATAGCTTCATTATCTAAGAAGTCATACTTCCCTTTAATATCTTGCGGAGTGGCGCCTGGCGATTTTTCAAAATCGTAATAACAGGTCATATCATGAAGACTAAAAATTTCGTAAACGGTTTTGCATCCGTTGCAACAAAACTTCTTTTCATCAAAATTGATTTCTTCATTTTTAGCTATGGTTAACCCACAATGAAAACAACTCTGCTCACTCATAAAATTTGTTTTTTTTGATACAACAAATGTTAAAAAAACTAGAGATGATAAAAATGATATTTATCATGTTATAATGATAATGAATTCTAAAATTAACCAAATAAAACAGGTAAATAACAATATTCGCTTTTTTCTGCATTATTTTTAGGAATAATAATGGCTTCGAATGCGAATATTGGTTAATTTTGCAGTAAATATTTTTTGCCATGAATAAATGTGATCAATGCATCGTACGACAACTTTCTTCTCTTAAAGCACTTAATAAAGACGAGGTTGTAAAATTGGCTAATAGTAAGACTACCTATAAAATAAAAAAAGGAGATTCTATTTTTGAAGAAGGTGAAGTAACTAATGGCGTTTTTTGTATTAAAGATGGTGTTGGAAAACTTTCTAAATTAAGTGCAAACGGAAAAGATCAGATTGTAAAATTGGTACAATCAGGAGAACTTTTGGGTCAACGCTCTATGATTAGCAATGAACCAGCAAACTTGTCTGCAAAAGCTGTTGCGGATATGGAGGTTTGTTTTATTCCGAAAACCGAAATTTTACACTTTTTTAATAACAACAATCAGTTCTCTATGAACCTGATGCAATCTGTTTGTGAAGATTTGAAAGAATCTGAAAATGACAAAATTGCTTTGGTTCAAAAAACAGTAAAACAACGTTTGGCCGAAACATTATTGCAACTGCATGATGCTTTTGGTGAAAATGATGATAAAACGCTGAAAGTTCAACTGACAAGAGAAGAATTGGGCGGTATTATTGGTACAGCTACAGAAAGTTGTATTAGATTATTATCTGATTTTAATAAACTGGATTTGATTGAATTAGTGGGTAAAAAAATAATGCTTAAAAACATTAAAGCATTAAAAAAAATGGCCGAATAATTATAGCTTTTTAGCTTCGTTCCAGAATACATCCATTTCTGCCAAAGTCATATCCATTAAAGGCTTTCCTAACTCTCCGGCTTTACTTTCGAGATATTGAAAACGTTTGATGAATTTTTTATTCGTACGTTCTAAAGCATCTTCAGGATTTACGTTTAAAAATCGGGCATAATTGATCATAGAAAATAGTACATCCCCAAATTCAGCTTCAATTTTATCCTGATCGCCTGCTTTTACTTCGACTTGTAATTCTTCAAGTTCTTCTTGTACTTTATCCCAAACCTGGTGTGGTTCTTCCCAATCAAAACCTACTCCTTTTACTTTGTCCTGAATACGGCTTGCTTTGACCAATGCCGGTAAACTTCTCGGAACGCCTTCCAAAACAGATTTTTTACCTTCTTTCAGTTTTAGCTTTTCCCAATTTTGTTTTACTTCTTCTTCATCTTTTACAACAGTATCGCTATAAATATGAGGATGGCGATGAATTAGCTTATCACAGATTTCATTACAAACATCTGCAATATCAAAATCATTGGTTTCAGAGCCAATTTTTGCATAAAAAACAATATGCAATAACAAATCTCCTAATTCTTTTTTTACTTCATTGAGATCATTATCTAAAATAGCATCTCCAAGTTCATAAGTTTCTTCGATAGTAAGATGTCTCAGGGTTTGCAAAGTTTGCTTTTTATCCCACGGACATTGCTCACGAAGTTCATCCATGATAATTAATAATCTTTCGAAGGCTTTAAGTTGAAGTTCTTTGCTCATTTTATGAAGTTTTTTCCGGATTGTAAAGAATAGCTGTAAAAGTAAAAAATCCTGCTAAGAAAACATCTTAACAGGATTAATATATTTGAATGTAGTAAACTACTATTCTTCTTTCTTAGCTTTTGCTTTTTTAGCGGCTGGAGCTTTTTTTGGTTTTTCTTCAACAACCGGAGTTTCTTCAACAGCTTCAACAGCAGCCGGAGCTAAATCTGTAACTAAACCTTTTGCCTGAAGTGTGTTGTACCAGTTTAATACTTTTTTAATATCAGAAGGATAAACTCTTTCTTCATCATAATCAGGAAGAATTTCTTTAAAATAAGCCGCTAATGTAGCATTATCTTCTTTATGAGAAATTGCCTGACCTTTGTTTTCTTTAGTAGCAATACGCTGCATTACTTCAGTCAATGGTTTTTCTCCGTCATAAGTATAAATTGAAATCTCTGATAATAAACTTACGTTACTTTTTAAGTTAACAGTAATTTTTTTTCCGTCTGTCAATGATTCTGCCACAAAACCTGTACGAGTTTGCACTTTCAATACATATAAACCTGGTTTCCCAGAAATGGCTAAAATTTTCTCTAAATTCATGTTTATTAAAATTAGTATTAAGAATTTGATTTATTATATTTTATTGATTCTAATTCTCTTAGATCAATTATCTCCCTTTTTTAGCTGCCGCAAATTTCATTCTATATTCCTGAAACGTTTTGCCCTCTGTAATATTTTTTAATTTCTTTTGAATCAAACGTTTTTTCAAAGATGAAATTTTATCCGTAAATAAAACTCCTTCGATATGGTCGTACTCATGCTGAATAACTCTTGCAATCAAACCATCAAAAACTTCTGTTTTTATAACAAAATCTTCTTCACAATATTCTATCGTCACGGTTGGTTTTCTGTAAACATCTTCGCGAACGTCAGGAATACTCAAGCAACCTTCATTAAAACTCCATTCTTCACCTTCTTCTTTAAGAATCTTAGCATTGATAAAAGTTTTTTTGAAACCTTTTAAATCTTTTTGCTCTTCTGAAGGTAAATCATCATCATCGCTAAAAGGAGTCGTATCAATAACAAACAAACGAATTGGCATACCTACCTGCGGTGCAGCAAGTCCTACTCCGTAAGCGTTGTACATGGTTTCATACATGTTTGCTATTGTTTCTTTTAAGTTTGGATATTCTGGCGTAATTGCCTCACCCACTTTTCTTAAAACAGGATCGCCATATCCTACTATTGGTAAAATCATTTGTGTTTTTTTAATATTTTATCTAATGAAAACTCCTGAATTTCGTTCTCATAATTCAGCTGGCAAAAATAGTAAAAAATAGTCAATGAATAATTCTAAAGATATATTATATCGCATTTTTTGCCTGCTTCTTAAAATCTCATCCATAATTATGCCAAATTAATTCGTACAATTCGTACTTTTGTTGGTAAACCTAATCATAATGTTTGATCGAATCTCGAAATTTACTAACAGTACTTCTTTTCTAAACGCCTCTAAAGTAACTATTGCTTCTGTTGTTCCTGTTTTAATTTTGAATTTTCTGGGTCATTTCGAAATAGGCTTTACAATTGCCCTGGGAGCCTTCTATACCTATCCCAGCGATGTACCGAGCTCTTTAGGACACAAAATAAAAGGTCTTATTGTAGCATCTTTTATCGTTTCAGGCGTTAATTTATTAGTCAATCTTGCGTATCCTTATCCGTACTTATTTTACCCGTTTTTAGGATTTTTACTTTTTTTATGTTCGATGATTTCTGTTTACGGACAACGCGCTACTTTAGTATCATTCTCTGCTTTGTTGTCTATTTCATTATCATTTGGACATTTGCATGAAGGATGGGAAGCTTTTGAATATTCAGGTTTTATATTTGTTGGTGGTATTTTATATTTAGTTGTTTCGCTTGTATTTCATTTTGTACAACCTTATAAATATGTCGAATTGCAAATTGCCGAGGGCATAAAACTAACGGCAAAATACTTAAAACTAAGAGGCGATTTATGGAGTCCGGAAGCCAATCGCGAGAAAATCATCGAGAAACAACTGGCGATTCAGGTCGATCTGAATTTAATTCATGAGGATTTACGAAGAATGCTTATTGGCAATCAAAATGCATCTGCAACTACGAGCCAAAACCGAAAAATGCTATTGGTTTTTATCACCTTGGTCGAAATTCAGGAGCTTGCATTATACACCTCTTTTGATCACAGCAAACTTCACGAAAAATTCGCCAAACATCCTGATGTTTTAAGAACGTACCAAAATGTAGCTTATAAACTGGCCTCAACATTAAAAAAACTTTCTAAAAACGTACATAGTATTAGTGTATATGTTGATAAAAACGATTTAAAGAATGAACTTGAAGCTCTGGAATTTGCCATTTTCGATTACGAAAAAACTTTAGGCAAGGAAGAAGCGGCAGAAGGAGTTTTGATGCTGACGAACATGCTGAAATACGCGAAAAATCAGGTTGGAAAAATTAAGATTATCCAACGTGCTTTCTCGCTTGCCATGCAGTCTTTTAAATTGAAGGATAAAGACAAAGAACTAGAAAAATTCTTAACGCCTCAATATTATCCGTTGCGTACTTTAATCGAAAATTTAAGTTTTTCTTCTTCTATTTTCAGACATTCCGTACGATTAACGATAACCATTTTAATTGGTTTTACTATTGGGCAATTTTTAGCTTTCCAAAACGTCTATTGGATATTATTGACGATTGTCGTAATCATGCGCCCTGGTTATGGTTTAACAAAGGAACGTTCTTACAACAGAATCTTCGGGACTATTCTGGGAGGTTTATTAGCTTTTGGAATTGTATCTGTGATACAAAATCACGTTGCGCTTAGTATACTGTCTATTGTATGCATGCTTTTAGGAATTTCTTTTACTCAGATTAATTACAAAATAAGCGCCACTTTTGTTACGATGTATGTGGTTTTTATTTACGGAATTTTAACTCCTAATGTCGTCGAGGTTATTCAGTTTCGTGTTTTAGATACGTTAGCCGGAGCAACTCTTGCCTTTTTAGCCAATCAGTTTTTATGGCCGGCCTGGGAGTTTATTAATACGCCTATTCATATCGAAAATTCGATAAGGGCCAATAGAAATTATCTTAAGGAAATTGCTGATTTTTATAATAAAAAAGGCGAAATACCTACCTCGTATCGATTAGCAAGAAAAAATGCCTTTGTTGAAATTGGAAATTTAATGACGTCCTTTCAGCGTATGATGCAGGAACCAAAATCGAAACAAAAAACATTGCCATTAGTAAATAAACTCGTGGTTTTGAATCATTCAATATTATCGGCTTTAGCATCATTATCTACTTATATTCAGTCGCACCAGACAACATCGGCATCAGAATCATTCAATTATATTATAAAAACAATTCTTTCTAATTTAGATCATTCGATTTCTATTTTACGAAATGAAACCATCATAACGGATACTTTTTTCGATAAAGAGGATGTGACTTTGCAATTTGAAGAACTCAAACGCGTTAATTTTACCCGTTTGATTAAAGATGATGAACTCGACAAAGAAACGCGTCAGGCCAAAATGCAGGAAGCTCAGATGGTCATTGAACAATTGATCTGGATGAGTAATCTGGCAGAAAAGATTTTAAAAATTACAAAAGAATTTAAAGCAACAAATCCAGATTAATTCATCTGGATTTGTTGTTTATAATATAAAAGTTAAGCTTAATTACTTAGTTTTAAAACTTCAGAAGTATGTTTTCTAAGTTCTGCTAAAAGCTCTGGTTTGTCATTTAAAGTTTGTCCGTAAGAAGGAATCATACTTTTCAGTTTTGCCTCCCACTCCGGTGTTTTTATTTGGTTGGTAAAACATCTTCCAATCAAATCTACCATAATCGCAACTGCAGTCGATGCTCCAGGAGAAGCTCCTAATAACACTGCTAAAGTCCCATCATGAGTATTGATTACTTCTGTACCAAATTCTAAAACTCCACCTTCTTTTTCATCTTTTTTAATTACCTGAACACGTTGTCCTGCTTTTTCTAATTTCCAGTCTTTAGAACGTGCTGATGGTAAATATTCGCGTAAAGCCGCCATCCTGTCTTTTGGAGACTGACGAACCTGCTCTATCAAATATTTAGTCAATGGAATATTATGAAATCCCGCTGATAACATAGGGATTAAATTATTTGCTTTTATAGATAGCGGTAAATCTAAATAAGATCCGTTTTTTAAGAAACGAGTTGAGAATCCTGCGAAAGGGCCAAAAAGCAATGCTTTCTCACCATCAATCACACGTGTGTCGATATGCGGAACCGACATTGGTGGCGCTCCTACACTTGCTTTACCATATACTTTTGCCTGATGCTTAGCAATTACTTCAGGATTTGTGCATTTTAGCCATTGTCCGCTTACCGGAAAACCTCCGTAACCGTTTCCTTCAGGAACTTTTGCTTTTTCTAACAAAGGCAATGAACCTCCACCTGCACCAATAAATACAAATTTAGTATATGCTTTTCTTGTTTGACCGGTTGTTAAATCAGTAATTTTAATTCTCCATGATTTATCCTCACGTTGTCTTAACTTCTTTACTTCATGGTTAAAGTATAAAGAAACACCATCTAGTTTTTCTAAATAATTAAACATACTTCTGGTCAAAGCTCCGAAATTTACATCGGTACCAATTTCCATGTGGGTTGCGGCTAATTTATCGTTAGCTTCTCTACCTTCCATCACAAGTGGCATCCATTCTTTTAGTTTCTCAAAATCAGTACTAAATTCCATTTGAGAAAAAATAGGATTACTTTGTAAAGCTTCGAATCTCTTTTTAAGATATTCAACATTTTTATCTCCCCACACAAAACTCATATGAGGAACACTTTTAATAAAATTATCTGGAGACGGTACTTTATTTTGTTGTACCAAGTAAGACCAAAACTGACGCGAAATCTCAAAAGACTCTGCTATACTGATTGCTTTTTTAGGATCAATACTTCCGTCAGCCTTCTCTGGGGTGTAATTTAATTCACAAAAAGCTGAATGTCCTGTTCCTGCATTATTCCAAGCATCAGAACTTTCTGCAGCAGCGACATCTAAACGTTCATAAATTTCAATTTTTATATCCGGTTGCAGCTCTTTTAAAATTAATCCAAGAGTTGCGCTCATAATTCCAGCTCCAATAAGCACTACTTCACTATTGGAACGTATTGTATTGTCAGGCATAACAGTAATTTGTTTTTAAAGTGCAAAGGTACTTTTTATAATTGCAAAAAAAAACTAAAATCACATGATAAAAGTTATGTTTTTACTAAAAACATAAGGTTAAGAAATTGCAAAGCAACAAAAATTAAAAACGATTTGAAGAAAGATAATCCTGAAGCATTATTGTAGCTGAGATTTCATCAATTAATCCTTTATTTTGTCGCTGTTTTTTGCTTAATCCGCTATCGATCATAGTTTGAAATGCCATTTTCGAAGTAAAACGCTCATCGACACGAACTACTTTCATATCCGGAAAAATATTCGAGAAATGAGTAACAAATCCTTTAATTATAGAAGCACTTTCTGATGGTTGCCCGTTCATTTGTTTCGGTTCACCAATTAAGACCGTTTCTACCTTTTCCTTTGAAAAATAATCTTTCAAAAAATTGATCAGATCATTGGTTGGAATCGTAGTTAATCCTGAAGCAATAATTTGCATTTCATCAGTTACAGCAATCCCTGTACGTTTTTGTCCGTAATCTATAGAGAGAATTCTTGGCATTTTTGAATTTTTAACAAAGATAGAAAGGAATAATGAACTTAAAAACAATCTTTATGTTTTAAAATTCTTAAAATAAAACCCACGATGTGATGTTATATTGCATTTTTATATACAATTTTAACAAAATTCCTTTTTAATCAGAAAAATGTGGTTTAATATTTCATAATTTCAAAAAAAATAAGTTCTTTTGCGTCAAATTTTACCGGTTCTTTTAAATCACTGTATGCTAAATTTTTAAAAACTAAAAAAGAATAATAAAACATTAAGCCCCAAATGAATAACTACAAAAAATGTATTGCTTTATTTTTAAAAAGATTTCTTTTAATTGTTCTAATCTACCAATTAAGCAGAGCATTGTTTTACTTCATGAATTTGGATTTGTTTGATACTTTTACATTTCAAACATTTATAGGTGGACTTTTCTTTGATTTTGCCGCTATTAGCTATCTGAATATTATTTTCCTGGTGGCTCATTTACTTCCGGGTAATTTTAAATACAGTAGTTCATACCAACGCGTACTTAAGATTGCTTTTTACGTTGTCAATCTTCTCTTTATAGCAACCAATTTTATCGATATTATCTATTACCGCTTTACTTCCAGAAGAAGTACTTTTGGTATGATTACCGCTAAAGGTATGGAGCAGGAAGCCATTGGACTTATCCCGTCATTTCTTGCTGAGTTCTGGTATATTGCACTTATTTTTATCGCGATTAGCATCTTATTTTGGAAATTACTTCCGGATTTAAATAAAAACATAACAAGACAAGATATTACTAAGAAAGATTACGTTCTAAAATTTAGCTATTTAGCGCTTTCAATTGTAGTATTATTGATCTTAGGACGTGGCGGATTCCAAAAAAAGCCCATAAAAATCGTTGACGGAATTAAATACGGAGCATTAAGCAATACTGCTTTAGTACTAAATACTCCTTTTACAATCTTAAAAACTATTGCCAAAAAAGAAGATATTGAAAACACTACTTATTATAATACAAAAGAGTTAAAATCAATATACAATCCGGTAATTTCATTAAACCCTAACAAACCTGCTATCAAAAAAAATGTAGTGATTTTGATTTTAGAAAGTTTTGGAAATGAAAATATCCGACGCGGACAAACTCCTTTTCTGGATTCGCTTATTACAAAATCTTACTATTTTAAAAACGGATTTGCCAACGGAAAAGTTTCTATTGATGCCGTTCCTTCTATACTTTCAAGTATTCCGAGTTTAATGAATAATTCATTTATAACTTCTAGTTATTCTTTAAATAAAATAAATGGACTGCCGAAAATTTTCAAAAATGAAGGGTATAAAACTTCTTTTTTCCACGGTGCTTTTAACGGAAGCCAGAATTTTGACCAATATGCAAAAGTAGCAGGCTTTGATCAATATTTTGGAAAAGACGAATATACAGGTAAAGAAGCATTTGACGGACGATGGGGGATTTTTGATGAAGAATTTTTACAGTTTTATGCCAAAAAATTAACCTCATTCAAGCAGCCATTTTTCAGCTCTCTTTTTACTATTTCTTCTCACAATCCTTATATTATACCAGAAAAGTACAAAGGAAAATTTCCAAAAGGAACAACTGTAATCCAGGAAAGTATTGCTTACAGTGATTATGCTTTGAAAAAGTTTTTCGAAACGGCAAAAAAACAAAAGTGGTACAACAACACTCTTTTTGTAATTTCTTCTGATCATACTTCTGCAGGAGGCGATCAGGAAGCTGACCAGACCAATATTGGAAAATTTAGAATTCCAATCTTATTTTTCGATCCTTCAAATCCTGAATTAGTTGGTGTTAATGAAAAGAACTTTCAGCAAATCGATATCATGCCTAGTATATTAGATTACTTAAATATTAAAACTGATATGGTAAGTTTTGGTAAAAGTTATAAATCTAAAGACAACTTTGTTGTTTATTACCTTCAGGGAACGTATCATTATATTAAGGACGATTATTATTTGGCTTTTGCAAATAACCAGACTATTGGTCTTTATAACTGGAAAAAAGACGTTTTATTAGAAGATAATCTAATTAACAAGGACAAAGCTAAAGTTAAAGAATACGAAAAATTCATAAAAGCTTACATACAATCTTTCAACGAAAGAATAATTTATAACAAGCTAGCCCTTTAAACAAAAAGTCCGTTTTGAAAACTCAAAACGGACTTTTTTTCCAAATATGCAAACCTAAAAAAATCAAATACTATCTATTAAATAATCTCCTGAAGAAACCTCTTTCCTCTTCTTCTTCCTCCTCTTCTACAACTACTCTTTCTTCATATTGAGCAAATTTTGCCTGACCTCTTTCGTGTTCAAAAATCAGGTCTTTAATATATTCAACATAAGTTTTCTTCTTTTCTTCTAAAAATCCAATAAGGTATTTTTCACTAAATTCCATTCCGCTTGCTGCTTCTATCTGCAAAAGTTTTTTGTAAAGGGGCTCAATATGCAATGCAATAACTTCTTGTGGTACAGCCTGGCGTCTTCCAAAATAATTTACAATTACACCATTCTCGTCTCTTGAAATTTCAAAATCAGTAATTACCCAATAGAATCTTCCTGATTTTGCCAGGTTTTTTACAATCGCGTGAAAGTTTTTTCCGTTTTTAAGATTTTCCCAAAGCACTTTAAAAATTACTCGGGGCATATCCGGGTGGCGAATAATATTGTGTGGTTGCCCCATTAATTCATAATCTTCGTACCCTGACACATCAACAAAAGTCTCATTGGCATATTCAATAATACCAAAAGCATTCGTTTTACTCATAATAACCTGAGTTTTGTCCCATGAGACCTCTTTATCTATAATAGGTCTTTGTCCGTGAAGTTGATTTTCCTGATTCATGTCTTTATTGCTTATATAATTTGTTTTGGAATGGTAATTTCAATTTCCCTTATTTCTCTGGGGAAATTCGTGGTGCGAAATTAATTAGAACAAAAAAGTCAAAACCTGATTTTTGTCATATTCTGACATTAAAAAAACTTTTAGAGGTATTATCTCTTGAAAAATTCAACTATAACAGCTGTATTTTATTTATCAAATTAAAAACAAAAAGTTATATCTGTAACATTTTCAAAAGCATTTACTTTTTTGCATTTGTACAAATACCTTATCTTTGCCAAAAATTAAAACTTATGAATTCTTTACAGACTATAATTGAACAAGCTTGGGAAAACAGAGCTTTATTACAAGAAACTACTACAACTGATGCTATCAGAGAAGTTATAGAATTGGTTGATGCAGGAAAATTACGTTGTGCTGAACCAGTTGGTGATAAGTGGCAAGTAAACGAATGGGTGAAGAAAGCTGTTGTGATGTATTTCCCAATTCAAAAAATGGAAACATGGGAATCTGGTATTTTCGAATATCACGACAAAATGTTACTTAAAAGAGGTTATGCTGAAAAAGGAATTCGTGTAGTACCAAATGCTGTTGCACGTTACGGAGCTTATATTTCTAGTGGTGTTATTTTAATGCCAAGTTATGTAAATATTGGTGCTTATGTTGATGAAGGAACTATGGTTGATACCTGGGCAACTGTTGGTAGTTGTGCACAAATTGGTAAAAACGTTCACTTAAGTGGTGGTGTTGGTATTGGTGGAGTTTTAGAGCCATTACAAGCTGCTCCTGTAATTATCGAAGACGGTGCTTTTATTGGTTCTCGTTGTATTGTTGTAGAAGGAGTTCACGTAGGTAAAGAAGCTGTTCTTGGTGCTAACGTTTGTTTAACTGCTTCGACAAAAATTATCGATGTTACCGGTAACGAACCTGTTGAAATGAAAGGTTTTGTTCCTGCACGTTCAGTAGTAATTCCTGGAAGTTATACTAAAAAATTCGCTGCTGGTGAGTTTCAGGTTCCATGTGCTTTGATTATTGGTACACGTAAACCATCTACAGATTTAAAGACCTCATTAAATAATGCACTTCGCGAATACGACGTTGCGGTGTAAGGTTTAAAATAAAGCAAATTAAAAAATCCAAATTCCAATGATTATCAATTGGAATTTGGATTTTTTTTGCTTCAATTTGTAGACTCTTAATAAGATTAAGCTTTCTATATGAAGATACTTGTAATTCAGCAAAAAATGATTGGAGATGTTTTGATCAGCAGTATAATATGCAATAACCTGCGTACTGCTTATCCGGATGCTCAAATAGATTACTTGGTTTATGCCTCGACAACTCCTGTTTTAGAAGGCAATACAAGTATTGACAATATTATTTTGTTTGAAGAAAAACACCGCAAAAGCAAAAAAGAACTATTAAACCTTGGAATCCAGATTCGGAATCAAAAGTATGATTTGGTTATTGATGCTTATTCAAAATTAGAAAGCTGGATTTTGGTATTACTGAGTAATGCAAAGCGAAAAATCTCATACAAAAAACCCGGAAGAAGCTTTTTATATACTGACAATGTTCCGTTTGAAGCTCTTCCCAAAACCAATTTAGGTTTAGCTATAGAAAGACGACTTTCGTTATTAGGACCTCTTGATTTAAAGTCACCAATCGATCCTATTCCTAAATTATTTGTTTATGAAAAAGAAAATCAGGAAGCTATCGCGCTTTTTGAAAAACATAATGTCTCAAAAGATCGAGAAACAGTTATGATTAGTCTTTTAGGAAGCGAAAAATTAAAAACATACCCTTTAGAGTTTATGTCTAAAGTAGTGGATTACGTTGCCGATACTTCAGATTTCAATATTCTTTTTAATTATTTCCCAAAGCAATTAGAAGACGCTAAAACCGTTTTTAACGCTTGCAAACCTTCTACCCAGAAAAAAATATATTTTGATTTACTGGGCGATGACCTCCGTTCGTTTATAGCTATTATGAACCAATGTGACTTAATTATAGGAAACGATGGCGGCGCTATCAATATGGCAAAAGCACTTGAAAAGCCATCATTTATTATTTTCTCTCCGTGGATCGAAAAGAAAATCTGGGCCACTTTTGAAGATGGAATTCATCATCTGTCTGTGCATTTAAAAGATTATCGCGCAGATTTATTCGATCAAAAAACAGAAAAAATGCTCAAAAAAGAGTCTTTATCATTGTATAAAGAATTTAAGCCTGAATATTTTAAAGCGCAAATTGAATCGTTTTTAAATCAAAACTTAAGCAATTCTATCTAATGACTTTGCCTAAAAAACAAACTTTAACTGCATTAGTAATTACTTATAACGAGGAACAAAATATAAAAGCTGTTCTTAAAAATCTGACTTTCGCCGATGAAATAATTGTGGTAGATTCTTTTAGTTTAGACGCTACTTTTGCAATAGCTTCATCCTTTAAAAATGTAAAAATTGTTCAGCGTGTTTTTGATAATTTTGCTTCTCAACGTAATTATGCATTGAGTTTAGCAACAAATTCATGGATTCTTTTTATTGATGCTGATGAAAGGCTAACGACTGAACTTGAAAAAGAAATCAGCAGTATTATTAATGAGCAAAGTAGCGCTTCGGCTTATTTTATGTACAGAACTTTTATGTTCCAGAATAAAAAACTGTGTTTTAGTGGCTGGCAAACAGACAAAATAATCCGCCTTTTCAAAAAAGAAAATGCTCATTACAATCATGAAAAAATTGTACACGAAAAATTAATTATAGCGGGAGAAACCGGAAAATTAAAAAATAGATTAATTCATTATTCCTACTCTACTTATGATGATTACAAGCAAAAGATGATTCATTACGGACAATTGAAAGCGCAGGAAGAATTAGTTAAAAAAACAAAACCTCATTTTTTTCATTTTTACATACGCCCTGTCTACCAATTTCTAAATCAGTATATCCTTCGTTTAGGAATTTTAGACGGAAAAAAGGGAATTATTATTTGTTACCTAAATGCTTTAAGTGTTGCTGTGCGTTTTCAGGAGCTTAAAAATTTAAGATCAAAAACTACGATTTCCAGAACTTAAGTTTCTTTTTCAATCTTTTTTTTCTGGCAAACTCATCCTGAAAATGAGTGGTAGCATGCCACATTTTTTCAAAAATTTCAGCTTCTGACTTTTCTTTATAGAATTTAGAATATTCATTGCTCATTACAGCAATCATTTCCTTTTTAGGAGTTAAGCGGCTAAAGTTATTCATTCGCTGCTCAAAACTCATGTTTTCATGAAAATTCATTCGGTTTAAATCAACCAGGAAGAAACTGTATTGATTCTTGTCGTTCTTTTTGATTAATGTGTTTCCGGGTGAATGATCTAAAAACTCTACTCCTTTTTCATGAAGATCAAAAGTAAATTTTGTAAACTGTCTTAAAATCGCATCGTTATCCGGATAATCTGGAATTTCAACCAATTCTCTGTATGTCAATTCGGTTACTAAATGCTCACTTGCATAATAACTGTCTTTTAAACCTACAATATTAAAATTTTCAAGAAATGCAATTGGTTGTGGCGTTCCAATTCCTTTTTCTAATAAAATTGTAGCATATTCAAACGAACGTCTTGCTTTCGATTTTCTAAAATATCGATAAGCAATCTTATTCACTATATTCGGAATTTTAAATGATTTAATATTGATGGTTTTTCCTTCTAGATCAAACAATTTTATTTTATTGCGATCTCCATTTCCAAAAAGTTCACCCGAAGAATTAAACGTTTTGATTTTGTCAAGAATTGACGAAGTACTATTTTCGAAAGAAGGATTTACTTTAAAATTCATCAGTAGTTTTTTATAAGGAACAAAAGTACATATACGATTTAACACTTCAAATTATTATTGTATTTTCGTAAAAAAAAGAACTAGATGCCACAAAAAAGTATTTTCCTGGAAACACATAATATCAATAACAGAGCATCAGGTTTAGGAACTTTTAATTACGAATTAATTAAAGGATTATCGACATTAAATCTGAATGACTTTGAATTAACTTTAAACAGTGCAAAACCAGAACTTCTTAAAGAGGAATTTAAAGATAAATTCAAGTATCATAAATACAATAGTCTTTCGCGTCATCCTTTGTTCAGAATTCGAAAAAAATACGATTTATGGCATTCTGTAAATCAAAATATTAAAGTCGAACCTTTTTTTAAAACGAACTATTTACTTACGGTTCATGATATTCATTTTGTCGAAGAAATTTCTTCAGACAAAAGCTCTAAACTGCATAAACTTTTTAGAAAAAAACTCGAAAGAGCCACTGCAATTACTTATATCTCAGAATTTGCAAAAAAAAATACGCACGAACATTTTAATGTACCCAATGTTCCTGAATATGTTATTTATAACGGAAACCCAATATCGGCACTTTTAGACACTTCTTCTTTTGTTTCAACTGTTCCGGTAGACAAACCTTTCTTT
This sequence comes from Flavobacterium bizetiae, assembly GCF_902804475.1. Classification (GTDB taxonomy): domain Bacteria; phylum Bacteroidota; class Bacteroidia; order Flavobacteriales; family Flavobacteriaceae; genus Flavobacterium; species Flavobacterium bizetiae. The sequence continues at coordinate 33,590 of NZ_CADCSU010000160.1, forward strand.
TATACGATTGGTGATTTTATCGAAAGAAAAAATTATGCTTCGATCATTACCATGATGAAAGGAATAAAGGATTTTAATCTAATCATTTCCGGAAATAACAATAAAAAGTATGGCGAAGAAATCAAGAAGTTAATTGATGACAATGGCCTTAGCAATCAGGTTTTCCTGACCGGAAAAGTATCTGATGAAGGAAAACAGTTTTACATGAAAAACTGTGCGGCATTTCTTTTCCCTTCAATTCGCGAAGGTTTTGGACTTCCGCCAATTGAAGCAATGAGTTTTGGTAAGCCAATATTTTTATCTGATAAAACTTCTTTGCCTGAAATTGGAGGTGATGTTTCAAATTACTGGACCAATTTTGATCCTGAATATATGAAAGAAGTTCTTTTTGACGGATTAAATAATTTCGAGAATAATAAAACCGAAATCGAAAACCAACTGAAAAAAAGAGCTGCAAGTTTCGATTGGAAAGTTGCAGCTTCAGAATATTTAAATGTTTATAAAGAAATACTAAAATAATAGTATTTCTTTATAAATGTTTGAACCATTGTCCTATGTTTTTGCTCCAGATGTAAAGATTCGAAGGCGCTACTTTACAAATGTCAATATTATTTTTAATCTCGCTATAAGTTGTACCTTTTACGAAAGCCAGTTTTTTCCATTTTTCAGGCTCCATATAAAAGAAATCACGCATCGATTTATAATTATTCTTATTAACTGATTTCCATTTCTGCATAAACGAATCCGGGTTTACTTCATCGTTATGTCCCCAGTTCTTAAACTTATATTCTATTTCTTCCGCTGTTCTTGATAAAGTTTCATGCCATAACAAATTACGCGTATATATAATTCTCTGACGCGTATTTCTAGCCACTTTATAATCTGGATAATTAGTTGCCATAAGTCCTCTGGTGGCTTTATCTACATACAATAAACCTCCATCAGTGTATTTAAACATGTTAATTAAAAAAGCAGCAACCTGTATTCTGTTGTTTTCCGGATCGTCTAAAAAGTTGTCATGCTTTCTTAAATCTTTTACAAACTTTTTAAAATCTAAGAAATATTCATCACTATCCACCTGTATAAGCCAGTTTCCGATTCCCATTTTTAAAGACAGCATATAGCGCTCTCTGTTGTCATTTTCGATTGCCGAAAGTTCAGGCACATAAAAATTGTCACGATAAATGGTAATCTTATTTTGGGTATCAAATTGTTTTATCCATTCGAAAAACTGATCATCAACCTCAAAAATTTGACCTGACCAGGTTCTAAATTTTTCATCAACTGCTAAAAAGATAGCATCGGCATCATTGTACACAAGAGGAATTGATATTTTTAGTTTTTCGTAATCATAAGAAAATAAAAAGCCAACGTGGATTTTTTTCATTTATTTAAATTTGTTAGGGCAAAGATAAAAACATTCCGAAATTATCTATAAAATTACCACTTATTCTTTAAGATAATTTTAACTTATATATTATCTTTGCTTTGTTGAAACAAAAACCATGCAAAATCATGCAAATTCCTGAAATTTCTGTTATAATTCCTGTTTTTAACGCTGCTCCATTTTTGCAGGAAAGCATAGAAAGTATCCTAAATCAAACATTCTCAGACTTTGAACTTATAATATTAAATGATAAATCTACTGATGAAAGTTTAGAAATAATTAAAAAAAATCAATCTAAAGATAATCGGGTAATTATTATTGATAAAGAACAGAATGTTGGTCCGGCAAACCTCAGGAATGAAGGAATTAACGCTGCAAGAGGCACCTTTATTGCCTTAATGGATGCTGATGACATTGCTTTGCCAACTCGTTTTGAAAAACAAATAACAGTATTAAAAAACAATCCGGAAATTGGAGTTTGCGGCACAGGGTTTACTTTTTTTGGATCTAAAAAAAATAAAACCATAAATCACAGTAACGATCACGATGCTATAAAAGTATCTTTTTTACACAGTTGTAACATTGGTAACCCAACTGTTATGTTTAAAAAAGAAGTTTTAGGCGATCTAAAATTCGACAATGACTATGTTCCTGCTGAAGATTATGATTTATGGAGCCGATTGTTAGATAAAACACATTTCTATAATATTCCGGAATCTCTGCTAAATTACAGGCAACACGATAACAACATTAGTAAAACAAAAATTGATAATGTTAACCGATCTGTAAAAAGAGTAAAAATAAAACAGTTAGCTGCACTTGAAATAGATCCGGCAGATCCCAAAATTGATTTTTATTTAAATGCAGTTTCATTGCAAAAAAAACTTTCGCCTGACGAAATTATTGAAACCATAAATGCATCAAAATTCCTGCTTTCGCAGAATGAAAAGATTCAATATTTCAATCAGAACTTATTCAAAAAACATATTGATAAAGTTTTAGTACGTACTATTCGAAATGCTAATTCATTTAATATTCCTTTTTACAAACATTTAAGTAAAAAAGAAAAGGCTTTATTTCAGAAAATAAGCCTTTTTGATCGAACGATTTTATATTTTAAATCTTTATTTGGTCGCTAAGAATTCTAAAATCATGATTTTATATATTTCAAAAAATATTTGAATTTTAAAGATAAACTGGCTTTCTCTAAAAATTCATTAATTGCTTTTTGAGGTTCTTCGATGTTTTTAAATTCTTCTGTTTTACGCAATTTCAAAGCCTCAAACGCAGACGCTTTTAATAACGAAACCATTACTTTTTCGATATTTTTTGTTCTGGCTTGCGGAATATTATCATAAATCTCTTTTACATTGAGATAAGAAGAATAACGCTGAAAAAACGTTGATTTTAAAGAAAATACACCTCCGGGATGCAATCTGTAAACCGCCGCTTGAAAATTTAAAAAAGCTCCTTTTCCGTGGCAAAGCGCCAATGCATAGAGCGTATTATCTTTACCGTATTTGAATTTTTTATAATCTAAAGGATCAACAGCATCTTTTTTGAAAACACTGGTTAGTGTTAAAGTACAATAAGGCTGAAAAATGGTATCAAAGTCGATGGTATATATTGATGACAAAGTTTCCTTGAAATTGTTTGACACTAATTCAGTTCCTTTTCGATTAAGATAATCAGTCCAAGTGATAACATATTCTTTATTATTTTCTAAAAAGTCGACTTGTTTCTGCAATTTCAATTTATCGATCCAATAATCATCTCCTTCGCATAAGGCAATATATTTTCCTTGTGCCATAGGAAAGGTAAAATCACTCCAAATATTAACTTCTTTATTAGAATATTGATTTTTTTCCTGTAAAATTGTCTTAATAATTAGAGGATATTTTTCTGCAAAATCTCTTATTATATTTTGTGTATTATCTGTAGAAGCATCATCGTGTACAATTATTTCGAAAGAAAATGTTGTTTTCTGCATTAAAAAACCTTTTAAAGTTTCACTTATAAAATCTTCATGATTAAAAGTTGTGCAAATAATAGTTACAAGCGGATCACCTGTATTTTCGATCCAGCCTGAAATGATACTTTCCTGATCTTTCATTTTATATTCTTATTCTTTTTGAAATATTATCTAAGTCATACTTTTATAGAGTGGAATCATTTTTTTTCAGTCCGGTTGGCGCAAACTGGAAATTCCGCATCCAAACATTAGCTTAACAATTAAATTTTATCTCCTTATCCGTGATTTTGATTATATTTTCTGTAATCCTTTAAAATCTTTGACAGGAACAATTATTAAAACTTTTATTCTTACTATCCATCCTTATTAAAATTCTATTCTTTTTGCAGGAACCCCAAAAACTGTACTATTTTCCTTTACATTTTTAATCACAAGACTGGCTGCTCCAACTGTTGCCCCTTTACGAATCGTAATATGAGGCAAAATAGTAGATCTTGTATTAAGGCATACTTCTTCTTCTAATATGGCATAGCCGCCCATAAAACTATAAGCATTAACATGTGACCATTTTCCAATTTTAGAATCGTGCCCTATCGCCACAAAACCCTGAATTGTCACAAAATCATCAATTATACAGTCATTACTAATATTAGAATACATAAAAATGATTAAGCCATTTCCTATGGTTACATTTGAGGTAAAAATTACTGTAGGATGAATCAAATTAATAAATCTACCTCCTTTTGATAAAATAATCTCTACATAATGTTTTTTCCATTGTACACTCCCCAGTGCACAAACAAAAACATCATTTTCCTGAATTGCATAATTTTCTACAGATGAAATAATTTCCGGATAATTATCAAAACCATCGAGAGCATCTAATTTATCATCCAAAAATCCTTTTATCATATATTCAGTATTGTAACCAGGACATTGTTTAGCAAGCCCACATACTTCACGCCCGTATCCTCTTGCTCCTATTATAATTAAATTTTTCATAGTTTAGATTATTAAGTTACATGCCGCCCACGAATATCCTACGCCAAAACCTGCTAGTATTAGATTTTTAGATGCTGTTAATCTTCTTTGCTTTTGAGCTTCGTACAAAGCAATTGGAATTGTAGATGAAACGGTATTTCCACATCCTTCCATAGCGATAAAAAACTTTTCTTCGGGAATTTTTATTTTTTTTCTCAAATGATTCAACATATATTTATTGGCTTGATGAAAAATAAACAAGTCAATATCTTCTTTTGTTAAGTTTGATTTCTCTAAAATTGAGAATATAAGTTTGGGAACAAATTCTCCAGTAAAATTGAAGATTTCCGCTCCGTTCATGTACAGATTTTTATCATTTCTAACATTTCCAAACTCATCTACAATATCTTCATTTTCACTTGAAACAGGAAAACGCATACCACCTTGCTTTACAATTAGGTTCTCTGCTCCTCTTCCGTCTGTACCAAAAATAAAATTACCAATAGAACAAAAACCTTTTTCAGCAGTAATTAATGTAGCCGCGGCAGCATCTCCAAAAATAGTTTTGTTGCTTTTATCTTTTGGATGAATAAACTTTGAATACGTTTCTGCAGTGATAAGCAAAATATTTTTTGCCATTTCACCTGCAATTAATCCCTTTGCTAAACTTAAACCGTATACAAAACCTGAACAACCGAGATTAAAATCTAAGGCGCCAATCGAAGTATTTAATCCCAATTTATCCTGAATAATACAGGCCGTCGTCGGTAAAAAATAATCCGGACTCTGTGTGCAAAATAACAAATAATCGATAGTTGATCGGTCGATATTATGTTCTGCAAAAAGTTTTTCTGCAGCTTTGACAGCCATATCAGAAGAAAATTCATTATCGGCACTAATATGTCTTGAATTAATGCCTGTTTTAGAACTGATTTTTTCAATTTCCCATTCTGGAAATTCCTGATTAATCAAATCGTTCGATAAAACTGCTTCTGGTAAATAGTAAGATATAGCTTTTATATTAGCTTTCATTTTCTAAGAAATTTAAATATTGTTTTTGAAAATGATGAACTCGTTCTTCTTCATCAGAAAGTTTTCCTGATAAATTTGTATGTCTGACACCTTGCTGCACAAGCTGGCAAACTGTTTTATCTTCATTAAAAACCTGTCTGTTAAAACCAATTAATGATTCTTCAAAAGCTTTAATAACTATTGGTGTTTTTTCTGAATCTGTAATTGTTGTAAAAACATGACTTGTAAATTTTGTCTTATCTGGCGTAATGGGTTCAATTAAAGAATAATTAAAAGAAATTCCGTGCGTAGTAGATATTAACAAATTAGGAAAAATCAAAATATGTTTATAACCATCTATATCATAAGCTCTTGGTGAATAATAATCATTAATCTTTCTATAACCTCCTTTGTCTTTTACTATATTTAAATTACTTGTCCAGCTTGAATTGGTTTTATCAAAAGTAAAATCTATTCCAGAAGGTTCTAATTTAGCCAGGGTATCTGCATGAACCAGTCCAACATGATAACTTTCAAGCGTATTTTCAACGATAACTTTCCAATTTGCATTTATTTCCATAGAATTAACATCAATTCTATTTCCTAATACCAATGACATTGTTTCTAATTCTTCATAAAAAACACCTATAAAATTTTCTAAAGGTTCAGCATCCTGATCTAAAGAAACAAAACACAGATTACCACAAAATGAAACTTCAAATTCTTTCAATTTCATTTCGCAGAGCTCTTCTTTCGAAAATTTTTTAAACAAAGGTTTTTTCGGAATACCACTTGGAATACCATTTTTATCATAAGCCCAACCATGATAAGGACAAACCAAAGGCCTGTTTCCCGATTCTTCCTGCTGAATTATAGAAAAACGATGAGAGCATACATTTAAAAATGATTTAATCTCACCTCTTACATTCTGAATTACAATGGGTGTACCTGCAATTTTTAAAGCAATAAAATCATTATCATTTAAAAAATCAGATTTGAATCCAACAAAATGCCAAACTTTTTTAAAAAGGTTATTTGTTTCCTTCAAAAAAATAGCATCATCATAATAATGAAAAGCCTGTATATTTGAATTCATAATTTTTATTTTAATGTGAATCCGCCATCAATAATTAGATCAGAGCCTGTCATCCATTTACTTATATCACTTAGTAAGTACATTGTTAATCCTGCAACATCTGCAGGTTCTCCGTATCCTAATGGATATTCTGATTCAGCTTTTTTCACTTCCTCTTCAGAGGCAATATCATTTGCCTGCTCTGTCATTGCTGTTTTTATAATTCCGGGACAAATACTGTTTGATCTTATTCCCTGCGGAGCCAATTCTGTTGCCAATACTTTAGAAAAAGATACTAACGCCGCTTTTGAAGCTGCGTACATTGCGGTACCCCCTACACCTAATTTTGAAGAAATTGAGGATATAAAAACCAAAGAAGCTTTTTTATTTAATAATTTTTTCTTGACCAACTTTTGACTCAGTAAGACATTACTATCAAAATTTATAGAAAAAACAGCATTTATTTTACTTTCGCTCAAAAACTTAACAGGAAGATATTCTACAATCCCCGCATTAAAAACAACACCATCAAATGCCGAACTTTGCAAAATTAGTTTATCAAGATCTTCCGTAACTGCAAGATCAACAGCAAACATTTTATGGTTGTTTCCTGTTAACAGTGAAATTGTCTCTTGTAGTTTTTCTACATTTCTGCCAACAACAGTAACATTCGCTCCTAATTTAGAAGCCGTAATTGCAATTTCTCTGCCAATTCCCTGAGATGCACCAGTAACTAATATATTTTTATCTTGTAAAATAATCATTTATAATTCAATTAAATCTAAGCACTCTATTTTCGCATCTTCAATGAGCATTGTTCCCCATGATAAACCCACTCCAAAACCACACATTAATAAATTAGAAGACCGGTTTAAAATCTTATCTTTTAATTCTGACACAATAGTTAAAGGTATTGTAGCCGAAGATGTATTTCCGAAATACTTTAACGAGTAAGGCACTTTTTCAATAGGCAATTTTAACTTTTTTGCAATCATTTTATTCATCATCATATTTGCTTGATGAAAAATAAAATAATCAACTTTTTCTTTATCGATTGCAAATTTTTCTATCAGTTTATTTACAGTTTTAGGTCCCTGAGATATTCCGAAACTAAAAACATCCATTCCGTCTAAAACTAAATCGCAAGAGTTTCGGCTAATACCTTCTTCGATTTTATTTACTTTTAAAGAATCTTCACTTACTCTGTTTCTTGCACCTCCATCAGGAACGATAATGGTTTTATAACCTGATCCGTCTGTACCTAAATCAAAAAATATATTTCCAGCTTTTTCATCAATTTCAAATGCAGTTGCGCTTCCGGCATCACCAAATAGTGGCAATGTACTCTTATCGGTTTTTGAGACAATTTTACTTATAGTATCTCCTGCCAATAAAAGTCCTTTTTTAAAACCGGCCGTTTTCATCATTCCCGCAATTATAGAAATTCCATAAACATAACCAGAACATCCCAGTGGCACATCAAACGCCATGCAATGAGTCGACAAACCTAATCTATTCTGAATTATTGCAGCTGATATAGGCAAAATATAATCTCCCGTCTGCGAAACAAAAACTAATATTTCAATTTCTTCTTTCTCCCAATTCAGGCTGCTGATTAATTTCTCTGCAGCTTCACAGCATAAATCAGAAGTAGAAATTTCTTTAGAAGCAATTCGTCGTTCCTCAACTCCTGTTACTTCTATAAATTTTTTAATCTCTTCCTGACTTATCAACTCTAAATCAATGTTGCGTTCTGTGTTTTTAGGAATGCAACACGAAATGCCTTTTATTGCAATATCATTTATTGAAAAAGCAGCCATTTAATTATCCTTTATTTTTAATAATTTCAAAGATATCATTTAATGAATTCGAAGATTTAATATCGTCTCCAGTAAGTTTTACATCATATTCTTCGTCTGCCATAGCGATTAATGACAAAGCTGTCAATGAATTCCACTCATCCAAATCTCTAAAAACAGTTTCTTGTGTGATTAATGCCGCATCTGTATCATCTAAAATATCTGCAAAATTTCGCAAAAAAGTGTTGATTTCCATAGTATTCTTAAATTTATTTTGAATTTGTTATTGATATTAATTTTATAAAAATGATCCCTTAAATTATTGTTGTTCAAACAACTCAACGGCATATCGTTTTTCTTATAATGTTATAATGCTGACTTATGCCCAAAATTTAGGTTTCTTTTCCTATTTTTACCCCACAAATATAACAATAGTTTACCCTTAAAGATAAATTAAAAACCACTAATCAAAAATTTAATGATTCCTGTAACCAAAACTTTTCTACCTCCGCAAGAAGAATACAACCTTTTTGTAAAACGTGCATGGGATAAAGCTTGGCTTACAAACCGCGGTGAACTTACTATAGAATTAGAAGATAAACTTAAAAAACATCTTGAAGTTTCTAATTTAATTATTACTAATAACGGCACAATACCAATTCAAATTGCATTAAAGTTATTTGGTAAAGGAGGCGAAATTATCACCACTCCTTTTTCTTATGTAGCAACTTCTGCAGCAATTGTATGGGAAAATTGCACACCTGTTTTTGTCGATATACATCCAGATTATTTAACCATAGACGAAACTAAAATCGAAGCTGCCATTACGCCAAAAACCACTGCAATACTAGCAACTCATGTTTTTGGGAATCCTTGTCACGTAATCGAAATTGAAAAAATCGCAAAAAAACACAATTTAAAGGTAATTTACGATGCTGCTCATTCTTTTGGAGTTAAGTATAATAACCAATCTGTGTTTAATTTTGGAGATGTAAGCACTTGCAGTTTTCACGCAACAAAATTATTTCATACCGGAGAAGGCGGCGCAATATTCTGCGATGACAAAGAAACTTTTCATCAGTTGTATTACAGCCATAATTTCGGACATGACGGGCCTTTGGCATTTCATGGTTTAGGAATCAATGCTAAAATCTCTGAACTGCAATCAGCAATGGGCTTAGCGGTATTTCCGTACATGGACCATATTATTGCGGAAAGAAAAAAAGTAGTCGATTTTTATAATGAAAATTTAAATTTTAAAACTGTACAATCTTTAAAAGTAAGAGAAAATACAGAATGGAATTACAGTTATTATCCTGTAATTTTTAGTTCAGAAGCTGTTTTATTAAAAGTTCAGGATGCTTTGGCAGCTGAAAATATATTTCCCCGACGTTATTTCTATCCATCATTAAATACAATAGAATACACAAAAGGAGATACAATGCCTATTTCTGAATCAGTAGCCTCACGAATTTTATGCCTGCCTTTATATGTAGGAATTGCTGAGACTGATTTAGAAAAAATAGTTCAAATTATAAATAAACAAACCTTATAACAAAGCTATTTGTTATCATAAAAAATATTTTAAGTTATGAGTCAGGATATTAACACTGAAGTTCACAATGCTTACGAAGTGATAAAAGAAGGCGGCATTATTCTTTACCCAACCGATACCGTGTGGGGAATTGGCTGTGACGCAACTAATCCGGAAGCAGTTGCAAAAATTTACAAACTAAAACAGCGTGCCGAAACACAAAGTATGATTGTTTTGATGAATGGAGAAAAAATGATGTATAATGTTTTTAAAGACATTCCAGAAGTTGCATGGCAGATTTTGGATGTATCTGAAAAACCAACTACATTAATTTTAGACGATGCCAGAAATGTAGCACCAAACATTATTGCAGCTGATAAATCGCTTGGAATAAGACTGGTTAAAGAACCGTTTTGTTTTAAATTAATGGAAAGAATGAAAAAGCCTTTGGTTTCTACATCTGCTAATATTTCAGGACAACCAACCCCTATTGCTTTCAAGGATATTAGCCCTGAAATCATTAAAGGTGTTGATTATGTCGTAAAACTAAATCAGGATAAAATTGCCGGAAAACCTTCGACAATTATAAAACTTACGAGAGATTCGCAAGTGAAAGTTATTCGTAAATAATGGTGAGTTATTAATTGTGAATTGAGAATGCTTTTTTTGACGTTCAAAAATCTTAATATCTCAGAACCTTAGAATCTTAGCACCTTATTAAATGGCTTCGACTTCGCTCAGCCTGACAACCTTTCAATGTCATCCTGAGCAAAGTCGAAGAATATTTCACTAGACCTTTGCCTTAATAACTTAGCCCCTCAGAAACTTAGAACCTCAAATAGCTCCCAAACTCTCAATCAACCAATCGATATCTTCTTTAGTATTATAATGGCTGAATGAAATTCGGAGATTAGGTAATTTTAAATCTTCTTCAGAAAGCATTTCTTTTAAAACATGTGAAGGTTTTATACTTCCGGACTGGCAGGCGCTGCCTCTCGAAACCGCAATTCCTTTCATATCTAAACTAAACAAAAGCATCGAAGTTTTATCTGCCGAAAAAGGCAAAATTATATTGATGATATTATAAAAATCATCCTTTTTGCCATTAATTCTAAAGCCTGGAAAATGAGTTTCCAACTGATCAATCAGATACATCTTCAATTCAGATATATAAGTTCTTTCCTGATCTAAATTTTCATAAGAAAGAGACAAGGCTTTTGCCATACCTGCAATTTGATGCACGGCTTCTGTTCCTGCGCGAAGTCCTTTTTCTTGTTCTCCGCCAAAAATAAGAGGCTGTAATCCAGAGTTTTTGCGTATAAAAGCAAAACCAACTCCTTTTGGTCCATGAAATTTATGTGCACTTGCAATTATAAAATCGACTGGAGTTTTTTGCAAATCGATCTCTGTTTTACCCACAGATTGCACTGTATCTGAATGAAATAAAGCATTGTATTGCTTACAAATTACCCCAACCCTGTCTAAGTCCAGAATTATTCCTGTTTCGTTATTAACATGCATTAAACTCACAATAGTCTTTTTTTCTTCTGCCAATAAATTAGACAAATGAGTAAGATCTATACTTCCGTCAGGACTAATCTTAACATAATCAACCTGAACATTATATTCAGACTCCAATACTAAAACAGTATGCAAAACGGCATGATGCTCAATTTTTGTGGTAATGATACGCTCGATTTTAAGATCTTCTACAGCTGAACGCAGTATCCAGTTATCAGCCTCCGTTCCTCCTGATGTAAAAAGAATTTCTTGTGCAGAACAATTTAAATGTTTGGCAATACTTTTTCTGGAAAGTTCCAGAATAGTCTTTCCGTTTCTTCCAAAACTGTGTGTAGAAGACGGATTACCAAAATCTTCGGTCATTACTTTAGTCATTTCCTGAATCACTTCAGGACGCATAGCGGTTGTAGAGGCGTTATCGAGGTATACTTTTTTCATTGCTGCAAAGTTATGAAATATCAATTGTCTAATCTTAAATATCATTTGCCAAATTTTTCACTATTTTTGACCTCAAATAAAATTACGATGAAAAAATATGCAAGCCTTCTATTGTTCGCCCTAATACTAAACGGTTGCGATGATGGTGATTTAACAGTAGATACTATTGATTTTAGCAACGAAAGTATTAAAGCTCAAACCTGCGACCCATTAACCAATAATCTAATATATAAGCTTAAACCCCAAGAATCTTTATTAATACAATTACCAGATAATAGTATTATAAACGATCCGTCTGTTTATTCTTATGACATCAATAATAGTACCTATCGTGTTGTTTACAGAGCTTATGATGGTACTGTTGCCACTGCCAATATATGCGGTACAATACCACCAAAAACACCAAATATTACAGAAGAATGGATTGGAACAGCCGGAAAAATAGAGATCACTACCACTTCAATACCAGGCACAGCATCTACTGACGGAAGTACTACAATTACAGGTTACAACCATACTATTGTTTTTAGAAACATCACCTTTGCTAAACCTGCCGGAGATCAGGTTGAAGCAGAATACGTATTTGGAAATTTTTCAACTTCATATACTGCACCAAATACAGTTTTCACCAATCCTGTACAGCAATGTACAAATGCTTCAAAACAGGTTTACAACTACAACGCATCATCTGCATTAACGATTGACAATATAGATCCTGCGCTGCTTGTAAATGAAATAACAACAACGCCAAGAACAGGTCTTATCAATGCTAACGGTACAACCAACAAAGTTTTATTACGTACTTATATAAATGGTACCCTGACACAAAGTTACTTTTGTAACACCACAATACCATCATCTCCTGCGGTAAGCGAAACATGGATTGCCCGTGATGGACTTGCGGGAGAAAGCGGAATTATAGAAGTTACGACCACAAATGTCAACAAAGTTTTTACACATACTATTGTTCTTAAAAACGTAACATTGCAAAAAGATCACAGCTCGTTTAAACTGGCTACAAATTATGTTTTAGGAAATTTAGAAGTTGTAGTACCCTAGTTTAAAATGAGTTTTTAAACAGTACAAAAACTACTTTTTGTTCCTACAAAAAAACATCCGTTTTTCAATCTAATTCTTTAGTAAAATTAGCCTTGAAAAACGGATGTTTTTTTATGCTTTAAAACGAATAAATCGGAGCGTAAAAAAGTGCCCTATTTATTGTTTTGCCTGAAATAAACTTCGGTGGCACCTAAGCCATATTTTTGATAATTGGCATCCTGAAAATCTATTCCGTCGTAACGGCCTAATAAAAAATCAAGTTCGGCTTTTAGAATTCCTTCACCAACACCGTGAATAAAAACAATTTTCGGAATACGATTTCGGATCGCAAATTCGATATGTCTTTTGGCCGTTTCTGTTTGCAGAGTCAGGATGTCGTAATTAGACATTCCGCGTTTATTAGGAACCAGTTTTTCGATGTGCAAATCAAATTCCGGAGCTGCAATTTCGCGTTTATCCTTCTTTTCTTTAACAAAACTTCTCGGTTTTGGCTCCGTTTTCTCTTTTGAAATTTCATCTAAATCAATTCTTTTAATAGAATTCATTAAATTACTGGATTCTTGCATTTTAAGCAATTCATTGACAAAAAATGTCATCATAAATCCATCCTCAGTTTCGATTACAACTTCATTGTTTTTTACCGAAACTACTGTTCCGTTAATGGCTTCGTCTAAGACAGAAACCTTATCTCCTTTAGTCAACATCTTGCTCCTCTTTATCTTGATTTTTACTAGGTGTTTTTGCACTCAACTGCATCATTCCAAACATGAAAACGACAATTGCAATTACCGTTATATAAATATTTTTCTCTTCTGAAACCTGCTCATATAATGCAACTGAAATGGCAAGAATCATTATTAAAATTTTAAACGTTTTCATTTTTTAAGTATTTAAGAATTCAAAAGTATGAAACTTTAAAATAGGACTTTAATACTCTCTAAAATGAATCGAAAATTTTCCTTAAAAAAACAACTAAAATCCCTCTCTAAAAACCAGTAAATATCATCGATTAAAAAAACAAAAAACGGACTTCATTTTAGCGCAATAAAATCTCAACTTATAACCCGATTTATTCTTACTTTTTACTCCAGAAAAATTACGACAATTCATCATCTCAATTGTCCATTATTTTTCAATTTTAATACTTTTTAATCTTTCTAAAAAATTCAAAAATAATTCCATAAAAAATAGTTTTTGCAACTTCTAAAAAGTTTCAATTTTAAGTTTCATTTGATTTTTCTCAGACGAAAATTCTTCTCAAATTATTTTTTTATCTGATTCAAAATATCGTTCATCATCTCGATTTGCACTTTCTGAATTTCGATTAATTCTTGTTGCTGATGCATAATCATGTGATCGATTTTATCATGAATCATTCTAATTTCTAATTCTGATTTAAGATTAATCATGTAATCTTTTTTGGCACGATTTCGGTCTTTCTCTTCTTGTCGGTTTTGACTCATCATAATTACCGGAGCTTGCAATGCCGCAATACAGGATAAAATCAAATTCAGCAAAATAAACGGATACGGATCAAAACCTTTATTGACCAAAATATAAACATTGGCACCAATCCAGACGATGATAAAAAGCAAAAACGAAATAATAAAAGTCCAGCTTCCGCCAAAGTCAGCCACTTTATCTGCTATTTTCTGTCCAAAGCTTCTCTCCTCTTCTTCATCCTCAACAATACTCACAATCGATTTGTCTTCTTTTAGAGAATTAATAACACTTTTTTCAAGATCAGAAAGTGTTCCTATTTCCGTAGATAAGTATCTCGAAATATATTTTTGGCGGTATTCGTTTAATTCTTTCACCGCTATACAATCCTGTTCACTAAAAGATGGATGATCCTCCATAATCAGCCCCAAAATTGGATCGTGAATAGATTTTCCCCATATTCTCTGATTTTCCGGAAACGAAATATTAGAAATAGCGCTTTTAAAAGTCGAATTGTTTTTCATTTTTTATAAATTTTACAGGCTAATTTACGCATTTAACTTCTTAACAATTGCATAAAAAAATCGTGTTTCATTTTATTTTATTTATCACAAATACAATTCTCAAAACAAAATTTCTTTATACTATTCGTGCCCTTATTTACAAAAAACGCATTACTTTTAACGTTTTAAATTATCCACTCAATTTTACAATTGTGACCAAAGACAATATCATACAAAATATCAAAGCTTTAAAAAGCCATTCTAATATAAATTACGGGATCAAAACCAAAACTGAAGATTTTACCGAGAAGCTTTTCTATACCCTTTTTGATTCGAATGCAGATTTAGACAAAAGCATCGACGAACTTGAAGTTGGCTTTAAAGAAATTGCCGTTTTAGCCTGCAAAAAGCCTCAAAATTTATGCGAATCGATTTGGGACCGTTTTCTGGAAAAACTACCCGGCGTTCTCGAAAAACTAAATCAGGATGCTGAATATATTCTTGAAAATGATCCGGCATCAAATAGTATCGACGAAGTTTATTTGGGTTATCCAGGTTTCTACGCTATTGCAATTTATCGTTTAAGCCACGAATTATATCATTTGGATTTATTACTCTTTTCGAGATTAATGAGCGAATACGCGCACCGAATTACAGGAACCGATATTCATGCCGGTGCAGACATTGCTTCTCCGTTTTTTATTGATCACGCCACCGGAATCGTTATTGGCGAAACCACTGTGATCAGGAAACACGTAAAAATTTATCAGGGTGTTACGCTTGGAGCTTTGAGCGTAAGTAAAGAAATGAAAAACGCCAAAAGACATCCAACTGTAGAAGCAAATGTTTGCATTTATGCCAATGCTACTATTTTGGGCGGCGAAACCATTATTGGAGAAAATAGCATCGTGGGAGGAAATGCCTGGGTTACCAAATCGATTCCTGAAGGTTCTATCGTAATCAATACCACTACAACTGAAGTTAAAATAAAAGAAAAAAAATGAACGCACAGAAATTGCTAAACCTAATTGGAAATACTCCATTGATGGAAACTGTCAATTTGGTTAAAAATAAAAATGTAAAACTTTTACTGAAACTTGAAGGAAATAATCCTGGAGGAAGCGTAAAAGACAGAGCTGCTTATAACATGATTGCCGCTGCTCTTGAAAGAGGCGAAATTAAAAAAGGCGATAAGCTTATTGAGGCCACTAGTGGTAACACCGGAATTGCGCTGGCGATGATTGCGCAATTGTTTCAAATTGAAATTGAATTGGTATTACCGGAAGATTCTACAAAAGAAAGAACACAAACAATGCGTGCTTATGGCGCTACAGTGATTTTAACGCCTGCTAGCGAAGGAATTATTGGTTCGCGAGACTATGCCGACAAAAAAGTAGCAGAAGGCGGTTATATCATGCTAAATCAGTTTGCGAATGATGACAACTGGAAAGCACATTATAAAACTACAGGCCCTGAAATTTGGAACGATACTGACGGTACGGTTACTCATTTTGTTTCGGCAATGGGAACAACAGGAACCATCATTGGAACTTCGACTTATTTAAAAGAAAAAAATCCAGCGGTTCAGATTATTGGAGCGCAGCCAAGCGACGGATCTCAAATTCCGGGAATCCGTAAATGGCCACAAGAATATTTACCTAAAATATTTGATGCAACAAAAGTAGATACGGTTGTTGATGTAAGCGAAGAAGAAGCAAGAAAAATGACCAAACGTTTAGCACTCGAAGAAGGTGTTTTTGCCGGAATGAGCAGCGGAGGTTCTGTTGCCGTTGCCTTAAAAATCGCCGAAGAGCTGGAATCAGGCGTAATCGTTGCCGTTATCTGCGATCGCGGTGACCGTTATTTGTCTTCGGATTTATTTGACTAAGAAAAGGCACTAAGATTCTGAGCCACTAAGTTGCTAAGATTTATTTAGAAAATATCTTAAAAGACTTATTGCGCCAGAACCTTAGAAACTTAGCACCTAAAAAAAGACGCACTGCTGTGCGTCTCTACAAAAAACCTTTGAACCTTTGCCACTCTGAACCTTTGAACCTTGAAAAAAAAATGAACTACAGAAAACTAGGAAAAACAAACTTTAATATATCCGAAATCTCACTTGGCACCTGGCAAGTTGGAGGAAAATGGGGATCAGGATTTAATGATACAACTGCCGACGAGCTTATAAACACCGCAATCGACAATGGTGTAAACTTTATTGACACTGCCGATGTTTACGAAAATGGTTTAAGCGAAACCGCCGTTGGTAGAGTTGTACGTTCACGTTCTGAAAGAATTTATGTAGCAACAAAATGCGGCCGTCATATTAATCCTCATGTAAGTGAAGGTTATCAGCCAAAAGTTCTTCAGAAATTTGTTGAGGACAGTTTAAAAAGAATGGGATTAGAAACAATTGACTTAATTCAGTTGCATTGCCCTCCTACAGAAGTTTTTTATCGACCTGAAATTTTCGAATTATTCGATCGTTTAAAAGACCAGGGGAAAATTTTAAATCTGGGTGTAAGCGTAGAAAAAGTCGAAGAAGCATTAAAAGCAATCGAATATTCGAATGTAACTACGGTTCAGATTATTTTTAATTTGTTTCGTCAGCGTCCTTCTCAATTGTTTTTCTCAGAAGCCAGAAAAAAAGACATCGGGATCATTGCAAGAGTTCCTTTGGCAAGCGGACTTTTAACAGGCAAATTTGATGCTAAAACTACTTTTGACGCTCAGGATCATCGTAATTTTAATCGTAACGGAGACGCTTTCGACAAAGGAGAAACTTTTTCGGGCATTGATTACGAGTTGGGTCTAAAAGCGGTTGAAAAACTAAAAGCATTATTCCCTGAAACAACTAACCTAGCTCCTATTGCCCTGCAATGGATTTTGAGTTTTAAAGATATTAGCTGTATCATTCCCGGCGCATCGACAGCCAATCACGTCATGTCTAATTTATCGGTTTATGATTTACCAGAATTAACTCCGGAGAAAATCGCAGCCATGAACAATATTTACGAAGAATACATAAAACCTTCTGTACACCAGCTATGGTAGTTTTAAGACACTAAGGTGCTAAGGTGCTGAGATTCTAAGTTTTTTTTTTAGAATCTCGGCGCTTTTTTTAGTTATAAAAAAAGCGCAATTTCAACTCATAACTCTTAACTTATAACTCATAACTTTTTTAAGCTTCAAATTCAATTCTAAATTCAGCTCCTTTGTTTTTACCTTCGCTGGTTGCGTCTAATGTTCCTTTGTTTTTTTCGATGATTTTTTTGCAGAGATACAATCCAATTCCGGTCGAAGATTCATTTGCAGTTCCTAAGCGGCTCATTTTGGTAAACTTCTTAAACAATTCATCGATCTGATTTTTATCAAAACCAATTCCTTTATCTGTAACCGTTATAATGACTTTTGAGTTGTCATTGTAGATTCTAACTTTTACCTCGCTGTCGAAATACGAGAATTTAATCGCATTACTTATTAAATTTACCAAGACCTGCACAAGTAAACCTTCATCAAGTCTCAATTTAACCTCGGTAATTTCTAAATCAAGAGTCAACTTTATATTTTTATCAATCAGGCGCTGTTCTAACTGTTCATTAATAAAAGGTAAAATACCAGGCAATAAAATGGTTTTAATTTCCTGACTTCCTTTTATAACGCGATCTTGTTCTTTTAATAATTTTATAAAATTTTCGATGTATCGAAATTGCAAATTCGTCGATTCACGAATTAATTCTGCCAATTGGCGAATAGAATCGGATGGATTTTCGCTGATAATTAAATTAGCCAAACCTTGCGGATTCCCGGCAAAATTTTTCAAATCATGCGAAAGCATATAAATCAAATCCTGTTTTTCGTTTATAAAACTTTCAGCTTCATAAATAGATTCCTGAATATTAGCCAGTAACAAACCGGCTTCATCTGTATATTCAGTTGGCAGAATCGATAATTTTCTGTTATTTCTGTAATCATCTAATGATTTAGAAGCAATCGAAATGGGCTTAATTAATTGATTTAAAACCAAAAGTGTGATCAAAGTAGCCAGTAAAGTCATGATTAAAGAGAAAACCAAAATCGAAGTTGGCGAAACACTATGATTATAATAAAGTACAAAAAATAAAATCCCGATCAAAGGAATATGAATTCCTATAAAAGCAACAAATAAAAATTTGAAGGCATAACTTTTTTTCAAAAAGCCAATTTGTGAAAGATTATGATATAACTTCATAAAAATAATAACAATCTATAGTTTAAAAATAGCAGAATTGGGTTTATTGCTAAAAACAAAGTTAACTTTTAAACTCAATTAAAAGAATAAATTACACAATTTGATAAAATATTTCGAAAATTAAATTTGAAAAAGTTTACAAACCCTTATTTTTGCGCTATGGGAAGAAAAAATACAGACAAAGTTGTCTTTCATCAGATTCAGGTTCTTGATGCCGGAGCAAAGGGAGTATCAGTAGCAAAGGCTCCTGACGGAAAAGTAATCTTTATTCCGAACGTAGTTCCGGGTGATGTTGTTGACGTTCAAACTTTCAAAAAAAGAAAAGCCTATTATGAAGGCAAAGCCGTAAAATTTCATGAATTATCAGAGCATCGCATCGAACCTATCTGCGATCATTTTGGAGTTTGTGGAGGATGCAAATGGCAAAATATGAAATACAGCCAACAGTTGTATTACAAACAAAACGAAGTAAAAAACCATTTACAGCGTATAGGAAAAGTTGAACTTCCTGAGTTCGAAACTATCCTGGGTTCTGAAAAACAGTTTTTTTACAGAAATAAAATGGAATTTTCGTTTTCTAACGCTCGTTGGTTAACCGAAAAAGAAATTGAAAGCACTGAAGATCTTGGAAACAGAAATGCATTAGGATTTCATATCCCGAAAATGTGGGATAAAATTCTTGACATTCAAAAATGTTACTTACAGGAAGATCCTTCAAACGCGATTAGAAACGAAATTAGAGATTTTGCCAATGCAAATAATTTAGCGTTTTTTAATCCAAGAGAGCAATCTGGTTTATTAAGAACGTTTATGATTCGTACTGCTTCGACAGGAGAAATCATGGTTTTGATTCAGTTTTACGAAAACGACAAAAAAGATCGTGAATTGCTTTTAGATCATCTTTACGAGAAGTTCCCTCAAATTACTTCATTACAATATGTGGTAAATTCAAAGCAAAACGATACTATTTACGATCAGGATATCAAACTATATAAAGGTAGAGATTATATCCTTGAAGAAATGGAAGGTTTAAAATTTAGCATCAACGCTAAATCTTTTTATCAGACCAATTCTGACCAGGCTTACGAATTATACAAAATAACACGTGATTTCGCCGGACTTTCTGGCAACGAAACCGTTTATGATTTATATACAGGAACCGGAACTATTGCACAATTTGTTTCTAAAAAAGCAAAAAAAGTAATTGGTGTAGAAAGTGTTCCCGAAGCAATTTTAGATGCTAAAGCCAATGCAGAACGCAATAATATAACGAATTGTGAGTTTTTTGTAGGTGATATGAAAGTTGTTTTCAACGAAAGTTTCATCGCAGAGCACGGCAAGCCGGATGTTATTATTACAGATCCGCCAAGAGACGGTATGCACGCAGCAGTTATCGATCAAATCCTGAAAATTGCTCCTAAAAAAGTAGTTTATGTAAGTTGTAACTCAGCAACACAAGCACGTGATTTAGCTTTAATGGATGAGAAATATAAAGTTACACGCGTTAGACCAGTTGATATGTTTCCGCAAACGCATCATGTCGAAAATGTTGTACTTTTAGAACTTCGCTAACAAAATATAAATGAAAAAAATAATCTCTCTTTTATTGGTCTTCACTTTTGGTTTATCCAGCTGTGAGAAAGATGATATTTGTGATGCAAATACACCTACTACTCCTCGATTGGTAATTGCATTTTATGATATCAATAACTCGACAAAGCCAAGAAATGTAAATAATTTAATGGTAATTGGACAAGGAAAAACAGAAGGAATTATTTTCAACAAAAGTGTAACAGATACAACTAAATATGTAACAAATGCAAATACTGTTTCTATACCACTGCGAACAGATACAATTTCTACCATATACAAATTTGTATACAACTCACTAAGTCCTAATGCAGCTGCCATAAATACTGATGTAATAAAAATTGATTATACTCATCAAAATGTATATGTATCGAGAGCCTGCGGTTTTAAGACTACTTTTACACTCGCTCCGGTAAATCCTTTCGTACGAACAGATCCGGCCGGTGATGGTAACTGGATGCAGGAAATTTTTGTAAAAACCCGTAACATTGAATCTGAAAATGAAACACACATTCAAGTATATTTTTAGTTCTGTCTTATTGTTTTCAATGTTTTTGGGCCATACTCAGGAAACAGCAACTAAAACAGTAACAAAAGAAAAGCCTAAAACCGAGACTGCAAAACCTGCTCTTGAAGAAGTAAAAAAAGACAGCATCAAAACAGATCGCTACGGTCTTCGTGTGGGTGTTGATTTGTACAAACTGACTCGCGGACTTTATGACAAAGATTATAAAGGAATCGAAATTGTGGGAGATTTTCGTTTAACGAAAAAATACTACATCGCCGCTGAATTGGGTTTTGAAGATAAAACTACAGATGACGACAGGTTAAACTCAACTGCAACCGGAACGTACATAAAAGGAGGTTTTGACTATAATTTGTACCAAAACTGGTTAGACATGGAAAACTTAATTACAATAGGTTTACGTGGAGGTTTTAGTACTTTTAGCCAGCAATTAAATAGTTATAAAATCTACAACGCAAATCCGTATTGGGGAGAACAACCGGCAGTTGCTGCTGGTCAAAAATATACTGGTTTAACAGCAGGATGGCTGGAAGTTGCCATGGGATTAAAAGCAAAAGTTTTTAATAATGTATTTGTTGGATTTGGCGTTCAGTTAAAAATGCTGGTGGCCAATTCAAAACCATCAGGCTTTGATAATTTGTACATACCAGGTTTTAACAGAACTTACGACGGAAGTTTTGGAGTAGGTTTTAACTACACCGTTTCTTATTTTATTCCGCTTTACAAGAAAAAAACTATTATTCCGGCAATTATCGAAACTCCTAAAAATTAGTTTTAAGCTAAGATGAACAAAATTCTTATTCTTTTTATCTTTAGCCAAATTGCTTTTGCTCAAAAAACAATTGTCAAAACTTCGTTGCATTTCTCAGGAAAAATAAACAAGTATCCTATAGAAATGACAATCGAATTCATTCAGGGACAAGATTCTGTTTCCGGAAGTTATTACTACTTAAAAAATAGTAAAGACATGCCTATTTTTACAAAAGGTACTTATAAAGCAGGCCAAATAAAACTGGAAGAAACAACCTATACAGCAGCCAAAAAAGGAAATGTACCTGCCAAAACAGGCTCTTTTGTACTACAATTAGACAATGAGCACAAATTAAGCGGTATATGGCAAAATGTAAAAAAGGATAAAAAATTTGATGCTACGCTTACTTGTCTGGAAGATTTATCTGTTTTTAATCCAAAAAACTATACTTACAAACTAAACCCGCATAAAGGTAAAGCTGAAAATATGAACGGCGAATTAGCCGATAATTTCCTGATTAGCAAACTGGATATTTTTAATGCTAAAAAAGAAAAAGTGCAAACGCTTTCTGGTTTCAACAAAGCCATTTACGAAAAAGACGCAGCAGTAGAATTAGAAGATTTAAATTTTGACGGGCTCCTGGATATCAAAATTCCTATTTATTTCCCTGACCGAATTAAATATGATGGTGGCTTTCTTTACTTTGTATACGATAAAACGAAGAAACAGTTTATTAGAAATACAAAACTCGAAGAATTAGAATATTTGCATTTTGACCAAAGGAACAAAGAATTCATCAAATATGAAGCCGACGGCAACGGAAACGAAACCGATAGTTATTACAAATGGTCTAACAACAATTTCTACCTGATCAAAAAAGTGGAAAGTTTCGAAGACAGCGATAAAACTACTTATACTGAGTACGAAATAAAAAACAACAAATCAGTAAAAGTCAAACAATATCAGAAATAAAAAAAGCCATGAATTAATCGTTCATGGCTTTTTTATTTATCGTTATGACAACTGAAAATCAACAGCTGCATTTGAATGTATTAATGCAGTATCAAAAATGGGTACCGCGAGATCTTCCGGTTTTATCACCAACGGAATTTCGGTACAACCTAAAATAATTCCTTCAGCTCCTTCTTTAATCAATTGATTGGCAATTTCTAAATAGCGTTTTTTAGTTTCGCTGCTTACAATACCTTTTCCAAGTTCTTCGAAAATAGTGGTATGAATAAAATCTTTATCCTCTTCACTTTTTGGAATTATTACTTCGATTCCTTTATTCAAAAGCTTGTCCTTAAAAAAGTCAAGTTCCATTGTGAATTTAGTTCCCAACAAACCTACTTTTTTCAGTTCCTGTTTCTCGATTTCAATCGCTGTTGCAGTTGCGATATGAATAATAGGCAAATCTATTGCCGCTTCAAGTCTGTCAGCAATAAAATGCATTGTATTTGCACACAACACAATTGCTTCTGCCCCGCCCTGTTTAAGAAACTGGCATCCCTTTAAAAGCAAATTGAAAGTCGAATCCCAATCATTATTTTCATTGTTCTTTTTTATATCAGCATAATTAAAAGAATAAATAAGGCATTCAGAGAAGTTAAGCCCTCCCAATTTGTCATTGATTCCCTGATTTATAAGTTTGTAATAATCACCGGTCGAAACCCAGCTAATACCTCCTATAAGTCCAATTATCTTCATATAAAATCGATTATCCTATTTCTCTGATTCCTTTTATAAAAATCCATTTCATGAAAAGTTTTTCACCATCCTTAGTTTTTACCGCCTGAAATTTAGGCGAAATCAAAGTAGCTACGATAAAAGCAGTCATCGGAATCCAAAGTCCTGTTAATCCTGTATACATCGCAACCACGAATCGTCCTGCAATAAATAAAATCGCAAAACATCCTAACTGGTATAAAAAAGCTCTTACTTGTAATTTTGACATTTTTCTTAGAGTTGCTAAGGTTCTGAGATGCTAAGTTGCTAAGTTTTATTTCAGCAATTTTATTTCCTAACCTTAAATTATTTTTACTTAAATCACTAAAATTCTAAAATAGCCAAGTCAAAACCTTAGTACCTTAGTATCTTAGAAACTCAGAACCTTATTCAGAGACCTGAAATTTCGTTCTCTTACTACCTTCGTACATTTCGTATTTTACCAAACGTGCTTCAAGGCTTCCGTTAAAGAGTTTAATTTTACGGGAAGGTTTTAGTCCTACAAACTTCAACGCTTCAAGATTTGCTGTAATAAACCAGGCATTTGTTCCCGGATAACTTTTCTTTAAAGTATCTCCAATGTTTTTGTAGAATTCTTCCATATGAATATCCAAACGCTCATCATAAGGGGGATTAAAAACCATATGCAGTTTTCCTTCAACCTCTTTTTCAGTATCAAAGAAGTTTTCTTCCTTTATAGTAACATAATCTTCAAGATTGGCGTTTCTGATATTGTCCTTGGCTTTGTTTACCGCACTTGGCGCCTTATCAAAACCTTTTATAGTATAATGAAATTCCTTTGTTTTTTTCATTAAACTGTTTATAATCTGCTCAAACAAATCATTATCCCAGTCTTTCCATTTTTCAAAAGCAAATTCTTTACGGTTAATGTTTGCCGGAATATTACAAGCAATCATCGCCGCTTCTGCCAGAAAAGTTCCTGAACCACACATTGGGTCAAGAAAATGGCTTTGCCCTTCCCAACCAGACAACAACAATATTCCTGCTGCCAAAACCTCGTTGATAGGCGCAATATTCGTAGCCGTTCTGTAACCACGCTGATGCAATGAGTTTCCTGATGTGTCTAAAGCAACAGAAACCTGATCTTTATCGATATGAACATTGATTCTTAAATCAGGAAAAGCTTTATCAATACTTGGGCGCTGACCCGTTCTTTCTCTAAACTGATCTACAATGGCATCTTTACATTTTTGAGAAACAAACTCAGAATGATTAAAATAAGTCGAGTGTACGGTTGCATCAATTACAAAAGTCTGATTGGCATTTAACAACTTAGACCAGTTTACGCCAGAAATTCCTTTGTATAATGCCTGCTCATTATTAGCTCTAAACGAATAAATAGGTTTCAACACCTTAAGCGCAGTACGCAAAGATAAATTGGCTTTGTACATAAAACCTTTATCACCTTTAAAACTTACCATTCGTACGCCTTTTTCGACATCCTGAGCACCAAGCGCACGCAATTCATTCTCTAATATTTCTTCAAAACCAAAAAAACATTTGGCTATCATTCTAAAATTTTCTTCCATCTTTATTTTTGAATTAAAAAAAACTCCGATCGCAAACACACATCTGATTATTCAGGTATCGTCACGAAATAGTTATTTTTCGGCAAAAATACACTAAATTTGCGGGACTTTGAATTAATTGAAATAGAATAAATGTCTGACGCACCAAACTCATCAACACCAAATCAGGAACGTAACACCGAAAATTGGTTTACGTCATGGTTTGATACTCCATATTATCACATTCTTTATAAAGATAGAAACTACCGCGAGGCACAAATTTTTATGGATAATCTTACGCATTATCTCAATTTGCCTGAAAAAGCAAAAGTTCTTGATTTAGCCTGCGGAAAAGGACGCCATTCAATCTATTTAAATCAATTAGGTTTTAACGTTTTAGGCGCCGATCTGTCTGAAAACAGCATTGCCGAAGCCAGTAAAAACAGCAACGAAACCCTGCATTTTAAAGTGCACGATATGCGCGAACCTTTTGAAGAAAAGTTCGATGCTATTTTTAATCTTTTTACAAGTTTTGGTTATTTCGAAAGCGATGATGATAACCTAACCACCCTTAAAGCCATCAAAGAAAGTTTGTCTGAGTATGGTTTTGCCGTTATCGACTTCATGAACGTTGCCAATGTAATCGAAACCCTGGTTCCCGAAGAAGTAAAAACAGTCGATGACATCGATTTTAAAATAAAAAGATACGTTGAAGACGGACATATTTTTAAAGAAATAGATTTTGAAGATCAGGGACGTCAATATCATTTTACCGAAAAAGTAAAAGCATTAACTTTGAAAGACTTTCAGGATTTAATGGACGAAGCCGGGATTTATCTCTTAGATATTTTTGGAGATTATAAACTCAAAAAATTCCATAAAACCGAAAGCGAACGATTAATCATGATTTTTAAATAGGTTTAATTGTTTAACTGTTAATTTGTTTAATCGTTAAAGAAACAATTATCCGATTAACCGATTAAACAAATCAACGATTACACCAAAACGAAATGAATTATCTATTACCCTTATTTTCTGTACTTTTAGGTTATATAGTGGCTTTGTTTTTAAAACCAAAAAGCAAAACCAATCTAAAACTATTGCTTGCTTTTAGCGGTTCATTTTTGTTATCCCTAACCGTAATGCACTTGTTGCCGGACGTTTACGAAACACACAATCACAATATAGGCATTTTTATCATGGTCGGAATTTTGTTCCAGATCATATTAGAGTTTTTCTCAAAAGGAGCAGAACACGGGCACGTTCACGGACATGCACAAATGAGTCAGATTCCGTGGTTACTTTTCATAAGTTTGTGTATTCACGCCTTTTTAGAAGGTTTTCCCGTAAGCCATCATCATGATTTAGCACTTGGTATAGCCATTCATCACCTGCCAATTGCCGTAATCCTGACCACATTTTTCATCAATGCAAACCTTAATAAAAAAGCCATTTTTGCCTTCATGCTTACCTTTGCCATCATGACTCCACTTGGCACAATTGCATCAGATTTTGTCCCTTTTTTAAACGATTATTATACCGAAATTACCGCCGTTGTAATCGGGATTTTATTTCATATTTCTTCGACCATTATTTTCGAAAGCAGCGAAGGACACAAATTCAATGTTGCCAAAGTTTCTATGATCGTTCTCGGAATTTTATTAGCATTCTTTCTATAATCTGGGCGTGACCACATTTACAAAAGGCGCCATTTAACCAACCGCTTATACGCGCCTTTCGCAAATCCGGTCGGGCTATCCACACTACTTCGGTAGTTAGCTCCTATCCCTCACGCAAAAAACAAGAACTTATAGTAAAAAAAATACCTAACAGGTTTCAAAAACCTGTTAGGATACTTCTTTGTGTTTTCAATTATCTAATTTTCTAATTGACAAATTATCTAATTACCTCGCCCTGTTTTTCTCCTCTTCATTTCCAAAACCACGCTGATTTACATCAATTTTTTTGTTTCCAAAATTATAAACCAGAGACAAACGAACAAATCTATTGCTTTCATTCTGACTATAAACTTGTCTCACTCCATTTACAATAGAAGCATCATCCTTCAAATAAGAAGTATTAAAAATATCATTTACCAAAACCGAAATCTGCATTGCTTTGTTTAAGAAATCCTGTTTAAAGCCAATATTCAAACTCGAAGTATATCCCGTATCATACAAACCACTTTTATAAGGCGACGTATAATTAAAATCCAGTTGAAGTTTAGTTGCCTTGCCCAACGAAAAAGTATTATTTGTCGAAAAATCAACCTGAAGCCCATTTACCGGCGTTGCATTGATATCTTTTATAAATTTAATATCTGAACTCAAAAAATACAATGAATTTTCACTCTGCCACCAATCTGCAAAATGAGCCGAGTACGTTTCTCCAATTCCGTAATTGATGCCTTTAAAATAATTCTCTCTCGATACAATTTGCGTCAGTGTTTCAGGATTTGCAGTAAAAATTACGCCATAACCATCACTGATTGAATTTAAAAAAACACTCGTTTTCAATATCTTTTTATACGTATGCGCAAACTCAAAATTGTCGCTAAAAGAAGGTTTTAAAAAAGGATTCCCTTCTGAATAACTATTACTGCTGATGTAAATCCTAAACGGATTCAACAAACTAAAACTTGGTCTTCGAATTCTTCTTCCATAATTGAAACTAAAACTATTGTTTTCATTTTTTTGATAAGAACTATAAAACGTTGGGAACAACTTCAAGTAATTGTTTACCGTTTCCTGATTCAATGTTTTAGAAAAACCATTTGTCTGTGTATTCTCTAATCGCAATCCCAATTGAAAATTCCATTTTTCATTGATTTTCTTATTCCCACTTATATAAATCGCCTGATTATTCTCTGTATATTTAAATTGGTTAGTTTGGTTCACGTCTAAAACCGGAGTTCCCGTAATCGTATTAAAAAAAACAACATCACTGTTACTCGTCGTAAAACTTACTTTCGCACCATAAGATAAGTTGAGCGCTTTAAGCGGATGTTCCATATCAGCCTTAAAACTCAAATTATCAATTTCCTGATTAGAAATATTTCGACCCGACTGATTCACATCTACAAAAGTTCCGTCTGATGAATAATTATTTGCAATAAAATCTCTGTCGAATTTTGAATCATAATTAAAGTAATCCACATCAAATGATAATTTTCTATTTAGAGAATCCAGTTTTGTTATCAAATGCAAATTATAAGTCTGATTACCCGATTTTCTGTCTAAAAAACTCTCGTTAAGGATATAGCTTTCTAACTCATTTTGAGCATTATATTTATCTATCCTGATATCCGAATCAAAATCAGGATTGCTTTTATCTTTTAAAAATTGAAAACCAATCGTAGTTTTTTCAGAAAAATCATAATCTAAACCTAGTTTTCCAGATACGTTTTCCTCATTCAACTTTGTTATTGCAGCCATTTTTGAAGGCCCTTCAGCAAAATACATATCAAGATTTTCTTCAATATTTTTATAACCTGTTTTTCCATTAACGCTCGCCGAAAACCTAAATTTATTTTTATTATAAAAGAAATTATTCCTTAAAGTATAAATGCCATATTTATTCTGGTCGTATGACGCTATCGTTGTATTTTTCCAGGAATTACGAGCTCCCTTTTTCATAATAATGTTAATCATTCCGCCATCTCCTTCGGCTTCAAATTTCGACGAAGGATTACTGATAATTTCGATGTTTTTAATATCACTCGCCGAAATAGATTTCAAAAAAACATTCAATTCTTCACCGGTTAATTCAATCATTCTTCCATCAATCATAACCCGAGAAGTTCCTTTTCCTAGTATAGTAATCGCATTATTTTTTACCACAACGCCCGGAGCTGTATTTATAGCACTCAAAGCATCGCCGCCTGCCGTGTTTACATTATTTTCAGGATTATACACCACACGATCTATTTTCTGTTCAATCGTATTCTTTCTTGATTGAATTACCACTTCCCCCAAATTTGTGGCACTTTCTATTAAAATAATTGTACCTAAATCGGTGTCTTTTTCAACAGTAATTTCTTTTTTGTAATCTGTAAATCCTAAAAGACTTACTTCTATTTTATAAGTACCTTTTTTAATATCGATATCAAAAGTACCGTCTTTTGTACTTGTTGTTCCGCCTATTATTTTTCCTTCTGCATTTAATATCGAAACATCTGCCCATTCTAATAAAGTCGTTTTGCCGTATATTTTTCCTTTCAATTTTACTGATTGCGCTAAACAAAATAAAGGCATTAATAAAAAGATAAGGAGGTTTGCTTTTTTCATGATTTCTAATTTTTAAACTTGTTCGGTTAATTTGAAGCAAAGTTGCCTTAGAAATTTTCAGAATTCGACCGACAAAAAAAAGTCGAACCAATTTCTGTTCAGGAAATTGGTTCGACTTTATTAGGCACGAAGTACGACTTTTTACAAAACGCTTATTACGAAGCGTTTCTATAGGCTGTAGGCGTTAAATTTGTATATTTTTTAAAAGAAGTATTAAAGGACGATTTCGAATTAAAACCTACTTCATATAAAATTTCTAAAACCGTAAGATCACTTTTTAAAGGATTTTTTAAAATACTCATCGCTTTTTGAATGCGATATTCATTTACAAAATCAAAAAAATGCTGGTCCATATGATGATTAATCAAAACAGATAAATCCCGAACCGGAATTTCAATCTGGTTAGAAAGTTCCTGAATAGTAAGTGACGGATTAAGAAATGGTTCTTTCTCTGCCATATAATGTTTCAATATTGAAATTTGACTAACAACCGCTTCGTTTTGATTGTCTTTTATTTCAACAACATTTTCATTTTCCTTAGGAAGAATATCTCTTGCCAATTGCAATTTCGAATCGATTCCGCGAAAAAGTTCAGGATGATTCAGCGCTTTTAGTACAAACCAGCACGTAACTATTAACACAAGAATTTGCATTACTACATTGGCCCAAATCCATAATACCTCAATATCTATATATCTTAAAACATTCTTTGCTATCGATAAGTAATACAAAATAAAGAGCGCAGTAGATATTTGAAATAGCCATTTAAAAATCGACGTTTTAGGATTCGTATAATTTTCCTGATAGATTTCTTTGTATTTTTTTAAAACCAAAAATACTGCAATGCTGTAGCACAAAATCTGAAAACTTAACATAATCTGAAAACCAAACAATTCAGGAAGTTGATTACGATGATCATAAAAATGTATTTTTTCCTGATCGCTTAAAAAGTGCAACCTGAAAATGAAAACCACATTTGCAGCTAAAAAAGGAATCGTATGAAGTAAATGCTTGGCTTTTAATCGAAAATCAGCAAAACAAACTGATAAAACATAGAGATAGAAAACAGGAATTATCAAAGCACAAACAGTCCATCTGAAAAATTCTAAGTTAAAATGATCTCTAATAAAATCTTCGCTCATGAAAATTCCGAGATTATCAATTGCAAAAAACAGCAAATACACAGCAAATAATCGGTTTGCTAATTTATTTTCTGTTTTTACCGTTAATAAAAAGAGTATCAGTAATAATGAAACAAAAACTGACATCCCACTCATAAAACTTAAGAAGCTTTCTATATCCATTATTTCTTTTCAGATTAGTAAACAAATATAATATTTTAGTTCATGTAACAAAGTTTAAAAAAAACAGTCGTTAAATAATAAAATTATAAGGAAAAAGATTTATAAAGTTTTATTACTTTATGTTCTAAATTTCGAGATTGCAATAAAAAAGATTAATTTTGACACGACCAATTATACTAACAAATGACGTTTACAAAAATTACAGAACAAGCATCAAAATACGAGCATTTAGAAAAAATGTCAGTTCATGAATTGCTTACCAATATCAATGAGGAAGACAAGACTGTTCCTAATGCAGTCGAAAAAGCCATTCCTCAAATTGAAGCTTTAGTTGCACAAATTGTGGCTAAACTAAAGCTTGGCGGACGCCTTTTTTATATTGGAGCCGGAACATCCGGCCGTTTGGGTGTTGTTGATGCCTCAGAATGTCCTCCTACTTTTGGTGTTCCTTTTGATTTAGTAAACGGAATAATTGCCGGTGGTGATACCGCCATTCGCAGAGCTGTAGAAAACGCCGAAGATGATGCCACACAAGCCTGGATCGATCTTAAGGCAAATAATATTGATGCAAACGACGTCGTAATTGGTATTGCTGCTTCAGGAACAACTCCTTATGTAATTGGTGGTTTAGAAACCTGCAATGAAAATAATATTCTTACGGGATGTATTACCAACAATGCAGGAAGTCCTTTGGCATTAACGGCTCAATTTCCAATAGAAGTTGTTGTAGGTCCTGAATTTATTACCGGAAGCTCCAGAATGAAAGCCGGAACAGCACAAAAATTAGTTTTAAACATGATTTCGACCGCTGCTATGATTCAACTTGGAAAAGTGAAAGGCAACAAAATGGTTGATATGCAATTAAGTAATATCAAATTGGTAGACCGTGGCGTGAAAATGATTATGGATGAAATTCCCGTTTCATACGAAGAAGGTTCTCAATTATTAAAAAAATATGGCAGCGTTAGAAATGCTGTCGACAATTATAATTTACAAAAAGAGGTTTAATTTAACCGCAAAGAGCGCAAGGTTTTAAAGAGTAATCTTTGTCAAAGTTCATAAAGTTTGTCAATTCGAAGAATGAGAAATCACACTCGCAAATCGACAATGATTAACGATTTTCTTTGCAAAGTTTCTGGTGTGATCCTTCGTTCAGGATGACAAACTATACGAAAATATTGTTATGAAAACGAATGTCCTAGCCCCGATAGAAGTGGAAATCCTTTTGTGCCGGGGTTCGGCACAAAAGATTGGAACGGATAGCGGGATTAGCTCCTGAAAAAAAGATTTGCTTTTATCATTTAGCAATCGAAATGACAAGATTGCGGTAAACCTGAAACTTTTCAAAACAAAAACAAAAAAAATGGCAACAAATAAAGAATTATTAGGAAAAGGAATTAAATATTTATCAGGTTCGTTACCTCTATTATTTATTGGCCCTTCGTTGATTTATAACGCTTTTATGAATCAGCATACCAATTGGCATTATCTAGTTTTAGGAATTGGTATTGTGGCTTGTTTAAGCGCCATGTTTCTGATTTTTTACGGATTGAAAGTTATTATGAAAGGTATCTTTAATGACTAATAATGGTAAAAAACAACATCAAACCTAACAAGTTTTTAAAACCTGTCAGGTTTCTACATAAATATTTTAAATTTTCTTCTTTTTATCCGAATCAATAATCAACATGGAAGGTATAATTCACATTCAAAAAACGTTCGAGAAAGTCATTTATATTGACAAAAAAATAAACAATCGGGAGTTTGAAGATTGTGTTTTTAAAAACTGTGATTTTTCTAACAGCAATTTTGCTCACAATACTTTTTTAGACTGCGAATTTATCGATTGCAACTTATCGATGACGAGTTTATTTGGTACGAATTTAAAAAATGTGAGTTTCAAAAACTGCAAGCTTTTAGGAATCGCTTTTAATGAATGCGACGATTTTTTATTTCAGGTTTATTTTGAAGAAAGTGTTTTAGATTATGCCATTTTTTCGAATAAAAAAATGCCTAAAACCAAGTTTATAAATTGTTCTGTAAGAGAGGTTACTTTTATAGGAACCAATTTGACAAGTTCGGTTTTTGATAATTGCAATTTAGAAGGTGCTATTTTTAATGATACGCAACTGGCGGCTGTTAATTTTAAAACAGCTTACAACTATAAAATCGATCCGGAATTTAACCCTATGCGAAAAGCTCAATTTTCGAATGACGGAATTGTCGGACTTTTAGATAAATACGATATTAAGATTGTCTAACAATCCGCTTTAGAAAGCCACAAATTCACGAATTTTATTACTCTAAAATCGATTAATTATAATTCGTGAATTCGTAGCAAAAAAGAAATATATTTTAATTATACGATTATAATTATGGAAGCAACAGCATCTTATTTAGAAAGCGTTAAAAAGCAATTTTTGTATTATAAAATGCTTGGCGAAAAAGCAATAGATCAGCTAGAACCTCATCAGCTTTTTGTTTCGATAAACGAAGACACGAACAGTATTGCGACCATAATTAAACATATTTCCGGTAATATGCTTTCGCGATGGACCGATTTCCTGACTTCTGATGGTGAAAAAGAATGGCGTAACCGTGATGCCGAATTCGAAAATGATTTACAATCTAAAGACGAAGTGTTTGTTGTCTGGAATAAAGGCTGGGATTGTTTTCTAGATACTCTGAACAGTTTGAAACCGGAACAATTGTCTGATATCATTTATATTAGAAATGAAGGTCACACGGTTATTGAAGCCATTAATCGTCAATTGGCACATTATCCTTATCACGTTGGGCAGATCGTTTTTTATGCCAAACAACTTAAAAATGGCGAATGGAATAGTTTATCGATTCCGAAAAATAAATCCGGAAATTATAATGCCGAAAAGTTTGCCAAGGAAAAAGAAATCAAGAACTTTACCGATGATGAATTAAAGAGATTGAAATGATCGAGTTTCATGCTTATATAGGAGGATTTTGGTATTGGCTTTTAATTAAATTTGGCAAAACAAAATTATCTGATGAACAAGCTGGTAAAAACAGAAGACGAAATTTATTTTTTCTGTTTTTCATAAATATCATTTTTGCATTAATTGTAACACTATTTTTAATTTATCCAATATATTCCTAGCCCTGATTGCAATGGAAATCCTTTTTATTTTTTTCTTTAAAAAATAAAAAGATTGAAATGAAAAGCAGTCCCGATAGCTATCGGGATTTTAAAAAAACAAATTATTTAAAATGAAAAAAATTATATTCTTACTTCCGTTACTTGCCTTAGTTTCTTGTTACGATGCCGAACACAATTGTAAAGATTTTAAAAACGGAAAATTCAAATTTGAGTTTGATGTAAATGGCGTAAAAAAAACAACGATTTTTGAGCGTAAAGATGGTATTGAAATCGAAACTTTTGAAGGTAAAACAGATACATCAACGGTGCGCTGGGTAAGTGATTGCGAATATATCTTACAGAAGAAACATCCTAAAAATATGGCCGAAGAGAAAGCCATTAATATGAAGATCTTAACAACTTCAAAAGATTCTTATACTTTTGAGTTTGGCATGGTAGGTTCTGATCAAAAACAACGCGGAACAGTGGTAAAATTAGACTAGATAATATAATAAACCTTTTTTAGAATGGAAGTATTTTTAAATCCCGATGCCTGGATTGCCTTATTGACACTGACTTTTCTTGAAATTGTTTTAGGAATCGATAACATTATTTTTATCTCGATTGTAACGGGTAAATTGCCTGAAGAAGATCGAAAAAAAGCAACGCGAATTGGTTTATTTTTAGCCATGTTTATGCGAATTGCATTGTTGATGGGAATCTCGTATTTGATTGCTATGAAAGCGACGATTTTTAGTATTCATTGGGGTTGGTTTGAAGGCGATTTTACGGGTCAGGCTTTAATTTTATTTGTGGGAGGTTTATTTTTGATCTATAAAAGCACCAAAGAAATTAGCGAAAAAGTAGATCATAAAGGCGATGAAGAAAAAACAATTGGTACGGCGGCAAAAAAGTCGTTTTCGAATGTTATTGTACAGATTTTATTAATTGATTTAATTTTTTCGGTAGATTCTATTTTAACTGCTGTTGGTATGACAAATGGCGTACATGGTGCGCTGACCATTATGATTACTGCCGTTATTATTTCGGTTTTGGTGATGATGCTGTTTGCTGTTCCGGTTGGAAATTTCGTGAATAAAAATCCATCAATTCAAATATTAGGACTTTCGTTTTTGATATTAATTGGTTTCATGCTAATTACAGAAAGTATGCATTTATCAAATGCTGCGCTTGCCGGCGAACACATTGGTGCAGTTCCTAAAGGGTATTTGTATTTTGCGATTTCGTTTTCACTGGCGGTTGAATTTATCAATATGAAAGTTCGGAAAAAACAATCATAAGTTATTAATTAAAAAGTTCCATTAGTGGAGCTTTTTTTTATATCAGCATTTTTATAACACATTAAATTACGTGCGAGATATCATAAAACATTAAGAATAAACAAAACTTATTGCCTTTGTTACTTTGCGGCAAAACCAAAAAAGTTTAAGCGTGTTTCTTTTACATTTCTATTTTAAGTATTACATTAGAACCTAAATCTTACGCATGAAAAATACTATTTCGCATAGAGTTGCCGACTTTTTAAAGGGCTTTCCTCCTTTTAGCTTTTTGCATCAAAAGGATTTGGAAAAACTATCTGAACAAATTTCTATTGTTTATAAAGATAAAGATGCTGTAATCTTTGCAGAAAACGAGGAAACGCACGATTCGTTTTATGTAGTGCACAAAGGTGCTGTTGCGCTTAAAAAAAGCCAGAAGAATGCGGTTTTAGACATGTGCGACGAAGGTGATATTTTTGGATTACGTCCGCTTTTGGCACAGGAAAACTATATTATGGAAGCTGTGGCGCATGAAGAGACTATATTATACGCTATTCCTATTGCTGTTTTTAAACCTTATGCTCTGGAAAACAGAACTGTTGGTAATTTCCTGATCGAAAGTTATGCATCGAATACCAGAAACCCGTATTCTGATATTCATAAAGATAAATTATATGGTGATGATTTATTGCACGAAAATAACTCCGAAAGGGATTCTTTTGATTTACAACCTATCAAATATTCAAAGAAAATTGTTACCTGTGGCCCATCAACCACTGCGAGAGATATTGCCAAAATAATGACCAAGAAAAAAGTGGGAGCTATATTAATCGTTGACGAAATGTTGCCAATAGGAATCATTACAGATAAAGATTTGCGCAATAAAATCGTAACCGGAGATTATTCTATCCTGACAACTGCAGAAACCATCATGACCAAACCTGTTATTACTTATCCTAAAAAAATGACAGTTACAGAGGCCCAAATGGCAATGATGAAAAGTAATATTAGTTATTTATGTTTAACCAAAGACGGAACGATAAATACTAAAGCTGTTGGTATTTTATCGAAACATGATGTCATGGTGGCTTTAGGAAATAATCCTGCAGTATTAATAAAAGCTCTTAAAAGGACTAAAAAGGCAAAAGAAATTAAGCCAATTCGTGCGAGAATCATGCAATTGCTTCAGGGATATCTGGATCAGAACATTCCGATGACTTTGATTTCTAAGATTATTACCGAGCTTAATGAGGCTTGTACGACTCGCGTTATAGAAATTTCGTTAGAAAAAATGAGCAGTCCGCCTCCTGTAAAATTTGCGTGGCTGGCTTTAGGAAGTCAGGGACGAAGCGAACAAATGCTGCACACGGATCAGGATAATGCGATTGTTTATGAAAATGTTTCTGAGGTTTTTAGAGAAGAAACAAAAGTATATTTCCTAAAATTTGCCGCGCTCGTTAATAAAGGGCTTTTTGAAATTGGCTACGACTACTGCCCTGCCGAAATGATGGCTTCGAACCCAAAATGGTGTATGAGCTTGGAAGAATGGAAAAATCAGGTGCATCACTGGATCACAAATCCGGGGAAAAATGAAGTTTTATTGTCGTTTATCTTTTTTGATTATAGTTTGACTTATGGAGATGCTGCGATTGTAGATGAATTATCAGAATCTATTTTTGAAAATGTAAAAGCAAATCCTATTTTTTACGTTCATTTGGTTAGCGGTGCTTTGCAGAGTCCATCGCCAACAGGTTTTTTCAGACAATTCCTGGTCGAACAAGATGGCGCGAACAAAGATCATTTTGATATAAAAAGAAGGGCTTTAATGCCTCTAACTGATGCTGCACGAGTTTTGATTTTATCCCATTCGGTGAAGTCGATTAGTAATACGGCAGAACGTTTTGAAAAATTGGCGGAGTTAGAACCTAATAATAGAGAACTGTATTTATCGTGTTCGTATTCCTTTAAGGCATTATTAAAATTCAGAACCAAACAAGGACTTTTGCATCATGATTCCGGACAATTTATTGCATTGGAATCGTTATCTAAAATGGAAAAAATAAAGCTGAAAAGAACTTTTAAAACCATTAAAGAACTTCAGGAATTGATTTCGATTCGTTTTAATGTTTCAAATTTGGTATAACTATGAGTTTATTTAATTTTTGGAAAAAGGAAGAAGATCTCTTTGATGAGAATATTTCGATTGAAGAAACCCGATTTGTCGTTTTAGATACCGAAACTACGGGCTTTGATTATGACAATGACCGAATATTATGTATTGGTGCATTGGTTTTACAAAACGGAACAATTGCTATTCAGGATAGTTTTGAGGTTTACATCGAACAGGATCATTATGATAAATCGACAGCTCAGATTCATGGTATTTTAAAAGCTTTCGTGATCCAGCGCCCTACTGAATTAGAAGCGCTGCAACAATTTCTGGCTTTTTTAGGCGATTCGATTATTATTGCGCATCATGCTGTTTTTGATGTTACGATGATTAATAAAGCTTTAGAACGAAATGGATTACCTCATTTAACTAATCAACGCTTAGACACTGCTATTTTATACAAAAAAACGCTGATCAAGTCTCATTTATTCGAACGAAAGGATCATTATACTTTAGACGATCTGGCAGATAAATTTGATATTTCTAAAAAAGACCGCCACACTGCGTTAGGTGATGCGTATATTACGGCAATTGCTTTTTTAAAAATTGTGAAAAAACTAAAAGAGAAAAAACATATTAATTTGAATAGTTTGTTTAAATAGAAAGCCTGACTTATGAGAGTCAGGCTTGCAAAAGTTAATCTTCTATAAAAAGTCGGTACGGGAATACGTTTGATGATCTGTTTTTAAGCTGTTTCATAAAGCTATCGCACAAATACTCCCACTCCTGGAGCCCCTCCAGGATATGTCGGTTATGAAGAAGGAGGGCTATTAGTGAATAAAATTAGACAAAAGCCTTATTCCATTGTTTTATTTGATGAAATTGAAAAAGCGCATACTTCTGTCTATGATGTTTTTCTTCAAATTATGGACGAAGGAAAACTACACGATCGATTAGGAAAAGAAGGTGATTTCTCGAATGCTATTATCTTGTTTACATCGAATATTGGCGCTGATCATATTGTTGAGACATTCAATAGTGGTAAAATTCCAACTTCAACTTCTTTAATGGAGATTATGGGAAATTATTTCAGACCTGAATTTTTAGGGCGATTAACTGAAATTGTGCCTTTTGCTCCTATTAGTAAAGAAAACGCCTTAAAAATATTCGAGATCCATCTTAAAAAAGAGTTTATGGATTTACTGAAGAACATTAATATTAAAGTTGAAATTCCAATGGAAGCCAAACTTTATCTTGCTGAAAATGGTTATAATGCCAAATACGGAGCAAGACCTATAAAAAGTATCATAAGAAGCCATTTAAGAAGACCTTTGGCTAAGAAAATAATCTCGGGAGAAGTAAAAGACGGCGATACAATGACCGTTGTTATTGAAAATGAAGAAGTAAAATGGATCAAGGAAGAAATCATTGCAAATGTTCCGGAGAACTAAACTGACACAATGTATTACATAAAAAAACGCTAAGATCATCTCTTAGCGTTTTCTGTTTTTATATTAGTCTAAAACCAATCCTATTTGGCCGTCGTCATCTAATTCTGTTTCAACGGAATCGTCATCATCTAATTCTGGTCTTTCAGGAACTTCTTCAACGGGTTCTTCATAAGGTAAAGGATCGAGCAAATTAACTTGTTTCAATTTATCAGTTGTAAGTTGATTTCCTAAAGCTTTAAAGCCTTTTACAGCAATAAAATCTTCTACGTCAATATGTAAATCTTCTTTTTGAACGCCTTTTACTTTTGCAAAAATAAGTTGCGCTACCGGACGATAATCTGTAGAAACAATTTCTAATTGCGAATTTGGATGATCTGTTATAAAACTTTCTTCTTTTCCTTCATTTTCAACAAGGAATCGTTTTAAATAATAACGTTCTTTTTCTCCATCATAATAAATCGCCGAAATTGGTTTTTTAGGATTAAATTTCTCCAAAACAATCATATCCTCCTCAAAATGAGTTGACAATTCCGGAATAATGACTTTTAATTTACCTGCCTGACTAATTACTAAAATTTTATCACTTGGTTTAAATTCACCTAACAATTCACCTCTGGCATCAACATTCAAACGTTTAACCGTATCATCAAACCAAACTTTTCTTGGTAATAAAGTCGAAATTCCTTTTTCTTTTAGTTCGATTTTTTTAATTGGATATTTCGTTACCAAATTTCCTTTTGAAGCTCTACCTTTAATGGCTAGCTTAGCGAAATCAATATCGAATTTCAGTTTTTTGATTGTTCCTACCTGACGCAATAAAATGGTAACAACCTCAGCTTCCCCATTTGGATTATGCGAAAAATAAACCACCTGAGAACCATTTGTTCCATTGGTTAAATCGTACGCTTTATCTCTGGTAACACCAGAAACATTGAAACGTTTTATATACGAAGGACCTGATTTACCATCACGGTACATCATATTATAAATCGTACGTTTATCACTCTTGTCAAAAACAGCAACATGAATAATATCTTTTCCGATAAAAGTTTTGGCATCAACTTTTGTTACCATCAGTGTTCCGTCTCTTAAAAACACAATAACATCATCAATATCAGAACAATCACCTACGTATTCGTCTTTTTTAAGGCTAGTTCCTACGAAACCTTCTTCGCGGTTTACGTATAATTTTGTATTACGTAAAACTACTTTTGTAGCCTCAACATTATCAAAAACACGAAGCTCTGTCTGACGTTCACGCCCTTTTCCGTACTTCTCTTTTAATTTGGTAAAGTAAGCAATAGCAAAATCAGTTAGATTGGCCAAATTATGCTCTACTTCTTTCATCTCGTCCTCTAACTTCGAGATAAAATCATCCGCTTTATCAGAGTCAAAACGAGTAATACGAATCATCGGGATTTGAGTCAAACGCTGCAAATCATCATCGTTGATTTCTCTAACAAACGATTTTTTGAACGGCTCAAATCTATCGTATAAATATTTGTAAAGTGATTCTCTATCTGAATACAGTTTGAAATCAATGTACATTTCTTCACGAATGAAGATTTTTTCTAAAGTAGAAAAATGCCATTTATTTTTTAATTCTTCTAATTGAATTTCTAATTCCTGACGCAGTAAATCAACTGTTCTGTGTGTTGAAATTTTCAACATTTCAGAAACTCCAATAAACAACGGTTTGTTATCCTCAATTACACAACCTAAAGGCGCTACAGAAGTTTCGCAAGCGGTAAATGCGAACAAAGCATCGATCGTTTTATCTGGAGAAACACCCGGAAAAAGATGAATTAAAATCTCAACATCGGCCGCTGTATTGTCTTCGATTTTCTTGATTTTGATTTTACCTTTATCATTGGCTTTCAAAATACTGTCAAT
This sequence comes from Flavobacterium bizetiae, assembly GCF_902804475.1. Lineage (GTDB taxonomy): Bacteria > Bacteroidota > Bacteroidia > Flavobacteriales > Flavobacteriaceae > Flavobacterium > Flavobacterium bizetiae. The sequence continues at coordinate 74,098 of NZ_CADCSU010000160.1, forward strand.
CAAAGTTGTGGTATTGGTCGAAAACGGAATTTGCGTAATCACCAAGGTATTCTTGTCTAATTGTGCAATTTTAGCACGTACACGTACACGCCCACCACGAAGTCCGTCATTATAATTTGACACATCGGCAATACCTTGTGTCATAAAATCAGGATATAAAGTAAATGCTTTTCCTTTTAAAATCTTGATCGAAGCATCAATTAACTCATTGAAGTTATGAGGCAAAACTTTAGTCGAAAGACCAACCGCAATTCCTTCTGCTCCTTGTGCCAAAAGCAACGGAAACTTTACCGGAAGATTGTTTGGTTCTGCACGACGACCATCGTACGAAACTCCCCAATCGGTAATTTTTGGAGAATACAAAACCTCTAAAGCAAATTTAGATAAACGTGCCTCAATGTAACGAGAAGCTGCTGCTCCATCGCCTGTTAAGATATTTCCCCAGTTTCCCTGGCAATCAATTAATAAATCTTTCTGACCAATTTGTACCATCGCATCACCAATACTCGCATCTCCGTGTGGGTGATACTGCATGGTGTGACCTACAACATTGGCAACTTTATTATAACGACCATCATCCAACTCTTTCAAAGAGTGCATAATACGACGCTGAACCGGCTTAAAACCATCTTCAATCGCCGGAACTGCACGTTCCAGAATTACGTACGAAGCATAATCCAGAAACCAGTCTTTGTACATGCCCGTTACTTTAGTAATAACGTCCTCTCCTTCTTCTTCCTGGTTTTCGTAAAAATGCTGTCCTTCAAAATTCTTAGCATTTACACTAATAATTTCTTCAGAATCATCTCCGTCCTGATTGTCATCAAGCTGATTCTCTTCAGAATTATTCTCTTCGTCGTTTGGAATGATGTTATCGTCTTCTTCGTCTTTCATTTATTTATATTCGAAATTATAAATTTGTATTTTTTATTCTGAAAAATTTGATTGTCTAATTAAATCAAAATTAGTTTATTATTAATTCGAATTATACTTATCCAGAATAGTGTTTTTTAAAATATATGGTTTTAATTCTTCATAGCTAAGAAAAATATGTGGTTCTCCTCCTGCAAAACCAACTAATTCATAAGGAGCATAAGAAAATGTAATTCCTGTTGGCAAAATATAATAAGTATTAGCAAATGGTATTGTAGATGGCACTGCATCACCATAATCTGATCTTATTCTATTTTCATAAAACTCAATAAAATTTTCATCTTTAATGTTTAGAATTTGAGCTATTGCTATTTTTCTTCCAGTACTTACTTCATAATTATCATATGATGTATGGTATAAACCGTGTGCTCCACCCATATAGTTGTACCAGTAACCCGAAACCACATAAATATTTGAATCAATAAAAATAGGCGAACTAGTATATAAGCTTTCTGACATGTAATTATCATCATCACTTACTGACTTTTTAATGCTAAAATTATGTTTCCACTTTTTATGATCTTTTATACTAAGCGAATCTGCATACAAATACTTTAAATTAGAACTTAAAGCTTCAAAACTCTTATCATTTGATAAAATTTCTCCAAAGAAAATATAATCTCTTGATGGCGTATAATCTCTTGCATTACCTTTTTTATAAGCTTCTCTAGTATCAAAT
>NZ_CADCSU010000161.1:0-3948 GCF_902804475.1 Flavobacterium bizetiae
TTGGGAATTATAAGTAAAAATACAATTTTGAAAGCAATTCACAACTATATTTTAATTAATATTTTTTCTGTATGGTTGGGAATTATAAGTAAAAATACAATTTTGAAAGCAATTCACAACTAAGGGTGCGTTTTACCGCTATACTACACAGTTGGGAATTATAAGTAAAAATACAATTTTGAAAGCAATTCACAACAGGCGTTTTCATACATTGCTGTATAAAAGCGTTGGGAATTATAAGTAAAAATACAATTTTGAAAGCAATTCACAACCATAATGACTTTCGTATGTATCATTTGCAGTTGGGAATTATAAGTAAAAATACAATTTTGAAAGCAATTCACAACAGTTGTTGTAGTACCTGGAGTTATTGAATTGTTGGGAATTATAAGTAAAAATACAATTTTGAAAGCAATTCACAACCGGCGCTGCCAATATACCACGCCACCTGTTAAAGATGTTAATATGGCTCTGCTTGGAATGATGTATCCTTTTTATTGCATCACTATGTTTCGGCGCTGATAGAGCATAATGAATATAACGGTAAGATTTTAGAAGAGATAAAAAATAGGAGTGCAGTTTCCTTTTTAATGATCAGGGAGAATTTCTTTCTAATTAAAAAAACTTAGTTTATTCAGAAACTAAGCATGTCTAATAAAAAGTTTAAAATGATTGGCTTTCAGAAAGGAAAAATGTTGTTTCGTGAAATAAAATAATTATTTTGTTCCATATTTGTACCATTGTTTTGTAATGTATTGGTAACCAGGCGTTGTTATTTTTGAAGAAGATAAGTAATGATACGTTTTGATGTGTTTTTTTGCGTAAAATATTGTTGTTTAGGTATTTGTGTGTTAATCGTCTGAGATAAGTAATTTTCTAAAAAGTGGCTTTTTATTTTCTATAGAAAGGTAATTCATTTTTAATGTATTTATGATTATATAGTTACACCTAATTAAAAGATGTAGGTCTTTCAAAAGTCTCTAGCTCATAAAGACTATTTGAAAGTAACAAAAAAAGAGGTTCATTTGCCCTACTGTCTGGACACAAATATATTTTTAATTATGTTTGAGAAAAAGTGAGAGATTTTGAAAATTTAAAAGACAAGCGATTATTGAATAGCGGTAAATTCTATTCTTAATCGCTTGTTTGCTAATAGTATTTATTCGAAACGACAATTAGAAGAAAGTGACTCTGAGGCCAAATCGATTTATCGATTTTTGCAAAGTGATGATGAAAGTGAGGCTGATATTAAAAAGGGTATGTCTTTTAATCCAGCTTCAAAACAATCTCAATTTTGAGAAATTAATTTAAATAAACCTTAATAGGATGAAATATATAACAGAATTGCAGGAAGGAACTAAAATAAAATTAGTTATACTCCTTATTGTTTTATCTATAAGTTCATATTATTTTTTTAAAAATTACAAAACAACGGACTTACAATTAAAAATACTTTCGTTCATAGGGATAGTAGGTTCGGTTTGGCTCATGTACAATGCAATTTATAAAAATAATAATGTTCAATTGCTAAAGAGAAATTTTGAATTAACTACGGGGAAAATCGAAAAATATATTGTTCCTAATATAAAAGGAGCAATTCCTTCGTTAGGCAAAGGTGCAGATCATAACTATATAAAATATTCATATGAAGTAAATAACAATCATGAGACAAATTCATATGATGAAAATTATTTTATAGACCTACCAGATATAAAACCAAATTTGGATATGTCGTATTTGGTAATTTACGAAAAAAGCAATCCAGCAAATAGTTTTATTCTTGTAAACTATCCTATTAATGATTCAGCTGATTTAGATCGCTATCGAAAAATATTTTCTCAAGGTATTCCAGATGATACTTTTAAACAAGAGTAATTGCTGAATATTTCAAATTAGCGGTACATGATCATACTGCTTGCATTGAAAAAAAATATAAATAAAAATATCATATTGAAAATGACACAATACAATTCTTATTTGGTAGGTTTGATAACAACAAAAGCCGAGTAAGTTTTTTATTAAGCTTTTCTAAATATTGCAAATTCTATTATTTTTTCTGAAGCTGAAATAAGAAAAATAAAGTATAAATTTGATAAAAGAATCATGAGATTCCGGGTAAGCTTAAAGATCGATCTGATCCAGATATAGTAACTTATTTAAATGGTAAATACCCTTGGGGATTACTGAATATCTCAGATGAAGAATTAAAAAAGCTTTTGTTGCTGGATGAAGTTGAAATTCTCTATAAGTACAATTGGCAAACTATAAAAAAAATGGAGGTCATTGAGTTAAATATAATTTCTCAAATTCTATTTGTAATAAAAATGGAGTTGATGGAAATTTTAGATCAGAATCCTACTTGTTTTTTCTGATGCATTAAAAAAAATATCTAATAGAGATAGATTAAAAAAGGAATTAGCCGATACAATAGGCTATCTTAAAATAACGAAACTTAAAGAATATAAAAACATTATTATAATGGATTTTTCAAATAGCACAATACTAAAAGCAATAGTTCACGAAGTAGGCAATAAATTTAGGGATGAAGGAATTCTTTATTCTGAGGAGAATCTCGATGTAGAAAATGATGATGCACAATTATTGTTTTCCAGGTATCTTTTAGGATCTTTTAAAGGAACTGAATTTTATAATTTTTTTCATTCCACTGATTTAGAGATGAACGAAGTCTATTCATCTGTTAAAAATATTTTTAAAAATAATGAAGAATTTAAAGAAGAGTCTAAAAAGATTTCGCTGCATCTTTATAATGAGTCAACGCATGCAAAAATAAATAAAGGTGAAATTTATATCGTATACTTTCAAGATTGTAGAATTGATGATGAATTAATCGATGCAGTAGGTTTGTTCAAATCTGAAACAAAAGAAATATATCTGAAAGCCCAGAAAAAAGAGGCTAATTATCTTTTAGCTTCTGAGAGAGGTATGAATGTGGATAAGTTAGAAAAAGGTTGTATAATTTTTAATACTGATGCAGATAAAGGATACAAGATTGCTTTGGTGAATACTTCTCGCTCGGAAGATGCTCAGTATTGGAAAGAAAAGTTTTTGAATGTTGTACCTGTTCGTGACAATTATAACTCCACTAAAAATTATCTTTCTTTGGCTAAGTCTTTTGTGACAAGCCAATTAACGGATGAGTCTGAGGTAAGTAAGGCGGAGAAGGCCGATTTGCTAAATAAATCAGTAGAATATTTTAAAAACAATAACCACTTTGTAGAAGAGGAATTTACATCAGCTGTTTTTCAAGATTCTAAAGTTGCTGATTCTTTTAAAGAATTCAAAGAGAGTTATGAGAACCAAGGAGAAATTCTACCAAAAGATTTTGAGATCGCTCCACAAGTTGTAAAAAAGCAGGCCAGAACTTTTAAAAGTGTTATAAAACTTGATAAAAATTTTCATATTTATGTGCATGGTAAACCGGGTTTAATTCATAAAGGATTTGATGAAGTAAGTGGAAAACATTTCTACAAAGTGTTCTTTGATAGTGAAACATAATAAGGGATACAATTATTGTCGAGATTTTCGCACTCAATATTAATAGTTGAATTAGTTAATTTACTTTTTGTAATTTAAATTTATAATGACTATTGCGTAATAATTTTTTTTCAAAAACAAAAGAAAAAAAGGAAAGCACAAGTCAAATCTACGATAATGAGCCGGAGTGCTATAAGCCCCGAAGGACGGCATAGCCGTTATGCGCATGCAGGTGACGGCGGGCACTACTTTGGCCGCCCTTTTAGTCCGTTTTGAATGAAAATTTTAATGTAGTATTTAATATTTTGACTTAAAAGATCATTCTTAAACAAGTAATAAGTGCTTGTAAATTATTTAGTTAGTGATGTAGGTTTACTATTTAATTACTTTTTTTAAAGAAAAAAACTATACAAAAACACATCAAGTTAATTCGCTTTTTACTATGTTTTTTTA
>NZ_CADCSU010000161.1:3958-24684 GCF_902804475.1 Flavobacterium bizetiae
ATTACAATCATCAAATCACTTTATTGCCGATATTTAAAAACGTAGGAAATGAATTAAAAAAAAAATTATGTTTACACGTATTTTTAAGCTTAAACTGTTAAAGATCAAAGATTTTAGTTTTTCATACTTCCCGCCTTATAAAAGCTAAAAGTACTTTCATATAAAAAAAACAAATTATAACTGTAAAATTATGAATAAAATAATTACTCTTTTAATTATAATGTGCTCTATTCAGACATCGCAGTCTCAAAACAAAGTCAAATTTTCTTATGATACTGCTGGTAACCAAATCAACCGGGAAATCTGTTTTGGAAGTTGTTTGACTGCAAAACCAGCAAAGGATATAAAAGAAGAAGCCCTGACGGAGGACGATCTGCAAAAATTCTCCCAGACTGATTCTTTTTCCTATTATCCTAATCCTGTCAGGGAAGAGTTATATTTAAGATGGGAACTGACCTCAGAGAATGCCATAAACTCAGTGGAGGTTTATTCCATCTTAGGTACTGTGGTAAAAAGTTATCACGGGGTGTCTTCAGCCAATAGTTTGAATATTCCTTTTAGGGAATACTCAAATGGTGTTTATCTGATATCGATCAATTACGCAAATGGTGATCAAAAAACAATCAAAATAATTAAACAATAAACATATGAAGCAACTTTACTTTCTGCTACTGTTTTTAATTATGCAAACGGGCTATGGTCAAAATTTCACCGATACTAAAGGGGAATTGCAAATTTCAGCTGCGGGCACGGCAACCTATAACTTACCTATCGCTGTACCACCGAGTATAAAAAATGTGGCCCCAATTATAAATCTTAGCTACAGCAGTGGTGTGCGAGGCGGACTTGCGGGACAAGGGTGGACAATCAACAGCATCTCTACAATAAGCCGGATAGCTACACGACGTGATATTGACGGTTATACTGATGGGGTTGATTTTGATGCAGATGATAAATTGGCCCTTGATGGCCAAAGATTACTGATAAAGACCGGTGTTTACTGGGCTTCGGGATCTACTTATCAAACCGAATATAAGAGCAATTCAAAAATTGAGCTGATAATTGAAGGTACAACTACTTATTTTATTGTTACTTCTCCTGACGGATCAAGATCCTGGTACGGATCCAAAGGATCCGGAAGTCTGCAAAATTCAGCTTCAGTGAACTCGTGGTATATTGTCAGGTATGAGGACGTAAACGGGAATTTCATTGATTATAATTACACTACGGTTACCTATAATAATACAACTCAGCTATACATTGATAATATTGTATTTAGCGGAAATGCAACAGCAGGAATTGCTGCCCAGGATAAGATTAGTTTCATTTATAAAAATTCCAGCCGTGTCGAGCGTGACTATATAAAAGGGGGACCAGTGTATGCTACAAAAATTTTAGATTATATTCAGGTTTATGCCAGTAGTGCTATTTTCAGGACCTACAAACTCTCCCATACTGTGGATTCTACGTTGGGTTATGACAGATTAACAAGCGTTCAGGAAATTAACGCACAAAATGAAGTATCAAATCCTGTCATTTTTCAATACAGTCCGGCCCCTACCACTCCTGAGAGAACTGAAAAAACCTATACCAATAACCTTATGTTTGATAAAACAGATCTTGCAGGAGATTTTGATGGTGATGGAAGACTGGATTTTGTTGCCGGTAATCAGATATTTACCAACCTATTTACAGGAGACAGTGGAAATGCACCATCAAATTTTGCTTTTGATATCCTGAAAAGAAAGTTCACCGGCACTACATTATCTAATAATAAGATGAACCAGTTCCAATCAATCATTATTGCTAATCCCGGTACAAATACCAAGGATTTCCAGGTTTATAATTTAGTTAATAACGCTTTACAATTAAGTTACACCAAAACCGTTACAACAGATACACAGGAGCTGCAGCATCTTAACGACTTGGTTTCATTTCCCAGTGTTAACTACCACCAGGGGAATCTGGATTATTGTACAGTACCTCAGGAATGGCCAGTGCAGAGCACTTTTGTAGAGGGTGATTTCAATGGAGATGGTATTAGTGAAATGTTGATCATTAACCCGAAGCGCAAATGGTACAAAGATCAAAAAATGTATCAGCTATATCCCGGTGGGGGAAACGGCGGTTACAGATGCGACCTTATACTACAGTCCAATGGTGAAGATCTGTTTATTGCAGATATGAACCCTAATAGTTCTACAACACTGGGATCAAGCGGCTTTGCTAAACTTTTTAATACTGCGGGATGGAATTTAGCAGACACTCCTAAATATGTAGCTGATTTTAATGGGGATGGCAAGGCGGATATATTAGCATTTTCAGGTTCTTCTTATAAAATAATATCTTTTAGACAACTTACCGCTGCCCCATGGGTGGAGCTTGAAGTTATAGGCTCAGGAAATATAAACCAATTTTCTACTTTAAAAGCGTTTCTTTTGGGAGACTATAATGGGGACGGGAAAACTGATATTATGATACCAACAAGTGACGGTGCGCCCAACCAGACAGAATGGAATATCTATTACAGTAATCCCAACCCGGCAGGTGGAGAATTTTTCACCAAGGAAATCTTAAGTATTGTGGAATATTGGCCAGATACCGGAAGCTACTATAAAACCCAAAGACACTGGAGTAATTATTATGCAATGGATATTAATGGCGATGGTAAATCTGATCTGGTACGCGTCTGGAGAAAATACTATAAAGATGACTGGAGCATAAATAATCATGACACGCAGTGGCAGGTAACAGGTTTTGCCAATAACATTGGTAAAGTGAGTGGTTCGGGTTTTAATCTGACTTATGATTCGGGGGTTTTTACTTCAAATTCACCTGATATTCCCATTCCTGTACCTTCTAATTACAGACATAATGGAGCCAATACTGATTTGTTGGTAGTAAGAGGGCATTATAATAAGATTGAATACTACCAGTTCAATAAAAATGTTGACAGGGAAAACCGATTAAAGACCGTTAGTGAATCTAGTGGCAATATTGTCCAGACAATCGACTATCTTCCTATGGAGGCTGTGGGGGGAGGTCTGGGAAATTCTGCAACAGATTTTTATTCCTCTTCACAAAGTGCAACGTACCCCAATATTGAGATTATCCGAAACTCAGGTAGTTACTTGGTTTCAAAACTTACGGCAACTATAAATGGGGTTTCTAAATATCAGGATTTTAAATATAGGGGGTTTGTTTCCAATTATAATTATGGAACAGTTGGATTTATCAAAACAAGCAGAAGCAGCTGGTATCTTTCAATCTCAAATCCCCTGATATGGACTACACAGTTTAACGATATCAATCTACGCGGTGCCAATACCATTACCTGGACAAGTACCGTGGGGACAACAGTATTTGATGCCGTGCCGTCGAATCTGATAAGCACAAAAACCAATGTATTTTCGAATTATACCAACCCCAGTTCAAAAGTTTATAATGTCTTATTGGATTCTCAGACAACTCTTAATTCCATTACAGGGATACGATCGGAACAAACTTTTACCTACGACGGTGTGGTTACATCACCGGCCTATTATGGCTTAGAAACCAAAAGTATATTAAAGCAGTTTGGAGGAAGTGTACTCCACGGGACCACTACCATTGATACCCAACATTTACATAATCCCGGTGGTAATGGTAATACATATTATATTGGTAGACCCAAACAGGTAAATACCAATTCCCTTATCAATACAGGTGACAGCAGAAATTCCGAAATAAAATATACTTATTCAGGAAATAACGTGGTGAAGACAGAAAAAACAGGACATAATTCGTATGCCCTAATTGAGGATATGACATATGATGCAGTTGGAAATATACTTAGTAAAACTGTTTCAGCACCCAATGCTCCTACCACTGTTGCTGCCAGAACAGTCACAGATGAGTACGATAGCACAAAAAGGTTTGTGATTAAAAAAACAGATCACCAGGGCTTCATTACTGAATTTACCTATAATAATCTGGGGCAGATGGGTTATTCCAAAAATTATTTAAATGTTGTGGAGAGTTACTATTATGATAATTGGGGGAAATTGACCAATCATGCACGTGTGAACAGTTCTGCAAATATTATTTCAACCAATACAAGCTATTTAAAATTGGCTAATGGTGGATATACTACCACCACCACAAATAATATTGGGGGCAGTGAAATTAAAGAATATGATGTTATGGGACGATTAGTGCTTTCCACAGTCAAGGGATTAGCTCTGAATTCTACTATTTCACAAAAAATCGAGTATGACGGCCTGGGAAGAAAAACAAGAGAAAGTGAACCTTATTTTTCCTATCCCAGCAGATGGACAACTTATGAATACGATTATCTAATGCGTCCTAAGACTATAACTAAGCCCTCGGGAAGAATACAAACTTTTTCTTATTTAGCTTTAACCACTACCAGTCAGGACGATACCAAGACTACTACCACTACTGTAAATGCATTGGGCAATACTGTAGAGACAACGGATTCAGGCGGAAGTATAAGTTTTATTTATTACTCCAACGGACAGCTTAAGGAATCAAATTATGAAGGTAATAAAGTATCAATAGGTATCGACGGATGGGGCAACATAACAGAAAGAAAGGATCCTAACGCGGGAACATATACATATTCATACAATGCTTTTGGCCAACTTACTAATGAAGGTACTCCTAAAGGGCAAACCAATATAACTTATGATTCTTTAGGAAAAATCATTAAAAAGAAGCTATTGGGAGATGGTACCGATATCGAAACTGATTATCTTTATAATTCTTTTGGGCAGCTTACCAGTGAAACGAGTAAAACATCAGTAGGGGCTCCAATAGATGTTTTTACTTATGGATATGATCCGTTACACCGGGTGATAAGTAATACTCAGAGCAATAATCGTTTCGTGCAGACTAAAACAGTAAGTTACGATGATTATGGAAGGGTTTTAACCGAAACCAACGCTACGCAAGAACTCTCTACAGGTTTAAGTTCTAGTGTAGTGCATAAAACTTCTTACAATAGCTATAACGGTTTTAAAGATAAGATAACAGATGCAAATGACGTTATGTTGTGGCAGTTCACAACAGCTAACGAAAAGATGCAATCCTTAACAGAAAGTTTAGGAAATGGCGTAGCCATTACAAATATTTACGACTCAAATTCTTATGTAAGTTCTCAGAAACACACAAAAAACAGCGTTGATATACTCTATAATACTTATAGCTTTAATGGTGTAAAAGGGACTCTTAGTAATAGGCAAAATCTTGCATTGGGAACTTCAGAGGAATTTATCTATGATAATATGGACAGACTCACCAGCTGGACAAATCCTTTAACAGGAATTCTGGATTCTAATACCTATGATAATAAGGGAAGGATTACGACCCATAATAAGCTAGGCTCAATAAGTTACAATGCTAATTTAAGTACAGGAATTTATCAGAAAACTGAAGTAAACCTTTCTGCGCAAGGGACGACATATTATACTAATTTACCCAAGCAGACTGTGAATTACACAATGTTTAAAACCCCTATATCCATTAATGAAAGTGATAAAGGAAGCACAACATTTTTATACAGTTCGCATCTATCGAGACAAACTATGAATTATGGATTTCAATTTGTACCAGGAGGGACAAGTACCTATTCGAAATCAAAAAACTATAGTGATGACGGATCGGTGGAAATTTTAAAAACTCCTACGACCCTTACAATTAGAACTTACATTGGAGGAAATGCCTATACAGCTCCTTTATATATTGATAAAACAATGACCATTGCATCTGGTGCAATTGTCGAGAAAAAATATTATATTCATCGTGACTATTTAGGCAGTATAGTTGCGCTATCAGATGAAACAGGCTCCCCTGTGGAGAGAAGACAGTTCGATGCCTGGGGTAATTTGGCTAAATTGCAGAAAAATGGAATTGCAATTACATTGCCAACGGATGGAACTGCTGCCGGACTTATGCTATTTGATCGCGGTTATACAGGGCATGAGCATTTAGGTGAAGTAGGTTTAATTCATATGAATGGTCGTTTGTATGATCCGGTTTTACGTACTTTTTTAATGCCTGATAATTTTATACAACAACCTGAGAACACACAAAATTATAATAGATATGCTTATGTTTTAAATAATCCTTTACTCTATACCGACCGAAGTGGTGAAGAATTTGGATTAGGAGCAGCAGTTATAATTGGCGTTGCCATAGCAATTACCAGTTATACTCTTACTGCACTGATTGCCGATGTACCTTTTAGTGTAGGCGGACTTGTAAAGGCAGCTGTAATTGGAGCTGCAAGTTCAGCAGTAACTTTTGGTATTGGTAGTGCCTCCACAGCTTTGTTTTCAAATTTTTATTCGCAAGCTTCCTTTCAGGCAGTTGCCCATGGAACTTTTCAGGGAGGGATGACCTCAATATCAGGAGGTAAGTTCTGGAGTGGTTTTGCAGCAGGAGCCTTAAGCAGTGTAGCATCGAGTGCATGGGGTGGTGGTGATACTATAACAGATAATGGCAATTATACCCAGACATTAACCCAGCACCAAGGAATCAGTGGGGCAATTGGGTTTAATAATTCTTTAGGTACCATTGCATTTGGGACTATTTCGGGAGGTGCGGGAGCTTCTTTAACAGGGGGGAATTTCTGGCAGGGCGCAGTTACGGGGTTATTTGTTTCTGGTTTGAATCATTTTGCCCATATGATAGATGATATTCAGACATTAAATGAATTTGCAGAAGAAAGATTCGGAGCTGATTTCAGAAAAAAATATGGGGTTAAATCCCTGCAGTGGGCCAGTAGGATGCCAAAAGGCGGAATTTATTCGGAAGGGGAAGTTTTTTCATATAATTCTAAAACCAAATATATTAATTCTGATGCCGGAAGTACTCAAATTGGAGGGATAAGTGGAAACGGCCATATTTATATTGCCAATGCTTTCAGATACAGATTAAATACACTTTATTTAGAAGCTACTTTAGGACATGAACTGATTCATACTTATCACGCTATGCATTTTGGAACCAATTATAAAACAATTTACTCTGAGAATGCAGCGTACTCCTATAGTTATGATTTTTACAAAAAAAATAACCTTATGTACGATGAAATGATAAGTTTAAAACAAAGTCGCGATTCTTATATGAGTCATGAAGATTACGATTATAAAAAAATACCAGGATTTTAAAAATCAAAAAAAATGACAATGAAATATTCAATACTAGCAGCAGTCCTATTTTCTTTCGGTTTTTCTTTCTCAGTAGCCAGTCAAAGTTACTCACGAAAAGTTGACTTTGAATATTTGGATTTTGAAAAATTTGCCAATTCTTCCAAACAGGTAATACTGTATTTTAAGATTAAGAATAACAGTTCTGATACTTTGTACTTGTCCAAGAAAAATATAATTCTGACAGTTACTAAGGAAGGAAAGTCCTTGAAAGATGAAAAAAACACCTCTGCCGGGCAAGTTGTTTTTGCAGCTGACAAAAAAAACAAACAAAAGGTATATGATGAGAATTTACATGATCAACAAACTGAGTTATTGAGGCATAATTTCGGTGAAAAATTATATAATAAAAATTTTGCCAATGAGAAAACCAAAAAGAATCAGGACTTCATAATTGGAGTTATAGAGAATGACTGTATTGTTGTGCTTCCACATAAGAGTGTAAATTATTCGCGAATTTTTATTAACAACCAATTTAACAAAACTTGCAAGATTAGCGTAAAGTACGATGATAATCCTATTTTTACCTATTATATGTCCGGTAATGAAAAGAAAGTGAATATAAAAAGATAATACAGAAGGTTATTATAGCATCTAATATGCCTGATCATAAAAAACAAGCAGAAGATTTTGTACTAGACTATATTTCCAGTGATGATCTTAGCGATACCATTGCGCTTCTTAGTGCCGTGAAGTAAGGGTTAAAGAATATTGCCAAAGATTATTTTATCAGTAAAATTATTTATTACAATTACCGAACTCTATGTGTCTTTAGGATGATCTCAATAAATAACACTCAGGTTCACTGCTTTTTATGGGATTAGAAAAATATATCAAACTCTGGGAGCTTAATAACAAAATTTAGTGATGCCCTGATGGACAGTTTTAAAGTGCAGACTTTTTAGGTTGTGGCTGATATGACCAATCATTCCTATAAGGCAGATAAGAAGATCTATTACTTTGAACTAGTAGCGAAAGGAAGTACATCCAACAGCATTGTTGCAAAAATTATTGGAAAAGCATGGGGAGCAGGATCGAGGCATCTTTCCGATTTTGAAAAAAATACAGGACAGAGTTTTACCAGGATAAAACAGATTAAATTTTTAAATGAATTTATTGCATTAATACAGGAGCGTAAGAGAAGGCTGGAGAGCTGGTAGAATGGAAAGGAGGAAAAATTAATAATAATTAAAAAACTCGCCAATAATGAAGAAAGAAAAGTGACAATCTTATGTGATCAAAGTGAAGGAGTTGATAACCCCTGTGCTGGCAAGAATTGAGGTGATGGATTCAAAAATCAACCAGGGGAAAGTCTTGAGGCCTGAATACTACAGAAATGATGATTTTAAAAAAATGTTTGGGTTGTCAAATAACACTATTATAAAATACAGACAGACCGGAATTCTGCCCTACATTAAGCTGAGAGATGTTTTTTTATACGACAGCGGCAAAATCGATAAAATACTGAGAAACAACAAATCATAAAATTTAATCAGTTATCCCAGATTTTAAAAGGAGCTCAAAGTAGAATGGGCAACTAAAAAGGGAACCTTTTTTTAGAAATGGTTCGATACCATTTCAAATGAAAAAACCTTTAAACATCAGTGTTTAAAGGCTTTTAATTTTTATAAGTCGATTTTTGGACTTTATCTGGCGGAGGAAGAGGGATTCGAACCCCCGGACCTGTTACAGTCAACAGTTTTCAAGACTGCCGCATTCGACCGCTCTGCCATTCCTCCAGTAAGACGCAATCATTCTCTCATTGCGGGTGCAAAGATAAAATGTTTTTTCGATTGTAAAAATTTTTTTGACACTATTTATATGGAAAATAAAATGTGATCTTGATTAAAATAAATTCTTAATGAGTTTTAGAATTAACAGATGTTTATAATACAACCTTGTTACAAAATACATTAGGAAAAAAAGCATGGAACGATTTGCTTTCCACGCTTTTTTCTTTTTTATTTGAAAGCTCCATTCGAAAACATTATTGAAAATTCTACTGGAATTATATTTGCCTTACAGAAAAATTTATGCATAAAGTTTTTGATAATTAATTTAATCATCAAGTTTAGTGAAATCTAAATTTATAATTATTTCCTGTAAGTTCATATCCCTTTTAATAAACCATAACATAGATCCTATATCGAGTCCTTCCTTTATTATAAGTTTAGGTTCTTCTTCATCACGATCGAAGATGAGCTTTTTGCGTTCAAGAATTTTTAATTCACTTTCTAACCTTTTCGGATTTATATTCAGAATTCTTATGGCATCGTCATAATATATGCTAAAAGTGTCATCCTCCCATTTACCTTCATCAATTATAAAGAAGTAGATTTCTCTTGTCACTCTGGTAATGGCAGTTAGTTTATCAAAATAATCATTTATCTCCTTTAATGAGAAATGTTCGAATTCATTCAGGTCTAAGATTTTTTTTGCATTTAATGCTCTTGTTTCAGGCTTGATCTCTCTATGGCTTAAAAGTGAGGTGGGAAATTTACCATCAGCTCTGGGAATTTCCAGCTCTATTATTAAATCTTGAATTTCTTCTTTTATAAATTTGTAAATTGTATGTATGAGCTTGAAGTCTAGCGAAATTATATCTCGGAGAAGTGTTTTGATATCAATAATATTGAAATCAATAAAATCCTCGGGTTCAGATTTACCATCTTTAGTGAATTTGAATGCATCTATTAATTCCGGTTTTACTGCTGTGTAAGAACCTTGTTTTTCGCCAATAATTAATATTTTAATTAATTTAAATTTCTTTTTCTGTTCCTGTGTTATTTTTTCAAACGTGCTGTTTATTTTACTACTGTCAGCCTGCGAGGTTACTTGAAAAGCAATTGAATTTGTTTCATCACCAATGTCAATTCCAGGCTCGTTGCTTCTGCTTGAATTGAGATTTATTAAACTGTATGAATATATTTTATTGAGAAGCTTGGCAAAAAAATCTTCACTGACTTTATTCAAGTCTGTGAAGCCCAATGAGCATCTAATATTAATCTGATTGTTAAGATTACTTAAGCTGTCAACTATTTCCCCTATTAAAATTCCTCTTGTCATAAATGGATTTGTTCTTTTAATTAATTCTTCCTTAAACTATGATTATATGTCCCCAATATTAATGATTTTTAGTTAAAATATCCCAGTTTCTTAGAATTAGAAATACACTCTTGAAGTTGCACTCGAAAACATTCGATTGCGGAACTACTTCAGACTCCGCAACATACAGATAACGTGTTGAATTCCATAAAAAAAGGAAATATACAATCGGTGATGTTTGTGATAAACGTAGAGAGCAGGATTCGAACCTGAGGCTTGAAACCTGCATATTCAAAAAGTATAAAAGTTCAATGCAATGCGCGGGTTAGATAAAGCTTTAGGGGTTGAGACCTATCAATTAGAACAACTTGTAAAAGAAAATATAGGCAAATTAATTGAAAGTACTGAAAAATAATAAGCAATTACATAATCCATACTATGGATATAATAGTGAAAACCAATTGTGCCGTCACTGTCGGCACAATTCGAAAGTAAATAACGAATCAACTTTGGGAAAAAATGTTCAAAGCATTATACAACTAGTTAAGAGGAAATTGTCGTGACACTGTGACGACAATTGAGATCCATATTTTCAGACTCAGATAAAATCGTTAAAGATTATTGAAGCTCTGCCATTCGAACCTAAGTTGAAAAGAGTTTGATTTTATTCCTAGCAGACTTATTGATAAGAGCTGAGCGCCACGATTCTGCTACAAAACATTGACCGGTGAAATATTTTAAAAACCGCCTTAGTTTTTTGTGGCCAAAAAGGCATACCCTCCAATTAACGTTTAGTGTTTTTTTTGCCTTTAAATTTTATAATTTGATGATGGTAAGATTTGAGATGTATTCTGTCCAAGATCTATATAGAGTTATGAGTTTATGTATAGAAAACTATAGAAATCTTTATAAATATATGAGGTTAAATATAGGACTTAAGTTCAACTGGAAGCGTTCCCTGTCTTTTAAAGGTCTTTTTAAAAAGAATTTTAATGTTGTTTGAGTATTAGCTTTTAATGTTGTATCAATATTAGCTTTTAGTGCTGATATAAAAATAAGTTTATGCAAATGGTGTTGTTTTTCAGTTAGATATGTTAATAAAGATAGTGCAGGAGCTGTTGTTTATGATAGAAGTAGAACTGCAGACTCTGCAACATTAAGATGACTTGATGAATTACCGTCACAGATTTAGCTGGATTTAAGAAAGCCTGCAGATTTTCTGCAGGCTTTCTGTTTTGTGCCTTATTCGTACCTCATTTAATTAAATCGTCTTCGGATACTACGTTGTGAATTTCTGGAACTTATTTTTAAAATCATTTTTTGTCTTCTTCGAAATTTGCCAGTTCTTTCTTGACTTCTTCAAGTAGTTGCTCTTCAGTCGGAAGGTATAAATGATATTGGCTTGCAATTATACTTTTGTTGTTTTCGGGTAATGTGAATTTAACTACTCCGTCATTCTTATCAGCACACAGCAATATTCCTATAGTAGGGTTTTCGTTGTCGTTTTTTTCAATGCGGTCATAATAATTGACATACATCTGCAATTGTCCAATATCTTGATGGGTAAGCTTGTGCGTTTTGATTTCTATTAAAACAAAACACTGAAGTAATCTATTGTACAAAACCATGTCGACAAAAAACTCATCTCCACCGATATGTATTCTTTTTTGTCTGGCAATAAATGAAAATCCATTTCCTATTTCTAATAAGAACTCCTGAAGATGAGTGATAATTGCCTGCTCCAAATCTTTTTCATAGTATGCGGCTTCACGTTTCAAGCCTAAGAATTCCAAATACATTGGATCTTTTATAATTTCCCGCGCATCTGAAGGTAATTTTTCATTTTTGGCTACTGCCAATACGCTTTCTTTATCACTGCTTATTAAAAGTCGTTCGTATAAACTGCTGTTTATCTGGCGTTCCAGCTGGCGCGATGTCCAATTGTTTTTAATGCTTTCAGAAATATAGAAGTCTCTTTTTTCCTGATTAGCAATGGATATTAAAAGTTTATATTGTGTCCAGCTCAATTGCGTCCGCAGTGCGGACGCAATTGGAAAAGTTCTGTAAAATTGGCGATATCGTTCTAACTGCCTTATTGAAAAGCCAGTTCCGTATTGCGGCTGTAATTCTTCTGCAAGATATTTAATTAAATAAGCGCCATAGTCGGCTCTTTCTTTTCCCTGCTGTTCTTCCTCGAAAATTCGTTTTCCGATCGACCAATACATCGCAGTTCTTTCATTGTCGACAGCTCTAATTGCGCGTTCTTTTGAAGTTTCAATTATTGCTTTTATATCAGGAATTATGGAATGGTTTTTTAGCATTTTTTTTAATTTAATAGTTAGGCGTAGTTGATTAAGTTTTAAAAGGAGGTTTCAAATCAAGAAACCTTTTTTTGAAAGTATTTTACCTAAATTTAGATTTCAGTTTTTCCATGTCTTCCATTATGTTCACATCCAAAACCTTTGCGTAATGCTGGGTTTGTTTAGTGTTTGTATGTCCCATCATTGCCGAAACATTTTCCAGTCTTACTCCATTCCCTAAAGTGACAGTGGTGGCAAAGGTATGTCTGGCAACATACCATGTAAGATGCTTGTCTATGCCGCAGACATCAGCAATTTCCTTGAGATAAGCATTCATTTTCTGGTTGGAAATTTTTGGGATAAGACCTTTCTGTTGGTTCTTATATTTGGCAATAATTTTTTCAACTGTTGCTAGTACAGGAACATTGGCTCTAATAGCAGTTTTGGCTCTGCTGGTCATAATCCACAAATTTCCATTTGAATCTTCTGATAAATTTCTATGAGTCAGTTCCAAGGCATCGACAGGTGCATATCCTGTGTAGCAGCTGAAAAGAAATATGTCCTTAACTTTTTCCAGACGTGGCGTTGAAAATATTTTGTTCTCTATTGTGTTCAGTTCCTGCTGGGTTAGGAAAACAGCATCTTTTACACTCAGCCTGCCGTCATAAATGTTGAATGGGTTTTTTATGATCAAATCCATCTTAATGGCGTAATTGCATGCAGTTTTATACATTTTCATATATTTTACCACCGAATTGTTTTTGATACCTGTCTGCTCTTTAAAACTGCTCTCATACTTAAGGAACTGTTCCAGTTTAAAGACAAATGAGCTTGATAGTTCAGATGCCGGCATATCTTCCTTTTTATAGTTGCTACTGATGATTTTGGGATAAGACCTTTCTGTTGGTTCTTATATTTGGCAATAATTTTTTCAACTGTTGCTAGTACAGGAACATTGGCTCTAATAGCAGTTTTGGCTCTGCTGGTCATAATCCACAAATTTCCATTTGAATCTTCTGATAAATTTCTATGAGTCAGTTCCAAGGCATCGACAGGTGCATATCCTGTGTAGCAGCTGAAAAGAAATATGTCCTTAACTTTTTCCAGACGTGGCGTTGAAAATATTTTGTTCTCTATTGTGTTCAGTTCCTGCTGGGTTAGGAAAACAGCATCTTTTACACTCAGCCTGCCGTCATAAATGTTGAATGGGTTTTTTATGATCAAATCCATCTTAATGGCGTAATTGCATGCAGTTTTATACATTTTCATATATTTTACCACCGAATTGTTTTTGATACCTGTCTGCTCTTTAAAACTGCTCTCATACTTAAGGAACTGTTCCAGTTTAAAGACAAATGAGCTTGATAGTTCAGATGCCGGCATATCTTCCTTTTTATAGTTGCTACTGATGAAATTTAAAAGCAGCTCTTTTGCTCTTTTATACTTCTGTAGAGAAGCCGGTGCGCGCTCTCCTGAGTTAACTCTTTTGGTAAAAAATAAGTTGTAAGTGTCCATAATCTCAATTATGGTTGGGCCTTCAGGCTGATCGATTTTTACTTTTCCTGTGAGTTCAGCTTTTAATAATTCCAAGTCAACTTCAGGGTCAATCCTGAAGAGTTCAGTGAACTTTTTTTCGGCATTAAGCTGCGTAAGATCAAGAGAGCTTTTAATTACCTTCTCTTTTTCCGCCTTCAATGTATTTTTCAAGTGATTTGTCTGAATCCATCTTTCTTTCGAGATGAATTTTCCCGAGGCGATTGTAATTATTTTGTTTTTATAAGAAAGTCTTAGAATAATGGAGCTTTCTCCGTCTCGATTAACTCTGCCAGATTTTAGCAGAAAAATTGTTTTTAACATGTTATCTAGTTTTAAAATTAATAATCAAATTGAATTAAAAATTTTAAGAGAGCCCATTGATAGCAGGGAATTCCCAGGGAATTCTTTTGCTTTAGTGGTCCAATTTTGAGAAAAAAGATCTCAAAAAAAGTGGGTTACTAATTGTGCCACCATTCTTTGATAAAACATGTGCTTTTTGAAAAGTGTGTAAAAACGAAAAAGCCTTTAAACACTAGTGTTTAAAGGCTTTTGACTTTTAAAGTTTCTTTTGAAACTTCTACTGGCGGAGAAAGAGGTTCTTCTCTAAATCGCTTCAAGCCAATGAATCCAAAGGTTTACAAAAATATATTTTTCAGGGTACCAATGAGGGTACCAAACAAATTTGAAACATTCATAGTAACTATTTACAAATATATACAAAATAGAACTAGTTTAAAAAGGAGGCTTGAATACTTTATGCGAAAAAAGGTTCTCCATTTAAATAGTAAATAATATTTAACCAGTTTAAAATTAGATGGAGATTTCATTTGTAAATTCTTCATGTAATCCGTAATTATTGAAATCCATTAAAAATTCAATGTGGTGAGGAAATTTAACTGTCAAAGTTTGCTCATCTATTTTGAGTTTTGCCTTTACCATTTGCAAAAATTTAATTTCGCTTTCTTCTACTTTTTCATCTGCTAGTATAATTCTTAGTAAAACTTCAATAAGTAAAATTTCTTGATGTTCATTTAAGCCATTTGTAGCAATTTCCTGTAGATATTGGTTAATAGCATTTTTTACATTAACCTTAATATTTTTAATAGTGATTTTTAATTGTTCTTCAAAATCGTAACCCATGAAATAAATTTCATTCGCTACAATGTTTTTTATTTCTTTTATTTCTTCATTTGCAATATCTCCATCACAAGCCATTGCCATAACTGCTGACTTAAAAAGGAAAGTTTTAAAATCTACATTTTTCATTTTTAAAGTCCAAAACCTATTCTTGTTGTTGCTTCTTTTTCCGCACCCCTTGGAAGTAAATTTAGTAAACCACTATTTATTTCTGAAAGTCTATCCCAATTTTGACTTTCAATTGCAAAATTTCCTGCATCTACTAGACTTTTTGCTTGATTTTGGTCATTCATTCTTGTTTGATTATTTTTACACCATTGGAATATATCTGTTAAAAAATCGGGTGTTCTCCAGCGAATTCGAGATAAAACGCTGTGCAATTCATCTGATTTTTCTTGAATTTTTAAAGGACTATTGGTAGAGAAGAATACGCTTTCTTGTGCAACAATATCATTAAATGTTTTTCTTTCGTGGTCATTACCATTTTCGTCTAACATTTTTTCGCACTCTTCTTTTATCTCAAAATAGTGTGCTTTTACTTGCTGTATTCTTTTGTTTTTTGTTGCACTATCAATTTCTTGTGCAATTTTTCTTTTCTTGTCCTCCAATTGATAGCGTTTGTCTGTAACATCATCATTTGTTAGGCTTTCTGTTTCTTCACTTACAGTTTCCATTTCTTTTTTGAGTTTACTCAAAGCACCTGCTGTTTCAAAATCTTCTTTATCCGTTGCTTCTTGTATTTCAAATTCTAATTTGCCTGATAAGTCTTCAACTTGTTCTTTCAACTCATTTACAGGAATATGTCTTTCTTTTGGATTAAATGTTTGTTTAAACTCTTGGTCTGCCATATTTAAATATGCAGAAATTGTTAAATCTCTTGATTCTGAAATTGTTATTGTAATTTCAATATCAGAACCTTTGCTAACATCTCGGCTTAAATTTTTTCCTGTAATTTGCATAAAACCAATGCCCTTATTAGCTTCTGGCAATGCTAAATGCGAGCCTTCTAAAATATTTACTCTTATCACTTCATCTTCTGAACCCTTAATTATTGTCTTATTTAAAGGGTATGATAATGTCTTCTTCGAAGGTAAAATTGTGTTTTTTTGAAATACTAATTGTAGCCTTGTTTTACCTGGGTTATCATAATCGTCAACTTCCAAACAAATATCTTCTGGAATTGGCTGTCCGCTTATTCCAAAACCACTATTAATTCCAATTGGCTCAATGTCTGTTTCTATAATGTTGTTTTGACTGTCATAAACAACAAGAGAAAAGAAATTAAATGCACCATCAACTAATGGCAAATCCTCACTTATTCTTTCAGTTAGTTTTTTAATACCACTGTCAAATCCTCCGTCTTGCCTTGTTATTCTATAAGACAAACTATCTGTACTGCCTGTAATTCTTGCCGAAAACAACTCGTCTTTTTCTTTTGATGCTTTATTGTAGGATGTTTTTATTGAAATACTTGTTTTTGCTTTTGTCCCTGTTTTTTCTATTTCTTTTGGCTTGGTTGCTGAATAATAAGCGGCACCAATTGCAACTGCTGTCGTTGGGTCAATTTCGCAATTTGCTGGGATTTGTAAAACTTCTTCTACATGACTGCGTACATAAGGTATGTATGTTGAGCCACCTACCATTAAAGTAAATTGCAAGTCAATAGGTTTTAATGAATTTCTTGTGAGGATTTGTTTAATCATTTTAATTGTACCATCAATATTTGGTCTTATCAATTCGTTGAACTCGGAACGAGTGATAACAATTTCCATATCAACTTCGTTGCCATCTTCGTCTTCAAATCCATCAACTATAATTTCTGCTGATGTTTTTGATGATAAAGTTATTTTTGCTTCTTCGGCTCTACGCAATAAAACATAATATTTAGCATTGAGTTTACCCGATGCACTTTTCATATCATCTTCTAAATTTGAGAAATTAAACTTTTCGCAAATTTTTGGGATGACTAATTTTTCAACTATCATATTGTCAAAGTCGGCACCACCTAAAAAGTTGTTGCCTTCGTGGTCTAAAACCTTCATTTCTCCGTCTTTAATTTTGATTAAAGCAACGTCAAAAGTTCCGCCACCTAAATCATAAACTAACCATTGCCCTTCTTGCATTTCTCTTTCTTTCTTCATATTGGCGTAAGCCAAACTTGCTGCAATTGGTTCTTGTAATAAAACGACTTGTTTAAATCCTGCTTGTATTCCTGCTTCCTTTGTTGCGTTTGATTGAATGGTATCAAAAGATGCTGGAATTGTAATTACAACTGCATCTAAATTATCGCCTGTGTTTACAAAGGTTTTAAGTTCTTTTAAAACTTGTGCTGATAATTCGATTGGCGTTTTAGATTCGTTGATAGATTTAATTTTGAAACTTTCAGAAGTTCCCATTTTTCTTTTGAATACCCCAACAACACTTTTCGGGTCTTTCTCTAAAAATTCTTTTGCTTTATTTCCAACTGTAATTTTATCTTTTTTGTAAGAAACAACAGAAGGCAAAGTATTTCTGCCGTAGTCTTGTGGGTTAGAAAAGATAATAACTTCGCCTTTAATGAATTTTGCTATGGCACTATTGGTTGTGCCTAAATCTATACCGTAATTTATTGTATTTTCCATTTTGATGAATGTCTTTTATTGATGAATATTTTTTGATTGAACGATTACAACCGCAGGTTGTGCGATTATTTTAATTACGATTTCATTCTCCTTGTAAGAATAAAAGATAATTGGTTTTATGACTTCTATTATTTCAAGATTTTCAACACTTAAACCTGAAATTGTAGCTTCACAATCTGTTCTTGTGTCTGAATAATCTTCTCCTAATGGATTATGATAAGATAATCCAACATCATTAAAAAATCCATCTTCAAGCAAACCATTCATTTTATTAATATTGCGTTGGATAGAGTTTTCCTCTTTTAGGTTTGTTGCCTTTTTTTCAATTTCAAATATTTGATTGACTAAATCAAGATAGGCTTGAGGTACTTTTACGGTTACTTTTTTTATTTCTTGCATTTGATTTTATATTTTTAGTTTAGGCACTTGGTTTTGAAAATGTCCATCCTTGTTTCATTCTTTCAACTAATAATGGATGATTTCTTAATGTAGATTCCGATGTATCTTTTATACCTTCTTTACTTACCGAATTTCCTTCTATTGTCGTTCCAATTAGCCAGCCAACAACTCCACCAATAATTCCACCAATAATGAAATGGCTATCCTCTGTAACTGCTCCAATTATAACTCCTAAAATTAGAGAACCAAAGAAATACATAGAATATTGACTACTTCCATTTGCGTGTGTTTCTCTACATTTTTTGCATCTTGGAAGTGTAATTGTAGATTCCGAAAATTGTACACGTCTTGGAAAGTAAGTACGGTAAGTTTCTTTATAAATTATTTTTGAAATCGATGAATTATCATCAGGACTATTTTTATCACAAAAATGACAAACCAAAACTCCACGATATTTTTTTTCAAGTTCGTATAATTCTGTTTGGTCTTGCTTGAATTTTTCCTTTGCCTCTTCATCTAAATTAATTTGCAGAGCTAAATTTATTGTGGCTAATGCACTTTTTATATCACTTTGCTTGTTCCAAATAGAAATTGATAAACTTCTTATGGAATAACCTATTTGAGTTCTAATGTCATCTGCAAAAGTTGGCAAAGAATTTAATTCGCTGATACTAAATAGATTTTTAAGATTTTCGTACGCTAAATTAGAAGTTGTAGTATTATTTTCAACTTCTTTTATAAATTTTCTTAACTCTAATAGCATCGTTGCCCATTTCTTTAATAAAGGTGCATTTTTAGCTTGTAGAATCCTCTCATCGTTCTTCTTCTTTACAATTTTATAATTGCTTTCAAATGTAGGTTTGTCTAACCCTCCTATATTTAGTGTCAATAGATGTTCCAATAAATCATTTGGTACTTGTGAATTATCAAAAGCATCCCAAATTGATAACTGTAAAAAGTTAATTGACTTTGCAATTTTTAAAATTTGACTTTGAAAATATAGAGGTAAACAGTTTATAGTTTTTGAAGGAAAGTGTTTTTTAACTAAATCTATTACATCTTCTATATCGTTCTCATCATAAACACTTTCTTCGTTTTTAATATCCTTTGTAATTTCATCTATTTCTGAAATTTTATTTTGAATATTGTTTGAAACACTCTTGTATGCAGTATTTATATTAGCTTGGAAAATCAAGGAAGAGGTATTTAAAATGGCTTTTGTTTGTTCAACGTTTTCATTTTCAAAAGCTGTTAATAGAGCTTTGTCAAATTTAGGGGCAAAATATGGACTAATGAATTCTATAAACTCGGGCAGTTTAAAAATACTGTCTTGCTTGAAGTTTGTAAAAACTTCATCGTTACCATTCACTAAAAAACTATTGAGCTTTTTGTTTGAAGCTAAATACAAATAAAACTCTTTCAAATCATTATTTGCAAGCTCGTCAATTGCTTTTTCACATTCACCTTTTGTTAGTTGAAGTCCGTAATATTCAAAATATCCATTATCTGATAAATCAATATCAGCTATTAGTTTTCGTTTTGCTTTTTTTATAATTTCAGTATCAATTCCTATTGCGTCAATGGTATTTGATAATTCTAAAATTTGAATTGGATTGATATATTGCATTTACATAATCGTTTTATAGTTAAATATTTTTTGCGAATATTTGTTAATGTGTTTGTTTTTAAGGAATTGAATTAGTCATCTAAATGATTTTACTAAAAACTACTACTCATTTGTATTACAAATTTTTGAGAGCATTAATTATTTCTTCAGTAGAATGAATTGAAGTATTTAAAGCCATTTTATCTGCCAAACTAGGACTGAATTTTAAAACTTCATCCTTAGAAATTTTATGCCAAATTGGTAAAATTACTTTATGACCGTTCATTTCTCTAGCGACCATTCCATTTAATTCATATTCTGTCCAGTTCTTTTTCACAAAAGAAGGTGAGATAATAACTATTCCAAATCTTGAATTTATTAATCCTGAGTCTATTTTCTTTCTTAGGCTATCACCAATCTTTAATTCAAATTCATCATACCAAACTTCAAATCCATTTTCTTTTAATGTATCGGCTAAGCTTCTTACAATATCATCTTTATCTTCTGAAGCGTGCGAAATAAAAAAATCATATTGTTTAACTTCTAATATTTTTTCATTTTCCAAAATTTGTTTTGAGGAATAGTTTTGATTAATTAAAGTGTCTAGTTGAATTTTTTGCTCTTCAATTTTTCTTTGTAAACTTCTCTGGAAATCCTCTTGTTGCTTGTTTTGCTTTTTCATTTCTACATCATCAGACTTTCTTAAATCTTGTTTTTTCTTTCCCAATTCAATAGATTTATCAGCAATTTTTTTTTGATATTCAGCAATTTTCTTTTTGCAATTGTAAATATCATTTTGATAACCTTGAATTTGTCGTTGTTTACTTTGTAAAGATGAAATTGAAGTGTTTTTATTTATTGACTTATTTAC
>NZ_CADCSU010000162.1 GCF_902804475.1 Flavobacterium bizetiae
GGTACTGCAGTTATGTGGGAGAGTATGTCGTCGCCTTTCTTTTAAGAATCCTCATCATTTATTTGATGGGGATTTTTTGTTTTATAACACTTTTGAATTATTTAACCGCAAAGGGCGCAATGGGTTCTTATTCTTCTCATGGATTAATTTGGAAGGCTTCGTGGGAGTTTAGTTTGATATTTAACCGCAAAGAACGCAATGAGTTTTTTTTATTACTCTTGTAATTAATAAAGTTCGCAAAGCTGTGCGGTTATATATTGTGATTTAATCTAAAATATGTGATAAGAATCTTTTTAATAGTTAGAATTTTATCCCCAAGTCCAGTAATTTAATCTAAAATATGTGGTAAGCATCTTTTTAATAGTTGGAATTTGGAATTTTATCTCCAAGTTTTATAATTGGAATTTTCTTTTGGTAAACAGATCTTCTGTTTACACCAGACTGCGTTAGGGATGGAAGCGGTATCCTTTTGCGAAACACTAAACTTCTGGCGGAGCCTTACCCCTTACCCTGCAACCTCTCTCGCAAAAGATTTAGCGTACAGCCCGGCCCGGAGGGAAACGCCCAAATAATTTTAGGTGTAATTTTCTGTAACAATTTTTGTTAAATTATAATCGTTTGCTGGTTTTAAATTCGGGTGGGCTAGCCTATCTAAATGTGAATCTGTATTTTTGTATTAAATATTATAATTTAAGTATGAAAAAAAGTATTGTATTGTTGACATTGTTTGTTATCTCAAATTTAAGTGCTCAACAGCGACCTAAGTTGGTGGTAGGTATTGTAGTCGATCAGATGAAAATGGAATATTTATATCGGTTTTCTGATGATTTCTCACCAAACGGATTTAAGCGACTGATGAATAATGGATATACTTTTCAAAATATGCATTATAATTATATGCCGACTTATACTGCTCCGGGACATGCTTCAATTTACACTGGAACTACACCTGCCACACACGGAATTGTAGGTAATGAGTGGTTTAGCAGAACTCTTGGCAAAGAAACGTACTGTACAGATGATGCAAGTGTAAAAACTGTTGGTGATGGTACTGCTGCTGAAGGCGCGATGTCTCCTAAGAATTTACAAAGTACTACAATTACTGATGAAGTAAGAATGGCTACTAATTTTGAGGGTAAAGTTATTGGAATAAGTCTTAAAGATCGTGGTGCTATTTTGCCAGCGGGTCATTTTGCAAATTGGGCTTTCTGGTACAGTAAAACTGGCTCTTTTATTTCTAGTACTTTCTACGGAGAAAAATTGCCTGAGTGGGTTTCTGAATTCAATAATGAGAAACATTATATGTCTTACATCAATAAAGGATGGGATTTGTATAAACCAGTTGCGACTTATAATGAAAGTTTGCCGGATAATAATCCGTATGAAGGTAAATTATATGGAAGTGCAGCTCCTGTTTTTCCATACGATTTAAAATCAATGTATGAAAAGAACGATGCCGGAATTTTGAGAGCAACTCCTTTTGGAAATGATTTATTGGCTGAATTTGCTAAAAAAGCTATTGAAAAAGAAGAACTAGGGAAAGATAATATTACAGACTTTTTAACTGTAAGTTTTTCTTCTACGGATTACGTTGGTCACTTATTAGGGCCACGTTCTATGGAGTTACAAGATACTTATTTGAGACTTGATCAAACTATCGCTGACTTCTTAACTTATTTAGATAAAACTGTTGGGAAAGGAAATTATTTACTTTTCTTAACTGCAGATCATGCAGGTGCTGAAAATGTAATTTATTTGAAAGACAGGAAATATAATGTAGATAATTATCCATCTAAAGAAGTTAAAAAGAGTTTACAGGATTTCTCAACTAAGACATTTGGAGTTGATTTGATTTTAAACTACTCTAATTTTAATGTGTTCTTTAATAAGCAAATTATTAAAGACAAAAAGTTAGATTTAGTAAAAGTAAAACAAGCATTTAAAGACTTTTTGATTGCACAACCGCAAGTTAAAAAGGTATATACTGAAGAAGAAATATTAGCTAATGCCGGAAATGACTATTACTTAAATTTTGTTGCAAAAGGTTATGATGTAACACAGAACGGTGATTTAGTAATCATTGACAAACCTGGAGATATTGAATATTCAACCACAGGAACATCGCACGGAACGCCTTATGCATATGATACCCATGTACCGGCTATTTTTTATGGTTGGCATATAAAAAAGGGTGAATCTTATGATAAAAAAGCGATTACTGAAATTGCTCCAACGATAGCTCAGAAGATTAAAGTTACTTTTCCAAATGGAACAGAAGCAAAAGTATTGCAAGAAGTTTTAGATGAGAAAAAATAGTTTATCCATCTGATATAACATAAAAACCTGTCATAAACTATGACAGGTTTTTTTATGTCTAAAAAAAAAGACTTTTCAATTAAGAAAAGTCTTTTGGATAGTGTTTAGTAAGCACTTATTTTAATGTTAGCACTATGCGTTTGCTAACACTAACTCTTCGTTAAAAGGAAGATTCCAAGCTTCAGCAACTCCTTTGTATAGAATTTTTCCGTTAGCAATGTTTAATCCTTTTTTCAATTCTTCGTTTTCATTACAAGCTTTTTCCCATCCTTTGTTTGCTAATTGTACAGCATAAGGTAAAGTAGCGTTCGTTAAAGCTAATGTAGAAGTATAAGGAACTGCTCCTGGCATATTTGCTACACAGTAATGAACAATATCATCAATAATAAAAGTTGGATTTTCGTGTGTTGTAGGAGTACAAGTTTCGATACAACCTCCCTGATCTACAGCAACGTCAACAACTACAGTTCCCGGACGCATTAATTTAAGCATATCACGAGTAATTAAGTGAGGTGCTTTTGCTCCTGGAATTAAAACAGCTCCAACAATTAAGTCAGCATCTTTAATTGCTCTTGTAATATTATAATGGTTAGACATTTCTGTATTTACGTTTGCTGGCATGATATCATCTAATTGACGTAAACGTGGCAAGCTTAAATCCATAATAGTTACCTGAGCTCCTAGACCAGCAGCCATTTTTGCAGCCTGAGTTCCAACGATTCCTCCACCTAAAACTAAAACTTTAGCTGGTGGTACACCTGGAACACCACCTAAAAGAATTCCTCTTCCTTTTAATGGTTTTTCAAGATATTTAGCTCCTTGTTGAATAGCCATACGACCAGCAACTTCAGACATTGGTACTAATAAAGGTAAACTGCGATCTGCTTTTTCTACTGTTTCGTAAGCTAAACATACAGCACCTTTTTCAAGCATAGCGTGAGTTAATGGTTCTGATGAAGCAAAGTGAAAGTAAGTAAATAGTAATTGATCTTTTTTGATTAAAGGATATTCAGATGCAATTGGCTCTTTTACTTTAATGATCATTTCAGCAATAGCATATACTTCTTCGATAGTTGCTAAAACTACGGCACCAGCAGTTGTATATTCTTCGTCGCTAAAACCACTTCCTAAACCAGCAGTTGCTTGAACATAAACTACATGTCCGTGTTTTTTCATTTCAGAAACACCAGCAGGAGTTAAAGCCACACGGTTTTCATTATTTTTTATTTCTTTTGGAACACCTATTATCATTTTTGTTAGATTTTTTTGTTTTTGTTGAGATTCTTTTACAAAACTACAGATAGAGAATTTATTATGGATTAAGCACCTATAAATAAGAAAATATTATTTTATTTAATACTTTTACAGAAAAATATTCTATTTGAAAGCCTTTACACTTATCAAAAAAGAAAAAATGACTTATTTTTATTAATTATAGAAAACGTTTTCGTTATGGCTTTAGATGAAATTGACAAAAAAATCTTACGACTCTTACAGGAAAATGCGCACTACACGCTAAAAGACATTGCAAACAAAATAAATTTGTCTCTAACGCCTGTTCATGATCGTGTAAAACGTCTTGAAAAGGATGGGGTTATTGAAAAATATGTTTCGATCTTAAACAAGAAAAAACTAGGTAATAATCTTACGGTTTATTGCCAGGTGACTTTAACGAAGCAAACGTATGATACATCTGAAGGATTTAATCAATCGATTCTGGATTTGCCTGAAGTTGTCGAGTGCAATTATGTTTCGGGAAATTTTGATTATATGCTAAAAATCATCATCCCTGATATGGAAAGCTATCATCAATTTCATCAGAAAAAATTATCTGTATTGCCGGAAGTCTCTCTTATCAATACTGTTTTTGTAATTTCTGAAGTAAAAAGTACAACAGTTTTACCGATATAATTTTTCTAATTTTGAATTAAAAAGAAAAACCACCAAGCAGAACTTGATGGTTTAGAAAATGGTTGGTTTTGGTTTTATATTAATAGTAAGTAAAACGTCTTACTTTGGCAATATACTTCGCTAATCTGATTACCTGATGACTATAGCCGTATTCATTATCGTACCATATATAAAGTACAATATTTTTCCCGTCTTTAGATACGATTGTGGCATTACTATCATAAATAGATGGTGCAGATGTGCCAACAATATCAGATGATACTAATTCATTATTTAATGAATATTTTATTTGCTCTACCAATTCTCCTTCAAGAGCATATTTTTTCATGATTTTATTAATGGCAGGAATAGAAGTCGCTTTTTTAACTTCTAAATTCAAAACAACCAATGAGCCATTTGGAACAGGAACCCTAATAGCATTCGAGGTTAATTTTCCTTCTAATGAAGGTAATGCTTTTGCGACTGCATTTCCGGCACCAGTTTCGGTAATCACCATATTTAAGGCTGCAGCTCTTCCGCGGCGGTATTTTTTGTGCATATTATCGACCAGATTCTGATCGTTGGTATAAGCGTGAATCGTTTCTAAGTGTCCTTTTACAACTCCTAAAGTATCTTCAACAACTTTTAAAATTGGTGTTATGGCATTTGTAGTGCAAGAAGCTGCTGAGAAAATAGTAATTTCATCCGGATTGTATTCATTATGATTTACACCGTGAACAATATTCGGAATTCCTTTTCCTGGCGCTGTCAACAAAACTTTGCTGGTTCCCGGAGATGTTAAATGTCTTTTTAAAGCTTCTTCGGTAGTAAAAGCTCCCGTATTGTCGATGACTAAAGCATCATTAATTCCGTATTGTGTATAATCAATTTCTTCCGGAGAATTTGCAGTTATCATGTGTACGGTTGTTCCGTTGATGATTAGTGCATTATTTTTTGGATCAGCAATTACAGATCCCTGAAAGTCTCCATGAATAGAATCATAACGTAAAAGAGAAGCTCGTTTCTCTAAAGTTGATGCGTCATTTTTGTCACGGGTTACAATCGCTCTCAAACGCAATTGGTTTCCTTTTCCGGTTTTCGACATTAATTCTCTCGCTAATAAACGTCCGATTCTTCCAAAGCCGTACAAAACGATATCTTTAGGTTGAATTTCTTCTGATGATTTAGCTTCCTTTAATTTATCGTAAACAAAATATCGTGCATCAGGATATTTTTCATCTTCTAAACGATATTCGTAAGTCAATTTTCCAAGATCTAATTTTGCAGGTGGAAGATCTAATGATAAAATCACTTTTGCGATTTCAACCGAATCAAAAATGGTGATAGGTTTACCCACAAATTCACCTGCATATTGATGCAAATTGATAATATCGCTGACATTTTTATCCAATAACTGATTTTTGAATAAAACCATTTCGATGGATTTGTCATACCATAAATCGCTTATGATTTTTATTAATTCGACACCAGCTCTTCTTCGGTCGACTTGTAATGATACCTCTTTTTGGTACAAAGATTTTTTGCTCATAATTGATTAAATTGAAAAAATAAATACACGAATATTTTTAAATTTTGCGCAAAAGTATCCATTTCAATCGATTTCGTAAACTATTTTGTGATTTATTTTTGAAAAATAAAAAAGCCACCTTATTTCTAAGATGGCTTTTTTGAGTTTTTAGTTTCAGTCTCAGCTAGCAGTTTTTTGACTGAATACTGAGATTGTAAACTGAGTTTTTTTTAAATAATAATTCTAAGGATTTCTCCGTTTTTATTGATCATTTCCAAACGAACACTTTGTCCTTCGTCTTTTCTGTTTAAAAGTTTAGAAACCGTCTCAACGTTTGTTGCTTTTACATTATCAATACTAAGAATGATGTTGCCTTGTAACTCGTTTTGATATTGTCTCAGATTTTCATTATTAATCGTTCTGATTTTTACACCATAATCAATTCTGAATTTCTTTTTATCGGCAGCATCAATATTTTCCAATTCAATACCTTTAATTTCGGTACTAAAAAATTCATTTTTACTTAAAGTAACCGGAACTGTTTTAGTTTTTCCTTCTTTAATATAAGTTACTTTTACAACATCATTTGGTCGTTTGGTATTGATGTATCCTGAAAGATCAGCATAAGTTGCAATATTTTGATCGTCAAGTTTTACGATAATATCTCCTTTACCAAGACCGGCCTTTTCTGCTCCTGAATTTTTAGAAACTTTACTGATGTAAAAACCTTGAGTTTCAGTAACACCTAGTTCTTTTGACGCCGTACTATTCAATTCTCCGCCTTCAACACCCAAAATTCCTCTTTGTACATTTCCAAATTCCATAATATCTTCGATGATTTTTCTGGCGATATTAGAAGGAACAGCAAACGAATATCCAACATAAGAACCTGTCATAGACGAAATCATGGTATTAATACCAATTAACTCTCCTCTTGTATTTACCAATGCACCACCACTATTTCCCGGATTGACAGCAGCATCAGTCTGAATGAAAGACTGAATTCCGTTTGTGTCCAGATTTCTGGCTTTTGCCGAAACAATTCCGGCCGTTACAGTCGAGGTTAAATTATACGGATTTCCAACTGCCAAAACCCATTCGCCAATTTTTACCGAATCAGAATTTGCAAAAGCAGTATAAGGTAATTTTTCATCAGCATTAATTTTTAGTAAAGCGATATCCATTTTAGAATCGGTACCAATTAATTTTGCCTTGTATGATTTTTTATTGTTTAAGGTAATTTCAATTTCGGTCGCATCTTTAATTACGTGATTGTTGGTTACAATATATCCGTCTTCAGAAATAATAACACCGGATCCGGTACCAACTTGTTCTTGTTGTTGCTGACCGCCATAACCGTAGAAAAATTCCATCATAGGATTACTGACCGTTCTGCGCGACACATTTTTTACGTGAACAACCGTGTGAATTGTTTTATCTGCGGCAGCTGTAAAATCAACTGTTTCGGCAGACAGGGCAACATTCTTTCCAAATGAATTAGGGGCAAGAGTAACAACAGAATTTTGTCTTCCAAAAAAAGAATTGTTGCTTTCAAATAATAACTTGTAAGCACCAAGCGTAGTTGCACCACTAAGTAGCGAAACCAAAAATAAGGTTGAAAGTCTTTTCATAGTTATATTATATGTTTAAGTTATTATAATTTATGTTTTAAGTAATCTTACGTAAAAATAATTCAAAAAATTAACGAATAAAATGGTTTAACGCTCTTTAACATTGATTAACATTTCATTAATTATTTGTTCGTACTTTTGTAGTATTAATGTAAAAAAAATGCAAATAGAATTTTATAAATACCAAGGAACAGGAAACGATTTTGTAATGATTGATAACCGTACAAATTTCTTTCCAAAAGAAGATATTAAATTGATTGAACGTTTGTGCAACAGACGTTTCGGAATAGGAGCAGATGGACTGATCTTGCTTGAAAATGATACTGAAACTGACTTTAGAATGGTCTATTATAATTCTGACGGAAATCAGAGTTCAATGTGCGGAAATGGCGGACGTTGTTTAGTAGCATTTGCAAATCAGTTAGGTGTTATCAAAGACGAAGCTACATTTATCGCAACAGATGGTTTGCATCATGCTTCTGTAGGTGATGATGCTATCATTTCTTTACAAATGATCGATGTTGATGAAGTGCAAAAGAAAGATGCTTATACTTTTTTAGATACAGGTTCTCCTCATCACGTTCAGATTGTGGATGATTTAGAACATTATAATGTAAAAGAGAATGGCGCTGCAATTCGTTATGGCCAATTATATGGAGAAAAAGGAAGCAATGTTAATTTTGTAAAAAAAGTTGATGACGGCACTTTCTCGCTTCGTACTTACGAAAGAGGTGTTGAAGATGAAACTCTGGCTTGCGGAACTGGTGCAACAGCTGTAGCAATTGCTATGAATGCTATTGGTGAAACAGATAAAACCTCAATTAACTTAAATGTTGAAGGCGGAAAATTAGTTGTTTCGTTTGATAAATTGGGAGATCATTTTACCAATGTTTTCCTGACCGGACCTGCAAAATTTGTTTTTAAAGGAACAATAGAGATATAAAAATCCAAAATTCCAAATTCCAAGAACCATAATCTAAAATAAAGTAATGATAACACTCAAAGGAGAAAATATTTATCTGCGCGCATTAGAACCTAATGATTTAGAGTTTGTTTATGCGATGGAAAATGATGAAAGCATTTGGGAAGTTAGTAACACACAAACACCTTATAGTCGGTTTTTAGTTCGTCAGTATCTTGAAAATGCACAACAGGATATTTACGAAGCAAAACAATTGCGTTTGGCAATTTGTCAGGATCAGGATTTTCCGGCTATTGGTTTGATTGATTTATTCGAATTTGATCCTAAAAATAACAGGGCAGGTGTTGGAATTGTTATCCAGAAAGGTGAAAACAGAAATCAAAATATTGGTTCTGAGGCTTTAGAGCTTTTAATTAAGTATTCTTTTCATAATTTAAATTTGCATCAATTGTATGCAAATATTGCTGTAGGAAATGTAGCAAGTATAGCACTTTTTACTAAATTTGGCTTTGAGAAGATAGGAATTAAAAAAGATTGGATTTTGCTGAATAACCACTATCATGACGAAGCAATTTTTCAATTAATTAACAAACAAATTTAAATTTAAGACTTTGAGCATAAAAAAAATCATCACGATAATTGCTGTAGCCGTAATTTCAGTTTTAATGGTTTACGGATTTATTTTAATTAATAAAATATTCAGCGCCAACACAAAATTCGAAGAAAAAGAACTTTACGTATATGTTCCTACCGGAGCAAACTATACAGATGTTAAAAAAATATTAGCGCCTTATATTAAAAATTTCGACAATTTTGAAATGGTTGCCAGTAAAAGAAGTTATCCTGAAAATGTAAAATCAGGTCGTTTTTTACTTAAAAAAGATATGAATAATATTGATTTGGTTCGTGCAATGCGTGCCAATATTCCGGTAAAATTAGCATTTAACAATCAGGAACGCTTAGAAAACTTTGCAGGAAGAGTAGGTGCAGAGATTGAAGCAGATAGTTTATCATTAATGAAAGCGATAAAAGATCCTGCCTTTTTGAAAGAAAATGGTTTTAATGAAGACAATGTTTTTGCGATGTTTATCCCGAACACGTATGAGATTTATTGGAACACTTCTGCTGAGAAATTCCGTGATAAAATGATCAAAGAATATCACAATTTCTGGACGGCGGAAAGAATCGAAAAAGCTAAAAAACAAGGTTTAACGCCTGTTCAGGCTACAATTTTAGCTTCTATTGTTCATAAAGAATCGGTTAAAAAAGACGAAAGACCTCGTATCGCGGGTGTTTAT
The DNA here is from genome assembly GCF_902804475.1 of Flavobacterium bizetiae. Classification (GTDB taxonomy): domain Bacteria; phylum Bacteroidota; class Bacteroidia; order Flavobacteriales; family Flavobacteriaceae; genus Flavobacterium; species Flavobacterium bizetiae. Next base: position 9,586 of record NZ_CADCSU010000162.1, read on the forward strand.
TTGAATCGTTTACGTTTAGAAATGCCTTTACAAGCAGATCCAACGGTTATTTATGCTTTAAAACTTAGAGATAATAATTTTGATCAGGTTATTAAAAGAGTTTTCTATAATGATCTGGTTATGAAGTCTCCTTATAATACTTATGTAAATATCGGACTTCCTCCAGGGCCAATCGCCATGCCTGATATCACAGCTTTAGAAGCGGTTTTGAATCCGGAGAAAAACGATTATATTTATTTTTGTGCAAGCGTAGACCGTTTCGGATACCATGAATTTGCATCAACATACGAACAGCATACCATTAATGCTAAAAAATATTCAGATTGGATCGCTAGTCAGGGCGTGACAAGATAGTTTTTATTATTATTTAATGTATAAAATACAAGAAAACCGAGGCTAAATGCTTCGGTTTTTTTGTTCTATATATTAAGGTGCTTTTTTGTTTTGAGAATATAGACTTTTATAAAAAAATCAAAAAGTTTAGTAATTGAAAATTTCTAGTTTTTACTTCTAATTTTGAAACTATAATTTTAAAAAAAATAGAGGTTGATTTTTTCTATTTAATGGTCTTCTAAAAAATAAATTTATGTAGAATTATATTTCAGTTTACATAAATTTAATGAAAGAACCAAATTTATTCGGCATAAATTATGCTTAAAAATCTGAAACATTCAGTAAGT
>NZ_CADCSU010000163.1 GCF_902804475.1 Flavobacterium bizetiae
CGATTAGAGGTAATTTGTACATACATATTTTAAATTAAGTTGTCGGGAAATTGGAAATTCAAATCAATTGATTCTACAAGAAATTATAAAACTGAGTAACATTCTTGTTTTGATGATACGATATTATTAAAATAAATACTAAGATTTTACTTATTTTATATTGAAATGATACAAAAAAATCTGCTTGTACTTTTTTAACACCAGAAACGTATTTTATTACTCTTCCTTACATCATTAAAGGAAACAAACTTGCTCTGAAATTAATAGAATCCCTAATCTTAATATTAAAATGCTCTCTGAAACCTCTCAAAAAAAGAATTACCTAATCTCAGTTTTAGCATAATCTATGCTTTGTGCGATTCCTTTTTTAACTTATCTTCGCTGCCTATACATTTCTGAGTACATTTAACTCATTTTAAAAAACAAATTTGTGAAAGAAAAACAGGAAGACGTACAAGATAATCAGCTTAAACGTGGGCTGACCAACCGTCACATTCAGTTAATCGCCTTAGGCGGATCGATAGGAACAGGTCTTTTCCTTGGTATTGGTCCAGCGGCTGTACTAGCAGGTCCATCGGTTATTTTAGGATATGCTGTTGCCGGAATAATCGCTTTTTTTATTATGAGACAATTGGGCGAAATGGTTGTCGAAGAGCCTGTTTCAGGTAGTTTTAGTCACTTTGCCTATAAGTATTGTGGTTCTTTTGCCGGTTTTGCATCGGGTTGGAATTATTGGATTCTGTATATTCTGGTAAGTATGGCTGAACTTACAGCCATTGGTGTTTATGTGCAGTTTTGGTGGCCTGAAATTCCGCTTTGGGCATCGAGTTTATTTTTCTTTTTGGTTATTAATGCTTTGAATTTTGCCTCTGTAAAAGTTTACGGAGAAACTGAATTCTGGTTTTCGATCATAAAAGTAGCTGCAATTATTGCCATGATCCTTTTTGGTACCTACTTGCTAATGAGTGGAACAGGAGGAGAGCACGCCACAATTCACAATTTATACAATGACGGAGGATTTTTCCCAAAAGGGATCTTCGAAAAAACTTCTTCAGGTAGTTTTCAGGGGCTATTGTCAGCAATGGCGCTTATTATGTTCTCTTTTGGAGGTCTAGAACTTATCGGGATTACTGCTGCCGAAGCCGAAAATCCGGAAAAAAACATTCCAAAAGCAACCAATCAGGTTATTTATAGAATCCTTATATTTTATGTGGGTGCTTTGGTTATTTTATTTGCCTTGTCACCATGGAGACAAATTACTACAGACAGCAGTCCGTTTGTAATGGTTTTTCAAAATCTTAACGGAATGGAATTTGAGTTCTTTGGCAACAAAATATATTTTACAAAGCTTATCGCCAATGTACTTAATTTAATCGTTTTAACTGCCGCTTTATCAGTATACAATAGTAGCGTATACAGCAACTCAAGAATGTTATTTGGTTTAGCAGATCAGGGTAGTGCGCCTAAATTTTTAAAGAAACTAAACAAACAATCGGTGCCGGTTAATGCCATTTTAATTTCTTCATGCTTTGCAGCGATTTGTATTTTAATCAATAAAATAATGCCAGAAGAAGCTTTTAGTATTTTAATGTCTTTAGTAGTGTCTTGCTTAGTGATTAACTGGGTAATGATTTCGTATACGCATCTACAGTTTCGACTTGCGAAAGACAAGGAAAATACAAAAACTAAGTTTCCGTCAATATTTTATCCGCTAAGCAACTACATCTGTTTTGTATTTCTATTGGGTATTTTATCCATCATGTGGATGACAAATATGGAGTTATCCGTAGAATTAATTCCTATTTGGCTGGGTATTCTTTTTATATTTTATAAAGTTTTTAAAACTAAAAAATAGGTAGGTTTTACGCTATAATTCATTGTTTAAATAGAATTAGCAATTTATGTTATCGGATGATTCTTTAGGCTAATACGCTAATGTTATTTATAAAGAATTACACTGAAAAAGTCAGCAATTGATTTAAATAAAGAATTATTAGATGCACTATATTTCAGAGTTACAGGAC
>NZ_CADCSU010000164.1 GCF_902804475.1 Flavobacterium bizetiae
AAATGATGGTGGGAAATTATCTTTTATGATTTTTCTGGTTTTAAAATTTAAAATCCGTGTATAAAAAAAGTCCTAATTTTCATTAGGACTTTTTTTAGCAAGATTACTAAAGTTTGAAAATTAAATGTGATTTTATTACACTGTTTTTCAAATTAGTAGTTGTAATTCAAATCAAAATTATTGTACATTTATACAAGGTTCTATTTTGGTTTCATAAGTAAATTATTCTATCTACGGTATAAATATGGAAGTATCAGCCAATTCTAACAAATTTTTCAGATTTTTTAAAGAAAGAAAAGGAATTTCATTTTTAAAGGAAAACGATAAAATTATCAGACAATTTATATTCACAATCTTCTTTATCGGAATAGGAATCTGGTTTATCAAACACGAAAAATCAGAGCTGAAAGAGGTAAAAAATGTGCTCGCTGATGCCAGTAGTTTATGGATTATTTGTGGTATTGCCCTGGCCGCTCTTTATATTATTCTTCAGGCTTTGATGTATTATGTTTCTTTTAAAGCAGTTCAAAGCGAAATTTCGTTTAAACAGGCAGTCATTTTATTTCTTAAACGGAACTTTGTGAGCGTTTTTTTACCGGCAGGCGGAATTTCTTCTTTAGCATTTTTTACAAAATCTATCGAGAAAAGAGGCGTTAAACCCACGCAAATTCATTTTGCATCCCTGATTTATGGCTTTGTTGGCATTCTCTCTGTAATTATTGTAGCAATACCCGCTTTAATTTATTCACTTTTTCAGGGAACCGCAGGATCCGGTGTATGGTATGCTTTTGCAGCCGTTGTAGGATTAAGCATTCTCGTTTTTATTATTTATAATTCGATTGTAAAAAAAGGAAGTATTTATCGCTTTACAATAAAGTTTTTTCCATCAGCAGAAATATTCATCGATGATTTTAGAAGCAACAAAATCATAAAAGAGAAGTTTCTGCAAGTTGTTTTTTACTCTATAATTATCGAGTTTGTGGGAATAGCGCATTTATATGTCGCGATGATTGCACTGGGATTTGCACCTTCATTTGCTGCTGCAGCGATGGGTTACATTATATCGGTTATATTTCTGATTGTTTCTCCTTTTCTTCGCGGACTTGGAGCCATAGAAATTTCAATGAGTTTTATATTAATTCAATATGGTTTTGAGAATGTTAATGCCATAGCGATCACTTTTTTGTATCGTTTTTTTGAATTTTGGGTTCCGTTGCTTGCCGGAGCATCACTCTTTTTATTTAGCGCAAATAAATTACTGATGCGTATTGTACCGTCTTTTTTACTTTTTGTTTTAGGACTAATCAACATCATTTCAGTTCTAACACCTGCTATTTCAGAACGTTTGCATGCTTTAGAAAATATTATTCCTATTTCGGCCATTAAAGCATCCAATTATTTTGTTATAACTGCTGGTTTATTTATGCTGGTAAATGCTGCTTTTATGCTCAAAGGATTACGCGCAGCATGGTGGTTTGCCGTTGTTTTGACTGGGATTTCTATTGTTGGGCATCTTACCAAAGCAATCGATTATGAAGAAGCTTCAGTCGCCATGATAGTATTAATCAGTTTGATTGTTACCCGAAAAGAATATTATATTAAAAGTAATGCGCACTTGCGAAGTATAGGATTTAAGACAGTTTTAATTAGTATTTCAGCTGTTTTGATATACAGTATTCTGGGATTCTATTTTCTGGACAAAAAACATTTTAATATTGATTTTAACTGGTTTGAATCCATTAAATATGGACTTCAGAATTATTTTTTAATGGGAAGTTCAGATTTAGTGCCTTTAGATCATTTTGCAAAACGCTTTTTACTTTCAATAAATATCTGCGGATTTCTTTCTTTAGGATTTTTAATTTTTGCGCTGATCAGGCCTTATACAATCAAAAAACAAACAATCGAAGATGATTTTGTCGTGGCCGATGAAATCGTTAAGAAGTACGGAAATTCTTCTTTGGATTATTTTAAAACCTATAATGATAAAGTTATTTTTATTACAGAAAATAAAAAAGCTTTTCTTGCTTATCGTGTAGCCGATAATTTTGCTGTGGTTCTGGAAAATCCCGTTGCAGAATCAGATGCTGAGATGAAACAATGCATTATAGAATTTGATGTTTATTGTTACGAAAACGGATTAAAAAGTATTTACTATCGTGTTCCGCAAGAAAGTCTCTCGCTGTTTTATTCACTGCATAAAAAAAGTTTATTTATTGGGCAGGAAGGAGTTGTTGATTTAACCACATTTAGTTTAGAAGGTGGGGCTAAAAAATCACTTCGTAACGCAATAAGTAAAATAAAAGAAAAAGGGTTTACAAGTACCATTCACACAGCGCCTATTAAGGATGGATTACTCCAGAAAATAAAAGCAGTAAGCGATGAATGGCTCGCTGGTACAGGAAGAAATGAAATAATTTTTTCGCAAGGAAGATTTGATTGGGAAGAGCTCAAACGACAAACGATCATTACGGTTGAAAATGCTGAAGAAAAGATTGTGGCATTTTTAAATGTAATTCCAGATTATGCCAGGGAAGAAGGAACTTATGATTTGATTCGGAAAACAAATGATGCTCCAAATGGAATCATAGATTTTATTCTTTTAGAACTTTTTACACACTTAAAATCTCAAGGCTGTACAAAAGTAAATTTAGGATTGGCTGCAATGAGCGGAATGGAAGAAGCGGAAACATTTCCTGAAAAATCGATGAAATTTGCTTATGAACGAATTAAATTTTTCGCCCATTACAAAGGATTGCGTGATTTTAAAGAAAAATTTTCTCCAACATGGTACAATAAATATTTGGTGTATTCTCATGATTACGATTTAATACAAGCGCCATTAGTTTTAAATAAAGTAGTAAAACCTTGATGGAAACTAATGCAAATCATGAAAACTAAGATGTTAAATTGGATTAAAATTGCGGCTTTATTCTGCATTGTGGCTTGTATTGCAGATTTTATAATATTGTTTGTCTTAGGGAATTATTATCCGGGATACAGTCAGTTAAAAAATACGATGAGTTCTTTGGCAGCTTCTGTAAGTCCGGTATCGAATGTGCTTTCGTTGTGGTGGGTAGTTCTCGGATTTGTTTTTATTTTCTTTGGATTTCATTTCAAAAAAGCATTTGATCATCCAAATAAAAATGTAAAAATAGCTTCATGGTTAATTATCTTATACGGATTAGGAGAAGGCATAGGTTCAGGTTTGTTTAAAGCAGATATTACAGCGGGAAAAATGACAAATTCATTTCTAATACATGATTTTGTCGGCGGTGTTGGTATTGTTGCAGCATTGCTTTTGCCTTTGTTCATGCGTAAAATAGTATCACTGAAAAATAATTCGCTTTTTAATTCATTTTCATGGATTGTATTTACAGTCGGTTGTATTACAATAATGCTTTTTACGATTCGGTTTTCTTCAGAAGAAAATAGCCTGATCAGACTTTATCGAGGATTATGGCAAAGGCTTTTTCTTTTAAATTTTTATGTGTATTTAATTACGATTTCGGTTATCATTTATAACAATCAACGTAGAGTTTCATTTCATAATGCTAAAAAATAATTAAGATGAATAAAGTAGTATTTCTAATGCTGTCCGTTTTTATTTTTAATTGCAATGCTTTCGCTTCTTCTATAGATACTCTAAAAGTGGGAGCATTTGGAAAAGTGACAATTTATAAGCCAAAAGGAACACCAAATGCTGTTGTGTTATTTGTTTCCGGAGACGGAGGCTGGAACAGTGGCGTTGTCGATATGGCAAAAAATATTGTCGATCAGGGTGCATTGGTGGCTGGTATCGATATTCAGCATTATTTTAATGCCATTAAAAAAGAAAAATCAAAATGTTATTATCCGGCTGGTGATTTTGAAGAATTGAGTCTCCTTTTACAGAAAAAGGTAAAAATGAATCAATATCTAAAACCTATTTTAGTGGGATATTCTTCAGGTGCAACTCTTGTATACGGAATGCTTGCTCAGGCTCCGGCAAATACTTTTAGCGGCGCGATTGCTCTTGGTTTCTGCCCTGATATAGAAACAGACAAAACTTTGTGCGACGGATCAGGATTAACCTCTCATGTTTTAAAAGAAGGAAAAGCATATTATCTCGAGAAAACAGAAAAATTAACGGCTCCTTTTATTGTTCTTCAAGGGACTACAGATCAGGTGTGTAATTATGCTGATACCAAAAAATATATGGAAGGGCTAAAACAAGGAAAATTAATATCATTATCTAAAGTAGGACATGGATTTTCGGTTACAAAAAATTGGCTGCCACAGTTTATAGAAGCTTATAAAGAAATTTTAAGTACGCCCAATTATGCGAAACAAAAATCAGAACAAAATCCTTTGTTAAAAGAGCAGACTCTTACACCTTTGCCTTTTGAAATGCCTCTAACTTTAATCCCGACAAGAAGTAAAGACGAGTCGTTGACAATTGCTTTTTTGATTTCAGGTGATGGAGGCTGGACAAGTTTTGATCAGTCTGTAGGTGAAGCTTTGGCAGAGAAAGGATTGAATATAGTAGGACTTGATGCTCAGAAATATTTTTGGAATTCTAAAACTCCAGCAGAAACGGCAACTGCTGTGTCAAAAGCTGTTGAACATTATTTGCAGCAATGGAATAAAAAGACCTTTATACTTGTTGGTTATTCATTTGGAGCTTCTGTTGTTCCATTTGTAGCTGCTGATTTATCGAAATCCTTAAAAGAAAAATTAAAAGGAGTGTATGCTTTATCTCCGGATACCAAAGCTGATTTTGAAATTCATATTGCAGACATGCTTAGTCTCGAAAGTTCGAAAGATAATTATGATGTCATTTCAGAATTAAAGAAAATTAAAATGTATAATCCAGTTTGTTTTTTTGGTAGTGAAGAAGATGCTGTTTTGCGTAATCGTTTTTCAGAAGCAGGCATTAAAACAGTTGAATTACCTGGATCGCATCATTACAATAATGATTATAATAAAATTGCAGAAAGTATTCTGATAGCAATTAAATAGAAAAACGCCCTAATGAAAATTAGGGCGTTTTTTTAGAAGTCATACAAATCTCTTCTCATTTTCAAAAAGCTCATATACTGGGAATTGTGTAATATCCGAATGAAATTACATACTTTTTAGAACCATCTCATTTGTACCTTTAGTAATGAATGAAAACTAATTTACAATCAAAAAAAAATAAGTTATGGCAGAAATTAAAATTGAGAAAAAAAAGCCAGTATGGCCATGGATTGTAGTTGTTCTATTAATCTCAGCAATTGTATATTATATCTTTTTGAGAGATAATGAAACGCAAACTGATAATAGTACGCAAATTGAAAATACTACCAGCACTGACAACACAACAAATTAATTAAGCAATCGATAGGAAACAAAATAGCTTTTGAACTCCTGATGAAATTTGTTACAGAAGTAAAGGCAGACTTAAATTTAAAATTTTCCTAAAGCCATGCTGAGGGAAAAGAATTTATAATACTAAAAAAAACATATGGAAAATAAAGATAGAAATTTATACAGATTAGATGAACTTTCTGATTATAAAGTTGCTTCAAACTATTCTGACGTACGAGGATGGAAAATAGTAGATGCTGAAAACCGCACTATAGGTACAATTGATAATCTTTGGGTCAATAAAGATATGAAGCGTGTTGTTTATCTGGATGTTAAAGCAGATAAAGTATTAATTGAAGACAGTCGTAATGAAATCCATGACGTTATAGCAAAAGAGAACGGAAAGGAGTTTATTTATAAAGACGGAGACAGCCATGTTATAATTCCTATTGGAGCAGTTAATATTAATAAAGATACCAAAACTGTTATGGCCAACAGTATAGGATATGAGACATTTAGAAATACAAGCAGATACAACAGGCAGGACAATTTTGACAGGGAGTATGAAAGAAGAGTAATGAATTCTTATTATCCTGAAAAAGATCCTGACTCAGTATATTATAGCGATGATGACTCTTTTTACAATCGAAGAGAATTTGATAACAAATAACATCTCTCTTCAAATATTGGCGAATACGAATAAGAATTAAAAAGATCAGACGTTTAATAATGTTTGATCTTTTTTTTTGGTATAATTTGTTTTTTTATTTTAATCATTATCAGTTCTTTATAGTTAATTTTTGTAAATTGACAATGGTTTTATTTTTATTAAAACATTTTTCGTTACTCATAAAAAAAACGGTTATAAATAATATTTTATATGGAAAATTTAAAAGCATCAATAGATGCGATAAACACTTTGTTTACAGATGAAAGCCTTATTCCTGATCAATATAAGATTTCAGAAATTCACCAGCGTGAATACCTTTTAAACGGTCAGTTAGTACCCTGGAACGGCGAAACAACACAAGTTTTTTCTCCTGTTTTTGTAGGTTCGGGGGAAGGAATCTCGCGTAAACTCGTTGGAACAATTCCTCATACAACTGTCAAAGAAGCGATGGAATCTCTTGATGCGGCGGTTGCAGCATATGATAACGGACAAGGTGTCTGGCCTACAATGAGCGTAGAGGACCGTATTGCGTGTATGCAGAAATTTGTTTATCTGATGATCCAACAGCGTGAAATTGTGATTAAACTTTTGATGTGGGAGATTGGAAAAAGTCTTGGAGATTCCACAAAAGAATTTGACAGAACTGTCGAATACATAAATGCTACAATTGATGCCTTAAAAGATCTGGACAGACAATCGTCAAGGTTTGAAGAATCAGAAGGGATACTGGCCCAAATCAGAAGATCGTCTCTGGGAGTAGTGCTGAGTATGGGACCTTTTAATTATCCTCTTAACGAAATTTTTACCACACTTATTCCGGCGCTAATTATGGGGAATACTATTTTGTTTAAATTGCCTAAACACGGTGTATTGGCACACTATCCTTTATTAAATGCCTTTAAGGAGGCTTTTCCTCCCGGAACTGTAAATACTTTATACGGTCGTGGCGCAGAAATAATCTCTCCTTTGATGGAAAGCGGCAAGGTCAATGTATTGGCTTTTATTGGTTCGAGCAAAGTAGCCAATAGTCTTAAGAAATTACATCCTATGGCCAACAGGCTGAGATCTATTTTAAGTCTTGATGCCAAGAATGCTGCTATTGTTACCAAGAATGCCGATTTGGATGTGGCAGTGAATGAATGTTTGTTAGGTGCGTTATCCTTTAATGGACAGCGCTGTACTGCATTAAAACTAATTTTTGTTCAAAAAGAAGTTGCTCAGGAATTTGTTGCCAAATTAAGTAATGCCGTAGCAGCTTTAAAACCTGGGCTTCCATGGGAAAAGGATGTAAAAATAACGCCTCTTCCAGAAGTGGATAAACCCGCATACCTTAAAGAATGTCTTGACGATGCTTTAGCCAATGGCGCTAAAATTATCAATGAAAATGGAGGTTACACAAATCATTCATTTGTTTTTCCTGCCGTTGTATATCCGGTAAATGATAAAATGAAATTATATCACGAAGAACAATTTGGGCCTATTATTCCTGTAGTTCCTTTTAATTCCACTGATGAGCCTATTGCTTATCAGATTAATGCCTCACACGGAATGCAGGTGAGTATTTTTAGTGAAGATCCGCAGGAAGTTGCCAGTCTTATTGATCCTTTTGTAAATCTGGTAAGTCGTGTGAATATTAATTGCCAGTCTCAGCGAGGTCCTGATGTTTTTCCATTCACCGGAAGAAAAGACAGCGCAGAAGGAACTTTGTCTATATCAGATGCATTGCGTTCTTTTTCTATTCGTTCGCTTGTGGCAACCAAAGCTACGACTGCTAATAAGACTTTATTTAATTCGATTGTAAGAGATCATGATTCCAATTTTCTTAGTACAGATTATATTTTTTAAAACTTTGAAAATATATAAAAAGGACAGCTATTTGCTGTCCTTTTTTATTAAGATCTGGTATAGAAAAAGTGCTTCATCGATTTTATCATTTGAAATATTTGAATTAGGAATTTCTAAATTTAGTAGATTTGTATGGCACAGCTCATCTGAATTTTTAAAATGTTTTTTAACCATAATTAGTGAATGATTTATAACCAAGAAAATTTTCCTGAAATAACTTCAAAACGTAATTTAACTGCTACTATTTGTGCGTACACAATGTTCGGACTTTTGTTGATCGCAATGCTTGCTTTATTAATAGCGCTTCCTCTGAGTATTCAGCTGGAATATAATAGTCCCATATCTACTAATGAAATGATTTTCAACTTAATATATTTCCCCATTTTGCTTTGGGGGCTTTGGGCACTTTATAAAAATTACAAGCAGCATAATTCTAAGAAAATCATCCTCATTTCTGTAGATCGGAATGGTATACATCATCATCAGTACAATGGTGTTATTCAGAGTATTTTATACAAACAGCTCGAAAGCAGCAAAGAAGCTTATGTAAGTGATATCGATAGAAAAATTGGAACAAAATATTCTCCGGGATATATTTTCGGTTTTCAGGAAGGCAAACAGATTCCTATTCATTTTTCTAAACCTGAAAATGGAATGACTTATATCCCGAAAAATAAATATCAACTCATTGGACATTTTCTGCAGGGAGCTACTTTATTTTGTCCTCATTTAAAAATTTCTCAGGCTGTTTATGCGGATTATTTTATAAATCCCGACACTTTTGAATTCAATAAAAAAGCGCAAATAATTACCTATATATTAGTGTTTATTTTAGTTGTAATCATGCTGCTTGTAATCGATTTATTTCTACAATATACCAAAGGCTTTTCTGTATTATTTTAAATATAGATCAATAACTTATTATAGTAATTGGATTGTTAATATTAATGT
>NZ_CADCSU010000165.1 GCF_902804475.1 Flavobacterium bizetiae
AGAGGAAGCGAAAGTCTTAATCAGGATATGAGTCACGAACTCGCAGGAACGAACAGTTTACTTTTGCTTCCTTTCTCAATCATAAATTTAATTAAATTTGAAAAAACAAATCTAAAGGAGGAACGAGGGATCACACTAGAAACTCCGTAAAGTATATCGACAATTCTTTGTCGAATTCCGTGTGAGATCCCTCGTTCCTCGGGATGACAAAAATGCGCGTAGTTTAACGCAATAAATCTCGAAAAGTCTTATCAATATCCCCAAACTTAAACTCAAATCCATTATCCAAAAGTCTTTTCGGAATTACATTTCTGCTTTTCAAAACTAATTCAGTTTCTGTTCGAATAAAGAAAGATCCGATTTCTAGCAGAAAAGCATTCATCGGAATCCCGAAAGGAAAACCAACTGCTTTTCTAAGTTTTTGCATAAAATCAGCATTGCGAATTGGTTGCGGAGAAACAATATTTATGACGCCGGTAATTTCTTTCTCAATAATAAAATCAATTGCATTGGCGAAATCATCTTCATGAATCCAGCTTATAAACTGATTTCCTTTTCCTTGTTTTCCTCCAAAACCTATTTTTGCCAAAGTCTTAAGCGGAATAAAAGCACCTCCATTTTTTCCTAATACTATAGAAGTTCGCAAAGCCGTTTTTAAAGTATTTGGAGTTTCGGTTTTAAAAAATGCTTTCTCCCAAGACAGGGCAACATTTATAGAAAAGTCATTTCCAATTTCGCCATCCACTTCATCCATTTGTTTGTCTAATGAAAATCTATAAATTGTTGAGGTAGATGAATTCAGCCAATGTTTGGGTGGATTTTTGCAATTCAAAACCGCTTTGTTGAGAATCTTGGTACTTTCGATACGAGATAATAAAATCTCTTGTTTGTTTGCTTTGGTATATCGACAATCAACAGATTTTCCCGCTAGGTTTATTAAAACCGTAGCATTTTCTAATTCACTTTCCCAACCAGAAAAAGTTCTGGCGTTCCAGTTTACATATTTTATTCCGTCGATGGTTTGAGATTTTCCACGGGTTAGAATCACAATTTCTTCAAATTTATTTTTGAATTGATTGATTAATACTTGTCCTAAAAAACCGGTTCCGGCTGTTATAATAAGTTTTTTCATTTTTATATTTTTTGCGCTAAACCTGACGGGTTTTTAAAACCCGTCAGGTTTTCGAGAGGTTAATTAAGAATAAAAAATAAAGCAAGAATTCGATAAAGTATCCATGTATAACAAAGATAATAGGGAAGTTTTAGAATTTTAATTCTTCTAATATGTTCTGTAAACATGATCAAAACAGTTATCGCAAACCAACCTAAAATGATAATTGCCGGAATAATTATAAACTGACTTACAATCAAAATTGGTAATAAAATCAAAGAACCCATTAAAGAAACAGTCATTAAATTTCCCGCATAATTGATGATAGTTTGTTTATTGAATTTTAAAAGAAACATACTTTGAAAAGCGATTTGACCAAAAGCCAAAACAACTTCTCTAACTATATTTGTTTTGGGCAAAACAGGAATCAAATTAGAATATCCAAATAAAACAAAAGTCGTTACGATTAAGGCAAATGCGATAAAAAGAAAACGGTATTTGTAATTGAAATCCGGAACGCATTGTAGCTTGTTTTCTTCCTTTACATTTCCGGGAATTATTACCTTTCTATTATAAGAAACAAAAGAGTACATTTTTCTAAGAATATAATGTATGGGTTTGATAGTCGCTATTTTTTCGATTAACGGAAAAGAAAATCCAATCACTTTTATTAAACTATCAATTCCGTAAGTAACAGTTTTTGTTTTGTTATCTACCAAAGCAATTTCGTTTGGCGCACGTTTTAAGTCTACAAAATTTTGTTCTTCGTCAGATAGTTGACAATATGATTTTCTTCCATTTTCATCCAGCATACCACTTTTTACAAATCCAGTTGTGTACAAACTGCAAAGTGGGCAATCTTCATCATAAAGCAAAGTTTGGTTTTCGAGCATTTTCATGATTTTTGGTTTTAAAGATTATGAAATGAATTAGGATGTAATGATGCATTTTTTAGATTATAGAAATTGATTTTAGTTTCTTTTTATTCTTAACTACAATTTCAGAGCCTTTCGCTAAGAAAACTGAAGTTGGTTTTGTAGTTTGAAGAAATTCAAAATCAGTTCCGTATGTTTTATTAAAATCAATATCAATGTTGTAATTTAAAACTTCGAATTGTTCCCATCTCGGATGTTGAACTTCATATTCAAAAGTAGTTTCTTTATCAATTTTGGTATAACCAAAATAATGCTCTGTAATAAATTCAGCTTCAGAATCAATCTCAATTGCTACAGGATTCTTTTTAGTTTCTATTTGAATCGTGTTCCACTTTTGATCATTTTTCCATTGATAAATAAAAGTACTGGTATCTTTTTTTTCGATTACTTCATGTCCCATTTTCTGAGTTTCATAATGTTCCTGATATAAAGTATTGGCAACAAAAGTGATGGCGCTTTTAGGAACAATTTCTTTAATAAAAACTACACCTCGTTTCCATTCGCCGTTTTCAAAACGTTTTACGTAGAATCTCAAATTGACTTCTTCAAAATCGATATGAAACGGAATTTTTAATCCTAAAACTTTCGTGTTTTCAAACATAAACCCAACCAGACTTACATAACATTTGTTATTCCAAAAATCTATTTCAGTTCCTGCAGGAAGATATTTTTCTAAGATTTTGGCATCAACTTCATAATTGAAAAGTGCTAAGTTTTTCCATTCTGCTTTTAAGAAGTTCATTGGTGTGCTTTTTTATAGGTTATTGTAGAAAAGAAAATTGTAAGTATTGGTGGAATTAAATACAAAATGTGGCTTATAAAATCTTGATATATGATTACAGCATTTACAAACCATAGCAAAAAGAAAAGTACTACGATAGCAATATAAAAGCGAAGGCTTTTATCATGTGGTTCATCGATAAACATTTTTATTCCAGATATTAATTGAAAAAGACCAGTAAGAATTAAAAATAATATTCCGCTGCCGACTAAATTTCCACTGCTTTCATTGATGATTAAGCCTAAAGCAATTAAAAATATGGGTACACTAACAAAAAAATAATTAAGGTTATTTATAGTTTTCATAGTTATTATTTGTTTTAAACTTTCAGAAAAAAATGAAAGTTTGAATTAAATTTTTTTTACTTCATCATTTTCATAACCAATTTACCTAACCAGTTATCATTAAATTCAGTCATTTTATCTAACATATTATCTGCTTTTAAAACGAAATCATATAATTTAGAAGTTTGATCAACAAAGTGTTTTTCTTCAGCCGAATTGTTAGCATTAATCGAAGAAACTTCTTTTAAAATTTTAAGCGTAGGTTTAATTTCTCTTTTGCTTCTTTCTCTTGAAATTTTTACAGCCAGTTCGTCTAAATCTTTTTCGGCAGTAAAAAACTCTTTTCTTTCTCCGGCTTTGTATTCTTTATATACAATTCCCCAATCCATTAAAGCTTTTAGATTCATGCTGGTATTTCCGCGGGAAATTTGCAATTCTTCCATGATGTCTTCCATAGAAACAGGTTCGTTCGAGACCATTAATAAAGCGTGGATTTGTGCCATCGTTTTATTAATTCCCCATTGAGAACCTAATGCTCCCCAGGTTTGTACAAACTTATTTTTTGCTTCTTTGAATTCCATGGATCAAATGTAAGTAAAAGTTTTTAAACTTTCAAAAATAAATGAAAGTTTAATTGCGAAAGGTGGATTATTTTTTTTAAATGGGATAAAATAAGTGTTTTTACGCGCTAAATTATTCTGTGTCATTTATTATCTCATTCATAACCAATAATTTCCATCCTGTATCATTTTAATAATTAAGCCTTTTTATTTGATATAGCTTTGAAATAGAAAATCACCCCAAATGTATTATTCAGGAGTTTTTTAAACGCTAAATAATTTCATTAACAGATTAAAAAGGTGGAGCAGAAACCACTAAAAAAAACGAGGCGTCCCCGAAAAGCCTTATGAGTAGGAAACCTAAATCAACAAGTTATGTCAGAATTATTAGCAGGTGCTTATTTAGCAAAAGGCACAATCGGAAATGTAGGAACACCAGGTGCTCCAATCGCAACATTTAGTTTAGTAGTAGTACCATCTCAGCATTCTGTTTCTGGTACAGTAGTGATTACTCAGGCTATACCAGGTCCTGATAGTCATATTGTTGTTTCAGTAACAGGAAAAATATATGCCACAGGAATAGGAAATGTTACTCAGGTAGTTAGTCTGCAAGGGCAATATGTACACTCTGTACCTCCTCCTGCAATTGGTTCTTTTTTAGCAAATTTCAATGCTCATTTGGCTATCGATAATGCTTGGAATGGTAATGGAGGTTTTTCATATTTCAACCATACTGTAGAAAATGTTCCGGTAGCATCAGTAAAAAATCTAAAAGAAGAGTTGGTTTAGAAATAAAATTCTCCCCAAAAACAATTCACAGGATAGCAAAAAAAAAATCCTCACTCGATTAGAGTTTTGATGTAAAAGATCGCCTGGTTAAGGCGGTCTTTTTTGTTACAAAGATCTTCTCGCTCCCCGAATAATTAAACCTATAAAAAATGAAAAAAAAATACGTTATTATCAGTTTGTTGCTTGTTATTATAGTAGCAGTTGGTTTATGGTTGTTTCTTTTTAATAAAAGTAACGGACTTTATAAAGACGGAGTTAAAACTTCGTACGCAAGTACATCAGCAGATGCATGTGATTGCGAAACCAGTTGGTTTCCTCACGATCAAACCCCAGCTCCAAAAGAAGGCGACGGAAGTCCGTTTGATAGTGAGACCACTACAAATTGTGATTTTCATCAATGGTCATGGCAAAAGTTTTTGTGGGTAACAAAACCATTGCCAAACGGAAATCCTTTCTTTTTAGATTCTCTGGATTTAGTTAGTCCGCAAATGGAAGAAGTTGCGCCACAATTGGGTATAAAATTGGCGTTGAGTTCTATTAATCAAGCCGGTTTTAGTGCTGTTTTGCGTTCTAATCCTAAATTTAATAATGTTGCAGATACCGTTTATTATTCCATTCATATTAATAAACTTTTAAAAGACAAGGCAGTTTTAATGGCTTCCTTAATCAACAGCGGGAAATTACCCGTTTCTAATTTAGAGACATTTCCGGTTGGTGCTTTAGAATTAAAAGCTTCCTGGATTAATATTGATGCAATTGCCAAAGCGCAGCAACAAGATTATTTCACTACTAAAGCTGCTGTTCAAAACAGCAAAGGGCAATATGTTCAAAAAACCGTTGCCTTATTAGGTATGCATGTAGTGGGAGTTGTAAAAAATCACCCTGAATTTATCTGGGCAACTTTTGAACATAAAGATATGGCGCCTGTTTATGATAAGAAGCATAATTCAGTAAAGTCCGTAAATGAAATGTTGTTTTATGAAAAAGGAACAAGCAGCGGTATAGATGGTATCAGATGGCTTAAAGGTGCAACGGCTCCGGTTGTTGCTAACAAAGCATTTATTCTGTACGAATATGGTGTACCAAAGGATTTAAACACTGGTGCTTTTATGGCTACAAGTCAGGCAGAACCGGCTAACTTTAATAATATTGAGGATATCAATAAATGTGTAGCATCTAATTTGAAAGATGTTTTTAGAAATTATTTTTATAATGGTTCTATCTGGTTAAATTTTGACGGAGTTTCTTCTGAAAATCAAAAGGAAGCAATTGTAACAAAAGATATCGAAAGTGCCCTTCCGGATTCGTTAGCCAGAGGTTCAGTGAATCTGGCCAATATTACTATGGAAACTTACACGCAGACTTTTCAGGAAGATATTCATGAGATTAACAATAGCAATTTAGCAAATTGTTTTTCTTGTCATCAATCTGCAAATTTTGATAAAAAGAGACCGGGAAAATCTCCTTTGTTTTTGAGCCATTTATTTGGAGATTATTTACTATTTACTAAACCAGCTTTAGCGGCTACGGGTAAAAATGCTAATAATCTTGATAACTCACGTGCAAAACGTATTAAAGAAATAGAAGCACTGAAAACACAACAACTTGTAGATTTTATTAATGAGAAAAAGCAAAAAAAATAAGCTTTAATTATTTAATAAATCATGCAAAGCGGAACCCGAAAAGCTTATGAGTAGGGATAAGTAACAAAATTGAATTAAGTGATTTTAGAAATCAGGAAGAGTTGTAAAGTAGTGTTTTATAAATAAAGCCTAAGACAGCCAAAAATTAATTAAATGCATAAAAAAAGCCAAAGTAAATTTCATTTTACTTTGGCTTTTCAATTTATTTATTGCCTTTTTTTAATGCTTTTAAAGTTATTTAAGAATTGTAAAGTTATGTTAATTTAGGAAATGAAATTTTGTATTAGATAATGGAAATTTATTTTTGTAAAAATCAAATTTATGGAATTATACTACACCTTTTCAATACTAATTGTATTGGCCTCTTTCTTCGCCTATTTAAATTTAAGATTTTTAAAGCTTCCGGGAACTATTGGAATCATGATTATTGCCATGTTAGTTTCGGTAGGAATTCGCCTTTTAGGAGATTCTTATTTTCCTGATACTACAAAACATTTCTTTGAATTGATAAAAGAATTCGACTTCAACGAAATCTTAATGGGAGCTATGTTGAATTTTCTTTTGTTTGCCGGCGCACTACACGTAAATATGTCTGATCTTAAAGAACAAAAAGTTCCTATTATGATTTATTCTACAGTGAGCGTTGTCTTGTCAGCATTAATTATTTCTGTATTGCTTTATTATATCGCACCTGTTTTAGGAATAAAAATCCCGTATATATTTTGTCTCGTTTTCGGAACATTAATATCTCCAACGGATCCAATCGTGGTATTGGGAGTTTTAAAACAAGCAAAAGTGCCTAAAAGAATAGAAACCAAAATTGTTGGTGAATCTTTATTTAATGATGGAGTAGCAGTTGTAATGTTTGCTGTTGTTTTAAAAATGGCAACCGATCCTACCTTTGATATGACTTTTGGTTCTATTGCCTGGTTATTTGCAAAAGAAGGAATTGGCGGACTTTTATTAGGAGCTGTTTTAGGATATACTGCATCGAGGGTTATGAAAAAAATCGACGATTATAAAGTTTCCGTTCTAATAACGCTTTCTATCGTAATGGGAGGATTTCTGATTGCTCAAAGTTTACACGTTTCAAGTCCGTTGGCAATGGTTGTCGCAGGATTGATTATTGGTAATTACGGAAAAAAAGTAGCCATGAGCGAAGTAACGAAAGATTACTTGGGTAAATTTTGGGAACTTATCGACGAAATATTAAATGCTATTTTATTCTTGTTTATTGGTTTTGAGTTATTGCTATTACCGGATCTAAACAAACAATTATTAACCGGTTTCGTCGCTATTTTTATTGTGTTATTCGCCAGAATCGCTTCTATCGTTTTACCTTGGCAATTCTTCGATATTTTTAAAATTTTCGGTATTAGATCTGCTTATAGCAAAGGATCTTTAATGGTTTTGGTTTGGGGCGGAATTCGCGGTGGAGTTTCTATTGCACTAGTACTTTCTATGCCTGAGGGTGAATACAAAAACCTATTACTTGAAGTAACTTATATTGTCGTATTATTTTCAATTGTAGTTCAGGGACTAAGCGTTGGGAAATTGGCTAATAGAGTTTTAGAGAAAGAGTAAAGAAAATAGAATATAGAGTAAAAAT
>NZ_CADCSU010000166.1 GCF_902804475.1 Flavobacterium bizetiae
GTAAAAATATCAAACCAACAATGTTTAAACTTTTTATTTATTCCTTAGTTTGGAGAAGTTCTATATCGAAATTAAATGAATTTGAGAAATATCATATTGATGACAAAGTTGAGGAAGAATTAAGAGTTTTTTTAAATGACAATTTGAAAACAACTCATAAAGAACTATTAGAAAATATCGAAAACAATATCAAATATCCTTCTTATCATTTTTGTTTAATAAAACCAATTGCTAGAAATAAACAATCAAGAGGAATCTTTACAGCATTTAATTCAGGAGAAAAAGCACATTTGTTAATGTTAATTGATTTTGCTGTCTTTTTTTATACCGATGAAAAATCAATTGGCTCAACATTAAAATATTATAGTAATAAACAAAATGAAAAAGTAATTATTGCTACGGGAGATATTGAAAAATGGACAGAGCTAAATCGAATGATAGTTCAAAAGATGCTAAATAAAAAAAACAGCATGTAACAGCTTCTATAATAGATTTGCATAATTTGCTTAATGAAAGTTAGTTTTGTATTTGAAATAATACGACAAATCTAAATTATGGACCTAATTAAGATCCAAACCCTTTAGTTCAAGAACAAAAAAAGAGACCTCAAAAGTCTCTTTCTAAAATAATATTTCTTTACAAATAATTATCTATTAATCAATTTCTCAAGCCTCACCATCATCTCATCTTTCTCTTTCAACATACGCTCATATAACGCAATTTTTTCATCATATAATTGAACAATTTTGTCAATTGGATTAAATGTACAATGTGGGTTAATTGCATTTAATGTTGATGTATCATTACTTGTAAAAGTATTAGAAATAATATTGATCGCTTGCTCTTCATCAAAATTCTGAAAAGCTTCAACAGGAATTTTTAATACAGCCGAAATTTGTTTCAGCAGATTGTCTTCAATTACATCTTTCTGCTCCAGCATAGAAATTTTCTTTTGGTTCCAATCTTCGCCCAGATCATAAGCTAATGCTTCCTGCTTTATGTTAAGCATTTCTCTAAAACGTTTTACGTTTCTTCCCTGATGTATTTTCTGTTCCATAACGAATATCAATTTTTTCTAAAGGCTCAAAGATAAAGCCATTTGGATAAAAAATCCTGAATTTCAAAGATAAAAAAATATCCCGTAAAACATCCTTTTTATCAGATATTATACCAGTTATGTTTATATTTTACTCCAATGTTTTTTGGTATTATATCTGCCTTTCGAATGAAATAACCATGAAATCAGGTATTGTTTTCCGTATCGCCTCAGAGTAAATTTGTTTGAATCAAACGGCAGATAATGCTGTATTTAATAATAACCTCGAATTTCTACAACTTATGAATATTACAAAAACATATAGCATTGTCATACTTCTGCTTGTTACGCAGCTAAGTTTCGCTCAATATTTTAAACTAACTCCTCAGGGTTTTGTATCCAACGACAATAGTGATTATACAGTAGTTGATGTGCCGAACGTAAAACAAAACAATTTGTATAAGAATGTATTAAATGCTATTAATTCATTGTACAGTAATCCGCAAAAAGGGCTAAATGTAGTAGAAGGGGAAAGTATTAGTTTGACAGCGTATGAAGAAAATGCTCTAACGATAAAACATAGCGCCGGAGGTTTTGGAAAAGGAATTTATAAATATGACTTATCTTATACGTTATCTTTTCTTTTTAAAGACGGTAAAATTCGAATAAACAGTCCCACTTTCGAATGCAAAAGATGGTATGAAGGAACTTACAGACCTACAAGCGGCTGGGGCAGTAGTGGTTGGGCTATTCTAAAACTTGTAAAAGGAGATAAGGATAGAGTTGCTATTTATGATAAAAACGGAAAACTTCTTTTAGAAGATGCTTCCAGCGGATTAGAGAATCATTTCAATTCGGTTTTAAAACAAATTATCGAAAAATCTAAAAAGATAAATAACTGGTAATAAGTATTTACACCAATTTAAATTTAAAATTTTTTATAATTTTTACTAAGAGGATTTATCAAGCGGCATGTTAGCATGCCGCTTGATATCAGGTTGTTACCGTTAGAAATTATTAGTTATTATATACTTTTAAGTAAGACGGATATCACTTAAGTCTATTGCTACCATTAGTTCATCGAGTATTGGTTTACCAGTGGCGTCACGTTTATAGGCCCTTCTTTTTGTTGGCAGTTTAATACCTTGTACTTCAACAAAATCAGAAACATATTGTGCGGCATTGAATGTTCCTGCTATGTCAATTTCATAGTCCAGTCTTCTGAGCAGATAATCTTCGCCAAAATAAAAATATTGTGTAGGGCAATGACTTGCTAATTCAGGAGGAAATGTTACTTTAAGCCCTTGCCAGGTTTCGTTTCCTTCCTGCCACGCTTCGGTTTCGGTAACCTCAAAGCCAGGCATCAGCATAAAAAAGGGAGTAGTAAGATACATCCACATGGCATAACCGTTGAAATACGCCCGGTCGAGTGCGTCCCATTTCTCTGCTGCCATGTGCTTGTGGATGTTTGCCGGAGTATCAATTCGTTCAGACAATACTTTTCCTTCTACCGTTTCAATGGAAATACGTTCTGGAGTAAAATGGGTCTTTTGATTAGCTGCACCAAAAGGCTGCATAGATGCCTGCTGCTTGTGCAAATAGGCTGTCATTTGTCGCGGTGTAGAATCCTGCGGAAATTCTTTTAAATCAAAAAGTTTTCCGCCGCTCACCATTTCCACCTGTATTGTATTGAATTGCAGCCAGCGCTTGAGTCCGCCATGAGCTTCGATAATTTTAGTCAATAAGTCTTTCATTAATAGATTGTTTTATTTGTTATGATTTTTAAAAGGCATGATTAAATACTAATAACTACTTTTCCTGTATTAGTACGCTGTTCCATCGCCTCATAGGCATTAGTTACAGTATTTAAGGTATAATGATGCGAATCAACCAATGGTTTTAACTTTCCAGCTTCTGCCAGTTTGGTGGCTTCCTGTAAAACTGCTCCGTGATGAGCGCGATTCTTGCCGGACAATAAAGGATATAATGTAAAAATTCCTGAATAAGTCGCTCCGCGAAAGGATAACGGTGCGAGGCTGTGCGTACCCCATCCAAGCATACTCAATACATGACCGGTATATCTTTTTGATGCTTTGAAAGAATCATCTAAAACGCTGCCGCCAACGGTATCTAATATGATATCAAAGCCATCACCATCTGTATATAAATCTACATAAGCTTCTGCAGAAAGGTTTTTATAATCTATAGGTACAGCGCCGTATTGCTCGATTATCTGATTTTTATCCGGATCAACCGTACTATAAACTTTTGCCCCTTTCGCCACGGCAATTTGTACTGCGATATGTCCCACACCACCGGCGCCTCCGTGTATCAATACGGTTTTATCAGGGCTTATATTCGCTCTGTCTGCCAATCCTTCCCAGGCTGTTATAAATGCCAAAGGAAGACTGGCTGCTTCTTTAAACGATAGATTTACCGGTTTAAAAGCAAGCAAATCAGCATCAACAGCTGCGTATTCAGATAGTGAACCGGGCAAATCAGATACGCCGCCTGTCATTCCGTATACCTCATCACCGGGCTTAAATTGGGTTACGCCTTCACCTACAGTTTGTACTATTCCGGCAAGATCAACACCAAGAATAGCAGGTAATTGAATCTGAGCATGACCTGCCTGGCCGCTTTTAATTTTCAGATCGAGTGGGTTTATTGCGCTGGCCTTTATTTTTACCAATACCTGACCTTTGCCCGCGATTGGTTTGTTTAATTCCTGTAATTCGTATGGAGTATTAAATGCTTTTAAAACAAGTGCTTTCATTGTAGTATTTTTTAATATTAATTGATAAGACAAATTTCGGCAGTATTGAATGGTTTTGGTTGTAATAATACACTATAATAGGGTATTAATACGACTATGTAAAGATGGTTTTGTAGCTGAGAATAGGGAAAAAAGTATATTTTCAGCGTTTTAAAAGTTCTATTTGTACTCCTTTTTAAGGTATATTTGTACTATGATAAAAGACCATCTTCGGGAACCGTTTGAATTAGTACTAAAAGAATTTATGGATGTGTGTCCGAGAGGGCGCCATTCGCATACTTTTTTTGAACTGATTTATATAGTTTCAGGTACAGGAAAACAGTGCATTAACGATGCAGAATGTGATTATCTGCCAGGTAATTTATTTCTTGTAGCGCCAAATGATTCTCATATTTTTAAAATCGAAACCACTTCACAATTCTTTTTTATCCGGTTTAACAATATTTTTGTGCAATCTTCTAAGCAGGAAAAAGAATTGGTAAAACAATTAGAACTGATTCTGCAAAATGCAAGACATGAACCGGGCAGTATCTTAAAAAACAAAGACGATCAACAAGCCGTAAAACATTTAATGGATATGCTGATCAGGGAGCACCTTCACAGCGATTTGTATCATAAAGAACTGGTGGCACAGCTTGTCAATACGTTATTGGTTTTTATTGCAAGAAATATATCTTCGGTTTTTCCGGAAAATATAGATCAGAGCAGTGAAGAAAAAGTAGTTCGTATTCTTCAGCACATCCAATCTAATATTTATTATCCGGAACAATTAAAAGTTGAAACAATAAGCAAATCCTTTGGTATATCCACAACTTATCTGGGGCGTTATTTCAAAAAACATACAGGAGAATCTTTACAGCAGTATATACTGAATTATAAATTGAAACTTATTGAAAACAGGTTATTACAGAGCAATATGCGAATAAAAGAAATTGCAGACGAATTTGGTTTTACCGATAAAAGCCATTTGAATAAATTCTTTAGAAAGAGTAAAGGTATTAGTTTGATGAGTTACCGTACAAATGGTAAAATCAAAGAGACGCACTAAATACCGGATCATTCCGTTTCGAATAGAAAAGATTATGTTTTGTTAAAAGGTGATGACAACTTTCCCGAAATGACCGCCCTGATCCAGATAATGAAAAGCTTCTTTAATTTGCTCTAATAGGTACACCTTATCTACAATGGGCTGGATATTATTGATTTCGATAGCGCGGTTCATGGCTTCAAAAGTGGCTTTCGATCCCACTTGAATTCCTCAGCTGCACGAAGTCTCCCAACTTCGGACTCGTTGTTCTGTTCTGGTTGTAAATTCTTTTTATATACATTAAAATAGTTGAACCAGTGATAATTATGTTTAAATCATTCTGTAAATTGGCGGGCTCACTTTTCAATTACTTAAATTCTTATATTTGATTCTGACAGCTGCGACAGAACTCTAAATTGTGCGAATAATTAATGTACATTTGGTTTAACTAAAATAGTATTTATAAAAGTAAAATATGAAAAAAATTATTGTAAGTATGTTTGTTCTAAGCCAATGTTTTAATGTACATGGGCAATCGATTGATAAAATTATTACGACCAGCGAAGTAGCTCGTATAGAGAAAATACTTTCGGCTGATGACATGCAGGGCAGGAGAACTTTTACTCCCGGTATTGACAAAGCATCAGCCTTTATAGAATCAGAGTTTAAACAAATTGGTTTGCAAACTTTCAATTCAGCAACAAATTACAAACAAGAATTTTCGATTACTGCCTCTAAATCAGTTTCTTCAAAAATTACTATTGATGGCAAAGAAATAAATAATAATCAAGTGGTAACATTCTCCTACGTTCCTCAAGTTTCTTTAACCGAAAAAAGCGACATTTCTATTGTAAAAATTAATAAAGGGGACAACATTGGCGAGAAATTTAATGAATATTATAAAAGTCCGAAAAATCTTTTGGTACTAGTTGATGCTTCATTTGATAATGTTTTACCGAATATTCAACACATTGATCGATTAAATGCTAATCCCGGAAACAATACGGTTATGTTTGTTTTTGGCACCCTGGAAGCGACTACTTTTTCTGTTGAATTAACGAATGTAATCTCCAAAAAAACATTGAATAATGTTGTTGGAATATTACCCGGGAAAAGTAAACCAAATGAGTATGTGATTTTTTCTGGACATTATGATCATTTAGGAGTAGGCTCTCCTGAAGAAGGTGCTCCGCATTCTGCAACAGATTCTATTTATAATGGTGCTAATGATGATGCCGCCGGAACAACAGCAGTAATTATGCTTGCGAAATATTTTAAAAAACAAAATAACAACGAGCGTACTATTATTTTTACCACATTTGTAGCGGAAGAAATAGGTGGTTATGGAGCCAAATATTTCTCTAAACAGCTTGAGCCGGAAAAAGTGATTGCGATGTTCAATATCGAAATGATAGGAACAGAATCTAAATGGGGCAAAAACTCTGCTTACATTACAGGTTTCGAAAAGTCGAATATGGGGCAGATTTTACAAACTAATTTAGCAGGAACAAATTTTACATTTTATGCAGATCCTTATCCGGACCAACAATTATTTTACCGCTCAGACAACGCTACGTTAGCCAGGCTGGGAGTTCCTGCTCATACCGTTTCTACTTCAAAAATGGATAATGAGCCAACGTATCACACAGTAGATGATGAATTCGAATCGTTAGATATTGATAATATGACCCAAATAATAAAATCAATTGCAATAAGTTCTTCTTCGATTATTAGCGGAAAAGATACACCAACAAGAGTAAATACTACTCAATTGAAATAACATAATTAAATTACAAAGAATCAAAAAAGCACTGAAAATAATTGTTTTTCAGTGCTTTTTTATCATTTGTTTTGTTCTGAGGTACTATAAAAATATCAATTGAAACAAATATTTTAGAATTAAGTTAAAAATATATGTTGTAAAATTAAATTGTATACAATTTAATTATGCTGTATCTTTGCAGGGTTATTTTGATTCAAATAATTTTAAGAATCAGATGTTTAATTTATAAAATAATAAAGAATGTCATTAATAGAAGATTTAAACTGGAGACATGCCGTAAAAGCATACGACTCAACAAAAAAAGTGTCAGAAGAAGATTTAAATAAAATTTTAGAATCTGCAAGATTAGCTCCAACTTCATCTGGTTTACAACCTTTTCGTATAATTGTTGTAGAAAATCAGGAATTGAAAGAGAAGATGGTAAAAGGTGCATTAAACCCGGAAGTTATGAGGGATTGTTCTCATGTACTGGTTTTTGCAGCCTGGGACAGTTACTCTGATGAGAAAATCGATAAAGTTTATGATCATCACACTGATGTAAGAGAATTACCAAGAGGTCGTTTCAGTAGTTATACTGATCAGATCAAGCAAATCTACGGAGCTCAAACTCCTGAACAGCATTTTGCGCACACAGCAAGACAAACCTATATTGCATTAGGTTTGGCAATGGCTCAGGCAGCCGAATTGAAGATTGATTCTACTCCGGCTGAAGGTTTTAGCAATGAAGTGGTAGATGAGATTTTGGATCTTAGGGAATTAGGCCTAAAAAGTGTTACGCTTTTATATCTGGGTTACAGAGACATCGAAAACGATTGGCTTTCCCATATGAAGAAAGTTAGAATTCCTATGGAGGAATTTATTATCAGAAAATAGTATTTGAATTCTACTTTTTGTCATTAAACTATGGAAGATTACCACCCGCCCAAATTGGAAAACCAACTTTGTTTTCCTCTTTATGTTATCTCAAAAGAAATTATCGGTTTATACCGGCCATTTCTTAATGTACTTGATATTACTTACTCGCAGTATCTTGTGATGATGGTGCTTTGGGAAAAGGATGGCTTGACTGTTAATCAGATAGGCGAAAAACTGTATCTCGACAGTGGGACTTTAACACCACTTCTAAAAAAACTTGAAATTAAAGGTTTTGTCATTAGAGAAAGAAAAAAAGAAGATGAAAGAGTTGTTCAGGTTTTTTTAGCTGAGCAAGGAAGAAATTTGCAGCAAAAAGCCTGTGAAATTCCGGCAAAAATGAAGGAGAAACTAAATCTAACAACAGAAGATCTATTCGAACTCAAAGAGACTGTTCAGAAAATTTTAAATAAAATTCAGCAATAAAATGAAAACATTATATACAACCAGCGTTACTGCAAAAGGCGGAAGAAACGGACAGGTAAAAAGTGAAAACGGAATTTTAGACCTTGAGGTAAGGATGCCCAAAGCTTTAGGAGGAGCTAATGATGACTTTACAAATCCGGAAATGCTTTTCGCAGCAGGATATGCAGCATGCTTTGACAGTGCACTGAATTTGATTATTAGTAAATCTAAAATTGAAACTGGTGAAACATCTGTCACTGCACAAGTGAGTATCGGGCAGAATCAAGATGGCGGTTTTGGTCTTGCTGCAGAACTGGATGTGAATATTCCGGGAATCTCTATTGAACAGGCACATGAATTAACAGAAAAAGCGCATCAGATTTGTCCTTATTCAAATGCAACAAGATCTAATATTGAAGTTAAGCTTTCGGTGACCAATAACTAAGATTTTTTTTTAAATGATATAAATCTGCTAATGTATGCAGAAAAAGACATAAAAAAATCCCATTTCGCTAGAAATGGGATTTTAATTTTGTGACCTCGACTGGACAAATTTCTATGAATTTTATGGAAGATTTCAAGAGATTGGCGTACTATATGTAAGGTCTGTCTTTGAATAGCTTTAACAATTTGGTTTAGAGGATCCATTGATATATTCTGGAAGTCTCAGGAACCATTTAGATAGCCTTTGTATAATAAGTTTTAGTAGCCAGTTACAAGGAGTAAGCCTGTAATGTCTTTCTGGCCCATTTCCCCCAATTTTTTAAAGCTTCCAAAAGTGTTTTGTTTAGTTCTTTATTGTCAGTAGGCTTCCCTTTTACCGGAGGAGCTAAATCTTTTTCGGTTACCGGAATTTCAGTAACTTTTGTGGCAAACCATGTCATGTTTTCATGAGGCATGGCCAATCCTAAAATTGTTCCGGGTAATCCTGTAAAAGATTCAGGACCTCCTGAAAATGGAATTTGAATAGTGTAATACGCAACAACATAAACAGAATCGAGAACTATAGCATTTGCTCTGCGGCATTCATAACCTGCAATATCTCTTGTTTCATCAGTAATTTTCCAGTCAATTTTGCGTAAGCTGTCTTTAACTAAGTATAAATCGTCGTAAACATTTTTTTGGGTAATACTGGTTTGAGTATCCAGATCTGTAGCGATAACATTTTTTAAATTAGCCATCGGATCGTCAGAAATCCAATTGCTGCTTGTGGGTTGATTTGTTTCTTCCCATTTGTACAAACTCTTGTTTTTTGAAAAACTAAGAGTACTTTTTGTAGTTTTAAATTGTGTATTGGTTTTTTTATAACTTTCAAAAGCTGCCTGATAATAACTATCAGTTTCTCCTTTTATTTTTTTTGCAATCAAAGCATACATATTCGATTTTTTCTCAAATTCGATTACGCCATTTTGTACAAAGTGCTCATTTTGCGCAAAAGTATTGCAGCTTGTCAATACAATTATAAAAATTAAGATGCGATTTAGTATTGTTTTCATGGTTTTAGTTTTGTTTAATTTCTCCTCCGCCCATTTTGCTGAAATCCCAGCTTACAGAGAACATAAAGTATCTTTGGATAGTGGTGTAGGTACTTTGGTTGATATTTCCATTAAAGGCAGAACGATTAAATCCAACATTTTGGTTCAAAAGATCTCTTCCCGTTATAGAAACTCTTAAATTATCTCCTTTTAAAAATTTCTTGGTGACAGATGCATTCCAGATAAAACGTTCAAAAGATTCCTGAATCACTTGCGTTTTTCCGTTATATTGATAATTACCATCTGTGCTGATTTCTAGTTTGAAAGGTAATTCTACACTGCTCCAGAAATTTCCATTAAAACCCCAGCCATCGCTATCACTATTTTCGTTGATGCTTGCATTAGCAACGTTATAAGTAGGTCCGAAGCTAGCATTAAAATTGTATTTTTTTTCTTTATACTTTGATAAGTTTAGATTAAAGGAATAGTTTGAATTTTTAGTTTGATTCAGTTTTGTATTGATGTAATTATAGTTTACATTTTTGTTGGCGCTGAAACCAATTCCTGCGTTCATGTCTATAGCTTTGATTGTTTTACCAAAATTAGTATTCAAAAAATAACCTGTTGTAGCTTTGTCTTTTAGGTTTACAAATTGAGAAATACTTTCTCCTCTGTCATTTGTAACCACATTACTTACTATTGGATTTATCGTAAAATTGTACGTTGCATTAACCGAAAAATATTGATTGCTAAGTACTTTATACGAATAATAACTTCCTCTGAAATTATTTCTAAAAGAAGGATCTAAATCCGGATTACCCAAAATCGTATTCAACTGGTTTTGATTGTTTCGTATGGGTTGTATTTGTTCTAATGTTGGCTGATCGGTGTTTCCGTTATACGACAAACGCAGCGCTTCCCTTTGTTTAAAATTGTATTGATAATTGATCTGAGGCATGTAGTTGACAAATTTTCGCGTAAAATTTTCATCTGTATAAACATTGTACTGTTTAAAGTTGACACCGCTAAATTTAGAACCAAAAGAAAAAACAGTTTTATTTTTTTTGTAATTAAAAATCGCTCCCAATTGGTTTATCGTTTGGTCTAGTTCATAATTATTACTAAAAACTGAATCCAGAACATTATAATTTCCATCTGCGGATTGATTAAAAGATTTACGATCCGATTTTCCGTTACTTATATTGAATCCGTAATTAAGAATTAACGATAAACTTTTAGACAACGGTTCGGTATAGATTAAATTCGATTTAAAAGCTGTATTGGTAATATTATTGACTTTATTTTGATCGACGACCTTGGTACTATCCGGACTAATTACAGATGGTGTAAAAAATTCAGCCCTGGAATTTAAATAACCATCACTTTTGCTATTTGTACTGGATTGGCTTAAATTAAGAGATAATGTTCGACCCGTTTTTTTAAGTCTTTTGGTTAATAAAGTATTTATATTAAATGTTTGATCATCAACATCATTTGTATTGGTCTGTTTCAAATTATTCAATTGGTTACCTTGTTCGTCAGTACCTTTTCGCATTTCTGCGTCACTTGAATTGCTCTTTTTAAACAATCCATCAATATTTAATTTTAAAGTTAAAGTAGTATCAATTTTAATTTCATAAGCCAGATCAAGTTTGTTTTTGGTCATGTTTTTCTCAAAACTCTTGTCTGAAGTATTATAAATACTGCTCGAACTTAAATTTTGCTGGTTAATATCATTACGATCTCCTGAAAGTTTGATATCGCCAATTTTGTAATTTGCATTAATAGATTCTTTATCGTTGTTCCATTTATTGTCAAAATGTATTCCTCCGGTTTGAGTTACCGGAATTCCTTCACCATTAAATTGTCCGTCCCAACTATCAAATTCATCATTTCCATTGTTTGAAAAATTAATACCGCCGTCATCACTTACCTGATAACTGCTTTGACCATATTTATCTTTATCTCCCCATCCTAATCCTACTTGTCCTGTATTGCCTAAAATACCATAAGCGGCTAATTTTTTCTTATCCCAAAATTTATTAAACATGGCCTGACCTTTATAAAAATTGTCAGTTCCTCCTCCGAGTTCTACTTTCCCAAAATGACCATTTTTTTTGTCTTCTTTAAGTTTAACATTTAGAGTTTTGGTTTTCTGACCATCATCAATCCCTGTAAAAGCGGCCTGATCACTTTTTTTGTCGTACAATTGAACTTTATCAACCATGTCTGCACGCAGATTTTTTGTAACTAGAGTAGGATCATCACCAAAAAATTCTTCACCATCAACCAAAACTTTGGTTACAGTTTCGCCTTGTGCGGTGATTTTTCCATCCTTATCAATTTGTATTCCAGGGAATTGTTTTATCAGATCTTCCACTTTTGCATTAGGCTCTATTTTAAATGCTTTTGGATCAAATTCTAACGTATCTCCTTTGATTTTCATGGCGGCTCTATTGCCTTTTATGATTATTTCGGATAATATTCGTCCTTTATCAGCCAAATTAATTTTACCATAATCTTTGATCAACTGTGTCGAATCAATAGCAAATTGATCTACAAAATCAGCATATTTAGGATAAGAAACGAGTAAAATAAATTTACCGGCTTCAATATTATTCAACTCAAAAGAACCATTTTCTTTAGCTCTTGTAAATTTTACTAAAACAGAATCTTTTGCTCTTAACAAAGAAACTGATGCTTTTGTTAAAGTAGATTTGTTTATGGTATCTG
Source organism: Flavobacterium bizetiae (assembly GCF_902804475.1). GTDB lineage: Bacteria > Bacteroidota > Bacteroidia > Flavobacteriales > Flavobacteriaceae > Flavobacterium > Flavobacterium bizetiae. Next base: position 12,148 of record NZ_CADCSU010000166.1, read on the forward strand.
CTACATATCCTTTAACTGTACCTGATTTTTGTGCCAGTAAAGCATTTGATAAAAAAAGAAAGCAACATAATAATAGTATTGTTTGTTTCATTAATTGGTTGTGTTTTTTTTTTGAAAAAAGGCATTATTGATCTATTATATTC
>NZ_CADCSU010000167.1 GCF_902804475.1 Flavobacterium bizetiae
GCATTAAACTTGTATTCTCAAGTGAATGTAAAAGGATATTACAGAAGTAATGGAACTTATGTTCAGCCTCATCAGAGAACGTCCCCAAATTCTACAATTACAGATAATTATAGTTATCCAGGTAATTATAATCCTAATGTTTCATATGATAATTCAGCATCTCAAACTAATTATAATGGCGCAAGTCAAAGTTCCTCTAATGAAGGTAATGAATGGGTAGAAGGCTATTTCCGTAGCGACGGAACTTATATTAAAGGTTATTATATAAAAAAGATAAGGGAGCCTAAGAATTACAATGGCTCTTCAGACAAAAAATATATAAATACATCACAAGTTAATGTGAGAACAACTCCTGAAGTTGCAGGGAACATCATTAATAGATTAAATTACGGAGACGAAATTACATCATTGTACATAAGCGGTGAGTGGGAAAAAGTTAGAGTTAAAAAATATAACATTAAAACTTATAATTATGAAAATTATGAGGGCTACATAAATCGCAGGTATCTAAGTATTAGTGTCTCAAATAAAACAGTTGCATATCCTTCAAACAGTTCAATTTATTCAACTGGAGGAAATTCAGATTATGATCTTCCTTATAAAGTTACATCTCAAAGAGCATATTTCTATTCAACACCTAGTGTAAACAGCCAAAACAAAACATATTTAGTTTATGGTGAACTGATTACAGCAATCGGCGATTCAAAGTATTTTATTTATGTTGAATTTGTCAATTCAAATGGAATTAAGACAATAGGATGGATTTTAAAAAGTGATATAACGAGATATTAAATTTCCAGTTTGATGCGGTTTGGAAAGAACAATAAAGATTAACGCTTTTCATGTAAATATTTTTTATGTATAAAGAATATATTTCATATAAATAGCTATTTTTGAGAGAAATTGTCTGCTAAAATTTTTGATAGACAAAGTTTGCTTATTGGTAAGAATCTATTAAGACTACAGTATAAAATGGCAAAAATTCATTCAATTTCAATTTCAAATTTTAGAGGAATAAATAAGTTTGAACAAACATTTGGTCAGAAAAATTTCATCTGCTTGATTGGGCGCGGGGATTCAGGAAAAACAACAATTTTAGAAGCAATTAATTTGGTGCTGTCTTCAAATTGGAATGTAACATTTACGGATAACGATTTTCACAATCAAAATATTCAAGAACCTATTGAAATTATTGCCACTCTTTATGATTTGCCGGAAGCTATAATTAAAGAAACAAAATTTGGTTTATATCTGCGCGGAATAGATACTGCAACTGGCCTTATCAATGATGAAATTCAACAAAATGATGTAGCCGCAATTACAATAAAATTATCAGTTGATGATTCTCTGGAACCCCTTTGGTATGTAATTAATTCCCGATTACAGTCTGATATTGAAATTAAATCGTCTGATAGAAATAAATTTAATGCTTTTTTAGTATCAGATTACATAGATAAACATTTCTCCTGGAGTAAAGGATCTCCATTATATTCTCTATTGAAAACGGATGATTCAGCCATAAATGCGACAGCTTTGATTCTTGAAACGATAAGAGAGGCAAAAAACAAAATTGATTCCAGTGCTTTTCCTGATTTGCAGGGAATTGTTGAGAATATTAAAACTAATGCTCAAAAATTTGGAGTAGATTTATCTAAGGTAAATACAACTATTGATTTTAAAGATATTATTATCAAAGAGGGTAAAATTAACCTGCATGATAAAAATACACCTGTCAGACTAAAGGGCAAGGGCTCAAAACGACTGCTTTCTATAGCAATACAATTAGAACTGTTTAGTTTAAATCATGGAGGAATTTTACTTATTGACGAAATTGAACAAGGATTAGAATCCGATAGAGTTCAAAATTTAGCAAGAATACTTAAAAGTAATGATAACGCTCAGATTTTTATTACTACTCATTCTCGTGATGTAATTGTGGAATTAAATGCTGAAGATTTGTTTAAGGTAAGCAAGAACTCAGACAAGCTTTACAGCTTTGCAGGATCAGAACAAGGCACTTTACGAAGTAGTCCGGAAGCTTTTTTTGCAAAAAAAATAATTTTATGCGAGGGAGCTACGGAAGTAGGCATAGTAAGGGGAATAAATAATTTTAATTATTCAGCTGGAGATTTTAGATTCTCCCATAATGGCGTTAGATATTTGGATTGTAACGGAGATTCTAAAATTCAAAGATTTATCGAAGTTTTTAAGGACAAAGAATATGAAATATTAGTATTTTGTGATTCTGATAATGATGGAAATCCAGCAATTCAAACTCTGAAGAAAATTATAAAGGACAATAACATTGATTCTGTTCAATGTGAGTCGGGAAAAGCTATTGAACATCAAATTTTTTCAGATTTAAATTTTGATTCAGTGAAAAAAATATTTGATTTGGATTTACTGGAAGATAAAACCTCTTTAGCTGATACTATCAAAGCGAGGTTTACGGGAACTTGGCTAGATGACTATTTATTAAATGATAATCCGCAGATAAGAACTGCTATTGGAATAGCTTCAAATAAAAAAGGCTGGTTTAAAAGGATTGATTTAGGCACTCTGGTTGGAGAAATATGTATGACTTCGCTGGTCGAATTCGAAGGTAAATATTTACATACAATGTTAACTGATCTAAATAATTGGGCAGCAAAATGATAGATATTGATGAATTTATAAAGTATCCCAAATGTCTTTTAATAGCTCCTGCTGGATTTGGAAAAACACATACCATTACCGATTGTTTAAAAAAACTTCCAATTGATTTAAAGAAGCAGCTTATCTTAACTCATACACATGCAGGAGTAAGCTCCATTAAGGAAAAGCTTAAAAAGCAGGGTGTACACAATAATTACGTGGTAGAAACTATTAGCAGTTTTGTTCAGCGTTTTGTCTTAGCTTATAATCATAATACTACTATACCCAATATTGAAGATTCAAAAAAACACTATTCTTTTTTGAATAAAATGGCACTTACCTTATTTAAATCTAGAATTATTTCTGAAGTGATTTTTTCCACTTATTCAGGGCTGTTTGTAGATGAATATCAGGATTGTACTAAAACTCAGCATGCGTTAATTAAAATATTGGCAGAAATACTGCCAACAAGATTATTAGGTGATTTTCTTCAGGGTATTTTTGAATTTAACGAACCGATAGTTGATTTAACTTGCGTTGCAGAAATGGATGGATTTATTGAGAATTCCTTCAAATTATCACAGCCTCAAAGATGGCTGAATGGAAATAATATAGGTTTAGGAAATGATTTAAAACTTATTCGCAATAAATTAATTAATAAAGAAAATGTTGATTTAAAGTTATTTAAATCAATAGAAGTTTACAATTATAATTCACTGGACTTACATACACCAAGAACCGATTATAATAGATTGATTTGGAGCTTGATTAAAAGCTCCGAAAGTTTTTTGATTATTCACAGCAATACAACTAGTATTGAACCGAGAAAAAAAATCTCACAGAAATTTAATAACTCTTTGGTGCTAATTGAATCCATTGATGATAAACTTTTTTATAAATTATCTAAATTATTAGACCAGATTGATTTGACCAATGCTGCTGTTAAATTGCGAGAGTTCTCACTTGATTTGTTTAATAAATCGGAAGTTAATAATTGGTTTAACGAAAAAGGATTTAAAAGAAAAACTAAACAAGAAGAAAAAGATGCAATTAACGAATTGAATAATTTGACTGCTGATTTTAAAAGTAATTTAAGTCAAATCATTTTAAAAATTTCTTCGTTGCCAAATTTTAAATGTTACCGGCCAGAAGTTCTATCCAGTTTACTAAAAGCTGTTGAATTAGCGCATAATGATAAATGTAGTTATTACGAGGCAATGGTTATTCATCGTAATTTAGTAAGACGTCTTGGAAGAAAAGTTGAGGGTAAATGTATTGGAACTACCTTATTGACTAAAGGATTGGAATTTGATACAGTACTTATTCTGGATGCGCATAAATTTACTTGTCCAAAACATTTTTATGTTGCAATAACAAGAGCTTGTAAAAAACTAATAATTGTTACCGAAGATAATACTTTAAATTTTACATATTAGTTTCTCTGGAAATATAGTAAAATTTAACTTAGTTAGAAAAGGATGTTGGCTGTAAACTGAAATGTCGACTAATTTTTACTGCTGCTGCCACTACTACTACTACTACTACTACTACTACTACTATTCAATTATTGTATCTAATGTTTATTTTTTAGAAAATTAAACTACTTCCTGTTATCAAAATGATTTATAGCAGTAAGATTCTGTATGATTAAAAAAAGAAGGATGATGTAGAGCGTTTTCACTCGAAACGGATAAAAAGGCAGCCAAGATAGTGTCTGCCGGATCCTGCAGGCGCATAACGGCTTTGCCGCCCTTCGGGACTTATAGCCCTCCGCATCCTTTGCCTGACACTTGAGTTTTGCTTTCTTTTTTTCCGTTTTTTCTTTTGAAAACAATTTTTGTGGAGCAGGCGGAAAGAAGCAGTAATAATCTTAAATTTTTAAATCATGGAAATTACAGGACGCTTAACCAGAGATGCTGTTGTTGTTAAAACAGCAAAAGACAGACAGGTTGTTAACTTCTGCATTGCAGTTAATGACACGTACAAACCCAAAGACAGTAATGAGGTGAAAAAAATAGTCACTTTTATTGACTGCTCTTACTGGCTCAGTACAGGTATAGCCCAGTGGCTTAAAAAAGGCACAATGGTGGAACTATTCGGAAGAATCGGTGTGAACGCTTATCTCAGCAGTGAGGGTAAAGCCATAGGGAATCTCACTTTTCACACCACTAATATTAAAATACTGATTTTCACCTCAGACACTCAGGCTGTACAGTCGGGTAATTTTTCTCCCAAAAAGGATAAAAAAGAAGAACCCGACGACCTGCCTTTTTAATGTTCGGATGATAGATGTATAAGCCTAAAGAAATGAGTTATGAAAACCTTAGAAAAATCAATATACGCCGATTATGATGTGCGCCTTGCGTTCAATAAAATTATCCTTTCCAATTTGGAATCCTATGACGGAAATAAAAAAGTAAAGCTTAGATATTTCCTCGAAGACCTGCAGAGAATCGGGTGCATCAGCGGTATGATCTCCGAATTTATTTATCATGCAGATTGTAAAAAATTCTACATTCAGCATCTTGAAGATTTGGAAAACATCAGGGAAGAAATCGAAGATTCACTTGGAGAAGCTGTAAAGAACAGACACCGCCTGCCTCACTACACTTTTATGTGCTGGCTGTGTTTCGAAGAATACTGTTTTGATATCTACAGAAGCAGTTTTGAATAAAACTTACTGTTCAATCTTAAATCAACTTTTATGAAAGCTTCAGACAAATTTAAAACCGTTATAGAAAATTATCTGAGTGAAACTGCGCAGTCTACACCGTCTTTGCGCAGAACTTCAGTAAAGCATCCAAAAACTTGGAGAGCTGTTTCAACTATATTTTGGGAGAGGTGAAAAAGACTGGATTTTGCGCCTTTGACAATTCTGAAATATTTGACATGGCTGTTAAATATTATACAGATGACAGTATCGTACAGCCTCAGCCTGTACAATGCAGGGTGGATGTAAATCCCCCTGCAAAAGCTGATTTGTTTAGCTCCGCATCCGAAGTTCCCCACAACAGCGTCGTTGCAAAGAATACAGTTCCTGCTTTAAAACCTGCACCTAAAACCTTAACACTCTTTGACCTATGATACCTAAAACCATCATCGAAAAGCAGATTACAGCGTTGAGCGCTTCACTTAAACCTGTTACGCAGACAATGCAGGGCAGGGTAGAAAGAGACATTTTCCTGAAATGGGCTGTGCTCTCAAGGGGGAAATTCCACTGTTTGGAATGTACCCGCACTTGGAAGCCTGATGCGGGCAAAGCATCCTGCAAAAATTATATAAACTGCACGGCATACAGGGGAAAACTCAAAATACAGCAGTACAATCAGGTGCATTTCAAAGAAATAGAATATTGGGCTGTTCTACATGTTTGTGCAGGGTTTCAAGTGGTGCGTATTATCTGCTCGCACAAAAACATGAAAAAGAACTGCGTGCCGACTTACTATCACAAAGAAGTCATGCAGCACTGGATAAATTCAAAAGGGGAGGTGCGCACCCTCTCGCTCGGCACCAATGTTTTTTCAAACACGTATGATGCCTGGAAATATTACTCGCCCCTTGAAATCCGTCCCCGAAATTTTGAGGGTTCTCCAAAATACCTCATTAACCCTTATAGGGTTTATGCAGGAACGCAGGTGTTTGATGTCCTTAAAAGAAACGATTTTAAAGGCAGTTTTTACACCATAGCCCCGCAGGTGCTTTTTACGGCTCTTTTCAAAGATTCTTACGCTGAAACAATGCTCAAAACGGGGCATATAGATTTTTTGAAGCATTATCTGCTGTCTCGCTCTCAGCAGATAAAAAAGAACTGGCAGGCAGTTAAAACGTGTTTTAAAAGTAGTTACAAGGTGTCAGATTTTACGCTTTGGGAAGATTATATCTCACTGCTGAGATGGTTTAAAAAAGATTTAAGCATACCCGAGAATGTCTGTCCTGAAAACTTAGCTGAACAGCATGACAGGCTTGTGGAAAGAAAACGTAAAATTCAGAAACGACTTAAAATAAAGGAAATACGTACAGAAATACAGCAGGCGCAGATGGTCTATGAAGAGCAGAAAAAAACAGTTTTTCGGACTGGAGTTCACTAGGGAAAATCTCAGCATAAATGTTATAGAGAGCGTGCAGGATTTTCTCGAAGAGGGAGACATGCTCCGCCACTGCGTATTTACCAACGAATACTATAAAAAGAAAAACTCCCTTATCCTTTCAGCTAAATTTGAAAACAAGCCTGTAGAGACTATCGAAGTGGCGCTTCCATCACTTGAAATTGTGCAGTGCAGGGGAACTAAAAATAAGGAGTCCCCGCATCACAGACAGATTCTAAAACTTTTGAATCAGAACCTGTATCAGATTAAAAAGCGGATAAAAAACAAAAAAGCAGTCCTAGCCGAAAATTAGTTTTCGGCTTTTTTTCTGTGAAATTCCGCGGCGCAGACACTTAAAGGCGGGGATATTGTCTCAGGGGTTCAGGCTTAATTCTAAAACAAAGTTCGGGAAGGAAAGGCGGTTCGCCGAAAAAAATTCCCCCATAAATGCAGGTGAAAAACCTGCTTTATTGCGTTGCTTTTTTCGCTCGCTTTCTCATTCCCGGCTAAGGTTCCATAATTAATCTTAAAACTTTAGAAATCATGGAAACTTTAAAAACACTTCAGAACTGGAATCAGGTAGCAGAAATTGAATTGGTCTACAAAACAAAAGTAAAAGCATCGGAAAGACCTTTTATAAATTCTTCAAAAACGGCTTACCAGCTGGCACTACAGTCCTGGAATCCTGATACAATAGAATTTTTCGAGCAGTTTAAAATCCTGCTTTTAAATCAATCCAATAAAGTACTTGGTATTTACGAAGTATCTTCCGGAGGTATTTCAGGCACTGTGGTAGATCTCAGACTAATTTTTGCAGCAGCACTTAAAGCAAATGCCGTATCGCTGATTATGATTCATAACCATCCCTCAGGACAGATTAAACCTTCCGAAGCTGATAAACACATAACCACAAAAGTCAAGGAAGCGGGCAGAGTACTCGATATTGCAGTGTTGGATCATATTATCATTACTCTCGAAACCTACTATTCTTTTGCAGATGACGGAGCTTTTTAGCTCCTACATTTTTTTAATAAGTGAAACGTAGGTATTTCATAAATTGGCCTACTAATATTTGTATAAAGAAGCTTTATCTCAAATTATCTAAAGATTTATTGATTTGCTATTAAAAGGAAACAGATCTGGACATCTTAATTAGTTACATAAAATTACGGCAACGGTAATCTTTCGGATAAATCAACAGGTAGTATTAGTCACAGTTAATTATGAATAAACAGTCTAAATCGTGCAGACAATATATTTTTACTCTGTTATAGATGATAATTTTCAATTTCAGATGTGACAATATAAATAACGAGCATTATTTTGCTTATCGTAATTGTCAAATCGATAAGCTGATCAATAGCTCGTGAATCAATACACAGCTTTTAAGTTTTTGAATTATATAATAAACATCTGCTATATTTCTGCTGAATCTGTCCTAGGTTGTAAATAGTATAACATCTGCCCCTTGTTCTAAACTTCTTAAGATTTGTGAATAATTTTTGCCATGCCGGCCTATTGAAAGTTTTTAGTAGAATATTCAAAATAATTTGTAGACAAATATTATAATGCCTAAAAATAATAAGTATAAAAAAAGCGACCCTTGTGAGGCCGCTTTGAATGTTTTCACAACGGAATAATCCTTATTGTGAATTGCTTCAAAATTGTATTGCAATAATACAACAAAATTCCTACTTCTCAATTATGGTTTTCCGTAAATCAATTAATTATTTTATACTTAATTTTAGAAATTAATTTTTTAGAGATGAAAAAAATATTAGGATTAGATTTAGGGACAACTTCTATTGGTTGGGCATATATACACGAAGCAGAAAATAATGATGAGACGTCATCAATAATAAATTCAGGTGTTCGTATTGTGCCCCTTACTACTGATGAAGAATCCGACTTCAAAAAAGGGAATACTATTTCCATAAATGCTGACAGAACATTAAAGCGTGGAGCAAGACGAGGCCTGCAGCGTTTTAAGCAAAGAAGAGATGCAATATTAGAGACCTTCAATAAAATAAAATTTATTTCTACTGGTTTTGTTTATGCTGAAACAGGAAAGTCAACCACTTTCTCTTCATACCAATTAAGAGCAAAAGCAGCAGTTGAACCAGTCTCTAAAGAAGAGCTAGTTCAAGTTCTATTGATGCTTAATAAAAAAAGAGGTTACAAAAGCAGCCGAAAAGCAAAGACTGCGGAAGAAGGAGATGCGATTGATGGAATGAAAATTGCCAAAGAAATTTTTGAAAATAATTTAACACCTGGTCAATGGGTTTATAATTCATTATCAAAGGGAAGTAGATTTATTCCTGATTTCTATCGTTCAGATTTACAGAAGGAATTAGAAAAAATTGTGCGTTTTCAAAATCAATTCTATCCAGAACAAATAAATAACAAACTTCTAGAAGATATTAAAGGAAAATCAAGAACACAGACTTCTCAATATTTTTCAAAAACATTAAAGATTGAACTTGCAGAAAACAAAGGAACCAGAGAAGAAACCAAATTCCAACATTACAAATGGAGAACTGAGGCTTTAACAAAAGAACTCAACTTGAAAATTTTGGCATTTATTCTTACTGAAATAAATAATCAAATTAATCAATCTAGTGGTTATCTCGGTGCTATTAGTGATAGAAGCAAGGAATTATATTTCAATCAGGAAACTATTGGTCAATTTCAATACAAGCAACTTAAGAAAGACCCGCACGCCAAACTGAAAAATCAAGTATTCTATCGTCAAGATTATTTAGATGAGTTTGAAAAAATTTGGGAAACACAAAGGCAATTTCATAGCGAATTAAACGACCTACTAAAAACAGAGGTTCGTGATGTCACAATTTTTTATCAACGAAAATTAAAGTCCCAGAAGCATCTTGTAAGTTTTTGCGAATTTGAAAAAGGACATAAAACAATTCCGAAATCATCTCCTTTATTTCAGGAATTTAGAGTTTGGCAGAACTTAAATAACGTTGTTGTCAAAAATGAGGCTACAAAGGAATCTTTTATTTTGGATGAAGACCTAAAAAAAAATATTTCACAACAATTATTGTTTAAGGAAAGTATGACTGACTCTCAAATATTATCTTTTTGTGAGTTAAAAAAAGGAACATATAGTGTTAATTTCAAAAAAATTGAAGGAAACAGAACTAATACTGAGATTTATAAAGCTTTTGAAAAAATTCTGGTTTTAGAAGGCTATGACGAATTAGATCTTTCTAAATTACATGCTTTTGAAATAAATGAAGTCATTAAATCTGCATTTTCTGATTTAGAAATAAACACTGATATTCTTGATTTTGACACAAATATTCAAGGGAATAATTTTGACAAACAATCCTATTATCAGTTTTGGCACTTATTATATTCTGCAGAAGATGATGATTTTTTGAGAAAAAGTTTAATGAGTAAATTTGGCTTCAAAGAAAATCATATTCCATTTCTTCTGAATATAAATCTACAAGCCGATTATGGTAGTTTAAGCGCTAAAGCAATTAAAAAAGTCTTACCTCATTTGATTGACGGACATATTTATGATAAAGCATGCACATTAGTAGGATATAATCATTCATCATCTTTAACAACAGAACAGAATAATGGTAGAATTTTAAAAGATACCTTAGAATTGCTTAAAAAAAATAGCTTAAGAAACCCTGTTGTAGAAAAGATACTTAATCAAATGATTAACGTTATCAATGCTGTTTTAGAAGATCCAACATTGGGGAAACCTGATGAAATTCGTGTAGAATTAGCGCGTGAGTTGAAAAACAATAATGAACAGCGCAGTGAAATGACAAAAGCTATCAATAAGAGTACTGCAGAACACGAACAAATCAGGAAATTATTGCACAAAGAATTTGGAATTCATCGGGTTACCAGAAATGATATAATACGCTATAGGCTTTGGAAAGAATGTGATGGAATTTCATTGTATACAGGAAAACCTATACCACCATCAATGCTGTTTACAAAAGATTACGATATTGAACATATCATTCCTAAATCACGTTTATTTGACGATAGCTTTTCTAATAAAACTATATGCGAACGTCAACTAAACATAGATAAAAGTAATAAAACAGCTTATTCCTTTTTACAGGAAAAATTATCAATGGAAGAGTTTGATCAATTCGAAAAAAGAGTAAAAAGTTTGTATGGAAAAATTAGCAGGACAAAACAGAACAAACTCTTAATGGCGGATAATGAAATTCCGGAAGGTTTTATTGAACGACAATTAAGAGAGACACAATATATTGCAAAAAAAGCTAAAGAAATTTTACTGGAAGTTTCCAGAAATGTAACCTCAACTATTGGAAGAATAACTGATAAACTTCGTGAGGATTGGGAATTGGTTGATGTGATGAAAGAACTTAATTGGAATAAGTACGATAAGCTTGGACTGACCTATATTGAAGAAGGAAAAAATGGAGAACGTTTGTATAAAATTAAAGATTGGACAAAAAGAAACGACCATCGTCATCATGCTATGGATGCTATTACAGTTGCTTTTACTAAACCTGCTTACATCCAATATCTGAATAACCTAAATGGAAAAACACAGGGTGATAAAAAAGCAGATTCTATTTATGGAATTGAAGCCAAATATTTAAGAAGAGATAAGAATAACAAACTTCGATTTATCGAGCCAGCACCTAACTTTAGGGAAGATGTCAAAAAGCAGCTCGAAAACATATTGATTTCCTATAAAGCAAAAAATAAAGTAGTTACCAAAAATAAAAATATTACTAAAATGCAGGGAGGAACTAATGAAAGAATACAACTCACTCCACGTGGACAATTGCATAAAGAAACTGTTTATGGTAAGTTACAACAATATGTTACCAAAGAAGAAAAAGTCGGAGGTGCTTTCACTGCAGAATACATCAAGAAAGTAGCAAAAAAGAAGTATAGAGAGGCTTTATTGAAACGATTACTTGAAAATGAAAATGATCCTAAAAAAGCATTTACAGGCAAAAATGCATTACATAAAACACCTGTTTTCATTTGTGAAAAGGAAAATAGTATAGTTCCTGAAAAAGTAAAAACAGTTTGGCTGGAAGCAGATTATACCATTAGAAAAGACATTACTCCCGATTTAAAAGTTGAAAAAGTGATTGATATTGGCTTGAAAACCATTCTTGAGGAACGCTTAGCAGAATTTGGAAATGACCCGAAAAAAGCATTCATTAATTTAGATGAAAATCCTATTTGGCAGAACAAAGAAAAAGGAATTGCCATAAAACGAGTAACCATTAGTGGAGTAAGTAATGCTCAGGCTTTACATACTAAAAAAGACCATTTTGGTAATGAAATTTTAGATAAAAATGGCAAGCCAATTCCAGTTGACTTTATAAGTACAGGAAACAACCACCACGTTGCTATTTATAAAGATGAAAAAGGAAATTTACATGAAGAAGTAGTTTCTTTTTACGATGCTGTGGTACGCAAAAATTTAGGATTATCTGTTATTAATAAGAATCACGAAAAAGGATGGGAATTTCTGTTTTCTATGAAACAAAATGAGTTTTTCATATTTCCTTCAGAAAATTTTAATCCACATGAAATAGATTTATTGAATCCTAGTAATTATCATTTGATTAGCCCTAACATTTTTAGGGTGCAGAAATTCGGTGAGCTTGGGTCATCTGGTTTCTGGTTTAGAAATCATTTGGAAACTACTTTAGATAATTCAAAACCACTAAAATCGACTACATATAAAGATATTTATAGCCACAAAGCATTAGAAAACATTATAAAAGTCCGTATCAATCATTTAGGCAAAATTGTTCAACTAGGAGAATATTAGTTATGATAAAACGAACACTTTTTTTTGGTAACCCAGCTTATTTAAGTACTAAAAATGAGCAAATTGTAATCTCTTATCCTGATAAAGATCAAGAGGCTAAAACCGTTTCTATTGAGGATGTTGGAGTAATTGTTTTGGAAAATCAACAAATTACCATAACTAATGGATTATTAGAAAAACTAACTCATAATAATGTTGCTTTAATTAATTGCGACCAACAACATTTACCAATAGGTTTGTTAATGCCACTTAGTGGGCACACGGAACAAACAGAACGCTTTAAAAATCAAATTAATGCTTCTGTTCCACTCAAAAAGAATCTGTGGCAACAGACTATAAGTTCTAAAATTACGAATCAGGCTGGCCTATTAAAAGAAAAGGGAATTCCAATGCGTAAAATGGAATTATGGGCAAAGGAAGTAACTTCTGGTGACTCTTTAAATCACGAAGCACGGGCTGCAGTATATTATTGGCAAAGCCTTATAAAAGTAGAGAATTTTACAAGAGGTCAAAAAGGGATTCCTCCAAATAATCTACTCAATTATGGTTATTCCATTTTGAGGGCTATCACCGCAAGAGCATTAGTAAGTTCGGGAATGCTCCCTACATTAGGAATCTTTCATCGCAATAAATATAATGCCTATTGCCTTGCTGACGACATTATGGAACCTTATCGACCATATGTGGATTTGATTGTATGTCATATTATGGAAACAGTTGATTCTTATGAAGAGTTAACTGTTGAAATAAAAAAACAATTATTGAATATTGCAACAATCGATGTAAATATTGATGGTAAAAATAGTCCTTTGATGGTCGCTATGAGTAGAACAACCAATTCTTTACATGAGTGTTTTGATGGAAGTTCCAGAAGAATTTTATACCCAATTTATGTATGACGAGCATTATACACGTTTAAATCAATATAGGAGTTTGTGGATATTAGTATTTTTTGATCTACCCACCGAGACGCGTAAAGAGCGTAAAATTGCTAGTACTTTTCGTAAGAGATTATTAGACGATGGCTTTTCTATGTTCCAATTTTCGATATATATGCGTTTTTGTGCTAGTAGGGAAAATGCAGAGGTACACGCTAAGAGAATAAAAAATAGCTTGCCTGAGCATGGAAAAATTGGCGTGATGCAAATCACAGATAAACAATTTGGAATGATGGAACTATTTTTTGGAAAAAAACCTGTAGAAACAGAAAAACCTTCTCAACAGTTAGAACTTTTCTAATAACTAGGATTGAAAAAAAAACTAAGTAGCTATGAATCAGATCTTAAATTGAACTGTTTTTTAATTCCAAAACAAACATATAACTACCAACATATCAAGCGATTAACCCGAGGTATGTTGGGAATTATAAGTAAAAATACAATTTTGAAAGCAATTCACAACCCAATACTCAACTTTTCCCTGTTCCATTGAGTTGGGAATTATAAGTAAAAATACAATTTTGAAAGCAATTCACAACAAAAACTATACGTAAGAAACAAAATGTCGAGTTGGGAATTATAAGTAAAAATACAATTTTGAAAGCAATTCACAACTTTAAAGAAAAAAAAATCTAAAAAATAAATTTATGAAATTATAAGAAAAATA
>NZ_CADCSU010000168.1 GCF_902804475.1 Flavobacterium bizetiae
CTTCATATTCTCATTTTATAATTTAGTATTAATATAAAGAGTTGCCATAAATAAAGGTTATATTCAAAAAAACATCTAATTAAAAGTTAAAATTATCGATTACGAAATCATCTAATCGTTCTATTTAAAAATTTGCAAATTATCTCAATCTCTATTTGATAAATTGTCTAATTAAATTTGTACTTTTGCCAAGTTTTTTACACAACTACATACAAACAACAACAGAATGAATCAAACAAAATATATTTTTGTTACAGGCGGTGTGACTTCTTCACTAGGAAAAGGGATTATCGCAGCATCTTTAGCAAAATTGTTACAAGGAAGAGGATATCGTACAACTATTCAAAAATTTGATCCGTATATCAATGTGGATCCGGGTACGTTGAATCCGTACGAGCACGGAGAATGTTATGTAACAGATGATGGTGCAGAAACAGATTTAGATTTAGGTCACTATGAGCGTTTTCTTAATGTTCCTACTTCTCAGGCCAATAACGTTACTACAGGAAGAGTTTATCTTTCGGTAATTGAAAAAGAAAGAAGAGGAGAATTTTTAGGAAAAACAGTTCAGGTTGTTCCTCATATTACAAACGAAATCAAAGACAGAATGCAATTGTTGGGTAAATCCGGCGATTATGATATTGTAATTACTGAAATTGGTGGAACCGTTGGTGATATTGAATCTCTACCTTATATAGAGTCTGTTCGTCAGTTGGTTTGGGAGTTGGGAGAAAATAACGGAATTGTTATTCATTTAACATTGGTTCCTTATTTAGCTGCTGCAGGCGAGTTAAAAACAAAACCTACACAGCACTCTGTAAAAACATTGATGGAAAGCGGTATCAAAGCTGATATCTTAGTTTGTAGAACAGAGCATGAACTTTCTGATGAATTGCGTAATAAATTAGCGTTGTTTTGCAACGTAAAAAGAGAAGCTGTAATTCAGTCTATTGATGCTTCAACAATATATGAAGTTCCAAATTTAATGCTTGAAGAAGGATTAGATGTTGTGGCTTTAAAGAAATTAGATTTACCTAAAAAAGCAGCTCCGGATTTAAAAAACTGGAATACTTTTTTACGCAGATTAAAAAATCCAAAACATACCGTAAATATTGGTTTGATTGGTAAATATGTAGAAATGCAGGATTGTTACAAATCTATTTTGGAGGCGTTTATTCATGCAGGAGCTTCAAACGAAACTAAAGTAAACGTAATTTCGATACATTCAGAACACATTAATATTGATAATGTTGCTGAAAAATTAGGACCTCTTGACGGAGTTTTAGTAGCGCCTGGTTTTGGAGAAAGAGGTATCGAAGGAAAAATCGAAGCAGTTCGTTATGCACGTGAAAATAATATTCCTTTCTTCGGAATTTGTTTAGGAATGCAAATGTCTGTTATCGAGTATTCAAGAAATATTTTAGGTTATGCTGATGCCAATTCTACAGAGATGAACGAGAAAACTCCTCATCCGGTAGTAAATTTAATGGAAGAGCAAAAAACAATTACAGATAAAGGTGGAACAATGCGTCTTGGAGCTTGGAAATGTGATATTAAACCAAATACTTTAGCGCACAAAATATACGGACAAACGACTATTTCAGAGCGTCACCGTCACCGTTATGAGTACAATAATAAATATGCTGATGAATTGCAAAAAGCTGGTTTAAAAGCTTCTGGGGTAAATCCTGATACAGGTTTGGTAGAAATCGTAGAGCTTGAGAATCACCCGTTTTTCATTGGTGTACAATACCACCCTGAATACAAAAGTACAGTGGCAAACCCACATCCAATTTTTGTAAACTTTGTGGCTGCTGCAGTAAATGCGCATAAAAAACAATAATTAATATTCTGAAAGGATGTAACTTTTGAGTCAAACTCATTACTAATAGTCTTTAACGAATAACCCTTTTTTAAATTATAATGGAAGAAAAAAAATTTGATCTTAATTCAATCATTGGTTTTGTATTGATATTTGGAATTTTGGTTTGGATTATGTACCAAAATCAACCTTCTGATAAAGAGATTGCTGCTGAAAAAGCCAAGAAAGAATTAGTTGCTAAACAAGAAGCACAAGCAAAAGCGGATAAAACTAAAACAGCTGTTTTACCAGTTGCTGCTACAACTCCTGGAGATACAGTTCAATTAGCGCAATTACAAAAAACATTAGGTGGTTTTGCTTATTCAGCTACACTTCCTTCTGCGAAAGAAGGTTTTACAACTATAGAAAATGATAAGATAAAACTAAAAATCGCTAATAAAGGTGGTTATATAGTTGAAGCTACCTTGAAAGAATTTAAGAGATTTGAGAAAAATTCCGGACAATTAGTAGAATTAATCAAAGACAATAATTCTAATTTAAACATTCAGTTACAAACAACAGATAACAGAACTTTAAACTCTAAAGATCTTTATTTTGAGCCAACACTAACTAAAAACGGTCAAGATCAAATCCTGACTATGCGTTTGAAAGCGGGTGCTAACGAATTTTTAGAATATAAATATGTATTAAAACCAAACGATTACTTAGTTGGTTTTGATGTTCGTTCTCAAGGGTTAAATAAAGTTTTAAATTCTGCTAAACCATTAGATTTACAATGGGATTTAAGAACTTTCAGAAATGAGAAAAGTATTTCTTATGAAAACCGTTATGCTGAAATTTATTATAATTATCAGGATGGTAAAGAAAGTTATGTAGGACAAGGTGCTCTTAAAGAGGAGAATCCTGAAAAAGTTGATTATGTTGCTTTCAAGCAACACTTTTTCGCTACAATTTTACAAACTAATACTTCTTTTGAAAAAGCACATTTAGTTTCTGAGAATTTAGTAAAAGACGAAAAAGTTGATACTATTTTTACAAAACAATTTAAAGCAACTGTTCCTTTAGCATTTACTAACGGAGAAGTTGATTATAAAATGAGTTGGTATTTTGGGCCAGCTGATTATAAAGTTTTAAAATCTTACGATAAAAATTTCGAAAAAATTATTCCATTAGGTTGGGGGATTTTCGGATGGATCAACAAATGGATTTTTATTCCTTTGTTCGGATTTTTAAGTTCAACAATTGGATTGTCATTAGGAATTGCGATTATCATCTTTACGATTATCATCAAAATTGCAATGTCGCCAATTACCTATAAGTCATTCTTGTCTCAGGCTAAAATGAAAGTTTTACGTCCGGAGATTACAGAGTTGGGAGAAAAATTCAAAAAAGACCCAATGAAGAAACAACAGGAAACGATGAAATTGTACAACAAAGCTGGGGTGAACCCAATGGCAGGATGTATTCCGGCGTTGATTCAGCTTCCGTTTATGTACGCGTCATTCCAGTTCTTTCCATCAGCTTTTGAGTTAAGACAAAAAGGTTTCCTTTGGGCAGACGATTTATCTTCATTTGATGCTGTTGTAAAACTACCATTCCACATTCCGTTATACGGAGATCATATTAGTTTGTTCCCAATTTTGGCAGCAATTGCGATTTTCTTCTATATGAAAATGACTTCTGGAGATCAGCAAATGGCAGCGCCTCAACAAGAAGGTATGCCGGATATGGCTAAAATGATGAAAATCATGATCTATGTTTCGCCATTAATGATGTTAATTTTCTTTAATAGTTATGGTGCAGGTTTGAGTTTATATAACTTTATTTCGAACTTAATTACAATCGGAATTATGTTTGTTATCAAAAACTACATTGTAGATACAGATAAAATTCACGCTCAGATTCAGGAGAATAAATTAAAAGAGCCTAAAAAACAAAGTAAGTTTCAGCAACGTCTTCAGGAAGTGATGGAGCAACAGGAAGCTGCTAAAAAACAGAATAAAAAATAATAACTTAGTTATAAAAAAAAATCTCGATTCGTCGGGATTTTTTTATATTTAAAATATACTTTATAAGAGTCATTTTCGTTAAAGATTAAAATTGAATTACAATGATTTATAAAAAAATAATAATCGGATTACTTTTTTTAAATGCAGTTCTGGTATCTGCACAGGATTTTAATAAAACAGATTCAAACGGAAAAAAAGATGGTATCTGGAAAGGAACTTACGAGGTTTCTAAACGTCCTCGTTACGAAGGAACTTTCGATCACGGAAAAGAAACAGGTGTATTTAAATTTTTTGATGATACGAAAAAAGGAGATGTTATTGCCACTCGTGATTTTACTGCTAATGACGGAAGTTCGTATACTATTTTTTATGATCAGAATAAAAACAAGGTAAGCGAAGGAAAAGAAATTGGTAAAGCCAGAGAAGGCGAATGGAAATATTATCATAAAGCTTCGAAAGTGGTAATGACGCTTGAAAATTATAAAAACGGAAAGTTAGAAGGTGTAAAAACGGTTTATTATCCGAATGCTAAAATAGCTGAAGAAATGAATTATGTAAATGGTTCTAAAGAAGGAATTTATAAAAAATACGGACAAAACGGAACATTGTTAGAGCAAACTACCTATAAAAATAATGAATATAACGGCGAAGCTATTTTTTATGACGCAGATGGAGTGGTAGCATCAAAAGGAAAATTTGTAAACGGGAAAAAAGCAAACATGTGGCAATTTTACTTAAAAGGTAAATTAACCAAAGAAGTAAATATGAGCGATCCTAAAAGCAGTTATCAGGTAGATTCGAAACCTAAAATGAATTAGATTTTTTTATTTATAAACTTATTTTTTAATTTAAATACTTAAGTTTATAGACTAAAATTAAAATCTATGAAACTTAAAACTTTACTATTATTTTTATTTATCTCAAGTGCTTATGCACAAAACCAATCAGAGGCTGAGAAACTTATAGGTGAAGGTGTCGAACTTCATGATAAAGGAGATTACAACGGGGCAATTGAGAAATATAGTAAAGCTTTAGAAGTAGATAAAGATAATTTGCTGGCCTTATCTGAGAAAGCGATGTCACTAAATTCAGCAGGTAAATATGTTGAATCAATAGACGTTTCTAAACACGCTATTTTAACCCATCCAAACGAAGATCTTAAGAATGTATATGTGAATTATGCTAATGCTTTAGATCATCTTAAAAAGACAGATGAAGCGCTAACTATATATCAGGAAGGAATTCAAAAATATCCAAATTATTATCAATTGCATTTTAACAAAGGAATTTGCTACACTAATAATAATAGATATGGTGAAGCTATTCTTTGTTTTCAAAAAGCTCTTCTTATTAATCCCAAACATGCAGGTTCTTTAAATGCTATTGGAATTCTGGAAATGGGAAGTCATAGAATTCCTGCTATTTTGGCTTTTTCAAGGTTTTTAATTGTAGAACCTCAAACAACGCGTTCTAAGAAAAATCTTGAAAACATAAAAAAATTATTGTCGCAGGGAATTCAACAAAATGGAGAAAAGTCTATTACGATAAATATTAATTCTAATATGTTATCTGATTCTAGTGATGTAAAGAAAGAAAATGATTTTTCGCAAGTAGATTTGATTTTATCGATGGCTTCAGGTTTAGATTTTGATAAAAAAAATGCTAAAAAAACAGAAGTTGAAAATTTTATCAGAAAATTTGAGGTGATCTGTTCTGCACTTCAGGAAACAAAAAATGGTAATTTTGGTTTTTATTGGGAAAACTTAGCACCTTATTTTATTGAAATGAAAAACAAAAAATTTATTGAAGCTTTCGCTTACATAGCTTATGTTGATTCAGATAGTGAAGATGTTGGAAAATGGCATAAAAAAAATCAATCTGAACTAGATAAGTTTTACAATTGGTCAAAAGATTATAATTGGAAAAATTAATAGATAATATATTTTAAATTTTAAAGTAGCTAGTAGCATGAATTCGTGGCAAACTATTTTCTAAATTTGATTTACTAATATTTTGATTCAATGGATTTAAACGAACTTATAGGAAGATTTTTATTATTGTTTTTCTCAATTCTGGTTTTGTATTTTTTCTCTAACAGAAAAGATAATGAAACCATAAATCCGCTGATGGTTATTGTTGGACTTTGTACTTTTTCGCTTTGTTATTTGTTTACCAAAATCGAAATAGGAGTTGGGATCGGATTTGGCTTATTTGCGATTTTCTCGATCTTAAGATTTAGAACACAATCATTTACCGTAAACGCCATTATTTTTCTTTTTGCCACGATTACACTTTCGATTTTAGATATCATGTATCCGTACGAAAAAATCGAAGTATTGCTATTTTTTCAATTAATTATTATCGGATTTTATATTGCGGCTTCTATTTTGGTTAGTAAAAAGATTTCTAAATATTTGAATGTAGTCGATGTGAAAATTCCGCTGGAAGGTGACTTTTCTTTAAACAATCAAAACATTCGAAAATCGATACAGCAAAAAATAAACGTAGATGATTTTGATTTTAAAATCGTTTTAATCAATACCGTTTCTAATGAGATTGATCTTTTAGTTTATTATTAATTTATTCATTAAAAGGCCGTACCTGTTTAATATATAAATCTCTGTTTTCTCCCACGATTTTAAATTCAATATCAACCGGGTGATATCGGTTTTTTCGCCAGTAGCGGTACATTTTTTCTTCGATTGTTTTGCTTACGTGAAAAAGCCTGCTCATTTCTTTTCGGCTCAATAACGGCTCGTTATTGTTTAAATTAGAGTTCGAAGTATAATCGACATCAAAATCAGTTTCGTCTAATCCGGAATTAAAATGATAAGCGACAAATTGCTCGCATACTTCTCCTTTTTCAGGTTTTACAACTGAATTTTCTCCTTTTTGAATATTCACAGTAATTCCGGAGAAGTTTTTTCTAAAGATATTTTTAGTAATTACAACACCATTTGCGAGTTCATCAGGAAATGAGCGATGAACTAAAACGCCCATAGCAATATTTTGCTGATCAATACCAAAAAGTTCCCGTTCGTTGTACGATGCTTCGTTCCAGACGCTGGCCCAAACTTGTTTAATGGCTTTTTCGAAAGTTTTGATACTGTCTCCCATAATTCCGGTTTTAGAATCGTATAATCCGGCGCCATTAAAATTATCTAAATCCTCGGCATTTGTAGAAGATCGAAATCTGAAGTTTTTAAACGTTGCATTTTTAAAAGCCAGATTTAGTTTTACAATTAATTGGGGATCAATGGTTTCTTTTTTAATAGCGTCGCGAATCTTTTTTAATTGATGATTGACCCAGACAGTCGAGTCTTTATGCGGATAATTTAAAAGTTCTGTAATTAAAGGAGAAATTGAAGCTTTTTGAATGTGTTTTGTGTAATAGTAAAACGGAATAGCATGCGCATTTTCAGGAGTTTTAAACGAAATTTGTTTTGAAATTGCGATCAGATAAGACATATTTTGCGCCTTAGCACCAATATAATTGATTCCGTTTTTAGATATTTTATTTAAGTCTACTAGTTCAGTGAAAGAATTATCAATGATTAGTTTTTTCTTTTTGGAAATTTCTTTCGGAATTATTTTTTTACCACTTTCTTTCAGGTAAAAAGTGTCGACTTTAATCTTTAATTCTACTTTTTTAGATAGTAATTTTTGAATGTTATTATCCTTTAAAACATTCGTATACGCCATTATAGGAATCTTTCTATTCTTGCCTAAAAGCACTAAATGGCTCAAAGGAGTTTGAAGTTCGTTTACAATAATTCCTCTTACATTGGGCAAAATATCGGGCGTTCCGTCTACAATGATAATTTCATCAGCATTTGGTTTTACCTTTTCCAGATCCTTTAGTTTATATTGTTTAAGAATACCAATAGCACTTCCGGAAACTACTTCCTGATATTTAATTTCATCAAAAATGTAATTTGATTTCACACACGGAATTTTAAATAGATTTTGCTGAAACCATTCCATTTGTTGGGGATTGTTCAAATAGAACTTTAAATTAGAACCAATAAAAGTCGATTTTACAATTAAATAATAAAAACGTTCAATTAAGGGAATAGGCATATGATCAGAAGCGGCCAATTCGAAAATCCATTTGTCAGTTCCTTTAATGTGATTGAGATTTCCCAATAAATAATTTCTGTCTTTTTCTGTATCGCTATAATTATTATTGTTAAAAATATCCAGATCCTGACTATAACCTAAATACCCCGAAACAAAATCGTAATGCAATAAAATCAGGCTACTGTTGAAGTAGTACATTTTTTGCTGTTTCAGGTCGTAAATGATTTTTACAGATTCGATATTCGAAAATTTATCAGATAAAGGCTTGCCCTTAAAAGCTTTATAGGCTTCATAATTTGCCAAAGAAGAGCTGTATCTTTGTGCGCTCAAAGAAGTTATGACAAAAAGAAAAATAAAACTGCAGATGTATTTTTGCATGGATTTTTTTTGGTTCTTAAAAGTAATTAAAAAAAGCAATAAGTTTTATCTACCGCGGCATTATATAAACTAATCAAAACTACCACAATTATCAAAAATAGGACTTATCTTTGCACCCTTGTAAAAATATAAACGATTTAGAATGAAACGTGTAGTTGTTGGACTTTCTGGTGGAGTAGATTCTAGTGTTGCTGCTTATTTATTGCAACAACAAGGATACGAAGTTATTGGGCTTTTTATGAAAAACTGGCACGATGACTCGGTTACTATATCTAATGAATGTCCTTGGTTAGAGGATAGTAATGATGCTTTATTAGTAGCTGAAAAACTTGGAATACCGTTTCAAACTGTCGATTTAAGCGAGGAATACAAAGAAAAAATCGTTGATTATATGTTCAACGAATACGAAAAAGGGAGAACTCCAAATCCTGACGTGCTTTGTAATCGCGAGATCAAATTTGATGTTTTTATGAAAATTGCTTTAAGTCTTGGTGCTGATTATGTAGCAACGGGACATTACTGTCAAAAAAGTGAAATCGAAGTAGACGGAAAACCTGTTTACCAATTGATTGCCGGTGAAGATAACAACAAAGATCAATCGTATTTTTTATGTCAGTTGTCGCAAGATCAATTGGCAAAATCATTATTTCCAATTGGAGCGTTAACCAAACCGGAAGTGCGTGAAATCGCTGCTGAAATGGATTTGGTAACTGCTGAAAAGAAAGATTCGCAAGGATTATGTTTTATTGGAAAAGTTCGTTTACCGGAATTTTTGCAACAAAAATTGCAGCCTAAAGACGGTAAAATTGTTCAAATAGATAAAAACGATCCGATTTATGCTATCGAAAAACCTGCTGGATTATCGTTGCAGGAAGAATTAAAATTAGAAGCTA
Source organism: Flavobacterium bizetiae (assembly GCF_902804475.1). Classification (GTDB taxonomy): domain Bacteria; phylum Bacteroidota; class Bacteroidia; order Flavobacteriales; family Flavobacteriaceae; genus Flavobacterium; species Flavobacterium bizetiae. The sequence continues at coordinate 9,183 of NZ_CADCSU010000168.1, forward strand.
AAAAACGTGACTATCTTCCAACAATGGGTAAAGTTGTTGGTAAACACCAAGGGGCGCATTATTTTACGGTAGGACAGCGAAAAGGATTGAACGTAGGCGGAACAACAGATCCGTTGTTTATTATTGCTACAGACGTTGAAACCAATACTATTTATACCGGTTTAACAAGTCAGCATCCTGGTTTGTTTAAAAAAGCATTGTTTATCGAAAAATCCGAAGTACACTGGATTCGTACTGATATGACTTTAAAAGTAGGTGAAACAATGGAAGTAATGGCGAGAATTCGTTACCGTCAGCCTTTACAAAAAGCAACTTTACACCAATTCGAAGACGGAATGTACGTTCAGTTTGATGAACCACAATCAGCAATTACTGAAGGTCAGTTCGCGGCCTGGTATTTCGATAATGAATTAGTTGGTTCGGGAGTAATTTCTTAGCTTTATACTTTTTTACAAAGGTTTTGCCTTTTAAAAAAGTAAACTATGAAGTGTTATTTTACGTTTCTTTTATTGGTGATTTCTTCTGTGATGTTTTCGCAGGAAGATGCATGGGTTTATTTTAAGGATAAGCCAAATGCACAGCATTTTTTTAATGCTCCGTTAGAAATGCTTTCGCAGCGTGCAATAGATCGAAGAACCAATCAAAATATTGCTTTAAATCTTACGGATATTCCTGTAGAAACCTCTTATATAAATCAGGTAAAATCTAGTACAGACATTACAGTAATGGCGCAATCTAAATGGTTGAATGCACTTCATATTCGGGGAACTCAAACTAATATTTTATCTCTAAAAACTTTACCATTTGTAGATAAGATCGTTTTTGCGAATAAAAGTTTGAATACAACTTCTAAAAAAGTTTCAGAAAATCAGGTTGCTCAATCAAAGGATAAACTCAAAACTACAATCGATTATAACTACGGATCTTCGGCAAATCAAATCAAAATGCTGAATGGTCAAGTGCTGCATCAGCAAAACTATACAGGTTCAGGAAAAATAATCGCGGTACTTGATGCAGGTTTTCCTGGTGTAAATACTGCTCAGCCTTTCAAAAAATTGATTGACAATAATCAAATATTAGGCGGTTATGATTTTGTGAATAGAAATGATAATTTCTACACAGGCGATGATCACGGCACAAAGGTACTGTCAACAATGGGTGGTTATAATGAAAATGCCTTAATTGGTACCGCTCCCGATGCATCTTATTATTTGTTTATTACGGAATATGATCCTACAGAAAATCCAGTAGAAGAGTCGTATTGGGTTGAAGCCGCCGAAAAAGCAGATGCTTTGGGAGTTGATATTATTACGACCTCTTTAGGATATTTTGAGTTTGATAATCCAAATTATACGCATACTTATAGCGATATGAATGGCTCGACGAATTTTATTTCGCGTGGTGCAGAAATTGCTTTTAGCAAAGGAATTGTTGTAGTGGCTTCGGCAGGAAATGAAGGAACTAAGGCAGAACCTCATATTGGCGGACCGGCAGATGCAGTTTCGGTAATTGCGGTTGGCGGCGTAACAGTTTCGAAAACAAAATCCAGTTTTAGTTCTATAGGACCAAGTTACGATGGCAGAATAAAACCTGATGTTATGGCATTAGGAACTTCTGCTGTAGTTTCAGATACTTCGGGAAATATTGGTACTACAAATGGTACTTCATTTTCATGCCCGATTATGGCCGGAATGATTGCTTGTTTATGGCAGGCTTTTCCGTCTAAAACCAATAAAGAAATTAGAGAAATGGTACTTCGGTCTTCAGATCGATATGCGAATCCGGATAATAATTATGGTTATGGGATTCCAAATTTCGGATCTACTTTAGGTGTAGAAGATCACAAAACATCACTTTCTGCTTTTTCTGTATATCCTAATCCGGCGCAAACTACAATTTCGTTTTTGTTTGAAAGTAGTACAGCTTCCGTTTCAGTTTATTCTGTTTTAGGGCAAAAAATAATCGAAAAACAAATTACAAATCAAAACCCGATTCTTTCTGTAGAAGCGCTAAAAAGCGGACTCTATTTTTATACTTTTGATGCGGATGGCGTACACAAAACAGGAAAGATAATCAAACAATAATTACATTTTTGAATGAATAAAATTACACAACTTTTTAATATAAAATATCCAATTATTCAAGGCGGAATGATCTGGAATAGTGGTTATAAATTAGCTTCGGCAGTAAGTAATGCCGGAGGTTTGGGCTTGATTGGAGCCGGATCTATGTATCCGGAAGTTTTAAGAGAGCACATTCAAAAATGCAAAAAAGCGACTGATAAACCTTTTGGTGTTAATATTCCGATGTTATATCCTAATATCGAAGAAATTATGAATATCGTGATCGAAGAAGGCGTGAAAATCGTTTTTACTTCGGCAGGAAACCCTAAAACATGGACTTCTTTTTTAAAGGAAAAAGGAATTACAGTTGTACACGTGGTGAGTAGTAGTGTTTTTGCTTTAAAAGCGCAGGAAGCCGGAGTTGATGCTATTGTTGCAGAAGGTTTTGAAGCAGGAGGACACAACGGTCGTGACGAAACGACAACATTAACGCTGATCCCGATGGTGAAAGAAAAAATTCAGATCCCGATTATTGCCGCTGGTGGAATTGCAACCGGACGCGGAATGCTTGCTACAATGATTCTGGGTGCAGATGGTGTTCAGGTTGGGAGTCGTTTTGCAGCATCGATAGAATCATCCTCGCACAATAATTTTAAAGAAACGATAGTTAAGATAAAAGAAGGTGATACACAATTGACATTGAAAGAATTAGCTCCGGTTCGTTTGATTAAAAATAAGTTTTATAATGATGTTCAGGATTTATATGAAAAATGCCCAACTAAAGAAGATTTAGTACAACTTCTAGGCAGAGCAAGAGCTAAAAAAGGAATGTTTGAAGGTGATCTTGAAGAAGGAGAACTTGAAATAGGACAAATTGCAGGATTAATTCACGAAATATTACCCGCAAAGCAAATTGTTGAAGAAATGATCACCGAATTCGAAATTGCTCGTCAGGAAAAGGCTAAATTTGAGTTTTAATTATCCGCATCAAATACAATATGAATTCTATCCGCACCTATATATTACTACTATTTTTAGGACTTTGTTTGCAACAAGCTTACAGCCAGACTTATCAATTTAAAACTTCAGGATTTAGTGTCTTAGAAAAAAATGAAAGAGGAAAATGGGGTGAGTGGTCGAATCTTGATTTGGTCAATCTATCAGTTGTTCTCGATACTAACAAACATAGAATTGTAGTCTATTCTCAGGAAATACAGCTTTTTAAGATTGTGGATTATATCGAACGCGAAGAAAATGATACTGATATTGTTTATTCTTTTATGTGTAAAGATAATGACGGTCGAGAATGTAAACTTTCTATTATTACCCGCAAAAAACAAGATTACCGTAAACAGCTTTATATAAACTATGATAATCATATTATTGTTTATAATATTTTTAGCGTTTAATAGTTGCTGTTATTTACTTAAATCATTTTATATTTTACAATTATGAAAAAAAACTACCTTTTTTATTTTTTCTTTTTAACTGGTTTATACAGTTGTTCGAATGATGATAGTTCAAACCCTACTACATCAGATAGTATTGAAAAATACCACTTTGATTATATGTTTCATAATACAAATGCTTTGGCAACAACTTCCAATGAATTAGTAAAACTTACATACGATAAAAATCAAAGAGTGGTAAAAAAAACAGGAAAGGTTTTATGGTACGGTTCTGATTCAAATATTATTGGCAAATTCAGTGATGAAATATTTGAGGATATAGATTATACAAAAAATGAAGCCAAAATTACCCTGAAAACTACTTCAAAAGAATTTCAATTATATGCTTATAACAGAACAATTGTTTTTGATAATCAGGAACGAATGGCTAAACGATATATTTATAGTGCCGGTGATGTTATAAAAAATGATACAATTGTATATTTTTATAATGATGCAAATCAAATCATTGCTACTAAAAAAGGAAATGATAAAATGCAAAATGAATCTGCTCAATATTATTATAACCCAGCAGGAAATTTAGATAGTATTGTAACTAAAATGTATGACAGAAAAAATTATAATTATAGAAATGTCGAAATTTTTAGTGGTTATGATAATGCGGTAAATCCATTAAAAAAGCTTGTTATTTTTGAAGATACTTATTTAAGGTCCTTGTCAAAAAATAATTTTGCTAAATATCAAAAAATTGGAAAAAATATAGAT
>NZ_CADCSU010000169.1 GCF_902804475.1 Flavobacterium bizetiae
GTTTTTTTTAGACATAATTTATGAATTAAATAATTTTAAGAATACGCTGATATTTAATACATTTATAAAAAAATTCCAAAAACATATGAGTTATTATAAAATTGAAAATTTAGAACAATATTTTAAACATTACAATAAGTCAATAAGGGAGCCAAGGAAGTTTTGGGGGAAAATTGCTGAAGAAAATTTTACATGGTACCAACACTGGGAAAAAGTAGTTGATTTTAATATGGCTGATGCCGAAGTGAAATGGTTTACTGACGCAAAAGTTAACATTACCAAAAATTGCATCGATAGACACTTAAGTAAAAGAGGAGAAAAAACGGCTATTATTTTTGAACCGAACGATCCTTCAGAAAGTGCTTTACATATAACATATAACATATAACGAATTATACGAAAGAGTTTCGAAAATGGCGAATGTTTTGCGTGAGCAAGGCGTACGTAAAGGAGACAGAGTTTGTATTTATTTACCAATGATTCCTGAATTGGCTGTTGCTGTTTTAGCTTGTGCCAGAATAGGAGCGATTCACTCTGTTATTTTTGCAGGATTTTCAGCTTCGGCAGTTTCCGCAAGAATTAACGACTGCGAATGTAAAATGGTGATTACTTCTGATGGAGGTTACAGAGGAAATAAAAACATTGATTTAAAAGGAATTGTAGACGAGGCATTAGATACTTGCCCATCTGTTACTAATGTTTTGGTTGTAAAAAGAACCAATACTAATGTAAAAATGAAAGAAGGACGTGACCAATGGTTACAGCCTTTATTAGATGTTGCTTTAGACAATAGTGTTGCCGAAATTATGGATGCAGAAGATCCATTGTTTATTTTGTATACTTCAGGATCTACAGGAAAACCTAAAGGAATGGTTCATACTACAGCCGGGTATATGGTTTATACAGCCTATACTTTTAAAAATGTTTTCAGTCACGAAGAAAATGATATTTTCTGGTGTACGGCAGATATTGGATGGATTACTGGTCACTCTTATATATTATACGGACCATTATTAAATGGAGGAACAACGGTAATTTTTGAAGGTGTACCATCTTATCCGGATTTTAGCCGTTTTTGGGATATTATCGAAAAACACAAAGTAACTCAGTTTTATACAGCGCCAACTGCAATTCGTTCGTTAGCAAAAGAAAGTTTAGATTATATTCAAAAATATCCTCTAAAATCGCTAAAAGTAATTGGATCAGTAGGAGAGCCAATCAACGAAGAGGCTTGGCACTGGTTTAATGACCACGTTGGAGATAAAAGATGTCCTGTTGTAGATACATGGTGGCAAACTGAAACGGGTGGAATCATGATTTCTCCAATTGCTTTTGTAACACCAACAAAACCAACATACGCAACTTTGCCATTACCAGGAATTCAGCCTGTTTTAATGGATGAAAAACGCAATGAGATCGAGGGAAATCAAGTGGTAGGAAGTTTATGTATTAAATTCCCTTGGCCTGGAATCGCCAGAACAATCTGGGGTGATCACCAACGTTATAAAGACACTTATTTCTCTGCTTTCCCTGGAAAATATTTTACAGGCGACGGAGCTTTAAGAGATGAAGTAGGGTATTACAGAATCACCGGTAGAGTAGATGATGTTGTAATTGTTTCAGGACATAATTTAGGAACAGCGCCTATCGAAGATGCGATCAACGAGCATCCTGCAGTTGCAGAATCTGCAATTGTTGGATTCCCACATGATATTAAAGGAAATGCTTTATACGGTTTCGTGATTCTAAAAGAAACGGGAGAATACAGAGACAGAGCCAACTTAACAAAAGAGATCAATCAATATATTTCTGATCACATTGGGCCAATTGCAAAATTAGATAAAATTCAGTTTGTATCTGGCTTACCAAAAACACGTTCAGGAAAAATCATGCGTAGAATTTTACGTAAGATCGCCGAAGGTGATTTCTCAAATTTTGGAGATATTTCAACTTTGTTGAATCCGGAAATTGTAGACGAAATTACAAAAGAAAGAATTTCTTAATTCTGAAATAAATAGAAATAAAAAATGCCTCTTAGTTTTAAGAGGCATTTTTTTATATTGTAAAAATCAATTGTAGATTTTAGCGCATTTTTTGTCATTTCGACGTAAGGAGAAATCTTCGCAAGTAACTCCGCATAGAAAAGGTTTTTCTTTCTTTAAATAATAATAGTAAAGATTCTAACCTTTTAAATTACCTTCTATAACTTATATGGTTTAACTTTTCTATTTAATCCCCAATCGAGATTTTAACTTCAAAAACAAAAGCGCAATTTTATAAGCATCTTCCGAAGAGGAATTTCTGTCGCTTTTTGGAATTTTGTAAATTTCGCTTAAATCGTCCAAAGAAAATTGTTTATCATTGATGTCCATTAATTTTCTGTACATCATGTCGATATCCAATGCTTCATTTTTTAATCTTCCACAATCCAAACGTTCTAGGGCAGCGTTTAGCATCTCGATATCAAAATTAATATGATGTCCTACTAAAATAGAATTACCAATAAAATTAACAAATGCTTCAATTGCATCTGGCTCAGGCATTTTAAGCATTTTGCTCTCGATGATAAATTCATTCGAAAGTCCGTTATCCTGCAAGAATTTGTATTGCAGCAAAACAGCTTCAAAATTATCTTTTATCACAATACCATCATCAATAACAGAAAAAGCACCCAAAGACAGGATCACGTCTTTGTTGGGATTTAATCCTGAAGTTTCAGTAGATAAAACTACAAACCTGTTAGGTTTTGTTTCGAATTTAGTCAGGTATTCTTTCCAGAAATCCGGATATTCTTTGTTGATATTTTTAATCCAGTCTAGCATATTTATGAGAATTGTGTAAGTTGAAATTTACTCTTAATTAGTTCCTCAAGATCTTTCATTGGGGTTAAGGCATTTTTTAACTTTTCTTTGTCTGTTTTAGACATTTCTCGCAAATTTATATATTGTCCTGAGTCGTCATTCTTTAATCCTTCGACAGTTCTAAATTTTGAGAGCGTTAAAAAAGCTTCGGCACAGCTTAAGTAAATTTCAGCATTTTTAGAATCTGTAATTGCTAATTGTTTGAATCTCAAATAGGTATTTTTGATTCCTTTGATATTAGCATTTAAAATCAACAAACGTGCAGCATCAATTAACGGCATTAATGCACGTGTTTTGATGTCGAATTTTGTTTTGTGCGGTCCTTCTTCTTCAACAATGAATTTTTTGAAGAAACTCAAAGGAGAATTTCTTTTTAAAGCATCATTACCTAAAAAGTCGAAGAACAATGTATTATTAACAGCATTTTTGAAGATAACATTTTCGATTACTTCTTCAATTTTTGGTTCTCCAAAAACAATTTCATAATCAAAGAAAATACTACTTAAATCGTTGCTGTTTTCACCTGGAGTATTCATCCAGCTGTTGTATTGTTTTGTCCAGTCTGTCAATGATTTACACCATAACATATTGCTTCCCATATGTCCGTTTGGACAATATTCGTAACCTACTTTTTCTAATATCGAAGTAGTTCTTTTAGCCAGTCTTAAAAAGTAATCTTTTACTTCTCTGTATTTCTCAGGCGCAACATCTTCAAAAATAAGAATACTATCCTGGTCTGTTAGTAATAATTGCTCTTTTCTTCCCTGACTACCAATACTTAACCATGCAAAACGGGCAGGAGGTGAGCCTAAATCTAAAATAGACAATTCGACAGCACGTTTTATAATAGCCAGATTGATTTCGCTGGCAATATTACTAATATGAGAAATCGGGATGTTTTTTTGAATTGAGTTTTGAATCAAATCAGACAAACGATCACGGATTTGTTTTAAGTCTTTTGGAAGCTGAGAGCGTTTAATTTCTTTAATTAAAACACCAGGATTACTAGCTTGAGCCACAATTAAATCGTGTTCAGAAATAATTCCTTTTACAGCAGATTTACTCGTACCATCTTTAGTAACACATAAATGCGTTACATTATTTTTTAGCATTAACAATTGCGCTTCGGCAAGAGAAACATTTTCAATTACGGTAACTACCGGAGACGACATGATTTTGTCAATCGTTTCTGTGATAGGATAGCGGCCTGTCGCAATTTTAGACGATAAATCGGCATTTGTAACAATACCAATCGGATTGTTTTTTTCGCAAATCACGATATTATCTACCATAGATTCTGTCATCAGGATCGCAACATCTTTTATAATGCTGTTTGATTCTGTTGTTAATGGCGAATTATTATAGGCAAGTGACTGAATATATTGCATTTCTGATTGCTGATCTACATAAAAAGCAGTGTCAGAAATCAGTTTTCCATTAGAGTTTACGTTGTCTTTTGCATGTCTTGAATTGATAGCGAAATTCTCTAATAAAAAGTTTAAAACATCCGAATTATTAGCTACAAAAGGTCTAAAAACAGCGATAGGAATAGCATAAATAATACTTTCTTCACGTGCTTTTGCCGTCATCATATAGTTGTTTTTGGCAAAAAACGGACGTAAACCAAAAATATCGCCTTCATGACATTTGTTGATAATCGTTTCTTCGGCATCAGCAATTGTTGTTAAATTTATGACACCCGAAGCCACTACATAAAAGCTATCATGTAGTAAATCATTTATTTGAAAAAGTACAGCGTGTTTTTCTAAATTGATAACACGAATGTTTGTAGCAATATCAGATAATTCCTGAAAAGTTAAATTATCAAATGGCGGGTATTCTTTTAAAAAATCTGCAATATGCTCAGCAATTGTATTCATACGTTTGATAATTTTTTTAAAGTATCGAATGTAAAAATAATAAAATAAACTCTTACAATGAAAGCATCTTTGCGAGAATGTAATTATTTTAATAAAATGTTAAAATTTAATGATTTACGGGCTTTAAAAAAGCTTTTTTAGGATTTTAAAATCATTATTATCATTTGAGTTTTTATTTCTGTCCGGAAATAGAAGCACAATCGATCGTCAAGAACTTATTTATGAGTAAACGATTGTCGTTTGACCGAAATAAGAAAGATTCATAGGAAGGCGAGTTTCGAAATATTCTATTTTACATAATATAAATTATAGTTCAAATTATATAAGTCTTAAAACGGTGCAAAACACCGTAAATCCAGCCTTATTCGTATAGTTTCGTAAGAATCGTTTCTTTCGGAACTAAATCAGAACCACCTCTTTTGGTAAACTGTATCACTCCTTCATTTACATAAAGTACTGCGCTTACAGAACCATTTTTGGCTTTCATACTAATTTGAGCTTTTTCACCAAGCGTATATACATATCCGGTAACTTCCATAACACCGGTTACGAATTTTTCATTAGCGCTTGTAATTTCTGCAGTTCCAAATATTTTACTGTTAGATTGCGCTATATTTAAAGTCAAAACATATTCTTTGCTACAATCCTTGCAATTTTCTGTGCTCCATGTACCTGTAAATCGATTTGTTTGCGAATGTGCTGAAAAAGAAATAAATAACAACAGTAGAATGAATTTTTTCATTAGAATTAAGCTTTGTTTATAAAATATCTTCAAATATAAACGAAAAAAGCATTCACCGTGGCGAATGCTTTTCTTTTCGTTATAAAATTAAATTATTTTATTTTTTTCAAATAAACAGATTTTCCGTTTAATGCAACGTTAATTTCATTGTTTTTCTCTGAAAAAGTCGTTCTCAAAGCATTTCCTTTAAAAATGGTAACATCACCGTAAACTTTTCCGGTTTCATCAGAAATATATTCAAATAATAATTTTTTGTTATCTGGCTCAATTCCAATTTTATAACTTGAAAATTTCGAAGTTTCTAAATTGAATTCCTGTTGAGTGTCGATGATTTTGCCATCAGCATAAAAATTGGTAACTGATTTGTTTAAAGTTATATCAGGATAATACTGATTAACTTTTTGAAGAAGTGCGTATTGCTCCGGGCTTGCATCTTCTTTTTTAGATGTAATTGTCTGTGCAAACGAAATTGATGTAAAAATAAGAGCGAATAGTAAAGAGAAATTTTTCATAAATTTTAATTTTTAGGATTAGTTTGAAAATCAATTATTGAAATTCAATTTTTGGCTTAAAACGAACGCGGTTTTTATATAAAACCCCGTTAAATTATATAACAAGGTACTAAATATTTACCTTTGCAGGAAATTAAAAGCAATTTTTTAAGAAAATGACAACAAAAAAATACATTAAACTCATCCTTATTTTAGGTTCTCTAACCGCACTTGGCCCTTTTTCAATAGATATGTACTTGCCTGGTTTCTCAGGTATTGCTAAAGATTTACATACAACTGTTGCAAAAGTATCAATGAGTTTATCGAGTTATTTTATCGGAATTTCGGCCGGACAATTGCTTTACGGACCATTATTAGACCGTTTTGGGCGTAAAAAACCTCTGTTTATTGGTCTTTTGGTTTACATATTAGCCTCATTAGGTTGTGTTTATGTAGCTGATATTGATTCTTTTATTCTTTTACGATTCGTTCAGGCCATTGGAAGTTGTGCTGCAACAGTAGCTTCTGTAGCAATGGTTAGGGATTTATTTCCTGTTAAAGATATTCCAAAAGTATTTTCATTATTGATGTTGGTTCTTGGGCTTTCGCCGATGTTGGCGCCAACAATTGGTGGTTATGTTACCGAAGATTACGGCTGGCATACGGTATTTTTTATTTTAATGTGTATGGGAATGGCAATTTTAATTGCTGCTCAGGTTGGTTTGCCAAATAGCTACAAACCAGATACTTCGATTTCATTAAAACCAAAACCGATTATCTCGAACTTTTTAAAAGTTTTAAAAGAACCTCAGTTTTTTACGTACGCATTTACAGGATCTATTTCTTTTTCTGGCTTATTTACTTACGTAGCGGCCTCTCCTATAATTTTTATGGATATTTACCATGTAGACGCTAAAACTTATGGATGGATTTTCGCCTTTATGTCGGTAAGTTTTATCGGATCAAGCCAGTTAAATTCAGTTTTGTTGAAGAAATTTTCAAGTGAGCAAATGATTTTTGGAGCATTAATTACACAATCTGTCATTGCCAGCGTTTTCCTGATACTTGCTGTAAATAATTTATTGGGACTATACGAAACAATCGCAATGCTTTTCTTGTTTTTAGGGTGCTTGGGAATTTCAAATCCTAATACAGCCGGACTTACAATGGCACCTTTTGCTAAAAATGCCGGAAGTGCCTCTGCTTTAATGGGTGCAATTCAGCTTGGTTTGGGAGCTTTGGCATCATTTGCTGTTGGGGTGTTTGTTAAGGATTCTGTAGCGCCTATGGTAGTTATTATGACATCAACAACCATTATTGCTTTTATTGTTTTAAATATTGGAAAACGTTTTATTAAAGAAAAAGTCGAAGTCTCTAAAGATGATGATGTTTTGGTTGGGCATTAAAAATTAATAATTTTCAATTTTTTAAATTGCTTCGCCTGTTCGCTAACGCTCGGGTCCAAATTCCAAATTTTACGCAATATTTCTATTATTTTTTTAGGAGCTAATCCCGCTATTCGTTCCACCCGAGCGATAGCGAACTGACGAAGTAATCTTTTGTGGCGAACACCGCCACAAAAGGATTTCCTCTGCTATCAGGGCTAGAGCAATCATTTTCATAACAATATTTTCGTGTAGCTAGTCATTTCTTATTAACTAGATCTAAACTGAAGCATTTAAGATATATTCTAAATGAACTAAAAAGCCAGAATTTAATAATTCTGGCTTTTTCTATATATGTAAATATTCACAATTCAATTGGAATTTGGAATTTTTTAAAATTTAAAATTCATCTATTCACTTTGTTGTCTTTTATCAGGCCTAATAATCATTCTCAAAGACTGATCTCTGGCAAAATAAGCAACCATCCAGTTCCAGAATGTATTTAATCTGTTTCTATAAGTAATTAGGGATATTAAGTGGATAAACAGCCAGATAACCCAGGCAAAAAATCCTTTGAAATGCCATTTTGGACTTGGTAAATCGACTACGGCTTTGTTTTTTCCTATAATTGCCATTGAACCTTTGTCATTATAAGCAAAAGGTTTTAAAGGTTTATTTTGAACTAAAGCTTTAAAGTTTTTGGCCAGGTTTAATCCTTGCTGAATCGCAACCTGAGCAACTTGCGGATGTCCGTCAGGGAAATTTTTATCACCGGCCGTGATGGCTGTATCGCCAATAGCATAAATATTTATAAGTCCATCAACTTTATTGTATTGGTCTGTTGCCATACGTCTTCCGCGACCGTAACTTTCTTTTGGGATTCCGTCAAAAATTTTAGCCGAAACTCCGGCAGCCCAAATTAAATTTTTGGTTTTGATGGTTTCTCCATTTTCAAAATGCACTGTATCATCTGCATAATCTACTACGCGTGTGTGTAGTTTTACTACAACGCCTAATTTGGTTAGTGCGTCTAGGGTATCTTGTTGCGAAGCTTTACTCATAGGAGCGAGTAGTGCGTCTCCCCCATCGACCAAATACACATTACTGGCTGATGTTTCGAGTTCCGGATATTCTTTTAATAAAATGTTTTTACGCATTTCGGCAAACATTCCTGAAACCTCTACTCCTGTTGGTCCTCCTCCGGCAACAACAATCGTTAATAATTTGCGACGTTTACGAATATCTTTGGTGATAGCTGCTTTCTCCAGGTTTTTAAGCAACGTATTACGCATTTCGATGGCATCATTTAAGGTTTTCATCGGAATGGCGTTTTTCATTACGTTTTCCATGCCAAAATAACTTGTTTCTGCTCCTGTAGCAAAAACCAAATGATCGTACGTTAATTCGCCGTTATTAAGGATTATTTTATTTTCGGCAGGAACTACAGAAAGTAATTCGCCTAAACGAAACTGAAGATTTTTTTTGCCTGCAAAGAATTTTCTAAAAGGATAACTGATACTTGATGGTTCTAAAAACGCTGTAGCAACCTGATATATAAGTGGTGGGAAAAAATTGTAATTGTTTTTGTCTACAAGGGTTACTTGTATTTGAGGATGGTCTACAAGCTCTTTCGCAAGATTTATACCTGCAAAACCACCTCCTATGATGACTATGTTCATATATGTTGTTTTATTTAAGTGGATTTTATAAAAATATACCTTAAATGTACAACTTTAAAATACAATGACAAATGTCAGTATTATTACTTTTTGAATTTTTTAACAGGTTTTTCTGTTACTTCAACTTTGTTTTGCAAAACGTAATTGGCTAACAATTTTTCGATCAATTCATCTTTGGTAAGATGGTGAAAAACAGTTTTTACTTTCGTTTTTAAATCGGCTGAAATATCGTGATTGGGTTTTGTTTTGAAGATTTGTTTTGCCCATAAAAGCGTATTATTTTCTTCTAAACTTACTACCGAAGGTTTTTGAAATTGAGTAAATTTAATTCCTAATTCTTTTTCGAATTCCGGAATTTCAGCTGTTTCTTCTTCTTGTAAAACGGTTAAAGAAAGCCCCTTGGCTCCTGCCCTTGCCGTTCTACCACTACGGTGAACGTAGTTTTCGTAAGTATCCGGTAAATGGTAATTAACTACATAAGAAATTTCTTTTACGTCGATTCCTCTTGCTGCTAAATCTGTTGCAACCAGAATATTGATGTGTCCTTCACGAAATTGCTCCATGATTCTGTCACGGATTCCCTGAGATAAACTTCCGTGTAATGCGCCCGAAGAAAAACGATTAATGGCTAAGTTTTTAGCCAGTTTGTTTACTGCAGCTTTGGTTTTGCAGAAAATGATTCCGCGTTCTCCGTCTCTTGAGTTTAAGAAGTGCATTAAAACATCTAATTTCTCAATTGGATCCACTACAATATATTCGTGATCAATTCCTTGGTTACCAACGGTTTCCATATTGGCGCTCACCTGAACTACATTTTTGTTTAAGTAATTCTGAATCAATTGTTTGATTGTTCCGGGCAAAGTAGCCGAAAACAATAAAGTTCTGTGTTTTTTAGGAAGTTCGGCTACGATTTCGTCTAAGCTTTCTTTTAGGATCGAAACCATTTCGTCGGCTTCGTCTAAAACTAAATATTGTGCTTGTTTTAAATCGATTGCTTTACGCTGAATTAAATCGATTAAACGTCCCGGAGTTGCTACAACGATGTGTGTTGGTTGTGATAAACGCTCGATTTGAGGTTTTATCGGGATTCCGCCACAAGTTGAAGCGATTGAGATGTTTGGAATGTGTTTTCCGAAATCTTCTAAGTTTCTGAAAATTTGTTGTCCAAGTTCTCTGGTTGGTACCAAAATTACAGCTTGTACAATTGGCGATTCGGTATCGATTAATTGTAATAATGGCAATCCGAAAGCGGCTGTTTTACCGGTTCCGGTTTTGGCTAAACCTACCACATCGTGGGTTTCAGTCAGCAATAACGGAATTGTTTTTTGTTGAATTTCTGTTGGTTCAACAATGTTCAATTCGCTTAAAGCTTTTAAAATTGGTGCTGAAATTCCTAATGATGAGAATTGTTTAGACATTGTTTTTTTATTTTAGTCCCGATAGCTATCGGGATGATTTTAGATTTTAGAATCTGTCACAGATTGCTCTGATTAAAATGATTTTTTAGAACTTGCAGTTCTGTTTTATTTTTGTCATTTCGACGAAGGAGAAATCACATCCAATATTTGACAAACTTTGTCTGATACTAGTGTTATTTCTCCTTCGTCGAAATGACAAAACTGAGAAAACTTTATTATTCGTCGTCTGGTTCGTTCATGATTTTCTCACGATACTTTTTACCTATTAGTAAAACAAGTTTTAGTTTGTAATCGTCAACCAGCCATTCGCGGTAGTTTTTACTACACTGGCTCAAACATTTAGAATAACGTTTGATACGACAATCTATATCGTCGTCAAGCTCTTTTCCTAATGATTTTGCTTCCTGTAGGGTTTCGGTATTATCAACACACATTGAAGCGTGTTGTTCTAACGATTTGTCTAATACTACTTTAGAACGTAAATTTTGTTTAATGATTAGTTTGTGTTCTTCATCAACATCAAAAGTAACATCGGCGGTTTTAGCGAATTTAGCGCGTAATTCCGGCGGCATACTGTATTTGAAATACAATTCGATTTCGGTATCATCACGAAGGTTTTCCAGATAAAATTCCGGTGATTTAAAGATGTGTTGCCAGTTTACAGGCTCGCTCCATAAACCAAAACGCGCTGCATTGTTTCCTAAATCGATTACTGTAAACTCGTCTTTACCAGGTAATTTACGAGATCCACGACCAATCATTTGGTAATATAATGTAAGCGATTTTGTTGCTCTGTTTAATATAATAGTTTCTACTGTAGGCTCATCGAAACCTGTTGTTAAGATTCCAACAGATGTTAAAATAGCATCCGGAGTCTTTTTAAACCAAGCCAGGATATCTTTACGCTCCTCAGAACTACTTGTGTTATCAAGGTGTCTGATGTCGTAACCTGCTTCTCTAAAGGTTTCATATACATATAATGAGGTATGAATACCGTTGTTGAAAATCAGGGTCTTTTTGCCTAACGAACGTTCTGTATACGCATGCAAAAGTTTTTCCTGCATGATGGTATTGGTATATAGATCATCTGATGATTTTACGGTGTAATCTCCGTTGATACCTACTTTTAATGATGTTAATCCCACATCATAACTATAGGTGGTTGCACGTGCAAGGAATCCTTTGTCGATTAATGAGCTAATGGTGTCTCCCACAATAAGTTCATCGTAACTCTGGTGCATTGGTAATTTTATATTCGAACTCAATGGCGTTGCTGTTACCCCAAGGATAAAGGCATTTTTGAATGAGTTTAATAATTTTCTGAATGAGTTGTAATGCGCCTCATCGATAATAACCAAACCAATGTTGTCAAGATGCAATTTCTCGTCATTAATACGGTTTTTCAACGTCTCAACCATGGCCACGAAACATGAAAAATCGTTTTGGTCAGGTAATTCTTTTACTTTACTGTTAATGATTTTATTAGAAACGCCAAACCCTTTAAGCATTTTTGAGGTTTGTTTACAAAGTTCGATACGATGCGTTAAAACCACCACTTTTTTATCATTATTAGCTAAATAACGACGTACAATTTCGGAAAAAATCACTGTTTTTCCGCCACCTGTAGGCAATTGATACAATAAATGATGTTTCGAAGGAGCATTGTCTAAACGTTCAAAAATGGCATCGATATCGCCTTTTTGGTATGCATAAAGTTCTTTTTTCTCTTCTCTTTCTATTTCTAAAGTGTTTTGAGACATTGTTTATTTTTGGATTTTTGCAAAAATACACCGAAAAAACAGTTATTCATCTTATTTTAACGTAAAATAAATGATTTTTTTAAATAAGATTTTTTATGAGAAAAGCCTTTATAAGTCGATTTTTTCTAAAATTGCCTCAAAATCATACTTGTTTTTCCATTTTTGTTGCATAGTTTCTTGCTGAATTGACATAATTCTTTCTTTAAAATCATGTAAAATTCCGTTAGAAATTACAAAATTTACTGCTTGCTCAAATGAATTTAAAATACTTTTGTAAAATAATTCCTGCTTTATAAAATTATTTGAAGAATAGGTTTGCGCTATTTCGATGTTATAGAGCATGATATCGGCAATGACAAAAGGATCTACTCCTATCATTATAAAATGTTTTATAATTTTTTGCGCAACAGAACGACGCATTTTGGCTTTTGGACGCCATTTTGCATTGGGTTTCTTTATAGGAAAATATTCGTGTGATATTTTGACTTTAGATTCCTGAAGCAGTTTATCTTCTTTAGGATTAAAAACAAAATCATAATACACTTTTACCGGAGCAAATTTTTCGTACAGCTCGATAATTTGTTCTTCGAGTTGTTCTTTGTTTAATTCGGCCAGATATTTTTTTAAATCGCGTTTACTCATTATCAAACTTTAAGATTACAAAAGTAAATTACTTTCCTGATTCATACCGCAAAAACCAACGATAATACTTAATTTTGCTTGCATAAATTTAAAATATATATACATGCTCAAGATTTTCAAAGTTACCGCAATTTTAGAAGGAATCTCTTATTTAGTATTATTTGCTAATATGCTCGTTATCAAAAACAGTAATCCTGAACTTTATCATACGTTTTTACGCCCATTAGGAATGACGCATGGCGTGTTATTTATAGGATATATTATATTGGCAGTTTTATTAAGAAAATCTCAGAATTGGGATTTAAAAACTTTTGGAATTATACTGATTGCTTCTCTTATTCCGTTTGGAACTTTCTATATAGAGAAGAAATACTTAGAAAATAATGCATAAACTTTTGGATAAAATATTTAACTTTTTATATCCGCTTTTTAGGGATTGGGGAATGAGCCGCAACTTTGCGTCGTACATAAGCCTTGTCCTTAATATTGCTATTATGGTAGCTCTGGCATTTGCCATCTATTATGTAGCAAAATTTGTTTTAGTAACCCTGACTGCGATTTTTGCCCAAAAAACAAAAACCAAGTTTGATGATTATCTAATTCATAACAAAACCACTAAGTACACTGCATATTTAATTCCGTTTTTCTTTATATATAAAGCGGTTCCTATTATTCTGGATAAATACGAATATTGGGAATCACTTTTTGGAAAAATAGTGGGTATTTATATCGTTCTAATCAGTTTATGGATTATTAGGACGATTTTTAATGCTTTACGCGATTATTTAAAACAAAAACCCGAATACAGCGACAAGCCTATTGATAGCTTTGTTCAGGTTATTATGATTGTTCTTTGGATTTTTGGTGTGGCGATGATTATTTCAACGCTTTTCGGAATCAAAAAAGGAGAATTATTAACTATTTTAGGAACACTTTCAGCGATTATTATCTTGATTTTCAGAGATACGATCTTAGGATTTGTTTCGAGTGTTCAGGTTGCCATAAACGACATGGTGCGTATTGGTGACTGGATTACGATGGATAAATTTGGTGCCGATGGAGATGTGATCGAAATAAACCTGACTACGGTAAAGGTCCGAAATTTTGACAACACTATTACCACGATTCCGACTTATGCTTTGAGTTCTGATTCTTTCCAGAACTGGCGAGGCATGCAAAAATCTGACGGAAGACGTATCAAAAGGCATATTTTAATAAAAAGCAGCAGTATTCGTTTCCTGAATAATGATGATCTTAATCATATGAAACGCGTTCAGCTTATTAGTTCTTATATTGAAACCAGACAGGCTGAAATCGAAAAATACAACGATTTACGCGGTGTAGATAAGTCTTTATCTCTTAACGGCCGAAATATGACCAATTTAGGATTGTTCAGAAAATATATCATGCAATATTTGATAACGCATCCGGGATTGAATAAGGATATGCATATTATGTGCCGTCAGCTGCAATCGAGTGCGCACGGAGTTCCGCTAGAGATTTATGCGTTTTCGAGCGATAAACGCTGGGCGAATTACGAATATATTATGGCCGATATTTTTGATCATGTTATGGCTTCGGTTGTTTATTTTGATCTTGAAATATTCGAACTGCCGTCGACGATTGGGCCGTTAAGTTAGTTTTCAGGTTTTTAACCGCAAAGGACGCTAAGGTTTACGCAAGGTTCGCAAAGATTTGATACAAAGCTTTGCGAACTTTATTTTTTCTAATACAGTAAGTAGATTAAAATCTTAGCGTTCTCCTATGTTTGTCGAATTAATTTACAAGTTATAGATATTTGTAAATTTGACATATTAAAGTGAAAAGAATGAGAGTACATTCGCGCCTAAATAGTTC
>NZ_CADCSU010000170.1 GCF_902804475.1 Flavobacterium bizetiae
AGGCTGTATTTAAATGAACTTATATCACTTATATGGTTTAAAAATTACAGTCATTCGAACTGTTTTTAAGAACATTAAATGATTTTGTTATTTTAAATTAGTCTTAATTATGCTTGTTATTACTTTAAATTCTATATTTTTGCATCGTTATTATATTTTATCAGAATGGCATTAATTAGTGATTTGACCACCAAAGTATTATTTGAAACCGAAAAAGGATACAGTTATCAATGTGACTTGACCAATAGTATAATTATCAATTTTGTTGATACGGTGTCAAGTTATAAAATTCATGATTTTTTGATTTTTCAAAGAAAGGTTAATAGCGTTGACATTCTCAATATGCTTTATGACTTATCTGATCATTCAGATGCACAATTGATTGAAACTACTAAAAGAAATTTTTCCAGAAATCTTACTATCTGCGAAATCGTTCAGTTAAGAGATTTATTAAACGGAACAAAATTCACCCTTACTTTACATTCTTTGCTTTGCAATACTGTCAATGTAGAGCTTATTTAGATTCTTACTTAGATTAAATCCAAATTTTAAGGCATTTAGAGCTGCCTTGCATAATTTTTGTAATTTTACATAGATAAAAACAAAGTTATGAAAGATCTACTAAGAACAAGTACTTCATTAGTTGAAGGAATAGAAAATATATTGAACTTACAGGCAAAAATAGAAAGCGACGCTTCTAACAAATATTTAGCTATGGCTGCATGGTTAGATAGAAATGGTTATGCAAATACAGCATCATACTTGTATAAGCAAGCCGAAGAAGAAAGAGAGCATTTTCTAAAAGTTTTCAAATATATTACAGATATGGGAGGGATTGCAGTTACGCCATCTGTTCCGGAAGTGCAGCAGGAATTTGCTTCTTTTAGAGAAGTATTTGAAATTGCTTTGCAAAACGAAATTGCAGTTACTCAGTCGATTAATAAAGTAATTGCAAAATGTAGAGCTGAGAATGATTATGCTACAGAAGATTTTATGATGTGGTATGTAGCTGAGCAAAGAGAAGAAGAGAAAAATGCAAGAAGAGCTTTAGAGCTTTTTGAACTAATCAATGGAAACGAAGCTGACGGAAAATTTCAATTGGATGTTCAGATTTCAAAAATCGGATAAATATCGATTTATTATATAAAAACAAAGCCCTTAATATTTATTAAGGGCTTTGTTTTTTATTATGATTTATTCATTCATCAGGCTTTCGATTTCATCAACCTCGATAGGAATATTACGCATTAGGTTAAAAGGCTCACCTTTTTCCTGAACCACTACGTTATCTTCTAAACGAATACCAAAACCTTCTGCCGGAATATAAATTCCAGGTTCAACCGTAAAAACCATATTGGCTTTCATAGGCTCGTGAAGCAATCCGTAATCGTGCGTGTCAAGTCCCATATGGTGAGAAGTTCCGTGCATGAAATATTTTTTGTAAGCAGGCCATTCCGGATTTTCGTTCTGAACATCAGCTTTATCGATTAATCCTAAACCAAGCAATTCTGATGTCATGATTTTGCCCACTTCAATATGATATTGTTTCCAAAGTGTTCCTGGAGCCAACATTTTTGTAGCTTCATTTTTCACTTTCAAAACAGCATTATAAACCGCTTTCTGGCGATCTGAGAATTTTCCTGAAACCGGAATTGTTCTTGTCATATCGCTTGAATAATTAGCATATTCAGCCGCAACATCCAATAAAATCAAATCTCCGGCTTTACATTGCTGATTGTTTTCAATATAATGTAAAACATTTGCATTATTTCCTGAAGCAATAATTGGTGTATAAGCAAAACCTTTAGAACGATTACGAACAAATTCGTGAATCAATTCAGCTTCGATTTCGTATTCAGTAACATTTGGTTTTACAAACGGCAATAATCTACGGAAGCCTTTCTCCGTAATATCACAAGCTTTCTGGATCAAATCAATCTCTTCGCTTTCTTTTACAGAACGAATGCGTTGCAAAATAGGGTTGCTTTTTGCTACATTATGAGCAGGATAACGCTCTTTCCACCATTTTACAAAACGAGCTTCGCGGGTTTCAGTTTCAACTGATGCGCGGTAATGTTCATTTGTATTAATGTACATTGTGTCAGCATACGTCATCATTTCGTTCAAAACTTTATGAAAATCCTGTAGCCAATAAACCGTTCTAATTCCCGAAACCTGAAAAGCACGTTCTTTGCTTAGTTTTTCACCTTCCCAAACCGCGATATGATCATTGGTTTCTTTCAGAAAAAGAATTTCTTTTTGATTCTCATAAGGCGCATCCGGAAACAAAAGCAAAATACTTTCTTCCTGATCAACACCGCTTAGATAAAAAATATCTCTATGCTGAGCAAACGGCAAAGTACTATCAGCACTAACTGGGTAAATGTCATTTGAATTGAAAACGGCAACCGAATTAGGTTTCATTTCTGCCGTGAATTTTTTGCGATTTTTTACAAAAAGAGCGCTGTTTATTTGATGATATTTCATAATAATGTGAGTTTTGAACTTCGAATTTCAAAATTAGTGATTTTTGAAGAAGTAGCACAAAATAGGTTTATTAAAGTTTTCTTATTTGTTTTCATTTTATTCGATAGACAAAATTCCCGCAATTATCATATTAATCGTAAACAATACCAAAACAGGAATGCTTATTTCCTGCCAATATTCCAGAAACGAAAACTGCTGAAAATTCTCCACCACCGGTATATCATTTAGATTACAAATCAGAATCGAAGCTACACAGCAAAACGAAAAAGGAACGGCAAAACGGTAAATAAAACTCGGTGCAATAACCTCCACGCGTTCAAAAAACATGATCGTTAAACAATAAAGCATTGTGCAAATAAAAGTAATCGGAATACCTACAAGTATACCCATTGTTTGATTAAAAGAATCGTTTCCCTGAGCGCTAAAAACGACAAAAAAAAGTAATGTAATTATTATAGCGCAAAAAAAACTTTTCGTCAACGGTTGTTTTGTTTTCATAAAACATTAATTTATTGGTCTGATAATAAAATAAGTAGAGTTTCTTAGAATGCAAAATGCAGGATTTGCAGGATGACTATAATAACCCATATCTGTGCGATCACTCCAGGATTCATTTTTTAATTTCAGAGTGTCATTTTTTATTACAATATCATAAAAAGCATTTACGCGCCAGGAATTACTGCCAAGCTTACTTATTTTGTGAGTGTAAACAGGCGCAAATATTTTTTGATAAGGTTCAGAAACACTTTCTTTAAACAAACTTTTGCCATACAATGCATACCATTCTTTGTCAATTAAAAAAAGTGCTTTATCAAAATATTGCCCAACATCATCACTATTGTAATTATGCATTTGAGCCTTAAAACAATAAACAGAACTCGCTTTTTTGCTTAATTTATTGTATTCTTCCTCCGTGCGTTCAAAAGTCCAGTCGGCTTTTGGGTTAAGTTCGATGTAGTTATGGCGAATAGTATCATTGTCAATAATCCATGAGATATAATTTTTTTTCGAAAGTAAATACGATTCATAAATTTCATACGAATCATATCTGCGCGTCTTTAAACTGTCAATTAGTTTTCCTTTGTTGTCGAATTTATAATGCAATATAAATTCATCATTATCATTAGCAAAACCTTCCTTTCCCGATTCAAAAACAACCGTTTCAGACAATGGCGAAAAGTAAACCGTATTCGTATTAAGAGAATTATCTCCTAAACTTACAATTTCATAATGAGCAGATTTTACAGTGTCTTCTAAGTTTTTATACGCTAAATATTTTTGGGGTAAATCAGGCTGAGTAATAAAATTTCTAAAAAAATAACCATACAAAATGTAACTCACGGCTATAAATAATGAAATGCATACAAAGTATAAGTTTTTCTTATATAGGTTCATAGGTCGAAAATAGTGGTATTGGTTTAGGTTCAAATCTAAAACCTTTTTTTGTGTCTGCAATTATTTTTGTACATGAAAATTTACAAATTGCAAAAATTGCTATTGTCTTGTTTGAGCGTAGTCGGGCAATCATGAGTTTTTAAAACCTGTTGCTCTGAAAGAGCCTTAGCAATAGCATACTGCGAAGCGCTATGAGAGAAAACGATTGTAATTTTATGCCCTGTAAGGGCGGAAGTCTAATTTCAAAAAAACATGTTTATCATATTTTACATGATGTTCATCTGAAGAACAATATTTTTCTTTTGCCCTTTCAGGGCAATTTTTGCTTTTGATTTAATTCGTAGTGCGCTGCACTACGCTATTGCATTTTAGGGCTTTCAGCCCATTTTAAAAGTTTTGGAGATTTATGATTTTCAATCAGATGGTATAGATTTGCAATCCGTGCCCGCAATGATAATCAAATCCATAAAAAAAACCGAAGCCAATTCAAACTTCGGTTTTTTTATAAATATATTTCTCAAAAATTATTTCTCACTCAACAATTTCTCTAAAAGAGCCACTTTTTCTTTTTCAGCCTGAACCAATCGTTCATAAAGTTTTTCATTTTTATCAAAAGCTTCAAGAAGTTTATCTAGTGGGTTGAATGTACAACCATGATTCACGGAAGATGAACCATTGTCATAAGTATTTCCAATAATATTAAAAACAGCCTCTTCAGAAAAGTTTCTTATTACATCAGCAGGTACGCCCAAAGCTTCTGCAATTGCTTTTAGTTTTTCATCATCAACGCTTTCGCTTCCTTCAATAATAGAGATCGATTGCTGCGTAGTACCAATGGCTTGTGCAAGCGCTTCCTGCTTCATGTCTCTCAGTTCTCTAATTCGGCTTATATTTCTGCCGATATGTTTTGGTTTTACTGTGCTCATAGGTCAAAGATATTTAAAATTCTTTTACATTTTCGGTTTCGGTAGAAAACAAGTTTGTTCTTGTGAGATACAATTTGCAGATTATTTTATGCGAGTAAAAATACAACTTTTCTGATCATTGTTTGATTTTGAATTTAGAATTGTGTAATCTTGATAGTAGAAAAAAACAACTTCGATTAAATTAATAAAATGCAAACTTCCAATTTTAAACTAATAACAATAAAAGAAATCAAATCGCAATTTCCGTTTCTAATCGATCACGAAGGCTTTGATTATTTTGAGGAATGGGAAGATGAAGATTTTTTTCTAATGGCAGAAAGCGATATAAGTTTTGATGGAAATTTTTATTTAGATCTTTACGAAGAAAAAAAGAAAAAATGGCTTGCCAGCTTGTTAAACCTTCCCGCTAAAAAAATCGAAGAAATAAGAATCGAAGGCATTTTGATAAATGGAAATTTCTCAACGAGCGGTTCCATTATCAATGCCGAAGGAGATTACGGGCCCTATATTTTTATTAGCGGAAACCTTACATGTCAAAGTCTTTTGCTTGGTGGTTCCTATGTTGAAATAAAAGGAAATGTCGAAGCGAAAGAAGTGTTCATGACCTATTATAATCACGGTAATTTTAACTGTTCAGGCACAATAAATTCTCCTGTTTTTATTGTTAACGATCATAATACAGCATTCGTAGAAAGAAAAAATGATTTGTTTTATTATAACGACAGGGACAATGATTCTGACCCGAAAAACGAATGCAGCTATGATGATGAAACAGATGAAGAAGTTATCTCTAACGAACTTCGAAAACTACTCGATAATCCATTAATTGAAAGTTTTGAAGAATTAGAAAGAGAATTAGCAATGGGCGAATTAATATTAAAACAAAATAATCCGCCGGCTAAAACTTACGAATATTGGCGCGCACGCGTTTTGGTAAATTATAGAGATCTTAAACTGGTTCCGAAAGAATTTAAAACCGAAGAACTTTGTAATCTGGCCTTAAATATCACTTATCATGCTTTGCCGTTTGTCAATCAGAATATCATAACTTCTCAACTCTGCGAGAAATTAGTGAATAAAGATGGTTTTGCAATTCAGGTAATTCCTGATGAATTTATAACAAAAGAACTTTGTTTTAAAGCGGCTGAGAGCGGAACAATGCTGCGATTGATTCCGTCAGCATACTATACTGAAGAATTGATTTTATTGGTTTTCAAAAACGGAAAACATCAACCGGATATTAACGATGTTTCTTCTGAGTTTATTACCGAAACTCTTCTTCAAGAATATTTAAAAATAGGAAAGGGACTTTGGCTTGATAAAACCTGCAAAGAAAACGGAATAGATAAATTGCAAGTTTTAAAACATGTAATCGATTCTGGAATTCAATATTTGGATAATGTTTTCGGGAATCATTTTAGTAAAGAAATTGTTGATTATGCTTTTTCGATTTATAAAAATCAAGAGGGTTGGAGTAATTACGTTCAGAAATACAAGGTTAAATTTGAACGGCTTGAGTTGAATGAATATTTAGAAAATTAAATATCTTGATTATGGTGAAATTTAAAGCATTAGCATTATTCTTGATTGTTTTACTTTTTGCAGTAAGCTGTAAAGAAGTTCCAGCATCGATAAAATTAAAAATTGAATTTGAAAATAAGTTAAATCAAGATCTTTCCAAGATTTATGGCATTCAGGTATATAAAGATGGAAAAATTTTCAAAAAATTTAGCTCGTTTGAAAAACCATATATTAGAAAAGAAATTAC
>NZ_CADCSU010000171.1 GCF_902804475.1 Flavobacterium bizetiae
AAACTACTTTGTTTAACTTTTGTATTCTAAAATTAGAAAAAACAAAAATGCAAAACAAGTATAAAATTCTTATTTTTTTAAATTTAAAAAAGATCTGAATCATAAAAAACTATCAAAACATCAGAAAAACCTACGCCTTTAACATAAAAACGACTGTTATAAATATCACAAAAAAGCAAAATCAATTTGTGTTAAAACTTACAAAAGTAAGTTTAAGATTACTTTTAAAGACTCGTAATCGATTGAAATGCAGTAAAAAAAGTTGATTTGAAAAGCAAAACCTACAATTTATTTCAAAAAAAGAGATTCTTTACACTATTCAAAAAAAAGAAGTAGAAATACGGGGTAAAAAAAGCAAAAAAGTTTAAACAAAAGTTAAAAAACTAAAAAAAGGTAAATAATTTAACATCAATGATTTACCTTTTTCACAATATAGAGCTACAAAAATTACGATTCAATAATAGTATTGATTTGAGTAAATAATTGTCCGTCGCTTAAAAATGCTCCTTGCTGAATAAGTTCGAAAATAGAGGCATTACGATCTTCCGTAAATACTTTTTTACCTACTTTCATTTCTATATTCTCTGTAAACATATTATCGCTTAACCATTGTAAACCATCTTTAGTCAGAAAATCAGTTTCAGGAACTAATGATTTTAAAACGATAGATTGTACATCTTTTTCAAAACACTTAAACAAAAAGATATGGTTTCTGGAGAAATGCTCTAAATATTCGGCTCTCGATAAAACACCTTCCCAAATTAAATCAGAGAAAACGTCTAGTTCTTGTTCTGCCACTTCTGGCTTATTTATTTTAATAGAATCCCACTCTGCTTTATCAATGGTTTGTGTAGCTAAAAAATTAGCGAATTCTGCATGCAATTCATCAAATTGCTCTTTTGTTAATCTTGCGTATTTCATTTTCTTTTAGGCTTTATGCTTTACGCTGTACGCTATAAGCGATATGCTCTAGCCATCCAACATTCAGTCTAATTATTCTAATAATCTTTCATTAAACAAAAAAATCCCGATTCTCATCGGGATTTTTATATAGTATATAAAACTATTACTTTTCAGCGATAATTTCGTATGGTAATTCAACAATAACATCTCTGTGTAAACGGATGCTAGCTGCATATTTTCCAGTACGTTTTACGATACCACTAGTGATGAATTTTCTATCAATAGCGTTACCAGATTTTTCTAAAGCTTCAGCAATGTCGATGTTTGTGATAGAACCAAAAAGTTTCTCTCCACCAGCTTTTGCAGTAAGTTTAATTTCTAGAGCTTTTAAAGTTTCAGCTAATGCTTTTGCATCAGCAACAACTTTAGCTTCTTTGTGAGCTCTTTGTTTTAGGTTTTCAGCCAAAACTTTTTTAGCAGAAGGAGTTGCTAAAGCAGCAAAACCTTGAGGAATTAAAAAGTTACGTCCGTAACCAGCTTTTACAGTAACTACATCATCTTTAAATCCTAGATTCTGTACGTCTTGTTTTAAAATAAGTTCCATGTTGTTGTCCTTATGTTTGAGAAGTTAGGTTCCATCTTACCGGAAACCAACAACTTTGTTTTTAATATTATTTTAATAAATCGGCCACGTATGGCATTAAAGCTAAGTGACGAGCTCTTTTTACAGCTACAGAAACTTTTCTTTGGTATTTTAATGAAGTTCCAGTTAAACGACGAGGAAGAATTTTTCCTTGCTCATTAACGAATTTCAATAAGAAATCAGCATCTTTATAATCAATATATTTGATTCCTGATTTTTTGAAACGACAATACTTTTTAGTTTTGTTAGTTTCAATGTTTAAAGGCGTTAAATATCTGATATCTCCGTCTTTTTTTCCTTTTGCAGATTGTTCGATTGTAGACATAATAATTACGCTTTAGTAGATTTTAATTTAGCTCTTCTTCTTTCCGCCCATGAAATAGCATGTTTGTCTAAACTTACAGTTAAGAAACGCATAACTCTTTCGTCACGTCTAAATTCAGTTTCAAAAGCAATTAGAACTTCTCCAGCTACTTTGAATTCGAATAAATGGTAAAAACCACTTTTTTTGTTTTGGATTTCGTAAGCCATTTTTTTCAGACCCCAATCCTCTTTCGATACCATTTCAGCTCCTCTACTAGTAAGAAATTCTTCAAATTTCGTTACTGTTTCCTTCACCTGAACCTCAGATAAAACGGGATTTAAAATGAAAACAGTTTCATAATGATTCATAAATACAATATTTATTTGTTAAAATTGGGTGCAAAAGTAACCATTTAATTTATATATACAACACTTTTTTACTTTTATTCGTTGTAATGTAAAAAATGCAGGCTGTTTTTAGTTTTTTTTACAAAAAAATAATACATTTACTACTGCTATCCTGAATTTATTCTAAATCTTAATGTTATGAAACTAAACTGTGTTGTTGTAGATGATAGTTCTATACAAAGGACCATTATTGCAAAATTAGTTAATAATCACCCAGGTTTGCACTTAATCGGGGACTTTTCTAATGCAATAGAAGCAAAAAGCTGTATTTCTCTAAATAATATCGACTTAATATTTCTAGATATCGAAATGCCTGTTATTAATGGGTTTGATTTTCTTGACGGGCTAAAATCTAAGCCCCAAATTATATTTATTACTTCTAAAGCAGAGTATGCTTTAAAAGCGTTTGATTATGATGCTACCGATTATTTGCAAAAACCTATCGCCGTAGACCGTTTTAATGCCTCTGTAAAGAGAGCAATTGATATGCATTTGCTTAAAAAAGATGTAAAAGAAGAAGAAGGCGAACATATCTTCATCAAGAGCAACCTTAAAAAACTTAAAATTTTCACAGCAAAAATCAAATGGATTGAAGCTTTTGGAGATTATGTAAGAGTGGTTACCGAGGATGACAGTAACCTGGTACTTTCTACAATGAAATCTTTTGAAAACGACTTATCAAAGGAGAAATTTATTCGTGTACACAAATCTTATATTATTAATATCGACAAGGTAGAACGATTTAACAGCAAATTTGCTGAAATTGGTATTACCAAAATTCCGCTAAGCCGAAATAAAAAAGAAGATTTAGTCAAAGCATTATCAACGTCGTCATAATTTAATAAAAATCGACGTTGGCAATAACTTTTATAGCTCTGTACTGAGCAACAGCCTCAAAACTATTCAACATTTTCTGAATAGTTTTTTTTGTTCCCCCCAAAGGCATATTCTGAGGAATCTTAATCAGGATCGTTCTGATGTACTCATTTCTGATTCTGCTTATCGCCGGTTCCTCAGGTCCTAAAACAGGAATACCCAAATTCTGACTCAAAACCTGATACAGCCACATCGAACCTTCCTTCAATTTATCAAACTCACGATGTTTCAGCGTTAGTTTAATAATCCTGAAATAAGGTGGGTACTTATAAATTTGGCGATCATACAATTGCTCTTTATACATACCTACATAATTATGGTTTGTAACTTGCTGAATTGTATTATGATTAGGATTATAAGTTTGTATAACTACTTTTCCTTGTTTTTCTGATCTTCCGGCTCTTCCTGCCACTTGTGTCATCATTTGAAAACTTCGTTCGAAAGCCCTGAAATCAGGATGATGCAGCATATTATCTGCATTCATAATTCCTACCAGACTTACGTTGTCAAAATCTAAACCTTTGGCAAGCATTTGTGTTCCTACCAAAATATCTATCTCACGGTTTTTAAACGAATCGATTATTTTTTCAAAGCCAAACTTACCACGAGTTGTATCCTGATCCATTCTGCCGGTTTTGGCTTTTGGAAAAAGTAATACCAATTCCTGCTCGATTTGCTCTGTACCAAAACCTTTTGTAGTCAAATCAATACTTGAACAACTATGACAATGCGTTGGTTTTGCGATAGCATACCCGCAATAATGGCAACGCAATTGATTTTTATGTTTATGAAAAGTCAAACTCACATCGCATTGCTGACAATGCGGAACGTGCCCGCAAGTCATACATTCTATTATAGGAGAATATCCACGTCTGTTTTGAAACAAAATCACTTGTTCACCCAAAGACAAAGCTTCTGCAATTTCTTCGATTAAAATATCACTAAAATGCCCCGTCATTCGTTTTCTGAAATGTTTGTCTTTTAGATCAACTAAAAGAATCTCGGGCATTCGAACATTATTATAACGTTCTGAGAGCGTAACCAAACCGTATTTGTCTGTTTGAGTATTAAAATAGGTTTCGATACTTGGCGTCGCCGATCCCAAAAGCACTTTTGCATTATGAAAATTAGCCAAAACAATCGCAGCATCTCTGGCGTGATATCTTGGCGCTGGATCAGTTTGCTTAAAAGTTTGCTCGTGTTCTTCATCAACAATTAATAACCCTAAATTATTAAAAGGAAGAAACAAAGCCGACCTTGCTCCTATTACGATTTGAGCTTTTTCAGCATTTTCGAGTGTTTGCCTCCAAACCTCAACTCTTTCATTGTTACTATATTTAGAATGAAAAACAGCAACTTTATCTCCAAAATGAAGTCGTAAACGCGATACTAATTGAGTCGTAAGCGCAATTTCCGGCAATAGATACAAAACCTGCCTTCCTGTTACCAAATACTCTTCAATCAACTTGATATAAATTTCTGTTTTTCCGCTGGATGTAACACCGTGAAGCAAACAAACTTCTTTATCTAAAAAGCTAGTTTTAATGGATTCAAAAGCACTATTCTGAGCTTCACTCAACAATAATTGCTTTTCAGATGCTTGTCCGGAAAACGAAACACGATCGTGCTGCAAAAGATATTCTTCGAAAATTTCTTTATCGATTAAAGCCTTTACCGTAGCAGAAGTTGAATCCGAAACCTCAACCAGCTTTTTTACCGTAATAGGTTTCTTTTCAGAAGCCATTAATTGAAAATAAGCCAGAACAATTTCCTTCTGTTTATTAGCGCTTTTTAAAACTTCTAATAGTTCATTTAAACCATTATCAGATTCGTATTTGGCATGTAGTTTTACGTACCGAACCAATTTTGGCTTATAACTTTCTTTCATTTCTTCTTCTAAAACAATAATGTCCTTTGTCATTAATTTTTGAAGAATCGGAAAAATATTTTTTTTGTTTAAAATTGAAGCAATCTCCCCAACCTTAAGCGAACTCTGATGTTGCAGTGCTTCATAAATTAAAAACTCGTCATCAGAAAGCTCAGAATCATTTACTAATGTATCCGGTTTATGCGAAACTACAGTTTCACTTTCAAGCAATAATCCGCTAGGGAAAGCTCCGCGATATACATCGCCAATTCCGCACATATAATAAGTAGCCACCCAAAGCCAGTGTTTAATCTGGATTTCAGTTGCAATAGGTCTTTCGTCTAATATTTGATGAATTTCTTTAGCATCATACAAACTTGGTTCGTTTTGATGAATATCAATTACCAGCGCCGTATATATTTTACTTTTACCAAAAGGTACAGCAACGCGCATTCCCTTTTTTATGAAATGAAATTCGGCCTCAGAAATACGATAAGTAAAGGTTTTGGCTAAAGAAAGCGGTAAAACAACTTCGACAAAAAACATGCGGATATTTTATAAGATTTAGAAA
>NZ_CADCSU010000172.1:0-7470 GCF_902804475.1 Flavobacterium bizetiae
CGTTCGCGCTGTTTTTTTATTTTACAATGTCTTAAATCGAAAAAAATGGTTCTGTCGCATTAGGATAACTTTATCTTTATAATTTTAAACCTAGCGAAACTCAAGCTCTAAAAGGCTTGTCTCCCAATAATGGTAATAATCTCTATTCGTTTATCTCCATTTAATCGGTAGTATATAGTATCGACAACGCAGACACAATACCGATATCCTTTTTTGAAGTGGTCGGCAGATGGAAATAAAAATGGATTTTGTTCTATTTTGTCAAAACAATCGTAAAACATATTGAAATAATTATCGGCCTGATCCATTCCAAACTTACCGGCACCATAGTAATAAATTCTTTTTAAATCTTCTTTGGCCTCGCTACTTAAATATTAGCTATACATCTCCCAAATCCGTTTTAAACTCCGCTAACATTTCTTCTCTGGTTTGTTTTTTTACAAAACCGCTTTTTTCTCCCTTATCTATTTTAGCCCTTACAAGGTCATAAAACTCTTCTTGTGAACGTGCTTTTTTTATTAAAAAGTTAATGGCTTCACTTTTACTGCTAAACTCTTCTGCATTAACCTGATTTTTTAACCATTCTTCATTCGGAGCAGTTAATGATATACTTTGTCGTGTCATAATTATAAAAATCGGCTTGGTGTAAATTTACACCAAAATTTTGAAAATAGAAAAAGATTCGGCAAGAACTTGAATGCAAAAACCGCCTTAGCTTTTACGTGCAAAAAAGGTATCAACTTTACTTGGAGTTGATACTTTTTTTGCGACTAAAAGTCATTCAATCAATATTATTAAGCAGTTCGCTGCTTTAGTTGGAATTGTGTTGCTTTTAAATTTATTTAAGAGCGTCAAATTTTTGAAAGATAAATAATTTTTATAAAAAGAAAAATTATTCTGCTGTGTAGTATGGCAAAACATATTCTAGAAACCAGTTAGGAAATGTCTCGGATTTAATCTCCATTTCATCATTGTATAATTCGGCAATCAGCTCCTGCTTGGAACCTGAATTATCAAATAGATATGCACGGTAACAGAGAGGTAATATGGAATGCAGATATTCCAATGTCCTATAATAGCGCTGAATAACTTTTGTATAATCAACGTCGTGTCCATTTTTGTTAACACGATCTTCGACTCTGGCAACATTTACCTCAGGACTATCGATGCAGACGAAATACAAATAAATTCGATAGCCTTTATTTATTGATTCCTGAAGTTCTTGAATTTTTGAAGGATGGCTAAATACAGATTCGAAAACAAAGGACTTATTCTGCCTTATCATCAAATGTCTGATATAAGAAGCAATAAAAGAACCCTCGTAGGTATGTTTAGACGTGGAATGATCTACAATGCAGTTTTCACTTATTGTAATATTGATTTTATGATTATCTGCAGAAGCTTTCTCTATCAATGAAATTGAGTCAGGAAGATTACTGAATTCAGCTAAACTTTCCTCTGATCCAATAATTCCAAAATCATTTAAATCAATAAGTTTGAAGTCCTTTAATTTCCTTTCAATTTCATCAGCGTTGATAAAGATTTCAGAAAAATATGTTTTTGATAACTCTTTTTGTAGTGTACTTTTTCCTGAGCCGTTTGGACCGGCGAATACGCGTATTTTTTTATTACTTGGCACGAAGTATCATTCCTTTAATTATATTTTTTGGCTGTTCTTTTCGTATGATAGAGCCCTGCTGTTTTACACCAAATTTATCCTCTACGTAAATTGCATCATCTTTTATATACGTAATAGGAAGATCCAAAGCTTTAGACTGGCGTATAGCATTTTTAGCACTGTTTATTCCAGCGCTTATAAGTGATTTGGTTTGTCTGCTGTCAGTTCTGAATAGTTTAGCGGGCTTCATGTGAAAGATAATTTTATAATACAAATATAATGAAATAGTAAATAACTAGATGCTAAATCATATCTGAATGATTCAAGCCATTGTAAATTTTAGAAGTGGATCTTGGAATTATGCAAGCGGCGCTTGCACAATTTACCTTGTCTGCTGTATTTAAGTCGGCCGGAAGATGAGTATGTTTATACTAACTTTCTGAGGTTCTGTCGCATCTGGGAATAACTTTTATCTTTAGAATTTTAAACCGGTCAAAAGATGAATACTAAAGGTCATTGTTATCCAAAATACATAATTCTTCAGGCAGTATATTTCAAGCTAAGATTTACACTTAGTTACCGTGATGTTGAAGAACTAATGAAGATTAGAGGAGTCATTGTGGATCATGCCACGATTCAGCGTTGGGTTTATAAGTTTGCACCTTTGCTTGAGGCAGAGATGAAGAAGAGAAAAAGCAGAGTGGGGGCGAGTTGGAGATTGGATGAGACCTATATCAAAGTAAAGGTATTTGGTGTTATTTATATAGGGCAGTAGATAAATTAGGCAATACGGTTGACTTTCTTTTGACCAGAAAAAGACAGAGAATGAGTGCGCAGTCATTTCTAATTAAAGCAATTAGTAATAACTACAGACCAAGAGTAGTAAACATTGATAAAAGCGGTTCTAATACTGCCGCTATCAAAGTCTATAACAAACGCTCATTCTCAAAGATTAAAATCCGACAGTGTAAATATCTCAACAATATTATGGAACAGGATCATCGTTTTATAAAGTGGCGTATACAAAACGGATTAGGTTTTAAAAGTTTTGAATCGGCCAGACGAACATTGAGCGGAATTGAAGTTGTGCATATGCTGAGAAAGAATCAAATGGTTAGACCAGGGATAACTATGTTTAAATCATTCTGTAAATTGGCGGCCTAAATTTTAAATTACTTAAATTCTTATATTTGATTCTGACAGATGCGACAGAACCTTAGTTCATGTACTTTATAGTAAAAAGATATCTTCTTAATTTTTTCCGAAAAAGAGATGTCAAGTCCAAAATATTTAAAGTCTTAAGCTGGCAATAAAATGGTAATCAAAATCTCTTATACAATTGAATATTAATATTGTGTCTCATAGTAGTTATATAAAAAGCCCTGAATTCAATTTCAGGGCTTTTTATATAAATGTAATTTATTTTCAGCAAATTACATTTTTGGAAGCAGTACTGT
This sequence comes from Flavobacterium bizetiae, assembly GCF_902804475.1. Classification (GTDB taxonomy): domain Bacteria; phylum Bacteroidota; class Bacteroidia; order Flavobacteriales; family Flavobacteriaceae; genus Flavobacterium; species Flavobacterium bizetiae. The sequence continues at coordinate 3,076 of NZ_CADCSU010000172.1, forward strand.
ATCCACTACATGTATAACACCATTAGATTGATTTACATCTGAAATTGTAACTTTAGCCTTATTGCCGCTTTCGTCGCTAATGTACAAATCTTTTCCATCCATCCAGGCAGTTAGAGTTCCTCCGCTCACTGTTTTTAAAGCAGCTTTTCCTTTACCAGCTTTTATTGCTTTTGCAATATCAGAACTATTCATTTTACCGGCCACTACATGATATGTCAATATGGTTTGTAATGATTTAATATTCTCAGTTTTCAATAATGTATCAACAGTTCCAGCCGGCAATTTACTAAATGCTTCATTTGTTGGTGCAAAAACAGTAAATGGCCCTTTACCTTGTAAAGTTTCAACTAATCCTGCTGCTTTTACTGCTGCTACCAAGGTGGTATGATCCTTTGAGTTTACCGCATTTTCTATAATATTTTTATTAGGATACATAGCCGCTCCACCAACCATTACAGTTTTTTGTGCAAATGATGTAAATCCAAATCCTAATGCCAGGATTGCTACTGCTAAAAATTTTCTAGTTTTCATAATTACTTTTTTTAAGTTATAAAGTCATTTACGCTTTAATATTCTTTTTGGTTTTAAAAGAAGTCAAAAAATAAAGTAAAATAAAATCGGACTAAGTAAAAGGTATTATGGATGAGTATTTTGAAGTAATATTTTTTGTGCAATTTACTTTTGTCAAAATAATTTCGCTGTTGTATTCAAAATCAAAGCAAACATGTAATGTATAGCCTAAATTTCTTCTTTTTTATCTTTGGCACTCCAAGTTTTCAATTAAGTAATTTTAATCAATTGATTATAAACTTTAAAAATCAAATGTTATACTTTTAGCTCTTTTAAGTACTTAAAAGCTGGAATTCTTGAAATAAAGAATTGTGGCCTGGATTTTTTATCAATTTATAAAATAGAATTTCTTCCCATCTTTTAGATTATATCTATTGGTTTAAGATTTAATGTATTATCAATTCTCTCATAACTGTAAAAGTACTATTTTTGTTTAATGGTATTTAATAACTGTTAAACAAAATGTATGATAAAGTCAATCATTGTAAAAATCGATAATGGTGTATTGAATGAAATTCAGATCGATAGAATTATAGAAATGGCATGGGAAGACCGAACACCTTTTGATGCAATAAAATTTCAATTTCATCTTTCAGAAGCCGATGTGAAAGCTTTAATGAAAAAAGAGCTAAAATTCAGCAGTTATAAATTATGGCGCATTCGCGTTGAAAATTGTAAAACAAAACACGCTGCAAAGAGAGCCGAAACAATAGACAGATTTAAATGTAACAGGCAAAGAGCAATTTCAAATAATAAAATATCTAAGCGTTAATAAAAATATTCGAAGATGATAAAAAAAGATAAACCCGATAATGTAGTATTTTCTTCTGAGCATGGTTATAATGCAAGCCTATTGCCATATGCTACAAGTGTTGGCGCACCGGTAATAAAAGCAGATGATTTAGCGGGATGGAAAGGCATGGGCCTAAATAAGGTAAAGAAAGAGTTTGAAAGTAAATTCAATGAACTAAAAATGCAATACCAGGATTTAATCGAAGAATTCCAATGGAATGAATTGGTATACAATGCCAGATTTTCTTTTGAACCTATTGTAGGTGAAATATATCACTTATATAAAGATGCAGACGGTTTTGATTTTCTCTCACTTATAGGACCCAAAGAATGGAATAAGGAACATATTGCTACTTTTAGACTTAACAGTGATAAAAAATGGATACTCATCAATTGAAAAGTTGCATTTTTTAATAAATTTCTACTAATGAAAAACAAAATAAATTTTAAAACCAGTGATCTGGAAAAAATGGAAAAGCAAACTGCCGTGCATTTAATCAATAGTTTAGGCGGTTTTAAAAGTGTGGCATTGGTAGGAACTTCTGATGTACAGGGAAATACTAATTTATCCATTTTTAGTTCTTTTTTTCATATTGGAGCAAATCCTCCATTAATAGGTATGATTTTTCGCCCCAGCCCGCCCGAGCGTGATACCATGAGAAATATTTTAGATACAGGATTCTATACCATTAATCATATCAATGAACAGATCTATAAGCAGGCACATCAGACATCAGCGAGATACAATAAAGAAATTTCAGAATTTGATGCTGCAGGACTCAGTGCGGAATATAAAAATAACTTTCCAGCTCCTTTTGTGCTCGAAAGCAACGTACAGTTAGGCATTAAATTTAAAGAAAAAACAGCCATTTCAATCAATAATACTACTATGATTATCGGGGAAATAGTCCAGATTTTCATACCCGAAGACTGCTTGTCTGAGGATGGTTTCCTCGATTTAGAAAAAGCCAATACCGTTACTTGTTCCGGTCTGGACAGCTATCATAAAACCATGCAGTTATACCGATTAAGCTATGCAAAGCCCGATAAGGAAATTACATCACTGCTTAAAAGTTGAATAAAAAAAAGATAAATATTATGTGGTTCAAACATGATCTCCGTTTTACAGATCACGAACCTCTTTTTGTGGCGCAGCAGGAAAATATCCCCCTTCTTTTGGTTTATTTTTTTGAACCCTCAATAATGGCTTGCGATGACGCTGATGTCCGTCATTGGCGGTTTGTTTATGAATCCTTACAGGAAATGCAGTCTAAATTAAAATCATTTGCTGCGCAGATTTATTATTTTCATAACGAAGTCCAGACTGTTTTTGAGCACTTATGCAGTCTTTATGATGTTCAAACAGTGTTTTCGCATGAGGAAATTGGCAACAAAGTCACTTTTGACAGGGATATTGCCATGAAGTCTTTTTTTGATGATCATAAAATTCTTTGGAAACAATTCCAGCTCCATGGTGTTATCAGAAAGCTGCGATCAAAACAAGATTGGGATAAGCGCTGGGAAGAAACAATGCGCGCAATTCCTAAAATGATTGAGCTGAATACTTTTAAATTTGAAAATTTAGATCCTGATTTTTATCAAAATTTAAAAGGAGAAACGCTTTCTGATGAAATAACAGAGAGAAATGAAAACTTTCAACACGGGGGCGAATATTGGGCCTGGCGGTACTTAGAGAGTTTTGCAAAAGAGAGACATGTAAATTACAGCAAACATATTTCCAAACCCTGTTTAAGCAGAAAAGGCTGTAGTCGTTTATCTCCCTATTTAACCTACGGAAACATAAGCATGCGAATGGTGTATCAATATACCAATCAGTTTTATGAAACATCATACAACAAAAGAGCTATGCTAAATTTTGTTTCCAGACTACACTGGCATTGCCATTTTATGCAAAAATTTGAAAATGACTGTCAAATTGAATTTGAAAATATAAACAAAGATTACGATTCCTTGGTCAAGCCAAAAAACGAAATCTATATAAAAGCCTGGCAGGAAGGTAAAACCGGCGTTCCTATTGTTGATGCCTGTATGCGATTTTTAGTCCAGACAGGTTATGTCAACTTTAGAATACGGGCCATGCTGGTTTCCTTTTTCACATTCAATTTGTGGCAGGACTGGCGGGACCTTCATTTCTTGGCAAGACAGTTTTTAGATTATGAACCCGGAATTCATTTTCCGCAGATTCAGATGCGGGCCGTTACAACAACAGGCAATACCATTAGAATTTATAATCCCGTAAAAAATTCACAGCAGCACGATTCAGAGGGCATATTTATAAAGAAATGGCTGCCTGAGCTGGCTGAAATTCCACCACAATTAATTCATGAACCATGGAAATTAAATCTTATTGAGCAGCAATTTTACAAATGCGAATTAGGAAGAGATTATCCAGAGCCTATAGTTGACATAGAACAAACTCGGAAACAGGCCAGTGATATTGTTTGGGGTTTTAGAAATAAAAAAGAAAATGCGAGGAGTTAAAAAACAAAACCTGCCCACTAAAATCTGCATTGTGTGCCAGAGACCATTTGCGTGGAGAAAAAAATGGGAAAAAATCTGGGACGAAGTGAAATATTGCAGTGATAAATGCAGAATAAGCAGATAAATGATATTTATACTGGTACTAGTTCTTTAACAAAGGTATTAAGGGGTAATATATTTAGAAAGTCAAAAAAGACTGTTTATCAATTTAGAAAGCTTTTGCTTCTTATATTTATTAGTCCCTTAATAGTTATAATGCTTGTATCTGTAGCCGAATCTAAAATAATAAGACCTTCACTATCTAGCATTATTAATGCATCTAAGACTTTTGCCTGATTTGACCTTTGGATAAGTAAACTCTCTTGTAGGGATTCATTCAAACAGGGAATAACCATACTGGTTAAATCTTCAAAAGGGCAAGTTTTTTCAGGGCTTTGTGCCAGTATATTAAGAATGATTTCAGAAATAGTAAACTTGTTATACATAAAATAGTTTTACTTAAAATTATGCAAAATAATTCTATTTTAAAAC
>NZ_CADCSU010000172.1:7480-15845 GCF_902804475.1 Flavobacterium bizetiae
AAACTTTAAAAAGTTACCAAGATAATTAGTACAGAATTAGAATATTAAACAAAATTATTTTCCAGAGTAAATATTTACTTTTTTAATTTTTTTTTTTAACTCTCAAAATCAATTAATAACAAAACATCGAAATAAAAAGCGAGGAATTTAGAATCTAATTGGTGTTAGACGTACTTAGGTAAGAAAAGTCGTTTTAAATGTTATACTTTTAACTAACTTTATTAATGGTAAATTATGGATAAGGATATTATATTAGATAAGTTAAAAAAAGCAAAGCAAGAACTTATTTTTAATCACGAAGAATTGCAAAGATGTACTAAAGATTTAAAAATTGCCAATGTAAATTTGAACATCAGAGAAAAAGAAAAGGAGTTGAACATGGAAGAATTTAACAGTGCTTTAGAGCAGATGATGCTTGCAATTTCTCACAAGTTGAGAAAGTCCGTTGCCAATATCCTGGGTATTTCAAAATTGTTGTGTGAAGATGTAAATCTTTGAAATAATGAGTTGAGAGAAATTTTCTTTTGATTATTCAATCTGCCGAATCACTAAATGCTTCGACAGAAGAATTATCGAAGTTCATTTATATAAAGAGGCCAACGGATATATGAATGATGGGAGGTCCAATATCTCGATATTGCTATTTTAGTATTATTCAGCCCAGTCATTAATCCAGTTACCAACAGTCTGGCACCACTGGTCGTCGTCATTCAAACAAGGAACGGCCAAGAAATTTTCTCCTCCATTTTTCTCAAAATCTTCTCTGGCACGCATGGCGATTTCTTCGAGCGTTTCTAAACAATCCGAAACGAAAGCCGGTGTTACCACAGCCAGATTTTTAATTCCTTTTGCCGGCATTTTATCAATTTCAATATCGGTATAAGGCTCCAGCCATTTATCTCCAGCCAATCGGGACTGGAAAGTTAAGCTGTATTTATCTTCTGTGAGACCTAATAATTTTACTACTTGTTTTGTCGTTTCATAACATTGATGACGATAACAGAAATCATGCGCTGGTGAAGGTGTGTTACAGCAAGAACCGTCAATTTTACAATGCGATTTGGTTACGTCGGTTTTTCGTATATGACGTTCTGGAATTCCGTGATACGAAAACAATAAATGATCGTATGGAAATGCAGCTAAATGTTTCTGAATTGAATCTGCCAGATTTTTGATATAATCCGGTTTGTTGTAAAAAGCAGTAACATTGGTAAAAGTCATCTGTGGAAATTTCTTCTTTCTAATTTCTTCTGCCTTTACTAAAATGGTTAGAGTAGAAGCCATTGCATATTGCGGATACAGTGGGAAAAGCATTACTTCGCTAACGCCTTTATCGTGTAACTCCTGGAGTCCTTTCTCGATGGTCATGCTTCCATAGCGCATTGCCAGTGTAACCGGTACATTTACCAATGTTTGTACTTTCTTCTGCATTCTTTCTGAAAGCACTACAAGGGGCGAACCTTCGTCCCACCAGATTTTTGCATAAGCATGTGCCGATTCTTTGGGTCTTTTTCTTAAGATGATGCCTCGGACTAATAAAGCTCTCAATAAATACGGAACATCGATCACGTATTTATCCATTAAAAATTCATCTAAATACGGCTTTACATCTTTTGGTGTTGGACTTTCGGGAGATCCCAAATTTACTATTAATACGCCTTTCATTATTTTTTTGCTTTTAACTTAAGCTTTAAGCTTTAAGTATTTGTTGTTTGAATTTTTTCTAAAAGTAGCATTTGCTGCCATTTAGAAATATGAGTAATATTATTTTTTATTTATACTGCAATTTACAAAATCGATACTGTTTTAAAATTGGTATTAATCGACATCAGATATTTTTTTGGAGTTGTGGCAAATTTTTTCTTGAATCCGGCAATGAAGTGGCTTCCGGTGCTGTAACCTATTTTTAAGCCCACTTCATTTACATTGTAGCAGCCGCTGTCAAGCAGTTTTCTGGCGCAATCCATTTTGTAATCAAACAGAAAACCATAGACAGTATCACCGTATATTTGTTTGAAACCTATTTTTAGTTTTTTCATATTAAGGCCAATTTCATCTGCCAATTCCTGTAAACTAGGCGGTTCATTCATATTTGCAATAATAATTTTTTTGGCTTTTCTGATTTTCAAAACATTGTCCTGATCAATTAAAAACGGACAATGTTGCGCACTTGGATTCTCAGACCTGTTAAAATACAAACTCAGCAGTTCATATCCTTTTCCTTTGTAATAAAGGTTTTTTACAGAAGGATGAAAGTTATAATGAAACAGCTGGCTTAAAACAATTGCCATCTGGGGACTGATATTTGCTTCAGTAGAATACTTTTGGTTGTTATTATCAGCACTTAATAAAGTAATATAATCTGCTTGAGTAGAAAACAGCGCGTGAAATTTCTTAATCGAGACGATAATAGAAATCACCCATGAATTTGGAGCAAGTTCTAAATGAAGTGATGTCTGCTTTTTAGGATTGTACAAAAGCAGGGATTTTTCCTCTTTCAATTCTAAAGTATAACTACCCTGACTGAACAAAAATTTGCTATTGCCTTTCAGTCCGAAATGAAACTGAATCATATCACTTCCCAGCTCACGGTTGGCAAAAAAAGGCTCTGAACTGTCATTCTGAAAGTGTATAAGGGTAAAGTCGTCTTCAATTTTTGTTTCTTCCTCCATTTTTTTTGATATAATGAATAATTGACTTTTTAAGTTTTTTTGGTAATTATTGTCTGTTTGCTCCTAATACTGCTGCAACTTGAATGTTTATCTTATTAGAAACTTTGCTTTTAACAAGGCTTGGTATTGCAATATTAAAATCACTGGCATTTACACTAAAATCAGATAAAATACTAACTCCTGATATTGATTTGCTTATCCTTGCTGTGGTGCTTACATCCTTAGATTTTCCGTGAAGTTCCAATTTACCCTTAATGATAAAATCTTTAGGGTTTACCGTTAGGCTCTGAAGATCAAACCCTTCTATTTTTCCTTTAAAGACTGCTTTTGGATAGCGGTCACTTTCAATATAATTTTCATTGAAATGTTCTTCCATCAAAGCGACTTTAAATCGAAATCCTTTCATTAAGGCTAAACTTGCAATTTCGCCCGTTGCAGGATTCAGGACAAAAGTAACATTAGTATTTGTGGCCTTGACTTCTTCGAAAGAAGCAACGGATGCTTCAAAAGTAATTTTTCCTGATTTACTGATCATTTTTTCTTGTGAGAGGCCAATAGCGCAGACATATAGCATTGCAATGAGTATGTTTTTTTTCATAGTTTTTTGGCTTTACATTGTTTTTAGTGGATAAGATTTATCTGGTTTAGCACTTATTTTAAAACCGCAATAATTTGAACTTTGACCCTATCGTCCAGTTTATACTTAATAAGCGATGGGATAGGGATGCTAAAATCACTGGCATTTACGGCGAAATCAGAAATGATGGTGATTCGCGGCCCCGTCTTAGTAATTTTTGCAGCGGCTTTTATATCTTTAGATTTACCGTGAAGTTCTAACTTCCCTTTTATGATATAATCTTTATAATCTTCTGTTAGACTTTTAATGTCGAACCCCTCAATTTGGCCTCTAAAAACGGCTTTTGGATACTTATCGGTTTCCATGTAATTTTCATTAAAATGTTCTTCCATCAAAGCCATTTCAAATTGGAATCCTTTCATTAAAGCAAGGCTTGCCACTTCTCCTGTTGCGGGATTTAAAACAAAAGTTACATTGCTGTTAGTTCCTGCAACCGGCTGAAAAGAAGGTACTGAAGCTTCGAGCGTTATTGCTGCAGATTTAGTTACTATTTTTTCTTGCGAAAAAACAATAAAAGAAGCCAATAGCATTGGCATTATTATGATTTTCCTCATGATCTTGTTCTAGATTATTTTTCTAATAATCCATCCTGATTCCATTTATTTATAATATCTATAGTGGTTTGAGGTAATCTTGGTCCGCCCTGCGGCATTAAGGAACTATCTCCATTTTCTAAAGAAATTCGTGTAAGCAATCCTCGATTTAAAACTGCATTTTTCACCTGATCATAAGTAACTAAGGACATAGGCGCTCCATTTTTAGGAACTGCTGCATGGCATACAACACAGTTATTATCAATAATAGATTTTACATTTTGGCTGTACGTTGCCAGACCATTAATGGGTGTGGGGTCCATTAAGGTGCTTGGATCATCGTTGGCGCAGCTTACAAAGATTGAAGCTAATGATGAGATAACGAAAAGTGTTTTTAGATTCATAAGATTGGTTTTTAGTTATAAATAAAGGCATGATTTTAAGAATCATCAGGCATTTCAAAATCATATACGTTGAAAAGCATAATACAGATTTAACAAAAGGCATATTTAATGGTTTAAATCCAATAGGTATTTTTTAACGTAGATAATCCAAATACTAAAAAACAGTTATGAGAAAAAAAATACTAACTACAATTTCCCTTTTTATAATAATCGGAATTTTGTCTTTCTTCTACATCTACAAAGGGCATAGGGATATAGAATCAGAAACTGCCGATTATGTTGTAACCGTTAACGAACTAGAAAGAGAGTTTGCTTCAAACGATAGTCTGGCTTACATCAAATATCAGGACAAAACAATTGAATTATCTGCACCAGTAACAAGTATTGATAAAGCTGGTAATGGAATTGTTATGAGCGAAAAAATATTTGTGACATTCAAAAACCGTTTGCCTCAAAATATTACATCCGGGAAAACTCTCAAGATTAAAGGACGTTTTTTAGGATATGACGAATTGCTCCAGGAATTTAAAATAGACCAATCTTCAGTTGTACACTAATACAAATAACAATTTAAAACTAACCTCATGAAAAACTTTATTCTATTATTTTTTTTATTTCCGCTGTTAAGCTTCTCCCAAACCGATTTGCTCTCTGGAGTAGAAACTCCTTCTACAAAAGAAAAAGTGACATCTGCATTCAAAGCCCTGAAAATTGTTAATCTTGAGTCTACAAAATTGGCCGCAAAAGGTGATTTGTATTTTGTTGTTGCACACCGATTCGGATCCATTAAAGATGGTTTTGAAGGTTTCTACGGACTGGATAATGCCAATACACAAATTAAATTTATTTACGGTTTGACAAATGGACTTAATGTAAGTGCGGCCAGAAGTGAATTTGCATATGACTTTGCAACAAAGTATATGCTATTACCTCAAATAAAAGATGGTTTTCCCGTCACTATAGCCGGGTTCAATAGTTTGTCTATTAATAACACGTTAAAAGAAAGCTTGTACCCTAAACTTGAATTTAAAGACAGGCTTACTTATGTAGCACAGCTGCTGATTTCCAGAAAATTTTCTGAAAAGCTGTCTTTAGAAATTGTGCCGTCATTCTTTCACCAGAATTTTGTTGACGACGTTGACCAAAGCAATACTCAATATGCTATAGGTTTTGGAGGAAGATATAAAATCGCCAAACGCTGGTCTTTAAATATGGATTATGCAGCGCATTTAAATAGGGCAGCGAATTCTCTTTATAAAAACCCGCTGTCTATCGGTTTTGATTTAGAAACCGGCGGGCATGTTTTCCAGATGCATTTTACCAGTTCACAGGCAATTGATGAAGCTGGATATCTGGGAAGAACAACAGGCGATTGGAGAAAAGGAGATATATTTTTTGGATTTAATCTTGCCAGAGTTTTCTAGTATCTCCTTTATAATTAAATTATTAGGTAATTTCTGTGTTTAAAACGATTCTAAATTGATCAATTTGCAAGTATTTCTAAAACCGCAGCGATTAAGTAGACGTAGATAATTTTAAAAACATAAAAATTATGAAAATTAATAAAATAATCAAAAAGGGACTTTTTATACTAAGCGGAATATTTGGGCTATTTATTGCCATTTTGCTTTTTCACATTATAACAGTAAAACCACCCGTTTATGATACGCCAAATCTGCAGGTAAGCAGAATCGATTTTCAATCAGATATCGATTCTCTGCAGGCCAGACAAATATGTGCCGATTTAAGAAGTATAAAAGGCCTGACATCTGACTCTATTATCGTTAAAAGAAATGTTGTGGTGTATTTCCACAATAATAAAATTACAAACTCACAGAAAGTTTTCAATGAGTTGATGTCTAAAAGACACTATGATGCTAAGCGTTATATTCTACCTGCAAATTTAGCAAACAAAGAAGTCTGCCCAATGAATCAAAATAGCTTGAGTTATAAATTATCTCAAAAAATAAATCGTTTTTTTAATTAACCCTTTAATACCTTAAATTTATGAAAATTTATTCAAAACTTACACTTAGTGTATTGCTTGCTGCATCTGCAGCTATGATTTCCTGCAGCAGTAATGACGACGAAACCCCTGCACCTCCTGTAAAGGCATCAATTTATGAACGCTTAGGCGGGACTAAAATGGTTTCTGATCCTGATAATTCCGGCCAGATGATTGAGCAGGGACGTTTGAGTTTCCGCAAAGTGGTAAATTCAACTATCGGATTGATTGTTGCTGATATCCAATCGAATGCTTCAGGGAATCTGCAGGCACATTTTGCTCCTTTATTGGCAGAAACGGGAACTACCCAGTCTACCAATATTGCTAAATTATCAGATAATCTGACTGATTTCTTTTCGTTTAATACGGGAGGAACAAATGCTGTAAATACATATTCTGGTTTGAGTATGTCAGCGGCGCATGATCCTGCAAAAAATCCTCGTATGGGAACAAAATCCAGCAGTGCGGATTATACAAAATTTGAAGGATATGTTGGAGCTGCAGCCAATGCAAATGGTGTTGCTTCAAATACAGAGCTTTATACAGATATAGTTGCTGTTTTAGAATCACTGAGAACTCCTATAGTTCAAAAGTAATTTTCTTCTCAAAACGCTGCCTGAAAAAGGCAGCGTTTTATATTTCAATACTATTACAGTGCCGGATTCTTTACAATATTATAGAATCAGTATATAAATATTTTGAAACTCTCATGTCATGTATAATGGCAGGAAATTATATAAAATTGCCAATTTGAATCAATTTATTCTACAGCGATATATTAAGTCCTTCTAGCGTTGTTATATATAAATTAGTCAGTAATAATTTTTTGAACTTTTTAAGGAAAACATAAATATGGAAAATTTTAATATGTCCAGTTCCACCACTTTTTACGCATTAGGGCTAAGCTATAAGAAGGCAGATGCAGAAATTAGAGGAAAATTTAGTTTAGATACTCAAGCACAATCTGATTTATTGATGCAGGCCAAAGCAGAAGGCATAGAATCATTGATTGTGACTTGTACTTGTAATAGAACTGAAGTTTATGGTTTTGCCCATCATCCTTATGAACTCATCAAATTGCTTTGCGAAAACAGCAATGGTTCTGTTGAAGAATTTCAGCAGGCTGCTTATATATATAAGAATGAAGAAGCTGTCAATCATATGTTTAGGGTAGGGACAGGTTTAGACAGTCAGATTCTGGGCGATTTCGAAATTATCAGCCAAATTAAAATCGCTTTTAATCATAGTAAACAAGAAGGTTTGGTAAACACTTTTCTGGACCGTTTGGTAAATACTGTTATTCAAGCGAGCAAAAAAGTTAAAACAGAGACTAAAATTTCTTCTGGTGCAACATCCGTTTCTTTTGCATCAGTGCAGTATATTATACGAAATGTGGCAGATATTGAAAATAAAAATATTTTGTTATTCGGAACAGGAAAAATAGGAAGAAATACTTGTGAAAACTTAGTAAAACATACTAAAAACAGCCATATTACTCTTATAAACAGAACAAAAAACAAAGCCGAATTATTGGCAGGAAAACTCAATATTATTGTAAAAGATTACGACGATTTGAAAGAAGAACTACAGCAGGCAGATGTGCTGGTTGTAGCTACAGGAGCACAAAACCCCACTATTGACAAAACATCGCTTAATTTACAGAAAACCTTATTAATTCTGGACTTGTCCATTCCACGCAATGTAGATACTAATGTAGAAGAAATACCCGGTGTAACTTTAATACATCTGGATGATTTATCTCAAATTACTGATGACACGCTGGAAAGAAGAAAACAGCATATTCCAGCTGCAGAAGCTATTATTGATGATCTGAAATTAGAACTGAATACCTGGGTAAACGGCCGAAAATGTGCGCCAACCATCCATGCATTGAAAGCGAAACTAAATGATATTGTATCGGCTGAATTTGCTTTTCAAAAAAAGAAAATAATCAATTTTGATGAAGTTCAAATGGATTTAATCAGTTCCAGAATTATTCAAAAATTAACAAACCATTTTGCAGTCCACTTAAAAAATGAAAATAATTCCTTGGATCAAAAGATCGAGTTTATTGAAAAAGTGTTCCAAATTGGACAGTTTACGCAGAAAATAAG
>NZ_CADCSU010000173.1 GCF_902804475.1 Flavobacterium bizetiae
TTATTCGTTATGAGACTATTTTAAATGCTTACAGAAGTACTTTCTTTCCAGGATTTAGTAAACAAATTAAAAAGCGCATTAGAATCAACATCAATTTCAGAAGCTGAATACATTAGCATTAACTGATTCGTATCTTTATTGTGAGCCATATTCCAAAGCATTTTCGAAAGTCTGCCTTCGTATTTTTCGGGATTGTTGATGGTAACCACTACTAAAGTATCTCCGCCCGTTTTTTCAGATTGAATGTCGGCCACATCTTCCCAGTTTACAACACCAAAAGATTTCGACATAGGTGTAGTCTTACCGTAAAAGTTTTGTTTGTTGAGTTCGATTAATGGGCTTTTGTCTTTTAAGCCGATTACACTTTTTAATAAAAGAATAAACATGATTAAAAATACTGCGGCCGAAACCACTAATGGTTTTATTTTGAGTTCGCCATCAAATATTCCGGCACTATATAGAATAACAAGAAGCAGAATAATGCAGACTCCTAAAGAAGTAAATAATAGTTTTTTTGTTTTCTTTGAATTTCTGTAAAGTTGAATTCCGTTTCCTGTTGCGTTAATTTCCTGCATTTTAAATTTAATTGATTGTTTGTATTTGAATATTTATTTACTCGTTGTATGTAATTGTTTTTAACACATAGAGACATAGAATTACTAAACTTAAAAGAGGCGTTTCACTTGCATTAATTCATCCCGAGGCTTCGGGACTATGTGTGAGAAACAAGTTTCTTTCAATAATCTTTTCAAAAACATAAAATCTATGTTTCTATGTGTTTAATTTATTTTAGTCGTTACACCCGACTGATTTATTTTTATTTATTTAAAAATTCGTCCAATGATTTTTCCAATATCAGCAAAATCATCCAAATTGCTTACCGCTCTTTTTTCGGTAACGGTTTTGTCAATTTTAGAGAAAGGATAAATCAGGATGTAATTATTGTTCTTAAGATTTTTATTTAAAATTTCCGGTACATTTTGCATTTGCGATAGATAAGATGGCATGCCTCTGTCTGCCATGAGTATGATCAAACCTTCGTCCTGTTCTAAATTGCAGGCAGCCTCCTGAGCTTCCTGCCATGTCGTTACGGTATTAAAAATGGCTTCGATATTGGCCTTTTTAATGATACTCTTTAAAATCTCAGTCGTTTTATCATTAGCGTAAAAACTCATTTTTGCTCCTGAATTTTTACCAATATTCCACACTCTTAATAGCGAATGAAAAAATCCGGGTTCACGTTCCGCATTTGCCGGGATAAGAACAGCGTATTTTTTTATGGTAGCAACAGGTTGAACGGCGTGATAGATAATGACATTTATTTCCTTATTGCGTAAATATCCATTATACAAATTAAAAGTAAAAGAAGATGAAAAACCTTTTTCTTCTTCTAATCCAATGATAAGATCAGTGATATTTTGTTCTTTAACGACATTACTGATTCCTAATACTACATCATTATCATATCGGGTTATAGGATTTAGTTTTACATCGGCTCCAGCCGCCATATTTACTGCTTCACCAAGTAGTTTTTCTGCGTTTTTAGACGAAGATTCACTTTTAGCTTCATTGATAATATTTACGGCAAACAAGCTGTCTTTGTTGGTTTGTGTTTTGATGAGCAAACCAAGATTTACTATTTTTTCAACGATATTTTCGTGGTTCAGTGCCAAGAGAATTTTTTCATTTTCATGACTTGTTCCTGCAACCGTTTCTTCTTTATCGGCATCAGCAATTCGCTGTGCACTTGCCATAGAAACAAATGATGAAATCGTACATGAAACCAGAATAAGTAAGATACTTCCGTTCAGTACATGTTCGTTTAAAAGACGTACAGGTTCTCCAGCTTCATTTTCGAATAAAATAATATTGTATCCTACCATTACAGCTGCTAATGTTGCAGCTGCAGAAGCAGAGCTCATTCCAAAAATAAGTATACCTTCATCTTTGGTAAGGCTAAATGTTTTTTTCGTTAAAATAGCTGCTGCGTATTTTCCTCCAATAGAAGCAATCAGCATCACCGAAGCCACTCCCAAAGTTTCCCAACTCTGAATAAAAGCATTAAAATCGATAAGCATACCTACACTAATAAGAAAAAAGGGAATAAAAATCGCGTTTCCAACAAATTCTACACGATTCATAAGCGACGAAGTATGCGGTATAAGTCGGTTTAAGGCAAGACCGGCGAAGAAAGCGCCAATAATGGCTTCAATTCCGGCTAATTCTGCCAGTAAAGCGGCCAGATATATCATGACAATCACAAATATATATTGTGAAATTTTATCTTCGACATTCTTAAAAAACCAACGTGCTATAATAGGAAATACCAATAAAACGATTAGAGCAAATAACAGCATAGAAACGGATAATTGTACCCAAAACGAAGTTCCTACTTCGCCCTGAGACATCCCCACAACCACGGCCAGTACCACTAACGAAAGTACATCTGTAATCATAGTTCCGCCCACGGTTATGTTTACGGCCAGTTTTTTAGCGATGCCAAGTTTGCTTATCATAGGATATACAATAAGAGTATGTGACGAAAATAAACTGGCAAATAATACGCTGGTTAAAACCGAAAAATGCAATACATAATAACCGCCAATAAGCCCCAATACAAAGGGTACTATAAAAGTGTAAATTGAAAAAGTAATACTCTTCCATTTATTCTTTTTAAAATCGCCCATATCAATTTCAAGCCCGGCAAGAAACATGATGTACAGAAGTCCCGTTGTACCTATTACCACAACGCTGCTGTCTCTTGCCAGTACATTAAAACCGTTAGGACCTATTACAGCTCCTGCTATAATAAGACCCAAAAGATGAGGTACTTTTATTTTATTCAACAAAAGCGGAATGCACAATATTATAATAAGCTCAATGAGAAACTTTAATAAAGGATCTTCTATAGGCAGGGTAACGTGTTGTATACTTAAAAACATATATTATTTTTTTTGAGGAAGAGTCAATTCTACAGAAAATCTTGCAGTACAATTATCTTGTCCCGTGATCGTTTGCGTTCCTTTAATGACGTTGTTTTTGATGTCGTCAAGAACTACATTCATTTTTACACTATTTTTAGTAACACTGTCCGTTTTAAATTCAAGCAATATTTTATCTTCGATATACTTGGCCTGAAACACACGCGTAAGTTTTTTGTTATTTAAAACATTGGTATAAATTCCGGTAGAATCTGATAGAAATTGCCAGGTTTCGTTGCGCTGATCTCCTATTACATACTTGCTGCAGTTAGATTCCCGACACAACATTTTACTGTTCCAGATTCCCTGAATATTTTCAGGCCATTCTTTTACAGAGGTAGCAATCTCTTTTACAGTATCTTTTAATGCATAAATACTATCACGAAACGTGAGCAAAGATTGATAATCGGCTTCTTTTTCGGCTAATTTTTCTTCTCTTAAATTCAAAGCTTGTTCTCTCTCTTGCAGTTCTAGTTCTTTTTTATTTTCGCATGAAATAAACAAGCATGTAAAAAATAATATTAGAGGGATTTTTTTCATAAAACAGGTCTTATGGATTAATTTTTTTTGGAATAAAAACGGGCACTTTTACTGTTGTAAAAGAAATTTAGGTACTACAAGGTACTAAATTAATTAGGAAAGATCCAGCTTTTGACGCATTAAGATTTTTTAAGCGCAGTAAAATTGAGGTATTAAACACTGATAAATGCACAAAAAATCAGCTACAAACGATTGTTAATTAGAGGCTATAAATTTTTTATTTAAGGATGATAAACGGATTCTTTAAAATCTGTAATTTTTTAAAAAGAAACACTTAGAGTTATTGAGTTAACCTTATTTTTATTGAGTTAATCCGATGTCTTAAATTGAAGTATATTTATTCTAAAAATTACAAATAACTTACCATTTAATACATATAAATGCATTTCAAATACTTACTGATTTTTTTTGTTTTATTTTCAATTAAATCAAACGCTCAAATTTCTCAAATTGTAGAAGAAACCAAAAATTTCCGTGCAGCAGATTCGCTTTTAAAGGAGCCAAGCTTTTCTGTTCACAAAGACAATTACTTTTTAACCGGAGTACCTATTAATACAGATATTACCCGTAATACTGCAGATGTAAAATATCAGGTAAGTTTTAAGTTAAGATTAAAATCGAAGCCTTTATGGGGAGGATTTTTTCCCTATTTAATGTATACTCAAAAAGCATTTTGGGACATTTACGCGAGTTCGAAACCATTCTCAGAAATTAATTTTAATCCCGGTGTAGCCATTGTACGTCCGTTTTATTTAAAAGGAAACAGATTAACTTACGGAACAATCTCATTAGAACACGAATCAAACGGTAGAGATTCTATTTACTCCAGAACCTGGAATATGCTGGCATTTTCGTTAAAATCACAAATTTCTCCGCGATGGATTGTGGGACTTAGAGGATGGATTCCGCTTGTTGATAAAGAAGATAATCCCGGACTAACTAAATATGTAGGTTATGGCGAGGCAAGTGCCACGTACCAGATACAACCCGGACGATGGAGCGCAGATATTCTGTTCAGGAAAGGAAGCGGCCTTATTAATTACGGATCTTTGCAAACCCAAGTAAACTGGCGACCTTATAAAACCGAGAATTATTACCTAACGCTGCAATGGTTCGTAGGGTATACAGAAAGTTTGATAGATTATCAGGAACACAAAAGTATGGTACGTATAGGATTTACCATTAAACCCGAAAACATGGGGATTTTTTAAAAGTAAAAAATCTTCTATATACTTCATAAACAAAAAAAGCGCTCAAAGGAGTAGTCATGGTCGGAAGATTATTCTTCCGGCCTTTTTTGTTTTATACTTTAAAAAAAAATGTTTTTATTTATTTTATTTAACACGAATTTTCTTGTT